>NZ_WHLY01000002.1:0-685000 GCF_009296315.1 Salmonirosea aquatica
ACGGTCAATAGTCCACTGTACCCCAATCCCTACGCGCTGAATCCTGCCGTAATTGTTGACAGTGATCCGGGACTCACCAGCGACCCCGCGCCGATTGTCACCACCACGCCCACCGGCCAAACCCTGACGCAAACCGAAACGGAACGCAACTCCAAAGTTTTCGCGTATAGTGGGCTTATCTCCTACGTTGGGCCGAAGTGGCCAGGATTGGGAAACCCTACGCGCCATCCTGAGCCGGGAATATACCCGCCTGATTGATAGCCCTACGGTAAGCGTTGAGGACATAAATTATATAAAAGCCGTCACGCAAAATCTGGATGCCTACGCCAAAGGGTACCCCCTGGCCTTGCTAGTCGGTGAGTTGGTTGACGCCCTCATACGCGGGTACGAGCCTACCCAGGCTTTACAATTCGCAAAAAAACGCCGTCGACGGAAACCAGTACATAACACACCCGGCGACCCCGCGCCATCAGGGAACCGACGCCACGCCCACCGGGCACCCCAAGCACCAAAGTAGAGTACGGCAAAATAGCCGCTACCGTGATCATAGGATTTTTATTCAAGCAAGCCGTCGAATCCTTATGAGCAAGAAACGTAAAGGCATAAGCAATCAAGATTTGATGATAGCCGGGGCCGTGGGAGCCGGGGCGTACGTCCTGAGCAAAGCCCGCGCCGCCAGTAACCTGGACGTTACGCCCGGACTACCCAAGCAACTACGGGTAAGTTTGGGCCAGGGCCAACTAACGTTTTGTTGCCCCTCAATTTGGAACCGCACGGCGACGAATATTAATATTATCGAACTACCGTAAGCATCAACACCGCCACCGTAGGCCGGGCGTATCGGTACGAAAAATTCAGGATCAACCCAGCGGACAAACCCAGGCCGACGCTATTGTAAATATTCAGTTGCTCGACCTAATCAGCATCATTCCCGAAATCCGGGATTTAGTGCAGGGTAAAACGATACAATTCAACTTCAACGGATTTGTAAAAGCCGAGTTGCTAAACTTCCCGGTTCAATTCTCCCAAAGTATCAAAATCCCTAGAATCATATAAATATGCCGTATTCAGTCTATGGGGTTGACCCTATCCTAATCAGTCAGGCCGCGCAGCAAGCCCAGGCCGGCACCACTCCCAAAAGCGGGAACGTAATCACCACGATTAGCAGCGCTATAAGTGGCATTGCTGTACCCCTACTGACCGCCTTGTTTCCGGGCGGTATCAAAGGCAACGGCAGTATTACCCTTCGTACGGTTCCGTTCCGTACGACCCTAACCAATACCGCAGCAACAGCAGCAGCGGCCTACTGGATAATATACCGTTGTTGGCCCTGGCTGCCGTGGCTGCCTACTTCCTATTTTTTCGGAAGAAAAAACGAAAGCGTAACTAAATAATTTTCAAACCAATAACCCCCAATTTTTCACTTTTCACTATTTCAAAATCTATTAGCTATGGCCGAAATTAAAATTTTAACCAACGTCGGTACCATCACCGGAAACAACGGAGTAGGCAACGTCTACGCCGCCAGTGAAAGCACCGAAACCAGCAAGCCCAAAATTCTGCTTTTGCCTGAACTGGTAGGCAGTGATGTAAAGTACCGGTACCTAACGCGCGACATGCGCAACTGGCTCAACAGCGGTAACGCTTCTATCTCAACGGATTTGAACCTGGAACTTTTCAGCAACAAAACCACTGGGATTTTGTCGACGCTGACGGCTTCATCGTAGAGGATGCCATTGTAGACGAAACCGGAATCGAGCATTTTCAGCGTCAAAACCTGTACTCGATCAAAGGAGTAGGAGCCACGAACGCCGAAATTGCCGCCATCCGGGTAAGCGTAAGCGGAGCATCCGAAACAGGCGGAAGCGCTACGACGACCACAACGACCGGCACCGGCACCGCCGCCACCAAAGGCATTATGGACTACTTTAATGAGTTCATTTCCGACCCGTTCAGTTTCATTACCAATAACCCGCTGATTGCCGCCATGATTGGTTTGGTGTTTGGTATTTCTTCTTCCGTAAGAAAACGAAGGCGCGCCGCCGCCGCTAGGTAATAACCCCCGACGCCCGGAAGCGTAAGCGCCGCCCCTACTAGGCCAGTTTCCAACCGTGAACGCCCTGGCTATTCCGTAGCCAGGGCAATCACACCAACCCCCAACGAATCACTTTTTTTTAACTCTTAAATTCCAAAATTATGCGCAAGCCAAAAATGGGCAAATTGCCGAAAAAACCTAAGCTGACGGCCAGCCCCGAGCAAAAGAAAAAGTACCTCTCAAAGGTTGCGTCCATCAAAAAGGACTATAACAAGAAAATGAGCGAGTACAAAAATCTATGGCCCTGAGTGCCAAGATTGCCAAAGTATAGCCGCCCGCTACCATCCATCCAGAGCAAGCCCGCCAAACCGGGCTTGCTTTTCCTAAATCACTTTACCCCTACTACGCAACATGGATACGACACAGCAAGCAAGCGACTTTTTGAAACAGGAAAACATGGCTTTCTGGCAACTATGGAAAGGTACCAGTAAGGTAAGCGAGTGCGAAAAAGACAACAACCCCACCGCCGACCCAGCCACGCCCAGGAGCATTTTAAAAACGTCCTGGAACTACTGCCGCCCAACAGCTACCGCCTATCGGTATACCGCAACGCCAGCGGCCAGCGGAGCGCAACAACTTTGAATTTACCAAAGCCGGAGCCGCGCCCAGCAAGCCGGGGGGCTTTCAAGTGTAAGCAGTTTGCGCGAACAAATGCGCGCCGAACTCATGCAAGATTCCGTATGAAAGAAATGGAAGATAAAATCAAAAAGCTGGAAGAAAATCAAAACAAGCTTTTTGAAATCCTGGAAGATTTGACGGACGGCGACGGCAACAATGATTTTGCCCAAAGTCTGATTAAGGAATTTGCATTGGGAGCCATCAAGAATAAAACCGCCGCGCCGGTTGTGATCAATCAGATTCCCCGCGCCAGTGGCGGATTTAACAACCTCTAAACACCTACGTACTTTTTAAAACGCTTACACAACGGAACCAATGGAAAAGGACTTACTACAACTTTTGAAAGATTTTGGCCGCGCCTACGATGAAGTACTAGGTACCGAGGACACCATAAAACTAATTGAAGCCCTGACCGAATTTGTAACAAACAACCCGGATGCAGTGCTACAACTGCAAACCGAAATCCACGACAATAACGCATTTTTTGCCCGCCTGTTGACCAGGGAAGGCGTTGACGAAGCCCCGCGCCGCATTGCCCTATTTCCAAGTTTAACACGGTCAAAAACCCGATGCAGCTATTCAAGCAAAAAGCCAGTCTATGAAGAATTTAACCGCCGCCGCGCCCTGGCCAGCCAAGTAGACAAAAAGACCGTCGCCAACGTCGGTAAAGTCTTGGTTGCTATGCCCTCTATCTATTATTGCGATCCAGCGCCCGCAAGCGTTTGGCCCAAAATGAATATGATAAAGTCGTAGCGGGCAACGGGGGAGCGGTCAACCCCGCCAATATAGCGCTGCAATTCCGGCAAGCGCTCAGACCGTGGGGATTCTCATTTTTAGGCATCGACGGCGGCACCGATGAAGATACGCTTTACTATCTGGCCGGGGTTTGCCGGGGCAACGTCTGGTCTGAGGTTACAGCCAGTTATCGGACACTTTACAAAAGCGAACTCATACAGGACATAAGCGACGACGCCAACCCGAAGTTTTCGCCAAGTTTGTAGCCATCCTGCAAGGCAATGCCGCCCCTACCACGCCCACCGGGGGAGGTGCCACCACCGGCAAAGGCTACACCGCCGAAACCATCCGACGTACTCCGCTCTTATCCGCCAGCGATAGCAGCCAAACCGTTACGACGTTGCCGCTGGGTACCAAAACTGAATTTAAGTACTACACCATAGCCAAAAGCGGGGGCGTAGAAATCAGTACGTTCTGGTCACTTATCGGAACTGGATCGGGTACCCACGGACGGATATATTAAGCGGGCCGACGTCCGCGTATACGCAAACTAAAATACTATGGGAACGACCTCACAAAGCGGAATTGATTTTATAGCCCTGGAAGAAACGCGCCGTTGTTTTCCAAGCCTGACAGCTTTTTAACCCTGCCTATAAGGACACCAACGGCCCCGCCATCGGGTACGGTTGCACCTTCTACGAGGACGGTAGTAAAATCCAGTACGGCCAGCAGATCACAAAAAAAGGGCTGATCAACTCTTATTGTACCACGTACGACTAAAGAGGGTACCTAAATAGCTACCTGAACGGGAAAAATATCCGCCTGACGGTTCCCCAATTTGACGCCGTGGTTCGTTCGTGTACAACGCCGGGCCGGGCAACTTTTTGAAGTCGCAGCTATGGCAGCAAATACAGGTAAATCCCAACGACCTGAACGCCATCGAAGCCGCCTTTAATCCTGGCCCTACAACGCCAACCGCCGATTGAAGGAAGCCCAGGCGTACGGCCAGCCGGTTTTTAGGAGTGAGGTAACAACCAACATTGCCGGAATCGGGGCGATCCTGTTAGCCCTGGCGGGCGGCTACCTCATAAACGAAAGCCGTCAATGATATGCCCGATAAAGTCACAGCCTTTGAACGGCTTTTAGATTTTGCCATAGGCGGGGGCGCGCTGGAAGGTATCCGGTATATATTTTCCAAAAAAAAGAACGATGCCGAAACGGACAACATCGTGTCTGATAACTGGAAAAAGTACGCGGAACATTTGGAAGGGCGGTTTAATCTGCTTATGGAGCAACACGAAATTTTGACGAAAAAGTACAACGAACTCGAACGCAAGTATCAAGAGCTAAACTTAGAAGTCCATGGCAAAAGTAATTCTAACCGCAGGCCACGCCGTAGTTAACGGCATAGGTACCGGGGCCAAAGTGCCAGGGTTTGACGAAGCCATCGAAGCCGTAATACTTCGTAATGCCATCGCTACGCGGTTGATTGAACGGGGCGTCAACGTGTACGTCGACCAGAACGAACACCAACGCCGAAACGTGGAGCAAAATCAAGGAAATCGCTCACTTTGAAGATGTTCTTTTGGATTTGCATTTTAACGCCGCCAGCCCCCAGGCCACCGGCACCGAGGTATTTTATAAAACCTCACGCTTTTTGCAGCCCCAACCGACCGCCGCCAAACTGAGCGCCAGCGTTGCCGATGCCCTACGGATAAAAGACAGGGGAGCCAAGAACGAAAGCCAGAGCCAACACAACCGTTTAGGCGTGTTGCATCTGAACCCGGAACGTAGCTTTTTGCTGGAAACGTGCTTTATCACGAACCCCGGCGACGTCCGAGAATACCGGTACTATTTTTCCGATGTAGTGCATAATGTTACTGAATTTCTGGCCGAAGAAAGCACCCGCAAAGCATGAAATGGAATGTAAAGGGTACTTCGTGGAGCGTGTTGCTATTGGGTAGTATCATCCTGTTTGGAGCCGGATACTTTGCCGCCGATACCAGGAGCGCCGCGCCACGCCGTCCAGGAATTGACCGCCGAGCGCGCCGCCCATATTGATAAAATCAGATCCATCGATCAACAGCTAATAACTGAATATGCGAAACTTGATAGCTGTATAGTAGCCGCCCTGCTGACCCTGACAGCGCCGCCCGCGCACTCTTGGAACGCTACCGCGCAGCCGGATACCTTGACACCTACGGAAGTCCGCCAGTTGACCAGCCTAACGCCGCAGATCATCAAAGAACTGAAAATATGCGACGAAGCCCGCCAGATTAACGGCTTGTTGAATGCCAAAATTCAAACCCTGATTGCGGAAACCAGCCGCCAGGAAACCGAAATAAACGACGCCCAGCAGGGACTAAAAGAGGAAACCGCCCGCCGTTCTGTCATGGAACGGCGGGCCAAACGCCGGGGAAACGTCGTACTAGTCGAAACCTTAGTAATAGCCGCCGCCATCGTAACCAAAATTTTTCTATGAATAACCTCACGACCCAAGTAAACCTAATCGGAGTAGCCGCCGCCTACTTTACGTGGAAATACGGCAAAGCGGCCAAATGGAAGTACCCCGCGTGGGTGCGCCATCGCGTATTTGTTAATGACCAAACTCGTAAAATAATGGGTACCAGTCAGAAGCGTTTGCAGTCGGTTTTGAAAGATATGCCCTATGAGAGCATTCAGGACTTTATAGCCATCCTGCAACCTACGTTTAGCCTGGAATCTTTTAAACGGTTTGGCGACCCCAACAACCTAACGCCCGGATTGCGCCGGTTTTGGATCAAGAAAACGGCCAAAGGCATTGACCTAGCCGCCGCCGAGTTAAAGGAGTTTTCCGGAAGCAACCGCGACGAAGACACCTTAATACAGGACATTCTAGAATTTGCCCAGCAGTACGACACGAACGCCAAGCTACAAGCCTACGTACGCCGCCGCGTGAAGGAAGGCCAGAGCGCCCGCAGTACCTACGAGCGCCAGAAAATAAAGGACGTCGACACCTTCGTGAAAAACGGATTGCGTACCCTACGCGCCGACACCTTTAAAAAGGAACTGGCCGAAGTAGCCGCCAACCCGCGTTTTTACTTTGGGCCGTTGCTCGAAATTCCGGAATCGGAAGGTAGTTTTTGGGCATTGACCGACGACCAGCAAACCAAGTTTGCTACCCAAGCCCTACAACTATTGAAGGGTAAGAAGCTGAAAGGCAAGAAAGGCCGCGCCCAAAACGCGCCGATTAAATTGGACGCCGCCTTTAAAATGGAACGTTTGGCCCGCGTCGCTCAGTACCGCGCCCAACAGGCCAGCGGGATCGTAGAACTTGCAAAGAAATGCAGGCGCAGTTTGCGCAATCCCAAGAGCGCCGCCAGGGATGCCAAGCGAACGAGTAAAAAGGTATTCCCCGCGACCGAAGCCGGTTTACTGGCGTGGGCTGCCAACCCTGGCAAGGGGATATTTTAGGCGTCGACGGATAACAACCAAGTACCAATACCAATCTATTAGCCATGAAAGAATTTATTTTGATTGCCTTCGCTCACTTCGTTTTATTCCAAATCATTTTTGGAATCGTCTTGCTGGATGCTGTGCTAGGTATCACGCGCGCCCTGATCAAACGGGAGTTCAAGTACGGGTACCTGACCCAATACCTATACAAGCTTTTAGCCTATACCGCTGTACTCATTGCCGGGAATCTGGTAGAATATGCCAGCCAGCTAACCGGGCATACGATGGAGTTAATCGGAATCATACCGGTATTTGTCACGATTGCGACGGCGGAACTTGGCAGCCTGAAAAAGAAATTCCAATCTGTAACCCCCGCGCCCGATGAAGCCTAACACTATTTTGATAGCCGTGTTCGTCTTTCTGGTTTTGCGATCCAGGCGAACCGCCACCCTGACCGGCACCGGCTACCCCACCGCCGCCGACTTTGACGCCCTTAATAAGTTGGTCGTTCATCAAGCCGCCGTAATCAAAGATTTACAGGAAGATTCGGCCACTCTGATTGAACGCCTCAATCAATCACCTTTTGCTATATGAAACGCCTTGTAATACTCGCCCTACTCTTTGGCAGCCTGACCGCCCAGGCGCAAATTTCCGCGCCCGCCGTAAAGGATACCATTACCAAAATACTACCCGACAGCCGCCCGCGCGTCGTAACGCCCGCTAGTATCCGGCAGGCTATATTTCAGGTAGTGGATTTTGCCGACACACTGACCGGGGTACCAGGGCCACAAGGCCCGCAGGGGGTAGCCGGGCCGCAGGGGGCAACCGGGGCGCAAGGTATTCAGGGGCCGCAAGGGCCGCAGGGAATACAGGGGCCGCAGGGCGTACAAGGGCCGACCGGCCCCGCGCCCGACGTTTCCAACTATGCGACCCTCGCCGGAACGCAGACATTTACGGGGGTCAAGACTTTTACGCAGGATATCTACATTAATTCGCTACGTGTTGGTTTGGGGGGGGGAATCTTAATGGCAATACTGTATTGGGTTATTTAGCTGGTAACGCCAACACGACCGGAAACACTAACACCTTTATAGGGTATCATGCTGGGCTATCGAACACCACCGGAAATAGTAATATAGTACTAGGCTATCAGGCTGGGCTATCGAGCACCACCGGAAGCAATAATGTGTTTCTAGGCGTACACGCGGGCTATTTTGTCACAACCGGAGGCAACAATCTTTTTTTAGGAAGACAAGCGGGAAGGTATATAGCCGACGGGACTACCGTACTGAGCAATCCAGCCAATTCCCTTTTTTTAGGCTACAATACCAAAGCGCTCGCAGATGGACAAACCAACCAAATTGTAATTGGTCACGATGCCACCGGGCTAGGTAACAATACGACCGTACTGGGTAATTCTTCTACCACCTTTACCCGGCTTTTTGGAAACGTTGGTATAGGCACTTCCACTAATGCCGGGTATGGATTGGATGTGAACGGTACGGGGCGGTTTACCGGTTTAACGACATTTCAGGCCGGAACCGAACACACCACAGCCGGAGCGGGAATAATACTCAAAACGCCGGACGGTACCAAGCGCTACAAAATCACCATCGACAACTCTGGCAATCTAATTACCACTTTACAGTAATTTCCATGAAAAAGCTATTTTCAATTCTACTGCTATTCCTTTCCCTGGCCGCGACCGGGCAAGATGTTACCATTCCTTTGGAGGAATTTACCTTGGAAATCCCCAGGGTGAACGCACTAGTCGTGCGACCCATCGGAGCGCCTTATCTGGCTCCCAATCCGGCGGATACCGTGCAAAAAATAATGGTTCAAAATGTCTACTACGAATTGCGTTCAGCGGTACTTACCAGAGCCGCCGAAGAGGGCAACAAGACCCTACCAAACTCAAAGTACCAGCTCGTAAATAAGTACATTGATAGAAGTGTAACCCCTTCGGATACCGCCGAAATAAACGCTTTTTTTAGGTACGTTAATTGGCCTTTAAAGGTGAAACTACCTAGCCAGGAATGACACGCTTTCCCAGGATCGTAGTTCAAAAGGTGTACGGCGAAAAATCGGATTGGTGGGCACTCAGCGACCCCGCCGTAATCCCACACCCGCAAGGGGAATACACGATTCCGAAAGGCTACCGAACCGATTTTATTAGTGCGCCCTGGCTCTTGTACCCGATCATTCACCCGCACGGAGCCGGATCAAACGAAGCCATACCACACGACTACGAACACGAAAACGGCCTGTTTCGGGATCAATTAGGCGACCGCCACGCCCGGCATTTATCCAACTTCATGTTAGCCGTGAGAATGGTTCAGGGAAAGGCCCCGATTTGGAAAGTATTCGCCATGCTGATTTATACAACGCTGTTCAGTTCAATTACCTGGAATCGTAATAACCGTAAAAAATGAAAACGAACGACCTTTTTCTTTTTGGGCTGGCCCTGGCCGTCGTGTACTTGATGTACAAACAGATGCCAACCGGAGCCGGACCCACCCAAGCCCAATTTGATGCCTTACAAGCCCAGGTAAACGGCTACACCACGCGAATCACTACGCTGGAAACTTCCGTTTCTGGAATCACTACCCAACTAAAAAACCAAGACGCTGCCTAATGAAAAAGCTCTTATTTCTCCTTTTATTTCCCTTCCTGGCATTGGGCCAAATGGTACCCGCTGATAGCACGGTACGCGCATTGATTCAATCCAAGATACCCACGCGGGGAGCCAGGACAACCGGGTACAGTGCCGCCGACGTGCGTACGGCAATGGATGGAATCATAGATTATGTCAACAAAAAGAACCCTATTGTTACGCCGGAAATGTTCGGGGCATTGGGCAACGGCACGACGGACGACACCCAGGCATGGCAAAAACTACTCAACTGGGTTGCGCTATCCTCGAAAGGGGCGGAAATTTACGCGCCTGGAAAGTACTTCATTACGTCCTCGCTAATACAGGTCAACGCTACCGTACGCGGGGCGGGGCTTCGTATCCGGGGAGCGGGCCGCGAAAAGTCGGGATTTATTACCCACAATCTGAACGGGCCTTTGTTCCTGCTGGATGGGAATAACGATAACATCCCCAACAACACCACGTACTACAATACCTATCGAACCGAGTTGTCGGATTTTTTTATTAAAAGTCAGCAAATACCGTAACCGGTACGGTAACGGGGATTCTCCTAAGCAGTCAGAAAGATTTTTACATTCATGATCTTTATATGCCCGCTCTCAGTGGCGACGGGATCAAAATAACCGCCGTTGGGTTCTCCGACTTTGGGGAGTCCTCAAACGGGTTAATCGAACGGTGTTGGATAGACGGCCTGAATGGGAAGGGGATCAATATAGTAGGGGACGTTTCCTCTGAATTTGTCGCGTCACATATCATCATACGCCACAATTCTATTTTTTACTGCAATACGGGAATTTACTCTGAACTCTCCGAACAAGTAGAAATAGACAATAACCAAATCATTGGAAACACGAACTACGGTATTGTAATCGGGTACGATGGCCGGGGCGTTTCCCGGCTCATTACCATTACACACAATGAGTTAGGGAATAACAATCTACTGGGTTCTATTTGGATTCAGGCGGTTGTAACGGGTGTTGTAGAAGGGAATCGGTTTGTTAACAACCTTACGGAAACGTTTGGCAATCAGCTTACGACAGGCAAAGCGGACGGGAGCGGCCCGGTACGAAACCTTACCATACAGCGGAATTACATCGTACAAGCCAATCCCAACTTAGCCGGACATTATCAGTTTTTTATTCATCCCGGATACAGTAATAATATTTCGATCCTGGACAACTACAAAATAGTACTTGCAAGCGGGGGGCTTTACAATGATATTTCACGGATCAACATTTTACGCGAAATCGACGAAGAAAGCGGATTGATTGTAAATGAGAAACGCGGAGCCAGTGAAACCGTTATTCTTCCCAATCCGACAAACCTTGTTCCGAAGGTGTGGAAATCGTACCGCGCAACGTTTACAGCCAGTACCGATCTTGTTATTTCTCCGCCTACCGAAGTCCCCCAGGAGAAAGACGAATTTTACGTTGCGCTTTTCAATAACAGCGCTTCACCGATTACCGTCAACATTACCACCGGGAGTGGCTTTATTCTTGGCGATCCTATTGTTTTTTCTTCATCGACACAGTACGAAGGCTTCATACTTATGTACAAGTACTTAGCCGGAAACTGGTACAGAGTCAAATAAAAAACGCCTGAATTATAAATGAAATGGACGCACTCGAAAAATACCTAAGCAGCGCCGCCAACCGGCAGCGCATTTTGTGGATAGTGGGTGCAATCCTGCTTTACTTCTTTATCCGAAAGTATAAAGCCAAAGCCGGTACACTTGGCCCGCCCGTCGTTCAGCTTCCCAATATTCCCGTAAGCGCTGGCGATCGTACTAGCGGGGGGTCGACCGGGATTGGTAGTATTTCGGGCAACTTCACGCCGGTAATCCTTTCTCGAGGTTATGCCTCTCTGGCGAACTTTGAAATTTCCGGCAGTTCTAACAACTGGCGTATTACCGATTTATCCACCCGCAGCCCGGCACCGGGTTATGAATGGTACTACATCGTAGGCGAAAAAGTAGTAAGGCAATCGGGCCGCTTGATTGATGAACCCTGGCAAACCAACCTACCCGGCCACGTTCTGAAGCATTCGATCAAAGTCGGTTTGGTCAGCCTTGAACAGCATGCTTCCACACCGGAGCAACAAAGTAACCCCTACTATGATCCGAACGGAATAGAGTTTTTTGATAAGGGCGACGTAGGCGCTCAGTTCGTTTTTGCATTCGTACCCAATTCAAATTAATATGGCAACCCAAATTAACACCGTCAACCCGGTACCGGATAATTACAACCCTGCAAGCCAGTTGCCGCAATGGATGGAAGTAGGTAGCAATTTTGCGTTACCGAGCGGCCATTTTCACCAAGCAAGCCCAAACCGGGAAGATAGGGGTATTGAACACACCTTCAATAAAGGAGTCACGCACTTTTCCTTATTGGATGCCAACGACGAAGCCGGAGGAGCCGCCGCATTCCGCGCCCGCTTTCCGGGCCGGGCCTATCAGGACGTCCCCCGGATACAGGATATTTTCAACCTTGCCCGCCAGGGGCCGGACAACTGGCAACCCACGACGGGCGGAAATTATAACCTGGCATTCTGGCCGGGCGGGCCTATGACTACCCAGCAAGCACTAAACGCCGCCAATGGGTTAGATTTGAACATAGGTTTGTTTGTGGGGGAATTGTTAGAGGGCGACGCCTATTTACCCGAATTGCACCCAAGTTGGAAAGTATTCATTGATCGGTGTATGGAGCGGCTACCGGATGGGGCATTGTTCGCCGCCAACTACTTCACGCGCTGGCACGGTGGAGTAAATTACAATTTGGGGGAAGCGTCCCGGGCGGCTCATGAAGGAATGCTTACCAGCAATAGCAATACGTGGCCGACCAGCATTTACCACCCAGGTAATAATTACAGTGCAACAAACCTAATCGTAGAAGGAATCTATCTGAACGCACCCGACCAGACCGCCAAGCAAATGCTACAGGCAATTTTTCGAATGCGACTATCAAAGAAATTGGGTAAAGCGGCTGGCCTTTTTGTATTCGACGTAAACGAATGGCTACCCGGCTACGCGCACAATACCTACCTACCCAGCGGAGTATTTGAGCGGAGCAACAAAGCCGCCCACAATCCGCAATTAAGTTTATTATGGCCGTTCCTGGCCCATGAGTACGGGAACGTTTCTATTGAGTGGGGTTTGAAGCGCCGGGCCAAAGTGGACAAAACGAAAATCCTGGACATTTCTTTTTATATGTCCGGGAAGGATCGCTTTTACCCTAGCGGGTCATCCACGCCGACCACGTACCCCAACTACGTGAACGAGGGGAGCAATTACTACGACATTCCCGCCTTCCTGGCCGACTTCCCTAATTTTGGCCTTCGTGCCTGGAATGTTACGGGAGGTCGAACCGTAGGCGGCACCGATTACTATTGTGATTATAGGATCAACGGCGGGAACTGGATCAACAAAACGGCCAATGGCACTGAGGAAGTAAGGCAATACTACGATAAAACCTATGTGGTAAAAGCCCGGATCAAAGGCGGGCAAATGTCCGTATTAGCCTATAATTTTTGGGCCGACAACATACGCCGAACGTTGGAGTTCAGGCACCCGACCAATAGCGGTATAACGTACCAAATGGACGTTTGCGGAATTGGCCCATTCGCGCAACTTATCAACCTGTAAAGTCCACCTTTCCCGCGTGTAGTGAAGTTAAAGTATCGTATCATAAAGCCCCGCCGATTTTCGGCAGGGCTTTTTGTGCTCTTGACATTATAGTTATTTCTGTCTATTTTTCCGGGGTCATAGATAGAACTGACTGTGCCAGCTGTATTCTCCGGAAACCATAGATAAAAATAACTTGGGTACCTGGTTTGCTAGTCAGCTTCGTCTATGCTGGCCATGGTCGGCCGACATAGACATAAATAACTGTAAGGTCCAGAATGAAAAAAGAGAATCAGATTTTTAGAACCTATCCAGGCGGAAAGAACGGGCAAGGGGTATTCCACAATATTATAAATGTAATCCGCCCGCATAGTGTATATATGGAATTGTTCGCCGGAAGTGGCGCCATTTTTCAGTACAAGCGCCCAGCCTTGTACAATCTGATCAACGACATTGACCCCGAAGTTTCTGTAAAGTGGCGCGGGTACCAGATAGACGGATACGGCTATGAAGTACTCCAACAGGACGCCACCGAGTTTTTAAGCCGGTACCCCTTCCAGGAATCGGAGAAATACGTAATTTATCTTGATCCACCGTACCCGCGCGCCAGCCGGAAAAGTAGCCGGGATTTGTACCGCTACGAAATGACCGACGCCCAGCACGTCGAACTATTGCAAACTGTACTCAGCCTTTCCGCCCCCCACATTGATTTTGTCATTTCAACCTATCAAAATCCCATATACAGTTATTACCTGAAAGATTGGGAATTGAAGGAATTCCAGGCCCAAACCCGCAAAGGCCCAGCCACGGAACTTTTGTATATGAACTACGAAAATCATTTAGGGTACCTTCATCAATATGATTTCTTAGGAGAAGATTTCACCGACCGCCAGCGGATCAAAAGGAAGATTCACCGTGAAATAAAGAAGTTGTATAATCTGCCCGCTACCGAGCGGAACGCCATTATTCAGGCGGTTCTAACGTGTAGAACATAGATATATAAATCTATGTCGTCGATCCATTCCGTCGACCATAGATAAAAATGACTTGGGCGGATCCGATATCACATAGATCCATTCATCTATGATCGATCGTAAACTGAATTTTTTGTGATCCTCCGGATTAAAGTGACTCGCCGGCGTTCACGTTACCGGGTGCATTCACGTTTGTGATTGCCCGCGGTACTGCATCCCTGGGATGCTCACATTTGTGATTGACCTGGTAACGCAAGAGCCAGGTCAATCACGTTTTTTTTCTGTGATTGCGCCGGCGTGAATGAGCCGCGCGTTTTCACACTTGACAACTCACATTTTACACCGTACCTTTAAATCAAAAAAAAAGTGTGAGTATGCAGCAGCTAACAACAGAGGGCCCGCCACAGTTGGTACTATCCGTTTATTCTGGAATTGGCCTTTTAGATTCCGGTTTTGAGCAAAACGGATTTTGTGTAGTCCGAGGGCCGGAGAAAATAACGGGCGGAGATATTCGCGCGTTTCGGTCGATGCCCGGCGTCTTTTCGGGGGTTATTGGCGGCTCACCCTGCCAGGATTTCAGCCGCGCCCGGCGTACCCCTCCAACCGGCGAAGGCTTGGAACTTTTAGGGGAATATTGCCGGATCGTTCAGGAGTCGTTACCGAATTGGTTTTTACTTGAAAATGTCCCAGGAGTACCGGATATTGAAATAGTAGGGTACCACGTTCAGCGGTTCGACCTCTCCCCTACTCAATTGGGCCACTCACAAAGCCGGTTAAGGCATTTTCAATTTGGGTCAAAACGTGGCCTAATCCTGAACATTCGCCGCAGCGCGTTCACAGGAAAACGCGAACCCTGCTTAACAGCCAGCGAAGGCACCCAAAAAGGACGGCGTACATTTTCCGAGTTTTGCCGGTTGCAGGGTTTACCGCCCGATTTTGATTTACCCGACTTTCATAAAGCCGCCAAGTACAAAGCCGTTAGTAACGGCGTTCATGCCGCCGTCGCTCAGGAAGTAGGCCGCGCCATTTGGGAAGCGACCACAGCTGCCGACCCCATCACCATATATAATGCAAAGGTATGTTTGTGCGGTTGCGGGCGCATTCTGAGCGGAAAGCAGAAAGCAGCAAACGCGACATGCCGGAAGCGCCTACAAAAAAAGCGTGAAGCCGCAGCGCTTTGTAATACTCGATCAGTCACAGCCGTGACCCGTCGACCGCAAACAATACGAGCTCACTCACAGAAGTGAGTGAGCTCGTATTGTTGACCCTGGCCAATTCACAGTTACCAGCTAGAATTTAACAGCAGGGTATTTACCCGAAGCCCCAGCGATTTTAAATAAACCTCCGTAGTAGATAAATGCTGATGCCTTAGAAGTTGCTGTAAACTGACGATATCCACCCCCGCCAGATAGGCATTTACAACGCCGGTATGTTTCCAGGAATAAAGCGTGTAATCCAGGCCCGCCAGCCCACAGGCAGCCAGCGCCACCCGGTGACGCTCATAGGCCGCATTTTCGGCCAGGACACCCGGCCCGCCCAGCGTTAACCCTTTCCCAAAAACCCTACCCCTACCTTTCCCCGACCGCGGCCAAACATGATCAGTCAACACCACCCGGAACGGTTCGACAATGGCCGCAGGTTGCAGCTTTTTGTTTTTGGATACCAAGCCCGGCACCATCACCGCCCGCTGAGTAAGGTTTATATTTTCAAACCGAAGCGCCGCCAGTTCACGCGGACGGATGAAGGCGAAATACAGGAAGCGCGTAAAAACCCATAAATCGAAATCATTGGCCAATAGCCAAGCTTCGATGATTTCCTGATGTTCCGGCAGGAAAGCAATATTTTTGCCGCTGTCCGTTTCTCCTAATTTCTTCGTCTTTACTTTTCCTTTATCGATCCAGCCGCGCCCATCCATCAAATTGAACAAAATCTTAATTTGATTATTGGTATTGTTCACCGTGCGGGCATTGTTACCGAGTACCGTTTGCATATACTCCGTAAAGCGCGCGCCCAGGTTGTCAGGTACCCGAGCCAGGGGCATAGGCTTAATGTCATAGTACGCAAAGAATCCCCGCAGCTTGTTTACAGCACTTTGATAGGTACCTTTTGTTTTCTTTCGAAAGTTGGCCGCATTCAATTTTAGTATTTCATCCAGCGCCGCCAGGACGTCAGCCGGTACCCGCTCTTTAAAGAAATCCGCTTCTTTTTGATCGGTACCCGCTGCAAAGTGCGCGCCCTCATTCAGCAGCTTATTTAATCGATCCACGACAGGCCCCGCCCAGGCCCGCCGCGCCTTATCGGTTTTGTATTTGGCCGGGCATTGTTTCCGCCCGCGCCGTAGTTCGCCCTTATCTACGTCCCAAGCGTACCACTCAATGTACCAATACTTCGAAACGTCGCCGCCCCGATCTTTCAACGAAGCCAGTACAAAAGGGTAGTTGCCGCCCCTACTCATTCCGTAAAGATTTGGTGAATTTGTGAGTACTGCCGTGAGCAGAAAGAAAAAACCCCCTATGGAGATCATAGAGGGCATATAGTGGAGAATATCGGATTCGAACCGATGACCTCTTGCATGCCATGCAAGCGCTCTAGCCAACTGAGCTAATCCCCCGCTAAAACTCCCATACCGCTCTGGAATGGGAGTGCAAAGATGTGAGTCATAAATCAGATACGCAAATTTAAGGGCTATTTTTTTTAAATTTATATCTCAATTTCGGACAACATCCATGAAACATATTGATAGCCCTATCGTTATATAGAGGTATTCTGCAAATTAGTGAGTTCGCTTCAGATAAGTTTCCGCACGACCCCTGTCGGCACTGCCCGCCTTAGTTCTGCGCTTTTACCCTTCAACGGAGCCGTTATACAAATCTTATCCGTTACTTTTGACGGATTATTATCTACTCCATCCGCTCCATCTCTGCTTCTATTTAATTTAACTAACAAAGAAAACACTCTTACCTTTCGGTAAAATCCAACTGTATGAAACAAAAAGGCAAAGTCCGCTTCGTTAACAAGGACAAAAATCTGTTTTTCCCGACCCTTAAAAAACGAGTGGACGATTATTTTACCGAGAAATGCTTATCAAAACACGCAGATAATCAGATGGTTATAAAGACTGTGGTGCTGCTGAGCGCCTACATTCTACCCTTCCTTTTCATTTTGATGTTCAATCCTCCTTTTATCCTGAGTCTGTTTCTTTGGCTCCTTATGGGATTTGGAATTGGCGGTATTGGCATGAGTATCATGCACGATGCTAATCACGGTGCCTACTCGGCTAGTGAAAGCATCAATAAATGGATGGGCCACACCATCAACCTGGCGGGCGGTGGGGTGCTCAACTGGAAATTGCAGCATAACGTACTACACCATATGTACACCAATGTGGTACCTATGGATGAAGATATCCAAGATCGACTGGTGGTTAGGCTGTCGCCTCATACTCATGTACATGGCTTTCACCGCTTCCAATGGATCTACGCCTTCTTCTTTTATGGCATCCTGACACTTTACTGGGTTGTGGCTAAGGATTTTGTACAGTTTGTGACATTCACTCGATCGGGCGTAAATACGCAGACCCGTCGGGAGAATGCCAACACGCTGATCAGACTGATTCTGATGAAACTAGCTTATTTCGCGGTTTTCTTTTTTATTCCCGTCTACTTCTTTGACATAGCATTTGGGGAACTGTTAGCTGGTTTCCTGTTAATGCATTTCACCGCTGGACTAGTATTGACGGTTATATTCCAATTGGCCCATACCGTGGAAGGTACCGATCACCCTCTGGCCAACGAGAAAGGCATTATTGAAAATGACTGGGCCATCCATCAATTGCAAACTACGGTAAACTTTTCCCGCAGTAATAAATGGTTATCCTGGTATGTAGGTGGATTGAACTTTCAGGTAGAGCACCATTTGTTTCCAAGGATTTGCCATGTACACTATCCTTCCATCGCACCCATTGTGAAGCAAACCGCCGAAGAGTTTGGGCTAGTGTATCTTGAAAATGAATCGTTCAACGACGCATTTCAGTCGCATGTCTCTACGCTCCGGCGTTTTGGTCGCCTACCCGACTGGAACGAAGCTATCGGATAGCCTCACCCTTTTCCGCCACCGAACAATTTGGCAATTCCGAAAATTACAACGCCGATCACGACAAAGACCAGGATCACTCCCGTCCAAACGCCCCCTTTGAAGATATCGCCCACCAATTCACAACTCGTGAGGGTAAAGGCAAGAAGAAAAATAATCAGGTAACTGGCTGAACTGGTAAGGGCTTTCATAGGGATTAGTTTTAAAATGAATAATGCTATGGTATAGTATAAAAACTATTCCAGACTCTCAGAATTGCCTCCGCAGTGTGCGCATCTTAAAAAAAGTTAAACCCCTCTGCCTTTAAAATCAAATGCTTACTACTTGACTTATCTTGCGGTGAATTCACCTGAATCCTACCGCTGCCATGTCATTACTTTCCCTGATATACGTCTTGCGCTACCCGGCTATTCTTTTGCTGAGTAGCGCATTTTTTATTCAATGCTCCAGCAAAAAAGTTTACCATGAGTACATCATCCGGGGCAATCTTGAACATTTGCCCGCCGGCAGTATTGTGCTGGAAACTCCTTTTTCAGAAGAGCGGGAAACACTTGATTCGATTGTGGTTGTCGATGGAAAGTTTGAATTCAGAATACCCGTAGCCAGGTACCCTGAATCCATTCGGGTGGCAATCAGTCACTACGATACTAATCAGGTAAAAAGAAGTATTTTCTTTTTAACCGGAACCAAAGGAAAAGCGGGCTACGGTGGCATAGAATCCAGCAGTGAGTTTATGCTTGAAGATGGGATTGAGCTAAAAGGTACCCTGAAGCTGCATATTGCGGGTGAGTGGAGCAGCTTCCATTCTCAACAAATCATTCAGGTAGGTCGACAGACGCGCGTGATGTACGACGACACGGCAGGTTTTCAGGTAATTAACAATCTGAATACCTTAAAGAATCTGGTAAGACAGCATCCCTATTCCTACTACTACCTGGATGTTCTGAAAAGGCGAGCCCCCAGAGCCGCGAACGCCCAGTTTTACGCACTGTTCAATTTGCTGAATTCCGACGTCCGCGAAAGCTCTTCTGGCCGCCAACTGAAACACTATTTCGATACCCGTGATCGACACAAACTCACCTGGGAGACTTCTCTTCCCGACTCTAACGGGGTAAATCAACCGATTTTGTCAAAGGATGCTGGCCTGACGATGGTCGTTCTCTGGGCATCCTGGTGCGGACCCTGTCGGGCCGAAATTCCCCAACTGAAAAAAATATATAGTGAATATGCTGATCGGGAGGGTCTACATATGGTAACCATCTCATTCGACAATCGTAAAAAAGACTGGGAAAAAGCCCTACGCACCGAGAAGATGCCCTGGAAACAACTCATGATAACCCCGGAAACTCTGACCTATGCCCGTGAAATTTTCGGCTTTGATCAAAGGGTACCGCTGACTTTATTGGTAAATAGTGAGGGGGAGATCGTCCGAAGTTTTAAGGGCTACGGTGAAAAAAGTGCCGAACAGTTTGAGGAATTAATTGTAAAACATACCAGAAAACCGCGGGGTACCTTATAAATAGTTTTCATCATTACTACCGCTCAAATTTAATTTACCGGAATGAGCGCCAGTCGATCGGCCCGTAGCAGCATTTCAAATAATTTCACGGTAGCGGCCGCGTCTCCCGAGGCGCGGTGACGATCCTCGATTTGAATATCCAGGCTCTGGCAAATATTCCCTAAGCTATACGACCGGTAGCCGGGGAAAATCTTCCGGCTCAAGCGCACCGTACAGAGTTGGTCTCGGTTAAAATACTCATCCAACCACTGAAATTCCTTTTTAATAAAATTGTAGTCGAAACTTACATTGTGGGCCACGAACCAAGCATCCTGAGTCAGCCTTCTGACCGGATCGGCGATCTCTTCAAAGGTAGGCGCATCCTGTACCATCTGGTTGTCGATGCCTGTAAGCCGGGTGATGAAGGGTGGAATAAAAGTTTGCGGGTTGATCAGCGAATGGAACGAATCTACTACCCGCTGACCGTCGTGCCGAAAAATGGCGATTTCAGTGATGCGGGTGGGGCCTTTTACCCCACCCGTTGTTTCAATATCGACGATTGCGTACAAGAAAAACGTGAATTATAATAATATACGAAATAGTAGCTTTTTTAAACCAGGAATCAAGACCTTGATTTGTCTTAACCCTTACCGCAAAAATAGAAAAAACCCCGTCAAGCGACGGGGTTTTTATTACAATCCTGCTAGGTACCTATCGACCTTATACATAATTTCCAGATCTCTCAATCCAACTGAAATACAATCGGCAGCGTAAACCGCACCCGAACCGGGCGTCCTGACTGCTTACCCGGCATCCAGTTGGGCATCAGGTTTATGACTCGTAAGGCTTCCTCGTCACAGCCAAAGCCAATGCCTTTGATTGCTTTGGCACGCTCGATTTTTCCATCTGTACCCACCGTAAATTCGACAAACACCTTACCCTGTATACCGGCTTGCGCGGCCGCGCGGGGGTACCTTAGGTTTTTTTGCAGGAATTGGGCGAACGCCTGACTGCCCCCAATGAATTCGGGCTGTTGCTCGGCAGAGAGCAGCGTCTTTTCTTCTTCGGGCTTCGCCTCCACGATACGCCCTAGCCCTTTGTCTGCAACCTCAGCGGGTGGAACGACTAATTCCTCAATCACATCTCCTTCAACCGTTTCCTGACCTGGCTGTGCATTTTCTAGCATTTCGACAGTCGGTGGCTGGTGCTCAATCAAAACCTGCTCGTCGGGTAATACGACGGGCGGCAATGAACGCACGGTTTTTACTGTTGGTGGTGGCGTTTCCAGTACGGGCGGCGGAATCAGGATTTTCTCAGGCTTAATCCTGATTGTTTTGGCCTCTACCATAAAGGCTACGTCTTTCTCATTCGCTTCTGGTTTCAAACGGGCGTATAGTTCAGGGAGTAGAAAAATAAGCAGAAACAAACCTACCCCGATGAATGTAGCGCGTTGCACGTTGCCTCCATAGTCGCGGCGCAAGGCGTAGGCGCCATACGACTTGTTACGATTCTCGAATACGATGTCGTTCAGTGATTCTTCCATGGCTAACAGATGTTTATGTTCAACACTTAATTGCTCTAATACATCCGAATCAATCTCACCGCGCAACGACTCAATCACCCGCTCGAGCGGCTGCCCTTCCCAGAGCCGCTCTTCGGCTTCACAGGCCAAATGATCCAATAGTTCAGGTAACAGTTTTCTGCTCAAACCACTAGCGCTCAGATAGCGGTTAAGTTCGGCAATGCGATGGTCGTCAAGTCGTTTCATAGGTTTAGGATTGTGGGGTTGGGTTAACTGCGCTCGGGAGCGAGGCCGGGAATGGCACCGTCCTGCGGGGATAAAAGCAATTTGATTGCTTCCATAAAACGTTCGAGGTCATTGGTTTTGGTGCGCGCTGTAGCTGTTCCCTGGCTGGTCAGGGTATAGTACTTGCGCATTCGGCCATCCACCGCTTCGGATTCGGTCAGCAACAGGCCTTCCTGTTCAAGTTTGTGCAATACCGGGTAGAGTGCCCCGAACGTCAGCGTTATTTCACCAGCAGTGCGCTCCTTTACCTGCTGGGTGATTTCATACCCATACATCCGGCCATTTTCAGACAATAAATTCAATACAATGGTTTTCAAGGTACCCCTTACGTACTCGTTACTCGTGCTGTTTTCCATGCTATTCTGGTTCGGCCACCCACCTAGGTAGGCTTTTGTTTGTGATTAGTGATTGTTGTTTTGTACTTTGCCTTTGTCAATAAAATGACTGAACAAATATATATAAGTTTTTTATATATACAATAACTTTCTGAGAATTAATTTAACCTTCTTCATCCAGGGGTATCGAACGGTTAATGCGTTCATCGAGTGAAATAAACGTTTCGGTTCTCTGGATTCCCTTCACTTTCTGGATTTTATCGTGTAGTACCTCGCGGAGGTGTCCGGTATCGCGGCAGACGATCTTGGCAAAAATGCTGTAAATACCCGTTGTGTAGTGAATGTTGACAACTTCAGGAATTGTTTCCAAGTCTGCTGCCACTTCCTCGTATAGCGAACTTTTGTCCAGATATACTCCCAGGAAGGCACTGATATCCCAGCCTAGTTTGGCGGGATCAATGAGCAGTTGAGAACCTTTGACGATGCCCATCTGCTCCATCTTCTTCATACGGACATGTACCGTCCCACCCGACACGAATACCCTTTTGCCGATCTCGGTGTAGGGTAATCCGGCGTTTTGCATCAGGAGGGAAAGAATCTTTAAATCGGTATTGTCAATTTCTGAATTTTTGTTCATTTTTCGGCTAAATATTTTGAATCACCTAATCAAAGGAGCTATTTTTTGAATTTAATCTAAATTTTACCAATTTTTTATGAAAATATTTTAATTATTTAGTCATGTCACTTACCTTTGCAAGGTCAATATAAAGAAACGGTTCCCCATTCTTCATTATTGACGTCGTTTTTTGCTTTATTGTAGGATGATGAAACTGGCAGCCATGCCCTCCTGTCTCGGGGGTGGTGATTCCGGGATAAACACGATATAATGCCGACTTGTCGACTGGGGTTGACCACCAAGTATTTGTATCGCGGCTAACCGCACCGTGGGTGGTTCGACTCCCCCTCCTACAGCTTTTTTCAATTATGAATCGCTAATTGAGGGAATGAGAGAAAATTTAGTGATTTCTGTTCTCTTATTCACTCAATTAAAATTCAAAATTGATCTCCCATTTGGTTTTTAGTTTGTTGATGAAGTGTAATTTGACACGCGGGTTCGCCTTGAAACCTGCGTGTTTTCATTTTGGGCTGTGGGACAGGCTGGGTTGCGTTCAGCGCATTGCCTGTTTTTGTTTTCCCAATTACATGGGCAGGAATTCTACTTCCGCCCGTAATTCAAAAATCCCTACCTTTCGGCCTGAACCGACTCCCCTACCCCACTGATGATTCAGAATGACGCAGTCCTGCTCGGCATCCTGATGCTCACGCTCGGACTGATTTTCTATACTGCAACCCTCCCCCAAAAAGGATGGACGAAATTTTACGGTGTAGTACCCCCGCTCCTGCTTTGCTATTTCCTGCCAGGTGTATACAACTCCCTCGGGCTCATCAATGGTGCCGAATCGCAGCTATATCCCGTTGTCTCACGATATCTGCTACCCGCCTGCCTGGTCTTTTTTACCTTGGGTATGGATTGGAAATCGCTGGCCCGACTCGGCCCTCCCGCCGTAATTATGATGCTGGCGGGTACGGTAGGCGTCATGTTGGGCGGCCCCATTGCCCTGTGGACCGTGAGCGAACTCAGCCCCGTCACCGTGCAGGGCGAGGGTCCCGAAGCCGTTTGGCGCGGACTGGCGACTATCGCCGGCAGCTGGATCGGGGGAGGTGCCAATCAGACGGCCCTCAAGGAGGTCTTTCAGCCCAGCGACCGTTTGTTCTCCCAGATCGTTGCGGTGGATGTGTTGGCAGCCGAACTGTGGATGGCCGTGTTGATTTACGGCGCAGGGTACGCTTCCCGCATCGATGCCCTACTGCGTGCCGATAGTAGCCGCATTGCCGACGTTCAGCAACGACTCGAAGGTCTGCAACTGGCCCACCAGCGCATTCCGTCCACCGCGGACCTGATCCAGTTGGGAGCCGTTGGGTTTGGGGCCACGGGCTTTGCTCATTGGCTGGCCGGCATCATTACCCCCTACCTTGCCGAACATTATCCCACATGGGCAAAGTACAGCCTTACTTCCTCTTTCTTCTGGGTGGTGGGGTTGGTCACGTTGCTGGGAATTCTGTTCTCCCTTACGCCTATCCGAAAACTCGAACATGCAGGAGCCTCACGAGTAGGAAGTGTGTTTCTGTATTTATTAGTGGCTACCATCGGTATGCAAATGGATCTGCGGGCGGTGGCCGATAACCCCGGACTCTTTGCTATCGGTCTTATCTGGATGTTGGTTCATGCTGCCTTTGTGATCGGAGTAGCCCGTCTTTTCAAAATCCCATTCTTTTTTGCGGCGGTAGGTAGCCAGGCCAATGTGGGGGGCTCGGCTTCTGCTCCAGTCGTGGCTGCTGCATTTCATCCCTCGCTGGCCCCGGTTGGAGTTTTGCTTTCTATTCTTGGGTACGCCCTGGGCACTTATGCAGGGTACCTCACGGCTCTCCTCATGCAATGGGTAAGCGAGGGAATTTGAAACAGTCTCCGTAAAAATTAGGGCATTAAAGCGTATCTTTGCACGAAATTTCCCGATGAAAGACTATCGGTTGCGCATGCGGGAAGTTCGAACACACCCAATATATCATTCCAATCGACCAATAAAGCTTAAAGCGCATTGCTTACAGCCTACCGCTATTAGTACCTTTCAATGAAGAACATACGCAATTTTTGCATTATTGCCCACATTGACCACGGCAAAAGTACCCTGGCCGACCGTCTGCTGGAATATACCAACACCGTGACCCACCGCGAAATGCAGGCCCAGTTGCTCGACAACATGGACCTGGAACGCGAACGGGGAATTACTATCAAGAGCCACGCGATCCAGATGGATTACCTGCTCAATGGCGAGCAGTACACCCTCAATCTGATTGACACGCCCGGCCATGTGGATTTCTCCTACGAAGTTTCCCGCTCCATCGCCGCCTGCGAAGGGGCTCTGCTGCTGGTAGACGCCTCGCAGGGTATTGAAGCCCAGACCATCTCCAACCTCTACCTGGCGATCAACCATGATCTGATCATAATTCCGGTTCTGAATAAAATTGACTTGCCAGGTGCCATGCCTGAGGAGGTCACGGACCAGATCGTGGACCTGATCGGCTGTGACCGCGATGAGATCATCCACGCCAGCGGTAAAGAGGGGATCGGGGTACCTGAGATTCTGGAAGCCATCGTACACCGTATACCGGCGCCGAAAGGCGATCCTGAAGCACCCTTACAAGCCCTGATATTCGATTCGGTTTTCAACTCCTACCGGGGCATCGAGGTAATCTTCCGAATCAAAAACGGCAGTGTGCGAAAGGGCGATAAAGTGAAATTTATGGCCACTGGCAAAGAATATATCGCCGATGAAATAGGAACGTTGCGGCTCCAGCAGCAACCCAAGGACGTAGTAGAATGCGGCGATGTGGGGTACCTCATATCGGGCATCAAGGTGGCCCGCGAGGTAAAGGTAGGCGATACCTTCACGCACATTCACCGTCCTTCCACGGCTATGATCCGGGGTTTTGAAGAAGTAAAACCGATGGTTTTTGCGGGAATATATCCCGTCGATACCAGTGAATACGAAGAACTGCGGGAGGCCATGGAAAAGCTTCAGCTCAACGATGCCTCGCTGGTGTGGGAGCCCGAAACCTCCGCCGCCCTCGGTTTCGGTTTTCGCTGCGGCTTCCTGGGCATGCTGCACATGGAAATTGTGCAGGAACGTCTGGAACGCGAGTTCGATATGACGGTGATCACCACGGTACCTTCTGTGCAATTCACGGTACACAACACACGTGGCGAAACCCTGAGCGTAAGCGCGCCCTCGGAAATGCCCGAGCCCAATTTCATCAAATCCATTGAAGAACCATTCATCAATGCCCAGATCATTTCCAAATCGGAATACGTGGGTGCCATCATGACGTTGTGCATGGACAAGCGGGGTATGCTGAAGAATCAGATCTACCTGACCTCCGACCGGGTTGAGCTGCAGTTCTCCATGCCGCTGGCCGAGGTGGTTTTTGATTTTTTCGACAAACTCAAAACCATTTCACGCGGCTACGCCTCGCTCGATTATGAGCTCTCTGGTTACCAGGAATCCGATATGGTGAAGCTCGACGTGATGCTCAATGGTGACCGGGTAGATGCTTTATCGGCCATCGTTCACCGTTCCAAGGCGTATGAATGGGGCAAGAAACTTTGCGAAAAATTACGTGAGCTAATTCCAAGGCAGATGTTTGAGATTGCGATCCAGGCCGCTATTGGACAAAAAATCATCGCCAGGGAAACGGTGAAGGCCATGCGTAAGGACGTACTCGCCAAATGCTACGGCGGCGATATTTCGCGGAAGCGGAAACTGCTTGAAAAACAGAAGAAAGGCAAAAAACGGATGCGTCAGGTGGGTAACGTCGAGATCCCCCAGGAGGCGTTTATGGCCGTTTTGAAAATAAACTAGGCTCATCTCCAGACTTACATTTTATGAACAAAAGGACGGGTGTATCGTCCTTTTGTTGTATTTTTGGCTGACTATCGTAAAAAATTCCTAAGACAAAACACTCTACAAAAATCATATGGCAGAGGTAATTCGAATGCCCAAAATGAGCGACACCATGGAAGAAGGTGTCATTGCGGAATGGCATAAAAAAGTTGGCGACGAGGTAAAATCCGGCGATATTCTGGCTGAGGTCGAGACCGACAAAGCTACCATGGACATGGAGGCTTACCAGGAAGGTACCCTCCTGTATATTGGTGTGCAGAAAGGCGATGCCGTGCCTGTCAATGGGGTAATGGCTGTCGTCGGTGAGAAGGGCGAGGACTACAAAGCCTTGCTTGATGAAAAAGCCAACGGCTCAAACGGGCAGTCGGAAGGTAAAGCGGAAGAGAAAAAAGAAGACAAACCCGCTGTATCTGCCAATGGAACAGAAAAGATCACTCCGAAAGAACTAAAATCAGCCCCTAAAGCAGCAAAACCAGCGCCCTCCCAGGAAAAAATTAACGCCACGCTCATTCGAATGCCCAAAATGAGCGATACCATGGAGGAAGGTGTATTGGTGTCGTGGCAGAAAAAAGTGGGCGATAAGGTGGCTTCGGGCGATATACTGGCCGAAGTCGAAACCGACAAGGCCACTATGGATTTGGAAGCCTACGAAGAGGGTACCCTCCTCTTTACTGGCATCAAAGAAGGAGAAGCCGTGCCCGTCAACTCCATCATTGCCGTAATCGGTGAGGAAGGCGCGGACTTCCAGGCACTCATAGATCGCGAAAATGGCTCCGGCGACGCGGAAGAAGAAAAAGCGACCGACCATCCCGAAACGGTAACGCCTTCCGCTGAAAGTCCCAGCAGTGGTGGTACCTCAACGGTCTCTGCCGAAGACTCGGGTGATCGCATCAAAGCCTCGCCGCTGGCCCGCCGCCTCGCCGAAGAAAAAGGCATTAATCTAAGCCAGGTAGAAGGCTCCGGCGACAACGGTCGTATTATTAAGCGTGATGTGGACGAGTTCAAACCCTCGGCCCAACCCGCTCCCGCCGCCGAAAAAGCCCAGTCCGCTCCGGCCCCCGCCAAAGCCCCGTCCCCCGAAGTGGCCCCGGCTGGCAACTACGAGGATCTGCCCATTTCGCAAATGCGCAAAACCATCGCCCGTCGCCTCAGCGACAGCCTTTTCACGGCTCCGCATTTCTACCTGACCATGGAAATCAACATGGACAAGGCCATGGCGTTGCGGCCTACATTAAATGCCGTAAGTACCTCGAAGATTTCATTCAATGACATGGTGATCAAAGCCTGCGCCATCGCCTTGCGTCAGCACCCGGCGGTCAATTCAGCCTGGCTGGGCGATAAGATTCGTAAATACGATTTCGTGAACATAGGGGTAGCTATCGCCGTAGAGGAAGGGCTGTTGGTACCCGTAGTGCGTGACGCCGATAAGAAAACGCTTTCGGTAATTTCGGGTGAAGTGAAGGAGTACGCCGGCAAGGCCAAGGACAAAAAGCTACAGCCCAAAGACTGGGAGGGTAATACGTTCTCAGTTTCGAACCTGGGTATGTTTGGCATCGATGAATTCACCGCCATCATCAATCCGCCCGATTCGTGTATCCTAGCCGTAGGTACCATCAAACAGACCGCTGCGTTTAAGGAGGACGGTTCCGTGTACCCCGTCAACATCATGAAGGTGACGCTTTCCTGCGACCACCGCGTTGTGGACGGAGCCACGGGCGCTCAATTCCTGCAAACCGTGAAGAAGTTGCTGGAAGAGCCGATGAGTATGCTAGTGTAGTGGATCATGTTCAATGATTTTTCTTGGGAGAACCAAACTTTTTGGTTCTCCTTTTTTTGTTAAATACAGCGTCAAATTAACCATTCACGTGGATTTGATCAGCGCAACCAGTAAATTCGGAGTATAAAAATCAATAGCTTTTATGAACCGACTCGACCGGCTGACCGCCCTTCTGATCCAACTCCAGTCCAAGCGCATCGTCAAGTCACAGGAAGTCGCTGAGCGGTTTGGGATAAGCCTCCGGACCGTGTACCGCGATATACGTACCCTGGAGCTGGCGGGGGTACCTCTCATTGGCGAGGCCGGTATCGGCTATTCCATCATGCAGGGCTACCGGTTGCCGCCCGTCCAATTTACACGAGAAGAAGCCATGTCGTTTGTGACGGCGGAGAAACTGGTGAATAAATTGACCGATCCGGAAACCCGCACCTCCTACCAATCGGCTCTCTATAAAATCAAATCCGTACTCAGATCCACGGACAAAGAACTGCTGGACGACCTCAGTGACCGAATCGCGGTGGTAGATGATCCTTATTTACCCAAAGACCGTCATCAAATGTCCATCGAGACCATCCTGAACTGCATCTCTGAAAAGAAGGTGATCCGCCTGCACTATATTTCCATGACCAGTCCGGATATGACCGAACGCATCATCGAACCCGTAGGCATTTATTCCAGCGGTGCCTATTGGTACCTGATTGCCTGGTGCCGACTCCGCGAGGGCTATCGCAACTTCCGCACCGACCGCGTTCAGTCCATGGAGGTACTTTCAGAAAGATTCGAGACCCTCCACCCGGCGCTCCAGAGCTTCATCGAGCGAACACGCCGTGAACGAACTCTGCACAAAGCGGTAATCCGGCTGGATAGAGTCGCGCAGCGTTATCTGGGCGATCATCACTACTACAATGGTTTCGTTTCTCAAACCGATGCAGGCGATCAAATCGAAATGACTTTTCTGACGGAATCATTGAACGGCCTGGCGCATTGGTTCGTTTGGCTGGGTCAGGCCGCAGACATCGTCGAACCCGAAGAATTGAAGGAATTGGTGCTGGAGAAGCTCGAAAAAACACGGCAGCGACTCTTGACAAAAGTATCCGAACCCTGCTGACATAGGGCTGTCATTGGTCGGTGTGATCTTTGTAGCATCACTAAACGAACGATAAAGTATGATCTCCTTCATTGAAGCATTCCAAAAAGAACTGGCCGACGAATCCAAAGAAACCCACCGCATGCTGGCCATTGTACCCGCCGATAAAATGGATTGGCAGCCTCACCCCAAGAGCATGACAATCAAGGCCCTCTCTACCCATTTGGCCGACATTGCATCCTGGATTTCTGCCATCCTTGACCAGGATGAATGGGATCTGGCCAAGGCTGAAGAACCGGTTGACTGCAAAAACGCCGAGGATCTTCTGAAGAAATTCGACAAAGGGCTAAGTCGTTCCCAAGAAGCACTTAGCCATGCTTCGGATGCCGTTTTACAAAAACGCTGGCTACTTCGTGCAGGCGATGATGTGTACCTTGATATTGAGAAATGGGAAGCCATTCGCCACGCCTTTGGGCAAAATGCCCACCACCGTGCTCAACTCGGCGTATTCCTGCGGCTATTGGATATTCCGATTCCCGGTCCCTACGGTCCGAGTGCCGACGAAATGGCAATGATGGCTGCCGAAGAACAAAGTTAAGTACGGTTTCACCCACTGTTTTTCTACCGGCTGGACAGATTTTCAGAATCTGTCCAGCCGGTATTTTTTTATGGATTATTTGGAATTGTAATTTTTAATTCTACATTTGTAGAATAGAATCTAGAAACGTAGAATATGAAACTTACTGAAACGGAAGAAACCCTCATGGGGTACCTTTGGCAACTGGGAAAAGCCTTTATGAAAGACCTGCTGGATGCCTACCCGGAGCCCAAGCCTGCCCCGACCACGGTAGCTACCTTGCTCCGTCGCATGATCGACAAGCATTTTGTGGCCTACACCGAATTTGGCAATTCGCGGCAGTACTATCCGCTGGTCAGTAAGCACGATTACTTCACGACGCACCTCGACGGACTGATTACCAACTTTTTCGATAATTCCTCGGCCCAGTTTGCGTCGTTTTTCACCCAGTCTTCGAATCTGACGAAGGCTGAATTGGAGGATTTGAAGAAAATCATCGACGACCAAATCAAAAAACGGAACGCATGATTACCTACCTGCTGAAAGTCACGCTGTGCTCGGGATGCCTGCTGCTGTTTTACCGGCTGGTACTGGAACGAGAAAAGATGTTCCGCTTCAATCGGTTTTATTTACTGGGTACCCTGATGCTGTCGTTGGTTTTGCCCTGGGTACCCCTGGAAATTCTGGTGGCACAAAATCTGTTTACACCCCCTCCTGCGGCCGTAGCCCTGGCCGAGCAGGGCATTCAGGCGCGCTACACGGTGGCCCTGATTTCTGAACCCGACCTTTCCCAAAGTTTCCAGTGGAGCTGGCTTGTGGGTACCTTGTACGTATTGGTCAGCGGCGGGCTGCTGTTTCGGTTTAGCCGGAATATTATTCGTTTGGTGCAAAGCATCCGTACCCACGAAGTAAGAGGGTTGGAGAAAATGAAACTGGTTTTGGTCAATGAACCTACCTTACCCCATAGCTTTTTGAACTACGTCTTTTTATCCAAAGGTACCTTCCTGCAAGGTACCCTCGAGAGGGAAATCCTGGATCATGAACGCGCTCACGTCCGCCAACTTCACACCCTGGATATTCTCTTGATCGAGTTTCTAAAAGTGATTTTCTGGTTCAACCCGGCCTTCTATCTCTATCGGAATGCCATTGCCCTCAACCACGAGTTTCTGGCTGATGAAGCTGTGATCGACGCCTGCCGCGATGTGCCCACCTACCAGTACCTGCTCCTTCAAAAAGCGACCTATGTCTCCGACCAACCCTTTACCAGTCAATTCAACTATTCCTTCACCAAAAAAAGATTCGTCATGATGAACAGACAAACTTCCCACAGACGCTCTCTCTTGATCAAGGGTACCCTGGTACCCCTACTGGCCGTGATTTTCTTTGCATTCAGCGATTTAACGCTGGCCCAGATTGCGCCGCCGCCACCGCCAGTTGAAAAAGCGCCGCCACCTCCGCCTATTGAAAGGGGTACCTCGTCCGATGCAGTGAAAGAGTATAACGCTCTGGTTGACAAATACATTGATAGATCAAAAAAACGCGATTTCATTCAGGAGCCTTCGAAGGTAGATGGGGACAGAATGGAAACCCTACTGGCTGCTATGACTCAAGAACAAAAGGTCTCGTTGGATTATACAATCCATAAGATAAAGCCCTTGTTCAGAGCTACTCCCACCGAGGCTGAATACGAGAAATATAAAAATCCGCAAGTGTATGGTGTCTGGATCGACGAAAAAAAGGTGCCGAATACCGCATTAGACAAATATAAGCCTACCGATTTTTCACAGGTTTTTGTGAGTAAAGTATATCCGAACGCACAGCCAAAAACAGGGTATAAATACAAATACCAACTGGATTTGATGACTAATGCTCACTATGAAAAATATCGAAAGGAAACGTTGGAAAATCCCAAAAAGTACATTGTCTTGAAAAAAGATCGATTCTGAAATTCGTTTTGGCGGCGGATGGAAACATCCGCCGCCACCTAAACAACACGCACTAATGAGAAACAAGAACCTCTAACTTGGCCAATTTCTGCTCCAAAGCCGCTCCGTGCAAATCCTTAGCCACTACTTTCCCAACCGTCCCGACCAACACAGTGGTTGGAAAACTGCTGACATTATAAGTTTTAATAAGCTTGTTTGTAGAATCTGACAAAATTTGCGGCCAGTCCAGCGGGCGTTTTTTCAAAAATCGGGATAAAGAAGCCGGGGTATCATTCCCGGCAATGCTGACAAACGCTACTTTGCTTTTGTCAATGCCCTTATAAATCCGCTGCAGCTCAGGCAGCTCCTGGACGCAGGGCTTACACCAGGTACCCCAGAAATCAATGAAGAGGTACCTACCTTTATAATCACGCATTGAAATCGAATTTTCTGTCTGAAATTCTTTGACATCAAATGGTCGGAACGGGTACCCTGCCTTTAAAGAATATTCCCGCTCATCAGGATTGACTGTGGAAAATTGTAATGCATTATGATACAAGCTCACTCCCTCGTTCCGGTATTGGACTTTATTAAGAATACTTCCCAGGGTTAGTAAATCTCCCTTCTTGATGAATTCAGGGTGCTCATATTTTTTGGTAGAATCCTTTTCCAGCAACACAAAACTAGCATGTTCAAAAGTTGGTATCCGGCTTCCACCAGCGATTGCAATTTCGTATTTTTCTCCCCCTATCTTTATTTGTGTCCGGGCATGAATAGGGAAATAATACAGGAAATCCATCCCGGCGGGTTCGAAAGGCATACGTTTGATCATGATGGGAATCCGTTTGTTCACTAGCTTACCTCCCTCGTATACCTCGTAAGTGAAGTACTTCTTTTCTGCTTCCTGATAAGTTTCGATCGACTCTAAATTGTTTTTATAAGCTACCGCTGGGTAAAAAGGAATTTCATCACTAAAATCAAGATCGTTATCTGTATCAACCATCACGGCGGCATTGCCTTTTTCATCCCTACCGCGAATTACGTAGACAAAGCACTTGATCGGCTTATCAGGTAGTTCGTTCGGGTCAGGCTCCCACTCAGAAGATTTTTTAAAACCAGCAAATTCCTTATCATTGAGGGTACCTGCCTGGAAGTTCTGATAGATGAGTTGATGGACATCCAGCCAAACCATCGACTTTTTGACGAGTTTCCAGGTTTTAGGTACCCCTCTGACTGGCAAATAGGTTTTCGCCCAGAATCCTTTGTCAATCGTGTCTTTGGGATTCTCGTACCCTAATAAACTCGCACTGGGATGGAAGGGCCCCAAGCCCTCGACATACGTGAGCGGCAAGTTCATCTTTTCGCCAACTTTTTCATCATCGCGCTGAGTCTGACAGGAAACAAGACCAATGAAGGCACAGAAGAGAAGGCAAGTGATGACTTTCATATCTAGGAATATTGTGCAGCTTAAAGCTAGCAGGAAAAAACCTGAGAATCAATTACAACCGGAACTTACCCATTCGTCGCCCAATTCCTTGAACTCACCCTCCTGAACGTTCCTACCCCCTTTCCGGTTATATCCCTGATTCGGCCCTCCGCCCGAATCATTTTTTTTAGGTCAAAACCAACCTCCATCAAGAATTTACATACTATGGAAAAGATACACGCCACCACCGTCCTCGGCGTATTGCATAACGGACAACTGGCCCTGGGAGCCGATGGACAAGCCACCATGGGCAATACCGTCGCCAAAAGCAATGTCAAAAAAGTACGCGCCCTGCAAGGCGGCAAGATTCTGGTCGGCTTCGCGGGCTCCACGGCGGATGCCTTTTCGCTGCTGGAAAAATTCGAGGAAAAACTCAACGCCTACGGCGGCAACATGAAGCGTGCCGCCATCGAACTCGCCAAAGACTGGCGCACTGACCGCTACCTACGTAAACTGGAAGCCATGCTGATCACGGCCAACAAGGAAGAAATCCTGGTCATTTCGGGTACGGGTGACGTACTGGAACCCGAAAACGGGATTGCGGCCATCGGTTCCGGAGGCAACTTTGCCCTCTCGGCTGCCACTGCTTTGAAAAAACATGCTACCCAACTCACGGCCGAGGAAATGGTCCGCGAGGGCCTCATGATCGCAGGAGATTTGTGTATCTATACCAATCAGAATCTGACGGTAGAAAAGATAGGGTAAAACGAAGGAGCAAAGGTACAAAGCGACAAAGTTCAGGAAAGAGATATCCTAACTTTGCTACTCTGTGCCTTTGTCCCTATGTGTCTCCTAAACTCTCCTTCACAACTCCCCCAACAGCACCAGCAATTCCCGCAACGCCCGGCTCACTTCGCCGCTGGTATCTGGCAGGTACTTGTGGGCAATCATGGCAAAGCTGAGCCGTTCTCCTTCCTGGGTGACTACATAGCCTGCGTAAGCACGGGTACCTTCAATGGAGCCGCTCTTGGCACGTACATTACCGGCGGCTTTGGTGCGTTTGCCTATGTTCCTGACTGTCCCGGTTTTCCCCAGTATCGCAATGCTGTTGTAGAAATCGGTAAAGGTTTTATCCTTCGTTGCAGCGTTCAGGACCTCCGACAGGTTTTGGGCAGTCAGCGATCCGGTGGGTGAAAGGCCGCTTCCGTCCTTGATGTAGAAACCCCGCATATCGGCCCCTTTTGTACGCCAATATGCAGCCTCAGCTTTGGCGGCATCATCGAAAGAGGCTTTGCCACTCAGGCGCTGTCCGGACGTTTTCAGAAATGCATCGGCATACAGATTAATGCTCCACCAGTTGGTTTGCTGGCAAAGTTCCCGCAGCGTGGGTGAATCGTATTGATCGAGCACCGTACGGGGTACCTGAATCGCTCCGGAAGCAGCCAGAACCCGGGGTTCTTCCGCTACCCCTACTCCTTCTGCTTTCAGGGTCTGATTCAATCCGAACGCTACCGCATAGGCAGGATTTGGCACGGCACCCTTCACGGCGAACGATATGGCCCCACGGGGTACCGTCCCGGTCAGTTGCACTGCATTGCCCAGCGGACTAGTGTAAATATAGACCTGATCACCCGAACCTGCTTCACCCGTAGTTACCTGATTGGCAAGGGTAAGGTAAGGCAGTTCGGGATCGATACCCAATACCTGCGTAGGATCGCCCACATCGCGGCCAGCTCGAAACGAAACACGGTACAGGTTTTCACCGAAGTTCAGTCCATGTACCCCAGCTCCGTAGTAATTACCCAAATCACCCCACACCCAGGTATCGGCCAAAACTTTATCATCGAAAAAGGTAGGGTCGGCCGCCACCTGCCCCCGAATGTACCTAATGCCCGCTTTGCGCACGGCCGCCGTCCAGCGGGCAAGAAGTTTAGGACGGTCGGGGTAGCCTTCGAAACGGTCGCTACCCAAGGACGGATCGCCCGTACCGCGGATGTACAGGTTTCCCAGCAGCGTATCACCGACTAGCTGGCCGTCGTATTCCAGGTAGGTTTTATAGGTATAGTCTCCTCCGAATAGCGAGAGTACTGTGGCCGTAGAAACCAGTTTCAGAGTAGAGGCCGAGGGAAGTGACTGCTCCTGGTTGAGTCCCAGGATGGTACGTCCGTCGCGCGTCGATTTCAGGCAAAAAGCCAGGGTACCATTGCGCATGAGTTCGGAGTTCTGCAGCTCTATCACGGCATCTGCCAACCGCCCCAGCCCCAGAGAATCGATGCGCTGCGCGGTACTGATTTGGAGAGAAAATATGTAGAAAAGAATGCCAGATATCAGGATACGCCCTAAGGCGGCTGTGAAACCGATGGTTTTTATCAACTTTGTCATTATCGTGCGTTATTGAGGGAGAAGTAGACAATACTGCCCCTTTTTTTGGTACTTTTGTTAATTCGCCTCTCATCAAAAGAGGCTTTTTCGGAAGTATATCCGCTAAGGTACTGGCGATCAAAACAGACTAAACCAAACAGAAGCTGGTAGGGTAGTCAATATACATTAGTTCACGAAAAAACCATCCAACAGGGTTTTTGGGCTTATAAGGAGTCGCAATATACTCGCCAGGAGATGATTATTCACCGCATAGCATTTATATGAAATTAACATTTTGGGGCGCCGCCCGTCAGGTTACGGGGAGTATGTGCCTGCTGGAAGTTGACGACTACCGTATTCTGATTGATTGTGGCGTAAATTTCGACCTGGATGAAAAAGAAAAAAAGGCTCTTTATGATCAACAACGCAGTGTTTTCCCCTTTGATCCCACGCTTGTAAACACGGTACTGCTCACCCACGCCCATATTGACCACTCAGGCAATATCCCTAACCTGTACAAGGAAGGCTTTGAGGGGCAGGTCGTTTGTACCGAGCCGACCTATTCCCTTACGGGCCTGCTGCTGCAAAACGCCGCCATGCTCCACCAGAAGCGGCTGAATACCGCCAACGGCCAATCGTCGAATAAGAAAAAAAAACGCCAGCCTGTACGCGACATTCCCCGTGACCTATTCACCGAAAAGCATGTCAAGGAAGCTCTTGAAAACTTTTTTCCGGTGGCCTTCGGCCAGCGCTATCGAATCACGGACAGCGTAAGTGTCACCTACCTGCCGGCCGGGCATTTGCTGGGCGCCGCCCACATTGTGGTTGAGGTGCGGGAAGACGGTGAGAAAAAGACACTGTGTTTTTCGGGCGATCTGGGCCGTAAGAACTACCCCCTGCTCGTCGATCCCTACCCGGTACCCCAAGTTGACTACCTGATTTGCGAAACCACCTACGGTAACCGCCTGCACGAGGACATGCGTCCCCCCGAAGAAGCGTTGCTGGATGTCATTCAGCGCACCTGCGTGGATATTCCGGGCCGGCTTATTATCCCTACGTTTAGCGTGGGTCGCACGCAAGCCCTGCTGTATACACTCAACAAGCTGTATGTCAATCACCAGTTGCCCCCGCTGAAAGTGTTTACCGATAGTCCGCTGAGCTTTGCCAGTACCCGGGTGTACCAGAAATTCGCGCGGCTGTTGAACCGGGAAGCACGCGAATTCAAGGAAGACAACGAACTGCTCTTCGATTTTGAAAACCTGGTATATATCGAAACGGGCGACGCCAGCCAGGCCATTTCCAATTACAGCGAGCCCTGTGTGATCATTTCTTCGTCGGGCATGGTACAGGGCGGACGGGTAGAGCACCACGTGGCGGCCAATATCGAGAACCCTTACGCCACAATTTTGATGATCGGCTACGCCTCGGAAAATACCCTGGGCTGGCGGCTGCTCAATGGTCAGGATACCATCACAATCCGGGGCGAGAAGAAATCGGTCTTGGCGAATATTGAAAAAATTGACGTATTTAGCGGGCACGGCGATCAGAATGATCTGGTTGATTTTGTGCAAATGCAGGATAAGGAGCTATTGAAAAAACTGTTTCTGATCCACGGAGAAGCCCAGAGTCTGAGTGATTTTCGCGAGTTATTACTCGGACAGGGCTACTTCCAAACAGAAATTCCGGAACGTGGGCAGACCTATGAATTATAACTGTTTGTTGAACTGTTGAATCGTGTCGTCGGGTATTGATTGCTGATTTGCCATGGATTTCCAGAATGTTTCCATGCGCCAGCCTTTTAATACACCGGTATAGTGAACCATTCATACTACGATTAAACACTTGTACAATTACACCCCCTTACATGAGAACCTACCTCGATTTTGAGAAACCCGTTGTTGAGCTCGAAGCCAAACTAGCCGATATGCGGCGATTGGCCGAAGAAAGCAACGTGGATGTATCAGCAGCCACGACGGCCCTGGAAAACGGCATTGCCAAACTCCGTCAGGAAATATTCGACAACCTCACCCGCTGGCAGCGGGTCTTGCTGTCGCGGCACCCTGACCGGCCCTATACCTATGATTATATCCAGCTCATGTGCGAGGAGTTCATTGAGTTGCACGGTGACCGGCAGGTACGCGACGATCCGGCGATGATCGGAGGATTTGCCAAACTGGGTGGGCAGGGAGTCATGATTATCGGCCAGCAAAAAGGCCGTAATACCAAGCAGCGGCAGCACCGGAATTTTGGCATGCCCAATCCGGAAGGATACCGCAAGGCCCTGCGCCTGATGAAGCTGGCCGAAAAATTCAACCGCCCCATCATCACCCTGATCGATACACCCGGGGCTTTCCCGGGACTGGAGGCCGAAGAACGCGGTCAGGCGGAGGCCATTGCCCGTAACCTGAAGGAAATGTTCATGCTCAAGGTACCTGTCATTTGTATTATCATCGGAGAAGGGGCCTCCGGCGGCGCTTTGGGTATCGCCATTGGCGACCGGGTTTTGATGCTGGAGAATACATGGTATTCGGTGATTTCTCCCGAAAACTGCTCGACCATACTCTGGCGGAGCTGGGACTATAAGGAACAGGCCGCCGAAGCACTCAAACTTACGGCCCGCGACATGAAAGAAAATGGCCTGATCGACGGAATTGTGCCTGAACCGCTTGGTGGCGCTCATCTCGACCACGCTATTATGTCCCAAAATCTAAAAAAAGTCATTGTCGAAACGCTGGATGAGCTTTCCCGGCTTTCCGCGGAAGATCGCATCAACCAAAGGATCGACAAATTCTGCGCCATGGGCGTTTTTAACGAATAGGTACTTTCGTGATAGATTCCATAAAAAACATCATCTTCGACCTGGGTGATGTCATCATCAACATCGACGTGCCGCGCGCGGCGCAATCGTTTGCTACCCTAAGCGGACGCAGCACTGAGGAAATAGTGCGCCTGTTCGAAGAGGGAAACCTGTTCCGCCAGTTCGAAACGGGTGCTTTGGATGCCGACGGTTTCCGATCCTACGTGCGGGAAATCCTGAACAATACTACCTGGGCCGATGTCGAAGTGGACACCGCCTGGAACTCCCTCTTGCTTGATATTCCCGCTGAACGCATCGAATTGATCCGGAAATTGAGTAAGGATTACCGGCTGTTTCTCCTCAGCAACACGAGTAGTATTCACATTGAGGCCGTTGACAAAATCCTCCACCAGGCATCCGGCGCCGAACGGTTGGGCGATTTGTTTGAAAAAGTATTTCTCTCCTACGAAATGGGTGTGATGAAACCCCATCCCGAAATCTACCAGCGGGTTTTGACGGAAGCCGACCTTCTGCCCGACGAAACCTTGTTTCTGGATGATAACCTCGATAACATCCACGCCGCCCGTTTGCTCGGCATTCAAACCATCCATGTTCAGAAACCGTTAAGCATTCTGGACTACCTCAACGACTATGTCGATTAAGACCCGCACCTACCTGATTCAGGGCATTTTATTTGTTCTCACACTCATCACGACTACCCTTTCGGGAGCGGAGTGGATCTACGGCAAAACCTTCATTTTCATGGAAAATCCCCTCGGCTGGCCCGAATTCTGGCAGGGGCTTAATTTTTCCATTCCGTTTCTGGCCATCCTCACCATCCATGAGTTCGGGCATTATTTTACCGCCAAGTTTTACCAGGTGGAGGTCACCCTACCCTACTACATTCCGCTGTGGTTCGGCATTACCCAGAGCATCGGAACCATGGGAGCTTTTATCCGCATTACCTCGGTGGTGCGCTCCAGAATCAAATTTTTCGACATTGGCATTGCAGGCCCCCTGGCTGGTTTTGTGGCCGCGCTGGGGGTACTCTGGTACGGTTTCACCCATTTGCCTCCCCCGGAACATATCTTTACCATTCACCCCGAATACCTCCGCTACGGGCTCGATTATCCCAAGTATGTGTACCAAAATCAGGAGGGAGGCCTTGCTTTGGGTGATACGATCCTGTTTTGGTGGTTCAAAACCTACATTGCCGATCCTACCCGACTGCCCCACGCTTTTGAGATGATCCACTACCCCTACATCTTTGCGGGCTACATGGCGCTTTTCTTTACTTCACTCAATCTGATTCCCATTGGCCAGTTGGATGGTGGACATATTTTGTATGGGCTGATCGGCAAAAAACGGTTCAATGCAGTAGCACCTATCCTATTCGTCCTCTTCACTTTTTACGCAGGTTTGGGCCTTTTCAAGGCTGACGAATTTTCTGTTCCCAATGATGAGCAATTCTATACCCTTTTGGGGTACCTGGCTTTTTACGCTTATTTTTTGTACATCTGCCTGAGGCGCCTAAGCAGCAATCCCCGTACTGCCCTGATGCTCAGTTTGGGTATTGTGATCACCCAATTTGCTGTTACCTACCTTCGACCCGACTGGGAGGGGTACCCTGGCTTTTTGCCTTTTGTGTTTTTGTTGGGCCGTTTTCTGGGCGTCTACCATCCCGAAACGGCTGAAGAGGGTCCGCTGGGTACCGGTCGAATACTATTGGGCTGGCTGGCGGTGCTGGTGTTTGTTCTGTGTGCGAGTCCTAAGCCGTTCATTATTGTATAATTGGGAAGTGGACATTCTATTTATACTGAGGTCGCAAGGGTAGGCTTTGAGCTGAATTCTTTTTTTTCTTCTACTTTCCTCCTGCATCATGTTCGCATTTTTATTCAAACTGTCAGGTTGGAAAGTTGTCGGCACTCCGCCCTACGCAATACCCAAAGCGATTTGGGTAGGCGCGCCCCATCATTCCAACTGGGACTTCCTCATCAGCGTGGGCGCCCGTGCTACCATGCATTTCGATATAGGCTTTCTGGCAAAAAAAGAACTTTTTCAATGGTACTCGGCCGGGCTGTTCAGGGCGTTGGGAGGGTACCCTGTAGACCGCACTCAGGGCAACAATCTGGTAGATGCCGTCGTTGAAACTTTTCGAGAAAATGAGCGGTTGCACATTGCTCTTACCCCCGAAGGTACCCGCCGTGACGTGCATGCCCTGAAAACAGGTTTTTATTACATGGCCTTACAAGCACAGGTACCCCTCATTCTGGTAGGATTCGATTATCCCCGGAAAGCATTTGTCATCCGTGACCCCCTGTGGCTTACCGGAGATTATGCAAACGATATGCATGCCATCTACGATTTTTACCTAACGATCGGGGGACGGAGAAAAAGCTGGCTTGACATGTATGCCCGCACTGGCGTCATTGCCGGTAGTCATTAGTAGGGGCAGTTGATATAGCATGCCCTGCTGAGCATATTTTGTTCAATGCATAATATAGTTCCAAAAAAATCAAAATAACCCGACGGGTCTTTCGGAATAGTCAGTTTTATCCCTGTATATTTGAGGAAGTAAGAAATTCATTAAGTTCGGATCCACGTGCAGAAAGGGATACTTGAGGGAGAAGGTCGATCCGGTGATGGAATGAGAAACTTTTTGGCTTTTAATGACGAATCGGCTCACTGCCTCGCCCTTTCCGGTAAAGTTTCTTATCCCCAACCCTCCTTTTCACTTACTGGCTTTTGCATGGTTCGGCCCACATTGTGTGTAATCGGTCTGAACGATTAACCCCATTATTTTGACTTATTCATATGAATCACGATATAGCAATTGATCTTGGCACCGCCAATTTTCTGATAATCCACGAAGACAATATTGTCGTTGATCAGCCCTCCGTGGTAGCCTTCGACCGGGCCACCAACAAAATGCTCGCCGTAGGTCATGAGGCCATGCAAATGGAAGGCAAAACTCACGATAAAATCCGTACTGTCAGGCCGTTACAGGGCGGTGTAATCGCCGATTTCAACGCCGCCGAGCAAATGATCCGGGGCATGATGGCCATGGTGGGTTTCCGCCGCAGCCTGTTCCGGCCCTTTATCCGGATGGTAGTGTGCATCCCGTCGGGAATCACCGAAGTCGAGAAACGCGCCGTTGAAGATTCGGCTGAAATCCTCGGCGCCCGCAAATTGTACCTGATTCACGAGCCGATTGCGGCGGCGGTGGGTATTGGTCTCAACGTAGAGGAACCCGAAGGCAACATGATTGTGGATATTGGGGGGGTACTACCGAAATTGCCCTGATTGCCTCGAGCGGTATCATTTGCAATCAGTCGGTGCGGGTAGCTGGCAACACCCTCGACGCCGATATTGAACTATACATCCGCCACGAATATAACCTCCTGATCGGGCAACCTACCGCCGAACGCATCAAGCACAGCATCGGGGCGGCTCTCACCGACTTGCCCGAATCGCAGCGCGATTGCACGGTCATGGGCCGCGACCTGATGACCGGAATGCCCAAGCAGATCGTAGTGACGCAAGCCGAAATAGCCCACTGCCTCGATAAATCCCTATCCAAAATCGAGGAGTCGGTGATGAAACTGTTGGAAGAAATGCCTCCCGAACTTGCGGGGGACATCTACCAGCGGGGCATGTACCTGTCGGGAGGTGGTGCTTTGCTACATGGGCTTGACAAACGTCTTTCCCAAAAAACTCATTTGACTGTTCATACCGTGGAAGATCCACTGCGCATGGTGGTACGGGGTGCAGGCAAAACTCTGAAAAACATCGAACGGGCGGGGTACCTTATTAAGTGAGTGGACAGTGGACAGTGGACAGTGGACAGTGGACAGTGGACAGTTAGGGAAAATTAAACTCAATGGCTTCTACCCTATTTCTTTAAAAATCTTTGTCACTTTGTCCCTCTGCACTGAGTCACTTAGCCAATTTCTTCCTTAAGGTACCCTACCATGGAGGCACCGGCGCGCTGAGAAGCTCCGGGGCCACCTACCTTGGCTTGAAGTTGGCGAAAGTCGTCCAGCATGGTAGCCCGTTTGGTGCCGCCGGGCAAGATAGCGCGCAGTTCAGCGTCCAGTTGTTTCGAAGAAAAATCGTCCTGAATCAATTCCCGGACGGCCTCCTTTTCCATGATCAGGTTGGCGAGCGAAATATAAGGTACCCGGATCAGGTTTTTGGCGATTGTATACGAAATAGTACTGGTTCGGTAACAGACCACCTCGGGTACCGAAAAAAGGGCGGTTTCAAGCGTCGCGGTACCGGAGGTTACTATTGCTGCTTCGGCCACTGAGAGCAGGTCATAGGTACCTTCGAATACTACAGTTACGTTCGGTAAGCTTTGGTACTTTTCGTAGACTACCTCTGGCAAACTTCTTACTGCGGCTATGACGAATTCATGGTCTGGAAACGCTGCCTGAATACTCAGCATTGTATCCAGTGTACCCATGACCTCCTGCTTGCGGCTGCCGGGGAGCAGGGCGATAATCTTTTTATTTTCAAGGTTATTCTTTGCTTTAAAATCAGAATCCGCGGAGAATTCATGGATCGCATCCATTAGCGGATTACCTACATAAGTTACTTTATAACCGTATTTTTTGTAAAATTCCACTTCAAAAGGAAAGATTACATACATACGATCCACGGTAGCCTTAATTTTCAAAGCCCGTTTCTGATTCCAGGCCCATACCTTCGGCGAGATATAATACAGTACCCTGATCCCTCTTTTTTGGCAAAGGACGCCATCCGCAAATTAAAGCCGGGATAATCAATAAGAATCAGGGCGTCAGGCTGGTAATCCATTACATCCTCTTTGCACTTTTTCAGGAATCCTAAAATGATAGACAGGTTCATTACCACTTCCAGAAACCCCATGAAAGCCATGTCGGTGTAGTGCGTCACAAGCGTAGCTCCCTGCTGCTGCATCAGGTCGCCGCCCCAGGCCCGGAATTCCGCGGCAGAGTCGTGGGACCGGATGCCCTTCATCAGATTGGCTCCGTGCAGGTCGCCCGAACGCTCGCCGGCAATCAGGTAGTACTTCATTCGCCGTAGTACTCAACAAAATTCTTGGGAGTCTCGATCAGCTTGATGTAATGCAACCGCGCTTCGGGAGCGATCTCAGTTACAGCGGGAGCCAGGATTTTCCAGATTTCCATCACAAATATTTCGCAGGAGGCCATCTTCCCCCGCATGAACGGTACATCGAGATTCAGATTCTTATGATCCACCTGATCGATTATCCTGTTTTTAATCAAATCGCCCAACGCCTTCAGGTCAATCACAAAGCCTGTTCCTGCATCAGGTACCCCCTTCACGGTCACGATGAGCTCGAAATTGTGGCCATGGAAATTGATATTGGCGCAGGGGCCAAATATTTCCTGGTTTCTTTCTTCGGTCCAGTTCGGATTGTACAGGCGGTGGGCCGCGTTAAAATGTTCTTTTCGAGTGACGTAAACCACTTTTTCAGTTGACAGTTGACAATTGAGAGTTGACCGATGCTTGGCTTTAACGCCCTAGCTTGTCAACTCGTTTCTGTTGCAAAAATACGTTTTGTTTGGGAAGGAGCGCGGTATTGTGCTTAACTTTACAATTCCTTTTAAACATCTTACTAGTTGCGGGGCAAACGACACTGTCCCTGTTCAACTGTCAACCATCCATTGCATACATGATCGTAGTAACAGGAGCCGCGGGCTTTATCGGAAGCTGTCTGATCAGCCGATTGAATCAGGAAGGTTTTAACTTCATAATTGCAGTCGATGATTTTTCCAAGTATGAAAAATTGGACAATCTGACCGGCAAGACCATTCAGGAACGCGTCGAGCGCAGCGATTTTTTCGCATGGCTCGACGAAAATCAGGAAGAAGTCGAGTTTATCTTCCACATCGGTGCCCGCACCGATACCACTGAATTTGACCGGGCGATTTTCGATGAGCTCAACGTGCAGTATTCCAAGGAAATCTGGAATCGCTGCGTAGCGTATCAAATTCCGCTGGTGTACGCCTCCTCGGCCGCTACCTACGGACTAGGCGAACAGGGGTACCTTGACGATGAGGCACTGATTCCGCAGTTGCACCCCTTGAATCCCTATGGTGATTCCAAAAACGAATTCGACATCTGGGCATTAGCTCAGGAGAAGAAGCCTTTATTCTGGGCGGGACTGAAATTCTTCAACGTGTACGGTCCCAACGAATACCATAAAGGCCGGATGGCTTCCGTAATTTTCCACGCTTTTCACCAAATCCAGAAAACCGGCAAAATGAAACTTTTCCGGTCTCATCATCCCGATTTCAAAGATGGCGAGCAGATGCGCGATTTTGTGTATGTGAAGGACGTAGTTGATGTGTGTATATTTTTGATGAATCATCGAAAAAACTCGGGTATCTACAACCTGGGCAGCGGAAAGGCTCGTACGTTCAAAGATCTGGTTACGAGTACCTTCAACGCCATGCAAATTGAGCCGGTCATTGATTTCATCGATACCCCCGCCGACATCCGCGACAAGTACCAGTATTTCACCGAAGCTTCTATGGACAAGCTGCGCGCCATTGGCTATGCCCAACCCTTCCATTCCCTAGAAGAAGGAATCGAAAACTATGTAACGCAGTACCTGATTCCTAACGCCTATTACTAACCTCTTGACTTGATGTCTTTCCGGCCTAGCCTATTAGCCCGATATTACACTAATTATCGGGTCAATGAGCTAGGCAAGTCCTATCTCAGGCTCGCCCAAGGCCTTCGTAGTGGCTTATTTGGAATTTTTCTATATTTTTGTCTGAATCACCAAACTCAACTTCCCCTGCGGTTGTTAACTCCATGTATCCTTAATAAGGTAACATACAGTACTATGAGCAAAGAAGTAGAATTACTAGAAGAAATCACCAGTTCAGAATATAAGTACGGTTTCGTAACAGATATTGAAGCTGACGAAGCCCCTCCGGGTCTCAGCGAAGAAATTGTCCGGTTCATTTCCGCCAAAAAAAATGAACCCGAATGGATGCTGGAATGGCGCCTGAAGGCCTATCGTGCCTGGCTTAAAACGACGGAACCTACCTGGGCCAATGTACATTATCCACCCATTGACCTGCAGGCTATCAAGTACTATTCGGCCCCAAAAAAGAAAAAGCAGGTTGACAGCCTGGATGATATCGATCCCGAATTGCGCAATACCTTCGAGCGGTTGGGAATTTCGCTGGATGAGCAAAAACGGATTTCTAATGTAGCAGTAGATGCTGTCATGGACTCCGAATCGGTTTTTACTACTTTCAAAGAATCCTTGAAAGAAAAAGGAATCATTTTCTGCTCCATCACAGAAGCGATCAAAGAACATCCCGATCTGGTAAAAAAATATCTGGGATCGGTAGTTCCTCCCAAGGACAATTTTTACGCGGGCCTCAATTCAGCGGTTTTTTCCGACGGATCGTTCGTATACATTCCCAAAGGTGTTCGCTGCCCGATGGAGCTATCGACCTATTTCCGCATCAATGCGTCGGGAACGGGGCAGTTTGAACGTACCCTCATCGTGGCTGACGAGGGTAGCTATGTAAGCTACCTTGAAGGCTGCACCGCCCCGATGCGGGACGAGAACCAACTGCACGCGGCAGTGGTGGAAATATTCACCCACGAAAGAGCAGAAGTCAAATACTCGACCGTTCAGAACTGGTACCCTGGTGACAAGGAAGGCAAAGGGGGGATCTATAATTTCGTGACCAAACGCGGGCTTTGTGATGGTGCTCACTCCAAAATCTCCTGGACTCAGGTTGAAACAGGATCGGCCATTACCTGGAAATATCCTTCGGTGATTTTAAAGGGTGATAATTCCATCGGGGAATTCTATTCCGTGGCTGTTACCAACAATATGCAGCAGGCCGATACGGGTACCAAGATGATACATATCGGTAAGAACACCAAGAGTCGTATCGTTTCGAAAGGAATCTCAGCGGGCAAAAGCCAGAACTCCTACCGGGGTCTGGTCGAAGTATTTAAGCGTGCCGACAACGCCCGTAATTTCTCGCAGTGTGACTCGCTGCTGCTGGGCGACCGGTGCGGCGCGCATACCTTCCCTTACATCGAGGTGAGCAACCCTACGGCCACGGTAGAACATGAAGCAACCACTTCGAAAATTGGTGAAGATATTCTGTTCTACTGCAATCAGCGTGGTATCGGTACCGAGCAGGCCGTAGCCCTCATTGTAAATGGCTACGCCAAAGAAGTACTGAATCAACTCCCCATGGAATTTGCTGTGGAAGCACAGAAACTACTGGCGATCAGCCTTGAGGGTAGTGTGGGATAACAAGAGCTTTGTAAACCTCTTCTATATGAGCCGCGGGTCTTTGACCTTGCGGCTTTTTTTAGAATACATGACTACGGCCTTGCAATCCACCGGTATGTATAGCCACTAGGGTTTCTCCTTTTTGGAAATACCCCTTATTCATAAGATCATACAATCCGTACAGCATTTTTCCCGTATACACATGCTCTAACAGGATTTGGTGACGCAATTCAAATTCTTCCATGAAAGCCAGCAATTCAGGAGTATGGCGGGCGTACCCTCCAAAGTGATAGTCGGTAAAAAGGTGCAGGTTATTTTCTAACTCCAGACTATCCGCCAATTCCAGGATTTCCTGTTTGAGAAATCCGCCACCTTTCAAAGCAGTAAAAGCAAGTACCGGAATTTTTGCGGTTAAAAGTCCCGCGGTGGTACCTCCTGTTCCTGCGGCTACGGCAAAGTAGTCGGGCTTGAAGCCAAGTTGGGTTTCTGTTTCCATTACGAGTTCCCTTACACCGGGTAAGGCAAACGGGGTCGTACCACCTTCGGGAATGATGTAAGCCGTGGGAAAGGTACCTTTTAATTCTTCAAGGTACCTGGGGGTATTCCGCTGCTTGTATTTCTCACGGCTAATACCATAAAGCTGCATACCCTCAGCCCGACAAAAATCCAGTGTTTCGGTACTTTTTTCTAAATACTCCTCACCGCGCACGAATCCGATCGTGCGCATACCCAGCAGGGCACCGGCAGCCGCAGCCGCATAAAGATGATTGGAACGCGCTCCACCGAATGTAAGCAGCGTGTTATACCCTTTTTGCCGAGCATCCAGCAAAATATATTTCAGTTTGCGCCATTTATTTCCCGAAACCGTGGGGTGAATCAGATCATCGCGCTTCAGATACAGGTTCACCCCGGCCCGTTGTGTGGTTAGGTCAACCAGTGGCTGCAATGGGCTAGGTAGGGCAGAAATCGGTGAGTCCACGTAAATTTTGATAATTTTGTCAAAAGTAAAAGGGACTCCCCATATCTCATAACGCTAAATAATGTCAGAGCCAACGCAGGAAACCGACGAGGAAGAAGACCTTTATGAACACTACCGCCTTGTGGTTGATAAGGGGCAGGGGCCTATGCGGCTGGACAAGTACCTGAGTCTGCACGTACCTAACGCTACCCGCACCAAGATTCAGAACGGGATCGACTTGGCAGCTATTACCGTAAACGATGCGCCTTCCAAAGCCAGCTATAAGGTCAAGCCCGCTGATGTCATTGTACTGGCCCTACCCCAGCCGCCCCGGGATACGGAGATTGTACCCGAAAACATTCCGCTGGATATCGTGTACGAGGATGACGAGTTGACAATCGTGAACAAACCCGCCGGCATGGTGGTTCATCCCGCTTTCGGCAACTGGACTGGTACCCTCGTCAACGCACTGGTATACCATTTCCAGCATTTGCCCACGGGTCGTAACGGCGATATTCGTCCCGGGCTGGTACACCGAATCGATAAGGATACATCAGGCCTGCTGGTCATCGCCCGCAGTGAGTACGGGATGACCTACCTAGCCAAGCAGTTTTTTGAACATACTATCGAGCGCACCTACTATGCCCTGGTATGGGGCGAGCCCAAGGAGGCCAAAGGTACCATTGAAGGTCATATTGGACGGAGCGCTAAAGACCGCCGAATCATGGATATCTTTCCCGACGGAAGCCAGGGAAAACCAGCCATCACCCACTACGAAGTTATCCAGCCGCTAAGGTATGTGTCTCTGGTAAAATGTACCCTGGAAACCGGACGTACCCATCAGATCAGGGCCCATATGAAACACATCGGCCATCCGATATTCAATGACAGTACCTACGGGGGAGACCGAATCCGCCGGGGCACGACCAGCGGCAGTTACAAAGCATTTGTGGAAAACTGTTTTAAGATTATACCCCGTCAGGCGTTGCACGCTAAATCGCTGGGGATAGTCCATCCCAAGACCCGGGAGTTCATGCAATTCGACACCGAACTACCAGACGATTTCAGGCAGGTTATGGCCAAATGGGAAAATTACGTACATCATCGCTAACAATTTTGATCGGGTGAATGATAGAATACCTAATTTTTGTACTTATCCTATCATTTATCCAATTCCTCATTTACTAGTAATACAATATGAACATTACCACCCGCCCCGGTTCACGTGAAGACATACCAGCTGTTTTTGAGCTGGTCAAAGAACTGGCTGTCTATGAGAAAGCCCTCGATCAGGTAACCAACTCGGTAGAGCGCATGAACCAGGATTACGACGACAAGCTTTACGATTTTCACATTGCCGAATCCGATGGTGTGACCGTAGGGCTGGCCTTATACTATTTCCGCTATTCTACATGGAAAGGCAAGCGGCTGTATCTGGAAGATATCGTGATTACAGAATCGGTGCGTGGAAATGGATTGGGCAAAACACTTTTTGACGCGGTGGTACAGACTGCCAAGAATACGAACTGCACGGGTATGATGTGGCAGGTGCTGGACTGGAATACCTCCGCCGTAGGCTTTTACCGCAAATACGGTACGCGGTTCGATGATGAGTGGCTAAATTGCCATCTGGATTTCTGAAAAAACTTCACAGCATCCATTAATCATCTTGGTTAGGGTACCCCGGATAGGTCACATGATTTACAATAAATCAGGACGTTTTAGTTTCGTCAGGGCAAGGGACTGATCCAGCCGCCATTGCTCTATTTTGGCCTCATGGCCTGACAACAGCACCTCCGGTACTGCGTTTTCTTCAAAAACGGCAGGTCGGGTATATACGGGTGGTGCGAGCAGATTGTCCTGAAAAGAGTCGGTCAGAGCAGAAGTTTCGTCATTGAGCACTCCGGGAACCAAGCGTACAATGGCATCGGTGAGTACAGCAGCGGCCAGTTCACCACCGGAAAGGACGTAATCGCCGATGCTGATCTCCTTCGTTACAAATAAGTCGCGTACCCGCTGATCAACCCCTTTGTAGTGTCCACAAAGCAGGAGTAGGTTTGTTTTCAACGATAATTGATTTACTGTCCGCTGCGCAAGCCGCTCACCATCCGGGGTCAGGTAGATGATTTCGTCATAGGTACGCTCAGATTGTAAAGCACGTATACAACGGGCGATAGGCTCTATCTGCAATACCATCCCTGCCCCGCCCCCAAAAGCATAGTCGTCTACCTGTCGATTTTTACCTGTGGCATACATTCGGAGATCGTGCAGATGGATTTCGGCCAAGCCTTTGTTTTTCGCCCTTTTCAGAATCGAGTGTGCGAAAAAACTTTCCATCAGTTTTGGCACTACCGAAATGATATCAATCCTCATCGCCGTCCTCCGGTTCGTTACTTGCATTACTCTCAGTATATACCTCCAATAGCCCATCGGGCAATTCCACATGGAGCTGCCTGTTGGTTCGGTCGGCTTCCAGCACAATACCGTCAGTAATAGGGATCAACACTTCGGCTCCCTGATAATCAAATGCAATCAGGTTTTGAGTAGCTACTGAATAAACTTCCCGGACGGTACCCAGGCTTCCAAGTTTTTGATCAAGAATCTCGTATCCCTGAATTTCGTGGTAGTAAAATTGTCCCTCCTCTAGTTCGTCCAAAGCATCCAGAGGTAAAAAAAGGGAAGTACCTACCAGAGCCTGAGCTTTTTCCATTGTGTCGACTCCCTCGAACTGCACAATCACCCTACTCTGCTTCTGGAGGTTAAAAAGTTCAACAAAATAAGGTATCAGTTCGCCCTTAGTTTCTATAAAAACCGACTCCATCTCTTCATAGTCCTCGGGATAATCGACATCAAGATGAAATACCAATTGTCCCTTGGTCCCATGGGTTTTTACTATATATCCCAGCAAATAGCAATCTGCCTGTGTCACGGTCTTAATTGTTTATATGATTAAATCAGGTAGGTATCCCTAAAATAAACATGAGTCTGTGCGGATACCCGACAGACTCATGTGTGAAATTAAATTGGAAGGACACCTTGAAAGCCGGTATACTTAGGCTTTCTTGGCATCAGACTCGTCCGAAGCAGTAGTAGGCTCTTCGGTCGATTTCTCATCCGGTGCTGCGGGTGTATCTTGTGCTTCCGCAACCGGAACTTCGGTTTCGGCAGTAGCTTCGGTTGCAACTGGCGCAGCTTCAGCAACAGGCTCGCTCGCTTGATCAGCTGCGGGAGCAGCCTCTTCAACTACGGTCGTTTCCTCAGCTTTTTCAGCTACGGGTTGCGGAGCTTCGGCAGCAGGCTGTTCAGCAGGTGCTTCGGCAGCAGGCTGTTCAGCAGGTGCCTCGGTGGCAGCAGTTGTTTCTTCAACTGCCTCTGGCTGCTCTTCTATTGAAGTGGCGGCAATTTCAGTTTCTGCCGACTCATTTACTGGTTCTTCTGCTTCTGTCTCGGGAGCAGTGGTATCAGCAGGGGGCGTATTTTTCTTGGTTATTGATTCAATACGGGCCTGATTCACTTTGCGTTCAGCCTCCAGTTTCTGTTCCCTCTCAGATGTTTTCTTGCTATTTAAGGTATCGGCTTTGTTGGCCAATTTTTCACTTTTAGCATTTTTCCACTCTTCGAAACGAGCATCGGCATTTTCCTGCGTTACGGCGCCTTTATTGACACCTACCTGTAGGTGTTTGCGAAGCATGACGCCTTCGTGGTGCAAAATAGAACGGGCGGTGTCTGTGGGTTGAGCTCCTTTGAGTAACCAATCCACAGCCCGGTCGGCCTGCAGCACTACATTATGGGGATTCTGGTTGGGATCGTAGGTACCCAACTTTTCAATAAAGCGTCCGTCACGGGGAGCCCGGGCATCGGCTACGACGATGTCATACATCGCTCTTTTTTTGCGTCCTCGACGCGCTAGTCTGATCTTAACTGCCATGTAGTTATAATTGTTATTGGTGGGGGGATCTCGTCCCTCCGATTAAACAGGGTGCAAATTTAACTAAATTTCCTGATTAGTAAGCATATGAACAAAAAAAGGGGAAAGTTCCTCTGGAACCTTCCCCTATATAAACTTCAAATTGAAAACTATCGCTTGAACCCAGCCGGATATGTGGAACGCAGCGTGTTGTTAGGCATGATTTTGATTTCGACGCGACGGTTAGCCTGAAGTCCTTCAGGAGTCGTATTCTCAGCCAAAGGCCGGTACTCACCGAAATACTCAACCAAAAGGCGGCTTGGATCAGCTAATCCCGCCCGGATCAGGTACCGCTTAGCAGCTTCTACCCGACGTCTTGACAAATTCATGTTATACCCGTAAGAAGCCCGGGCATCAGCATGACCTACCAGAACGATACGGCAGTTGGGACGCATGTTTAGCAGTTCGACAACCTTGGTAAGTGTTTCCTGGGAAGCGCGTCGGATGGTGGCTTTATCAGTATCGAATTCAATGTTACTGAACAGGGCCTCGCACTCATCCTTAGGCATATTGTTCTTTATTGCGTCGGTAATATATTTATCCAGATCAATGGCAACACCGCCACCCGATACAACACTACCAGCAGGCGTATTAGGTTCTTTATCGAACAGATCGGCTACTCCATCACCATCTGAATCCGTGTAGAGTCGGGGATCGACGGGTTTCGGCATATTGGCTTTAGCAATAGAATCGGCATCTTCCATAGTAGGGTTATAAGGGGGGGCACTAAAGCGCGGGGATCTGCCCAACGCAGGTGGTAGCGACCGCTGGAAGCATCGTATTTACCATTTTTGGACATTACGGCGTTCTTGCCTAACTTATAGGTAAGGGCAATAGCACCATAGCCCCATTTATCCAGCTCGGAATCACCTTTTACAAATCCAAAGATTCCGGTAGAGGTAGCGTAGTCCGTCAAGTCACTGGCCGTCAAATCGAGTTTCTCAGTCATCACATGGTTAATGGCAAAGTCTAAACCAATGTCAATCCGTGGAGAAAGTTCATAGTGGATGGCCAAACCCAGGGGTACTACCCACTCACGGGTATATATGGACCCGTTGCGCTCCCATTCGCCCGCAGTTTTCGAGCTTCCATCCGTATTGGATTGAAGTAGCAAGGCTTTAGTATTTAAATCGTATACATCGGTATGGTAATAAATAATACCCGCCCCGGCATGTGCATCGAATTTCCAGCGACGTAGCTTATCAAAACCAAATAGCAGTCGGTTCAAATTCACAGTACCATCGAGTGTAACTTGCACAAAAGATGGGCTCCTGAAATATACATCCTGTGATTTCCCAGTGATCGAACTTACAACCCCTGTTTTGGATCCAGCCAACCAGCCATTCCAGCCCGTAAGCTGTACCCCGAAAAGTGGCGATAATTGCTTGTTGATGGATACTCCGAAACCTCCTGTGAGCGGTTCCTCAGGGCCTCTCCGAAAGTCATACTGCTTAAGGTCACCAAAGAAACGGGTTATTCCCCCGTACCCGGTAATGGACCAGGTGTTCATTTTGTTGGGCCCCTCATAGGTACGGTTTTGGGCAAAAGATGCCGTAGTAAACAGAGCCAGCAAGGAAAGTGTAATGTAAAGATTTTTCTTCTTCATGAGGAAACACCAGTTATGTGATTCAATAAGCCTGAATTTGTATATACACAAAACAATAAATCCGAAAATAGATAAGCCTGTAAGCCGGGTTCTGTATTCCGGGTTTCCCCGAAACTCCTATCATTTATCTGGGGCTCCGATCACCCGGAGCCTCTAACGACCTACCCGTGCCAATGTTCCGAACGTGCCGGAACCGAAACGAGCCGCTTCTTCTCGGCACCTATTTGGTCTTTCAGTCCGTAAGGTTTACCCTGCTCTCGGCATCGCTACCGATCCGGTGGGCTCTTACCCCACCTTTTCACCCTTACCTCGCATAAAAAGTATGCCAGGCGGTATCTTTTCTGTGGCACTTGCTGTCAGCTAATCGTCGCCAATCGGCTGCCTTCCCGTTAGGAAGTACGGTGCTCTGCACTGCCCGGACTTTCCTCCCCTGCTTGAAGCAAGAGCGATAGGACAGCTTATCTAATCCCGGTTGGCTACAAAGCTAAGAAATACTTTGCTTTGATTGGTACCTAACCGTGTACAAAAAGCAAATTTTTACGCCCAATAGGCCCATAAAACCAACATTCTGTACGCTTTAGAGCAGGCCTTCGAGCCTCAGAGATACCTGTCCACGGGCGAAAACAACCGAATAAATATTCTCCGGCGTTAGGTACACCCTGTCTGGAACAATTTCCTCGAGGGTACCTGTAAGCATAATACCTTTGGCCAAATTATTCTGAGTGAGCATCTTCTGGATCGATCGTTGCGCTTCGGTAATTTGCTTACCTATGGGAAATACGAAATTGCGTTCCATCATAGCGCTGAATTTTCCCTGAAGCAACCAGCCAGCTGTTTTTATAATGACATTGCGGGTATCCAGGTCGTAATCCAGATTTTTAAGGGTGAGGTTTTTGGTGGCCGCGTCATAATGGGGCATTCCCCGCAGGTAGATCGTCCCATTCATACTACCTCGGAGTACGGCTTTTATGATCAAAAACTCATTCTGTCCGAACAAATCAAGATCTGTGACTTCCACGGTGTACTTTCCGTTGCTGTACGAAAAAGTCTTACCTACAAATTCTGCCTTTGCCAGACGGGTGGCCTCCTTGTACGACACCATGCTGATTAACCCTACCCGGTAAGCCCCAGGTATTTTATTCACAATTTCGAGGTTGGGGAGTCCAGCATTGGTTACCGGTTCGGGGGGTATCATGGAGGTTACGGTCTGGGTGTACCCTCGCAGGCCAATGGTGCTGCGGATGACATTATTTCTTACCACTAACGGAGTCATGACAACTCCCGTAGGTACCACCATAAGCCAGGTGTTATACGCCTTGGATAATTCGACGGGGCGTCGGGCCAAATCCCAGGCCTTTTGTACATGCGTTTTTAAATCGATGGTGCTGCCGACTTGTTCATCGATTGCCTTTGTAATTTTTTCAAAGTTTCGATTCAGGGTACGGCTCACCATCGATTTAACCGGCAGGGTGAATCCCGCTACCTTGATTACCGGTTCCGTGATCCAGTCATAGCTGTCGACGGAGGTTTCGGAAATAACTTTCCAACTGGGTGAAATATGCATCTTGGATATAAACCGGATGCGTACAGCGAATTCTGTCTCCTTGTGCCCCGAAAGTGTCAGCCCCAGCGGACTCACCTTGTACCCTACACTCACCCATACCTTCAGGGGTACCTCAAAGAGAAAGGTAGAGTCAATGGCTTGAACTTTGATTGGGCTTATTTTCCAAACCTTCGCTTTCAGGTTGTCCGAATTATCATCCTCAAAACTATTGTCTTCGTAAAGAAGCCCATTCAGTTGGGCATTCAGTTGCTTTTCCAACTCGGCCAACGGGGTCTCCACCGGAATATTGACCACCGACAGATGCTTTTCGTTCTGAATCTGCATATTCGAATAGAGGTATTTTTCTTTTGGTGCCGCGGGTTGAGATGAGCCCCCCGAACTACACTGCCATACCAGCATGGCCCACATCACGCTCGCAATCCAAATCAATCCAATTCGTGTCAGTGACTTCACGTAATTACTTGATTTTGACGAAGGTGGCGCCATATCCAAATTTTTGTTTTTGCGCATCCTCGAAAAACTGCACATTCTGATGCCTGCTCAGTCGCCGATGCAATTCATTACGCAGAACGCCATTGCCTGCCCCGTGGATGAATGTCATTTCGTGCATCCCAGCTGCAATGGCCCGTTCAAGCTGCTGTTCGAAAGTGGTCAATTGCAATGTCAGCTTTTCTGTATTGGACATTTTGCCTATTTCGGTGGTAAGCTTTTCGAGGTGCAGATCCACTACTGAATCCGGCTTTGTAGGAACTGTCTTTGGCTCTGAGGAAGGAGAAAGCATTCTTTCGCGCAGATCTGCTGCCGATATTCCTACGCCCGGAAAAGCTTTGACCGTTTCGTTTTCATCATCAAGTTGATACAGGTAGGCTTCCTTCTGAAGGATTGGCGCGGCGTGCTTGCGTTTATAAAAAGATTGGGCGCGGCACTTAATTTTTTTCTGGAATGGTGGTTTTGCTGAGCCATTCCCCTCTTTAAAATACAAGGCCTGTATATCGAAAACGGGCCATTGTTCGAAATTCTTGGCCAGTAGGTCCGTCAGTTTATAGGAGGTACGTGGTTTCATTTCACCCGATCCCAGTCCCGTAGTTATTCCTTCCTGTTCCTGATAGGTCACAAAGGGCAGGTGCCAGTCGGTATTGTTGATCAGATGTACAGTGAGTTCACGGTCGTTGATAGGTACAAAGGCCAGATATATACCTTTCTCGGCAAAAACGGCCCGGGTTTTGCTGACCGGTACATTGTCTTTTTTAATCGGCTCGTTTCGTACCAATCGCTCACCCTCCACGGGTGAAATCGTCACCAATTCATTGCGGAGCACGGGAATTCGGAACCCATCCTCAATTTCTATTTCTACGATATTGCCCGGAAGAAAACGGTACACAATGCCTTCTTCCCGTCCATGCACCAATCGTACTTTATCACCAATATTCATACTCATTCTTTTTAGTTCGTGTTACTGTACTTCTTGAAAGAACCGCCCCTTGAAATCGATTTTTGGCCCACGGGTTGGGGTACCTTACCTCCCTCAACTAATCCTTAAAAATACAAGGGCTTAAAAGTCACACCTTCTCGGGAGAACGATACGGCTGGTGCGGGGATCTTCAATGTATTCAACATGAAAGCCAGGGTTTTAATCAAGCGGCTGCGCGTTTTTATTTTGGTAAAATCCACATCCAGCGAAAAATAGTACTGTCGGTAGGGTCGGTATCCCAATTCTACACTCTGCTGGGTTTCGGCAGCAACCATGTCCTGAATGCCGTACCCTACGGATAGGCAAAGCCAGGCTGGCCAGCGAGACCCAGGAAAAAAGGAATGCGGACTGCCTGAAAACCAGTACGTTTGCCCGTTGTAATCTTTAAGCCACTGTTCGGATCGATTACGACCCAACAGTTCAGGGCGGATGGTGGCAAGATCGGTAAAATGAAAGGAGAACTTGGGTTGTATTCTGACCTCATCCCAGAAGGCGTACTGCCCGACAAAAAGTAAAGGTCCCGCCAGATTCGCTGCCATGTCTCCAATTGAAAAGCCATAATCAGGGGAAAAACCATCCAGAATTTCAATGGGAGTCTGGAAAAAGAAACCAGAAATGGCCCCATAAAGAACGGCCTGTTTTCTGCTGATTCCCGTTTTTTTATAGAGTTCGGCTGTATGCCGGCTAATTTGGAAGGAAGTATAGAGATGTCCTACCTTATCAATTTGTTTCCATTCATGTGAATCATCGGCGACGCTGAATCGGGTGAGGGGATTTTTGTACCAGGTTTTACTCAGTCCATAAAGACTTCCGGCGTACAATGCGGTTTGGGCCGCGAACATCCCGTGCAACAACCGGTAGTTTGGAGGGTGTGCAACGGCCGTGTCAGGCATAACCTCCGCTTCCGACTCCTGGGCAGTTACAGAATAGAACGACAGGCTCCCGAAGATCAACAGCAGGATCGTTTTCATGAAATCGATCAGTAACTCCCACTGTATTTTCTAAAGCCCCATTCTAAGGTAGCCAAAATGAGCAAGGCAAAGAAAATCCATTTTAAATGGATGAGTTCGGCCATTTGCTCGGAGGAATTCAGACGGTCGGGAGGACGGTTTTTGGTCATAATCTGAACCAGGCTTTCGAGGGTAGCAGGTTGGACAAACCGTCCGCCGGAGCGTTGGGCCACTTCACGGAGTAAACCGAAATCAGCCGTAGTATTCTGAGATTCCAGATCAGTGTTTCTGACGACAAACTGACCGCTTACCTGCTCTTGCCCTGAGCGAAGAATAGTAGATGCCCGATACCTGTATACTCCCTCAGGAAGGCCGCTTATATCAAAACGCGGGCTTTCGGCGCTGTGGGTATATGTATAGTTTTGTACTTTGCCTTTTTCATCAGTCAGGTCCAGCTTTACCTCCTGCCCGTAGATATTTTCATAAATGTCATTGTAAATTTCGGTCTGAAAAGAAACCCGATCACCTGCGTCAAACTCGGCACTCACAGGATATACCCTGAATTTACGTTTGTCTTCTTTCACCGAAAGCAACTGAATCACTTTCTGAAAAAGTTCATCTACGATTGTCTGTTTATCGGTGAGGGCGTATTCCTCCTGACGCCACAACCACAGGCCTTCACCCGCCAGTACCGCCACCTTTCGGTCGCCGGCGGTATTAAGCATCAACAGAGGCTTGGTGGTGGCCACACTACCTACCCGTTGATACAGCACTACCTCACTACCCGGCAACAACCTGTATTCACCAAAAGGTACCGACAAGGGCGGGAGCCTCTCCAAGATGTCCAATCGCTGAATATCCAGGTTGAGGAGCTGAAAGGACGAATTGAATACACCCGTTACTTTATCAAATTGCCCCGGGTTGGCTGCAATCTGCACGGTGCGGTTCAGAGAGTTCATGGCACCTATTGCCGATTGATTTCCGAGAATATAAAATACGGGCGTATTTCGGGTCAGCAGGCGGCGCACTAACTCATTACCTAAACCGGAAGCATCAGGTATCTGGTGCAAAATAATGAGATCGTAGGCTTTCTCCGTGAGATTCTCAAGATTGGTAGCAGTGGTCAGCAGCCTTATATCAAGTTCATAGTTTTCATTTTGCTCGATCATACTCCGCAAGGCCTTTATGTCCGGATGCGGGCTAGCCCCAACAGAAGTATTTTCTCCCGGCCGTCGATGATGTCGATGTACACCTCACGGCGGTTATTCTGAGCGTTAAATTCCCCTGATACCCCACCTACTTCCACCGTGTAATGCTGCACTCCCTTTTGTGTGGACGAAGTAGTAAACGTGAACGCCTGGAAGTAATCATTACGACCGATCACCACATTTTGGGTAGAGATTACTCTCCCCCCCTGCTTTAACGAAACAGTTGTGCTTCTCCCTGCCAAGCCGTTAGCCACAATATCGATCTGAATGGGGAATTCATTACCCATATAAGCCACTCGGTTGGACAGTACATTGCGAATCAACACATCCTTCTTAGGTATTGTATCACCAATAGCAACCGTATGTACCCGGAAAGGGTAACTCGCAAAGGCAGGCGAAAGCCCTTGGTTGACTATTCCGTCGGAAAGCATAATCACATCGGTCAGGTTTTGCCCTTCAAAGTTGCTCCGAATGGACCCTAGTAAAGACGATAGATCGGTAGTAGAGGCGGTGAATTTTATGGAGTCAAACTCCGCAACCGGTCGTTCGGCGTCCAGAGTCTCAATGCTTACTTCATACCCGTCCGCTTCCAACTTATGGGCGGCCTCAGCCACCAGGGGTACAGCTTTGGTACCCTCCTGGGCAGTTGACAGCGAGTTATCAATGGCCAATACCACCTTTGCCTTATCGGTGGTAGTCTGTGTAGTACGAACCAGCGGAGCCAATAGTAAAAAGCACAGAATAGAAACGAGGCTTCCACGGAGAATAGCCAGAAAAGTATTCAATCCCTTGCTCCATGAAGGCTCAGGACGGTACAGAAAATATGCATAAGCCGAACCGGCTAACAGACAAAGTAGTATGAACCACGGAGAAGATTGCAGGAAAAGTTCGGATCGCATGGACGAAGCGTAAGTCTCGGAGTGTGGGGGTTAGTTCCGGAATGGACAAGATACAACCATAACGGCTAAAACCCTATGATTGGTTTTTGAGAAGCCGGAAAACTTCTCCGACTCACATAAGCAGGTACCCTAGGTGAGCATACCCCCATCCACCTGTATTACCTGACCGGTGATGTACTTCGACATATCGGAGCCAAGAAAGACACAGGCATCGGCCACTTCTTCAGGCTTGCCTCCCCGCTTTAGGGGAATTGATTGCTTCCACTCCTCGAGCGACTTGGCCTCAAGCGCTTCGGTCATCTCTGTTTCAATAAAACCCGGGGCTACTGCATTGGACCGTATACTGCGCGAACCCAATTCCAAAGCCACCGATTTGGTAAAGCCAATGATGCCTGCCTTAGACGCGGAGTAATTGGCCTGACCGGCGTTGCCCATGATACCTACCACCGATGTAATATTGATGATCGAACCGCTTTTGGCCCGCATCATAGTTTTGATGGCCGCCTTGGTAAGATTAAATACCGATTTCAGGTTAATGGTAATCACAGTATCCCACTGTTCTTCACTCATACGCATCAGAAGCCCATCCCGCGTAACCCCAGCATTGTTTACCAGCACATCGATCCGACCAAAATCCGCAATCACTTCGGTAATAAGTTCATCGGCCGCTTGGAAATCAGAGGCATCCGAACGGTACCCTTTAGCTTTGATACCGTACTGCTCCAATTCGGCTACCAGTGCCTGACCTTTTTCAATATTCGACAGAAAGGTAAAGGCCACATCGGCTCCTTCCTGAGCAAAGCGGATAGCGATGGCCCGCCCAATACCACGTGATGCACCTGTTACCAGCGCTACTTTATTTTCCAATAGTTTCATACAGAATGAGTTTGGGCTGTGCCTATTCCAAGCGGGAAAAATTGAGAAAAAGAAAACGGCGCGAACCGTTCAAAAAATACCGCGTAAAGGTAAGGGATTGGGAGTTTGTGCGCAAAAGTACCCGGCAATTGGATCGTGTGCCGGTCGAAGCGACTAAAAATATGCAACAGCCAAAAGCAGAATAATTGGGATCATCGTATATTCGTACCTGACCTAATCTTCATTTGCCATGCCCCGCATAATACTGGGAGTCATTTTGTTCTGTATTCTAGCCTATACCATTGGGTACTTCAAAGTCCGGATACAGAATCCCCGAAAAGCCGATGGTACCCCAAAGTCTGCTTTTGAAGAGGGTTCGAGAATTTTGGTACTTATGATCGGAATCGGGTTATTAGTTTTTGCCCTATTTATCGCCTACACCTTTGGTACCTACCTTTTCCAAAAGAAATAGTGCCGGTCACTCCCTTTTAATGACCGAGGTACGAATGTCCATGATGAAGCCTATGGCCTGTGCCTGATCCAGAGCCCTTTTGTAGCTGGAAAATTCGCCCGCCGAAACGACAAAGGTACCCCCTGCCGAATCAGGTTCGATGATTTTTGCCTTATAATTACCTTGCCGAAGCTCTTTGATTCGAAAGAGTGCCGAACTTCTGCTTTCGAACTCCCCTGCTTTGATGTAGTAGGCTAGTACTGGTTTAGGGGCCACAAAATTGTCCGTTTGAACCGGCTCCTTTGGGGTGGTCTGGGTAGGCAACGATTGAAACGATTGATTGGATACCGTATCTGTACCTGTTGCCTCGTTCGTTAATTCCGAAAGACTTTTCCAATCCTGAGCAGTAGAATCAGTCCCGAGTTGATTGGCACTTAAAAGTGAGTTTTCCCACGCCGCCAGTGAATCGGACGGAATGTCGGAAGGAATGGTAGATTCAAGCAGTTCAGCTTCGGAATTGCCTGAACCCAAATAGTAGGCAAGGTAACCTTTGCGATACGCGGGATCTGCCGAATTCATCCAGGCGATGTAAGAGGCCATACCCAACAGCGCCACCAAAAGTACAACGACCAACCACCAGGGTGCCCCTGAGGAATTTTGGCGTTTAGAAGAGGTGTTTCCCCGAGGACTTTCTTGTCTCTTTCTTGGTTCTTTTTTTATATTTTGCTCCTCCATGTCATTCTTGTTATCCGATTCAACCCGAAGTTGCCCATCGACCTGCTTTTAAAAACACATAATCTTCAAAAACAAGGCCAATTCTTCAACAAAGATATTTTATTTTTATTAATGTAATATTATTTGACAATAACTACTTGGGGATAAACCTTTTAACAAAAGTAACTTTATTGGAAAATAATTCCCGCTACTATTTTCCTACCCGTTTTCCGGGCTGTGCCCTTTTACTAATTATCTGAGTTAATTGCCTAAAATCTTAAGTACCCTATAAGACTGAAGTAATTGATTGAACAGGTATGTATTCTCCATTCTAATGAACAATATTTAGCAGGGATAAAGCAAAAAAGACCACCCTGAAAAGAGTGGTCTTTTTTGCTTACATCGAGGTACCTTCGCTTTAATTAGCAACCTCTTCTTCTTTTTTTCTAACACTTATGGTCAACTGTTCGCTGCTACCATCATGGTCGGCAACCAACACATCACCATCTCGCAAATCCCCTTTTAAAATTTCTTCAGCAACCGGATCTTCCAGGTACTTCTGAATGGCCCTATTCAAGGGGCGGGCACCATACTGCGGATCATATCCTTTCTCGGAAAGAAAGTCCTTAGCCGGAATGGTCAGTTCGATTTCATAACCCAGTCCTTTAACACGGCTGAACAACTTATCGAGCGATATGTCGATGATACGATGCAGATCTTCGCGTTGCAATGAGTTGAAAACAATCACATCGTCCAACCGATTGAGGAATTCAGGCGAAAATGCTTTCCGTAACGCACTCTGAATTGTGCTTCGCATAACCTCATCCTGATTCTCACTTCTCTTGGTGGCGAAACCGATCCCACTTCCAAAATCTTTCAGGTCGCGCGCTCCGATGTTAGAGGTCATTATGATTATGGTATTCCGGAAATCGACCCGGCGCCCCAAACCGTCAGTCAGGATACCATCATCCAGCACTTGCAGCAGAATGTTGAATACATCGGGGTGGGCTTTCTCAATTTCATCCAGCAATACTACACTGTACGGTTTACGACGGATTTTTTCAGTGAGTTGTCCTCCCTCTTCATAACCTACATAACCCGGAGGTGCTCCTACCAAGCGCGATACGCTAAATTTCTCCATGTATTCGCTCATATCGATCCGTACTAGGGCATCGTCTTTATCAAATAGGTAGGTCGCAAGTACCTTCGCCAACTCCGTTTTACCCACACCCGTCGGTCCCAAAAAGATGAACGAGCCGATGGGTTTTTTAGGATCTTTCAACCCAACCCGGGTACGTTGTATGGCTTTTACCAGTTTCTCAATTGGAGGATTCTGTCCAATGACTTTTCCCTTGAGTTCATCGGCCATATTAAGCAATTTCTTGCCTTCATCCAATGAAACATTAGTCAGGGGAATACCCGTCATCATGGCCACTACCTCAGCTACGTTTTGCTCGGTAACCGTATAACGCTTCTGTTTGGTCTCCTCTTCCCAGTGCTGTTTGGCCCGATCGAGTTGGTCTATCAGTTTTTTCTCACGATCACGCAGTTGAGCCGCCTCTTCATATTTTTGGCTTTTCACCACGCGGTTTTTTTCTTGTTTGATATTCTCAATCTGCTCTTCCAGTTTAAGAATATCCTCCGGCACCGTGATATTGCTGATATGCACACGGGCCCCTACCTCATCCATCACATCGATAGCTTTATCTGGCAGGAACCGGTCAGTAATATACCTTTCTGAAAGTTTTACCGCAGATTCTAACGCATCAGAGGTATAGTTCACATGGTGGTGATCCTCGTACTTATCTTTAATATTCTCTAGTATCTGAATAGTCTCTTCCACCGAAGTAGCATCCACCATCACCATCTGAAAACGGCGGGCCAGAGCTCCGTCTTTCTCAATATACTGGCGGTATTCGTCAAGGGTCGTTGCGCCGATGCATTGAATCTCGCCCCGTGCCAAAGCCGGCTTGAACATATTGGAGGCATCCAAAGAGCCCGAAGCTCCCCCTGCACCCACAATCGTATGCAGCTCGTCAATAAACAGAATCACATCGGGCGATTTTTCCAATTCATTCATAACCGCTTTCATGCGCTCTTCGAACTGGCCCCGGTACTTGGTGCCGGCTACCAGTGAAGCTAGATCCAGGGTTACAACACGTTTGCCAAACAGTACCCTCGATACTTTTTTCTGAACAATGCGGAGCGCCAGACCTTCGGCGATCGCCGTTTTTCCCACACCGGGTTCACCGATCAGAATGGGATTGTTTTTCTTACGACGGCTCAATATCTGAGCTACCCGCTCGATTTCCTTTTCACGACCCACAATGGGATCCAGTTTGCCGACCTCAGCCAGCTTGGTCAAATCACGGCCAAAATTATCGAGAACCGGAGTCCTTGATTTTTCGGCACCCTTAGCTTCCTTACCTGAGGAACCCCCACTGCCGAACATGCCGCTCCGGGGATCATCGTCCCCATCATCGGTGTCGGAACCCATACGGGGAGGCGTTCCGGATGATTGATATTCTAACATTTCCTTAATTACTTCGTAGTTTACATTAAAACGGTGCAGTATCTGCGTAGCCACATTATCCTCATCCCGCAGGATCGAAAGCAACAGGTGTTCCGTGCCGATCAACGGGCTCTTGAAAATCTTGGCTTCCAGGTAGGTAATTTTAAGTACCTTTTCGGATTGGCGCGTCAGAGGAATGTTCTGCAGATTCTTGACATTATTGGTGGCAGAACCCTTCGTAGCCTGTTCGATAGTCAACCGAACTTCATCCAGGGAAACACCCAACTTCTTGAGCAGACCTATGGCTACGCCATCCCCTTCCCTGATCATACCGAGCAGCAGGTGCTCAGCGCCGATAAAGTCGTGACCAAGGCGCAAGGCCTCTTCCCGGCTAAGGGTAATTACTTCTTTTACTCGATTTGAAAATTTAGCTTCCATGTATAGGCAGGAAAAATATAGTGTCTTCTACTAGTTTATTAACCAATATCCGTCGGGCTTTGTTCATTCAGGTACTTTGTGGGCGGTATTGAATTCTGGAGAATCAGTCGTGACTCAGGACCTTGATTGAACAGCAAATCAACGATACTCAAATTTGATACAAAATCGTTGCCAAAGGTTTGATAATAGGGAAAAGGTGTATAAAAAACAGTACCATCTGTCTTCTTCTTTGCATTTATCAAAGACCTGGCGTCAAAAATATTTGAAATCATTGAAGTGGGTGACAAAGTGTACGTCATGTGTTTCTTTACACCCAAATAATGAAGACATAATGTCAGCAGTTCAAAGTTAAAATCAAAGAGAAAGGGTATCTTTTTATAATACAGAGCTTCCAGCCCGGGGGAATAATGCTCAAAGTACGGCGATTTCCCGTAAGCGGATTGCAGACACCCCCAATGTCGACGATGCCAAGGCTGATCATAGTCAATGCGAACCTCGCGAATTGTGCCTCCTTGTCCTCTGTTTTTGACCGGAACAGTAAGCGTGTCCACTTTATTGGCAGTCAACACCCGGCAGCGGTTTCGGTATGACTGCCGAACATATGGCTCATACACATCCAGAACTACCTCATCGAATTGCATCAAACAGCTGAAATACTCCAGGCAAGGCAGATAATGCAATTCCAGCAGTACCCTAGATTTCATTCCGTTGGCTACCCGATTTACCAGTCATTACCAAATATGGCAAAGACCGAGGTAATTATCAAAAAAATTATAAAAAATAATTTACAAAAAGGAATACATCTGGCTCCAAACCACCTTTGATGCAATTTCTCGCTTTAAAGGAATTGGGATAAATCACCCAGGCCTTCCCGGATTATTTCAAAATCGTCGGTTGTAGCATCCACGATGGTGGAACCCACATTGCCCCCATAGCCGCCATCTACCACAATATCTACCTGGTGCTGGAACTTCTCAAAAATAAGCTCAGGATCGGTAGAGTATTCGATCACTTCATCATCGTCTTTGATGGAAGTAGTAATGATGGGGTTTCCCAATTCACGCACGAAAAACCGGGGAATTTCATTATCCGGAACCCGGATACCCACCGTTTTTTTATTGGTATTCAGTAGTTTAGGAACATGGTTGGTAGCCTCGAGAATAAAAGTAAATGGTCCCGGCAGCGCTTTCTTCATTAATTTGAAAGCGGCATTGCTCACCCTGGCATAATCGGCAATGTGACTGAGATCGTAACAGATGAACGAAAAATCGTTCTTCTGCGGCTTAATGCCCTTGATCCTGGCCACTTTTTCAACCGCCCGGGCATTATGAATATCACAACCCAAACCATACACCGTGTCGGTGGGATATATGACCACCCCTCCACCCCGCAGGCAATCGGCCACCTGGCGGATTCTTCGGATGTCCGGATTGTCGGGATATATTCGTATGAGTTCAGCAGGCACTTTTAAGAAAGAAAAAGGAGATGAAAATCAATAACCTAGGTAAAATTACAACTACGTCTACGAATTTGTAACAAATTTTACATCAAAACCTCTCCGACCAGTCAGTTTTTTTGACCACCGCTGGGCATAAAAACGATAGGCCCAATTGACGGGAAGCCGCAAACGGCAAAGGAATACGATCAACTCAGTAGGTAATCCGGGGTCCTCGATATAATTCAGCAAATGACGGAAGCGTATGGCCAACTCAAATTCCTGGGCATAGAAGCATTTCCGGATGAACGTTCGGATTCTGAGGGCTAGGGCATCGAATTCCTCCTGACTACGATTAAGATCATATGCTTTATTACAAACTGAAAACGTAGACTGCAACATACCGCTTCTCGGCTGATACACCTTTCCCGACAATGACTCAGGAAGTACCCTTTTATGAGTAAGTACCTCATCCTGATAAGCGTACATATACCGTACCGACGAACGCACCCAAAAATCAAAATCCTCATACGTGAGTGATTCGTCGTAGCCTCCCAGGGCTTCAATCACACTACGTCGCATCATCATGGTAGGAGTACAAATGAAATAGCGTTCCAAGACGTCCTTATACACATCTCCTGTGGGTATTTGGATTTGCACACGGCCAGTAGCATCGACAGGATAGTGGAAACGCCCCGGTGCGCCTGTGGCATCGATGTACAGTGCATTGGAAAAAATAACGCCATAATCTTCGGGTAAATTTTCAAAAAAAGCTACCTGCCGCTCGATCCGGCTAGGTATTAATATATCATCCCCCGAGAAGTCAATCACATACTTACCCTGAGCCAGCGCCAATCCCTGGTTAAAGGCGGAGCACAGGCCTTTATTCCAGGCGTTGGCAATACGTTGAGCGTGGGGGTTCTGCTGGCAAAAAAGATCGACACGACTCAGGGTACTATCCGTACTAGCGTTATCGATAATGATCAATTCAATGTTTGGATATGTTTGACGGGCTACCGACGCAAGGGCTGCGTCCACGAAATCTTCATGATTGTAGGTTGTACAGATGACGGAAACTAAAGGCATTTTCATAGGCTAAATTATTAAGAACTCTGCCCGGTGTGGATTTACCGAGTCTTTGTACTATAAACTCCCACTAGCCAATAAAGTAATGCCCTGATTGAGTAAACGGTAAATAATTATTTTTCAAAGCCTTATTTTGTCATTAAATCATCTCATTTTTTTGGCACGGTATTCGATAAAGATTTGGCGGACTGAGTGTGTGATAGTTAAATGCGGCAACTCCCTTTGGGGTACTGTCCGTATCTGTCAAATCACAAATTTAGTCTTTATGGGTTAGGGTATTTTATATAATGCCGGATCGCTAAGGTCCGGCATTTATTTTTAGCCCTTTTTGGCACGCCTGGCCATAATAATGCTGGCATTGATTTCAAATCCAAAAATCAGCAGCAGGGCAATCAGATAGATCCAGACCATGAGAGCAATCATGGTACCTATGGAGCCATAGAGCTTATTGTAAGTCCCGAAATTAGAAAGATAGAAGGAAAATGCGTAGGTGGCCAGCACAATGAGCGCCGAAGCAATAAATGCGCCAGCATTGAAAAAGGAGAGGCGAACCAGACGATTCGGTGCAAATCGGTAGATCAACGAAACACCTACCGTAAGTGCGGCAAGCGTAGTGATATAACGAAGTACATTCACTAGGTTAATAATCCATGTTTCACGAATGATGTTCCATTCACTGACAATCTGCATGACACCGTCGCCTACGATCAACAGTACCACCGACAGGAAAATGATTAGCGCCAGCAAGATGGTAAGCATAAGGGCAATGGCGCGGGTTTTGAAAAAACCCCGTTTATCCTCGTCCCGATACACCACATTGAATGAGCTCATGAGCGATACCATCCCATTGGTGGAAGTAACAATGGTCAGAATAAAACCTACTGACAGGATGTCACGACGGGGACGACTGATGATATCCAAAATGGTGGTTTGTGCTTCGGCATAGATGCTGCTGGGCATCACCTCGCGCAGGAAATCCATAATCTGAGCTTGCAGATTATCAACCGGAATGTAGGGAATGAGGGTAAAAAAAGAAATAAGGGCGGGAAATGCCGAAAGGGTCAGGCTGAAAGCTACGGATGAAGCCCGTTGGTCGATGTCATAGACCAGGAGTTTATCGAGGAGGTTTACCAGAATATCGTACAGTGTGACTGAGCCCCGGAACAGGGTGGTGGTTTTCAGCCAATCGCTGAACCGCTGAAACTGACGATATTGAAGTAATTTTTCCAGCATAGGCTACTGTTCAGTCCGAGAAGTAAGGGTAGAGTTTTTCCAGCAAATCGGCCGGAGCCATGCAAAGTCGCCCCGTTACCCTATTTTGAAACACCAGAGTCGTTTCTCCGGTATTTAATAGAACGTCATCCTGATTCCGAATCGCATACTCAAAAACCACCCGGGCAGTCGGCAGGGTACGGATACTTACATAGATGCTGAGCAAATCGTCGTAACGAGCGGGCTGGTGGTACCTCGACCGGTTTTCGTATACGGGCATCATGATTCCATCGTTCTCCATCACTTTATAATGGAAGTCGAGACTACGCAAGGCCTCTACCCTGCCTATTTCGTAATAGCGGGCGTAGTTTCCGTAGTATACGTACCCCATTTGATCCGTATCGGCATACCGTACCCGGATTCCTTTCACTTCGTAGGTAAACATTTTTGAATTATTTCATAATATTCCTCCGGTTCAGTTCGGCCTGATACAGCCGCGCATTGGCCAGATGGTCGGCATAATTGTCGGCAAAGGCATGGTACCCCGATAGGTCGGCCCGGGCGCACATGTAGGTATAATTATGCTTTTCGTAATTAAGCACGGCATCGAGCGATACCTGGTCGGCCAGACGAATGGGGCCCGGCGGCAAGCCGGTATTCCGGTAAGTGTTATAAGGAGAAGGTACCATCAATTGGGCGGTGAGGATGCGTTTAATGGCAAAATCGCCCAGGGCAAATTTTACCGTAGGATCGGCTTGCAACGGCATACCGGCTTGCAAACGGTTGATGTACATACCGGCCACTTTAGGGCGTTCGTCCTTTTTCCTCGCCTGCTCTTCCTCCACAATCGAAGCCAGGGTAGCCACCTCCACTGGCGTCAGATTGATGGCCTTGGCTTTGGCCAGGCGCTCGTCAGTCCAGAATTTCTTGTATTCATCGTGCATCCGGTCGAGGAACTTTTCGGTACCCACATTCCAGTATATATCGTAGGTATTGGGCAGGAACATACTGACGATCGTGGTCGTATCGAAGCCATATTTTTGAACCAGATCGGGGCTGCTGAGCGCCTCGCGGAACTTCTGTTCGCCAAATTCGAAACGCGGCCCGATGCGCTCGATGAGTTCTTCTTTCAAGCGGATGTTGTTAAAGGTCAGGCGCACAGCATCCTGGTCGCCCTCGCGTAGTTTTTTCAATACCTGAAAATTGGACGAATTGGGCTTTATCACGTAACGCCCTTCGCGGACCCGCTCGGGGTAGTTCAGCAGCTTGGCCAGAAACATGAAGGAAATCTGATCATTGATTACATCATGCTTTTTCAGCGTGTCCAGCACCGACTGGTAGGTTGCTCCCTCGGGAATCAACAAGGCAAAGCTCTCCTGCTTCTCGTGTTGCAGGTTGGGAGTCTTGAAGATCTGCCAGAAATAGAAGGTAAATGTGGTGGAGAGAACAGCGAGTGTGATGAAAACCCCTATCTTGAAATTACGCGACATCTATATATTTGAAACCGGGTCGCCGGTGCGATGGATAGTTGAAAAATGAAAACGGTCGGTCTAATTTACATTTCTTAATGGTTAACTCATAAGGTACCTCCTTGGTCAAATGTAGTTTACGTCTCAACCGCCTGTACTCACCCTTATTTTACGGTAAATTCTAATTCAAATCGTTGGGCCAACTCGACCAGTGATTGTACCACAGGCTCTAACAAAGGAATACCCTCCTGTCGGCGAATCACTTCGGCTTCGCGCTCGGGGTCGCCAGGAATGATGACCTGCTTTCCCTCCACCGCCCGTGCCTTACGAAAAGCCCCGATCCAACGATCCATATTGTCTTTAAATTCCTCAACGGGCCGAAATCCATCAACGCACATAGCCCCTAAAAAGTGTCCCGTACCCAATCCGACGCCTGCCTGTGCCGCCATGAAGCCAGCCGTGGCGAAAGGGGGTACCCAAGGGCCGTAGTTGGCACCCGAAAGTACTCCCGAGAAGATATCCACGATAGCGCCCAGGCCATACCCTTTGTGACTACCGTGCTCCCGATCAGACCCTAGTGGCAGCAGTCCTCCCCCACTTTTTACGGCGTTGGAATCATCGGTGGGGTTTCCCTCGGCATCTTGCGCCCAACCCAGCGGTGCGGGCAGCCCCTGCCTTTGCAGAATCTCGAATTTACCGTATGCCACGGCCGTAGAGGCAAAGTCAGCGACGAAGGGCGGTTCGTTTCGGGTGGGTACAGCCACCGCCAGTGGATTGGTACCTAGCAGCTTGTCCAACGAAAAGGTAGGCGTAACGAGCGGAGCGGCATTAGTCATGGTCCAGCCGATCATGTCTTTCTCGAGAGCCATCATGGCATGGTAGCCCGCAATGCCGAAATGATTGGAATTTCGCACCGACACCCAGCCCGAACCTACCTTGGCCGCTTTTTCCATAGCAATGCGCATCGCCTGGGGTGCTACCACCAGCCCAAGCCCCCGGTCGCCATCTACGGTTGCGGTGCTGAGGGTTTCGTACACGACACGCACCTGCGGCGTGGGATTGAGCCGACCGTTATCGTACAGACGCACGTAACCCGCCAGGCGGGCAATGCCGTGGGAATCTACCCCGCGCAGATCGGCACTGATCAGCACTTCGGAAGCCAGTAGCGCTTCCTGGGGCGGACAACCAATTTTTTGAAAAACGTTCTTAACAAAACTCTGTAAATAATCGGCCTGGTACATGGGAGCACATTTAAACGTATAGGGTACTTTTCGATCTGAACTAATAAATGGCAAACTTTGCCAGCACAAACGTACAAATATCACTTCACCCACCCACGTTACAAAATCAGTATTTACGTAAACCTACCTTGCCATGCGAAATATTATTTTCTTTTTAACCTTAGCCTGGGGTACCCTAAGCGCGGCTTTTTCCCAGACAAATTCTCCGCAAACTGTATCCCCTACCCTCACCCACGCCACTATTTTTCTGAACCGGGCCGAACTCACCGCCACGGCAAAAACTACGATTCAGGCCGGGGAGCAGCGGGTATTGGTCGAGAATATTCCACTCACGATAGATCCCAATAGTATGCAGGTAACAGGTACGGGCAATGCCATCATAACGGGGGTCCGGTTCGTGCGCGACTACCTGCGCAATGCGCCTCGGCCTGCCAACATCCAGCGCCTCGATGATACCCTGCGCACTGTGCAGGACGACATCGCCGCCGCCGAATTGTCGTATTCGGTACTGGAAGAAGAAAAGAAGTTGATTCTGATCAATAAGCAGGTGAGCGGTTCGGCTTCGGGAGTGAAAGTGACCGAGTTGAAAGAGCTGGCAAATTTTTACCGGGAGCGCTTGACCGACATAGGTACCAAACTCCTTAGAATCAAAGAGCAACTCACGGCATGGAAAGAACAGGAGAAAAATATTCAGAACCAGCTCTCGGATTGGCAAAACCGCCGCAAACAGCCCACGGGTGGCATCGAGGTAAGTCTGACAGCTTCTGCACGCACAACCTTAAATCTGGATATTTCATACGTCGTGAACGGCGCCGGATGGCGGCCTGTATACGACCTTCGCGTAAAAGACACTCAACAGCCGGTGAGCCTTTCCTATAAAGCCCAGGTATACCAGAACACCGGACAAAATTGGGAGAACATAAAGCTTACCCTCTCGACCTACAATCCTGCGCTGGGTGGCAACAAGCCCGAACTGACGACGCAATATGTAGATTTCCCTCAGCCGATTGTGATGCGAAGGGAAATGGCAAAATTTTCTGCTGCCCCTGCTATCAAAGGGTCCGTGGTGGAAGCCGCCGCCCCCATGGCCGATGTTCAGTCTTCTGCAGATTTCACACAAATTGAAGTAAACGATTTATCTGTGACCTTCGATATCGCCCTTCCCTACGACATTCCCACGGGCAATCAGCCCCAACTGGTGGACATCGCCCGACATGAAGTTCCGGCTACATTCCGCCACTTTGCCATCCCGAAACTGGATCAGGACGCCTTCCTGGTGGCCCAACTTAGCGGATGGGAAAAATACAATTTATTAAACGGTACCGCGAATGTCTATTTTCAAGGAACCTACGTGGGTGAAACACAGTTGACTACCCAGAATACGAACGATACGCTGACGCTGTCGCTGGGACGTGACAAAAAAGTAATTGTGGAGCGTGAACGACTGAATGAGTTTAGCAGCAAGCGCTTCATTGGCAGCAATATTCGCGAAACGGTCACGTATCGGATTACGGTACGGAATACCAAACCCGAAGCGGTACAGCTCACCCTGGAAGATCAGGTACCCATATCGCAGAACAGCGATATCGAAGTCAATGTAGAAGAAGTTTCAGGAGCGAAACGCAATCCGGAAACCGGTAAGCTTAGCTGGGATATTAATCTAAAACCGAATGAAAACCGTACTTTTGACATCCGGTTCGAGATCAAATATCCGAAGGGTCGGACGGTAGTTTTTTAGATTTTTTGGACATTTGACCCACGATGTTCGATCACATCTTAGTCTCAGGTCGAATATCGTGCGTCGATCGTCAACTTTTGTTACCAGATAATGAACCTCAATAACACCTTCCTGAATCGGATCTTCGGCTATTTTGTCCGGGGGCTCATTTTGGTGGCGCCTTTGTATTTTACAATTCTGATTATCTGGACGGGGGTAGAAACCCTCGATGGGATTCTGCCCATTTCCATTCCCATTTCCCAAAACAAATCCATCTATCTGCCAGGGCTGGGCATGTTGATTATCCTGGTGGGCATCATTCTGCTGGGATTTTTCTTCTCCACGGTGGTACCCCAGTCTTTCTTCAAATTTACCGAACGCATTCTGCGGAAAATTCCGCTGGTGAACCTGATATTCTATTCGGTTAAGGATCTGATTACGGCCTTCGTAGGGGATAAAAAGAAGTTCAACCAACCCGTACTGGTCACGATCAACCGTGAATCCGACATCAAGAAATTGGGTTTTATTACCCAAACCGATTTGAGTCATTTGCATATAAAGGATTATATTGCCGTCTATATGCCGCATTCGTACGCATTTTCCGGCGAACTGTTCATTGTGCCGATCGCCAACGTTACGCTTCTGAATGCCACAAGTACCGATATTATGAAGATGATCGTGTCGGGTGGGGTTTCGACCAAAGGGCAAATACAGGACGAAGACTAAGCCTGACCCATAGGGTACATCGAAGGCCGAACGAAGGATAGTGTAGTCAACAAATTGTCATGAAAGCTCTCATTGTTTTACTGGTTTTCATCCTGGCATTTCAGAGCCGGGCCTTCGCCCAGGATCATTATGATCCGTCGAAGGCGTTGACGAGCGAAGAGCTTTTCCTCAAAAAGAATGATAGCAGACGGGCCATTACCAAAGCCGGGCAGAGGTACCTGGTTCTGGATGCTTCACCGATGATCGGCAGTTTCCACCGCTACCGCTACTTTCCCGGCGATCGCATCCGTTTTCGGATTAAAGGCGATCCAAACCGCTTCAACGAAGAAATTTACAGCGTTTCCGACAGCAGCTTTACCTTTCTGCTGGTCAACGAAGCGGCCCGGCGTATGGAGGGCCATGAAATCAAATTGCAGGAAATCAAAAGGATCAAGACCTACCGCCGCATACCCTGGGTTACGGAGGGGTCGGTATTGCTACCCATTGCGGGGCTGGTGTTTGTGGGGGCCGATTTTTTCAACAAAGGCCTCGACGGCAAGCGATTCACTACCGACACCCAGGCTCTGGTGGTAGGTGGGGCGCTGGCCGTAACCGGATTTCTTTGCTACAAGCTAAGCTTTCCCTCCGTCAAAATCAAAGGCCGTAACCGCGTTAAGGTACTCCAAACGTATTGATAGATCGTGAATTCTGATTTTTTGCCAAACCCATCAGATACCTGTCTCTTCAAAGTTTTCATAAGTACCTGTCTGGAAGTCCGCTTTCCACCAAAGCCTCAGAAAATATAGTCTCAAAAGTAAAAAACACTGTCAACCAAGTACATGAATTCCCTGCTTGTCCATCCCCCGCAAAGACCGATCCGGGCCGAAATAAGACTGGCTGCTTCCAAAAGCGAATGCAACCGGGCCTTGATCATCAACGCCCTGACCGGTTTCAAGAGCGACCTGTCCAATATTTCAGAAGCCCGCGATAGCCAGACCATGCAACGCCTGCTGGCTTCATCCGACTCTGTGGCCGATGTGATCGATGCGGGTACCACCATGCGTTTTCTGACGGCCTACTTTGCCGTGACCAATCAACACAAAATCCTGACGGGTACCCCGCGCATGTGCGAACGGCCCATCGGATTACTGGTGGACGCCCTGCGTGAGTTGGGGGCCAACATTACTTATGAAAATAAAGAAGGGTACCCTCCGTTGCGTCTGGAAGGTTTTAAGGCATCGGAATCCAATCACCTGACGATTCGGGGTGATGTGAGTAGCCAGTATATATCGGCGCTTTTGATGGTAGCCCCCCTCCTGCCCCGAGGTCTCAAGCTCACGCTGGAAGGCGAAATAGGTTCACTACCTTATATCGAAATGACGCTTCACCAAATGGCTAGCTTTGGCATTGAATACAAAGCGGATTGGAATGCCAAAACGATCACGATAGCGGCCCAGGCGTACGAACCCCGGCCTTATGCCATCGAATCGGATTGGTCGGGAGCAAGCTACTGGTACAGCATTGTGGCGTTGGCTGAGGATGCCGAAGTAGAATTGCTGGGTTTAAAAGAAGATTCCCTACAGGGTGACAGTGCCATTGTGGATATCATGGAACACCTGGGCGTACAAAGTACCTTCACGAATCGTGGCGTTCTGCTGCAAAAAACGACCGCCGCCCCGGCCCTCGGTTGGGACTTTACCCACTGTCCTGACCTGGCTCAGACGGTGGCGGTATGCTGCGCGATGAAAAACATTCACTTGTCCATGACGGGTGTCGAAAGTCTGAAAATCAAAGAAACAGACCGCATTTATGCCCTGCAACAGGAACTCAGCAAACTCGGGGCGGAACTTCGTGAAATAGAACCGAACCATCGCTATGAAGTCCGCATTCTCTCCGATCCAGACCCCCAGGGTACCCCTGCCATCCACACCTACGACGATCACCGTATGGCCCTTGCTTTTGCCCCGATAGGCATGGTACGTCCCGTACAAATCGACGATCCGGGGGTGGTGGTGAAGTCCTATCCAAGCTTCTGGGAACACCTGGGTCAGGTGACGCGAATCGAGGAACCTCAACTTTCCTGAACCCCATCGGTCCATCCCTATCCGTTCTCATGTACCGTTTCCGGCTATTCGTTCTCATTTTGCTCACTAGCCTGGGGTGCGAGCGTGTTTCCAACCCGCCCAGCAGTCCGGGTTATGAATACTTTCCACTCAATACCGGGCAGAGGGCTGAATATGACGTAGTCGAAACTACCTACGCATTGGCTCAGGCACCCTTAATCCGTCGGTACAAAATCAGTGAGACTGTAGGAGAAAAATATACCGACGCTGCCGGGCAGGACGTTTATCCGATTGAACGGAGAGTGGAAAACCCACAGGGCGAATGGGTTGCCGATTCGGTCTTTATAGCCTGGCGTACCGAAACCCGGGCTTTGCGGGCTGAAAACGGGGATACCTTCGTCAAAATCCAGTTTCCCGCTTATGAACGCTCCCGCTGGAACGGAAATTTATTCAATACGATGACTGAACAATTGTATGAAATCACTTCGGCCAATAAACCCCGAGAAACCGCGGGAGGTACCTTCGACAACACGCTGACTGTAGTTCAGCAGAACGATTCGACGCTCCTTTCACTGCGACGAAGCCAGGAGATTTATGCCGAGGGCATTGGCCTGATCCAGCGCGAACGGACCTTTGTACAATATTGTGGCACTCCCGACTGCCAGGGCAAGGGCATTATAGACTACGGATATTCACAAGTATCCACGCTAACCAATTTTACCAAATGAGGAATTTTTTCATCCTTGGCTGCTTACTGGTATGCTTCTGCGTAGGGTCGGGAAAAGCCCAGAGTTTACCACGCTATCTTGTCTATTTCAAGGACAAAGCCAACACGCCTTTCACTATCCAAAATCCGGAGGCCTACCTTTCAGCACGGGCTATCGCCCGTCGGCAACGGCATGGCGTGGCCATTACCCCGGCCGATTTTCCCGTGAATCCTACGTACATACAGGCCATCGGGCAGACTGGAGCGAAGGTACTCTATACAACCCGCTGGCTCAATGGAGCGCTTGTAGAAGCCTCTGACGCACAATTGACAGCCATCCGCAATTTGCCATTTTTTAAAGGTATCGAACGGAACCTACCCCTGGCCCCCGCCACCACAGCAGGCATTGCCCGGCTGGGCGCGGTGAACGAAAAATTTGGTACCCAGGAAACTGTAGACCATGGACGCATGCGGGATCAGTTGGCTATGCTGGGGGTACCCGAACTCAACGATAATGGCTTTCAGGGCCAGGGAATAATTATCGCCGTACTGGACGCCGGGTTCTCGCGCGCGAACGAGCTGGTCTACCTCAAACCCCTGTTTGATTCCAAAAGGATACTCGATACTTACGATTTCATTTCCCGGAATACCAATGTGTACGATGACCACTTTCACGGTCTCAACTGCCTCTCTACCATAGCTGCCAACCAACCGGGCGTGATGGTAGGCGCCGCCCCTGAGGCAAGTTTTGTGTTGTACCGTACTGAAAATGAATACAGCGAAACGCCCTATGAGGAAGCAACCTGGATTCTGGCCGCCGAGCGGGCCGATAGCCTGGGAGCGGATATTATTTCCTGTTCGCTGGGATACAATCTTTTCGATGATCCAGCCTACGATTATACGCGGGCCCAAATGGACGGCAAGACCGCCCTGGTAACCCGGGGAGCCCGGCACGTGGCCCGTACCGGCATGCTGCTGGTTAATTCTGCGGGCAACGAGGGCAACAATGCCTGGCGCTACATTACCGCTCCCGCCGATGCCGATTCCATACTGGCGGTTGGCGCTGTATTTTCCAATCGTACCTATGCGCCTTTTAGTTCGGTGGGCCCCACGGCCGACGGCCGGATCAAACCCGATGTAGCGGCACAGGGAGCAGGCACGGTCATTGGCAACGATTTGGGTACCGGGGGCGTTTCTACGGGCAATGGTACCTCTTTTTCGGCTCCCCTGATTGCGGGTCTGGCCGCCGATCTATGGCAAGCCCATCCGAATCTGACGGCTCAACAATTGCGGGAAGTTTTAGTAAAATCCGGGCATCAGGCAGCAAACCCTGATTCTTTGCTGGGCTATGGGGTACCTGTGGTACAACGCGCGCAGGAGATTATCTTGCAAGACTACTCGCCCTTGGCTACGGAACCTACCCCGCTCACTACTGCTGTTCTTTATCCGAATCCAGCCCAGGACGCCGTTTACATTCGGTTCGGCAGTCAGGTACCTTCTTCCACCGAAGTACAGATTATCAGTAATTCAGGAATAGCGCTGACCCGGAGGATACCCGTTACCAGAATGGACGTCGGAATCTCGGTGGCGGCTTTCACGCCCGGACTCTATTTTGTCAAAATAAGTACCCCTCAGTCTGTACGTGTGCTGAAATTCATTAAACGTTAGGGCTGTTTTTGCGCCACATCCGCAGAATAGACTCGGAGGCATTGTACAGCCTCGCCTCTTCCATGGGTACCCAGCGTACTTCTTTGGCCTCGTGGTTCCGTTCAATTTTCTGGACCGGATCAGCTTCCAACAGGAAACGAATATCGTAATGGTAGTGGGCGGCCTCCCGACTGTTGGCCGGAATGGTGTGTACGTCCACATCGAAAATACCCGTACCGAGGGGCATGGCTTTCACCCCGGTTTCTTCCCATACTTCCCTCAGGGCTACTCCCCTCACATCAGGATTTCCGTCGCAATGGCCCCGGGCTGAAACCAGCGGTTTAATTTGCGATGGTGCATCAGAAGTACCTGCTGCCGGTCGGGCGACACAACCCAGGCGGAGGCTGTAACATGACCCGCCTTGAGCGAGCGCTCGAAGCAATTCGGATTTTCTTCGACAAAGGCAATGGTCCTGAGCCACATGTCCCACTCGAATTCATCCGCCGGAACATGATTATTTAACATAGCCAACAGGGCATGCCGGTGCATAGGCGGTAGGGTTTGTTGTTTTATTCGCTTAATTTCGCCCCTAAATTCAACAGTTAATCTAAAAACAAAAAAACACAACCATGAAAAAGTATTATTTGGCATTTATACTGGTGGTAGGGTTACTGAGTACCTCCCTGGCGCAACGTACCCCTCAGCCCAGCCCGGCAGCCAGTGTGATGCAAACCGTGGGCGTGACTGACTTCACCGTCACCTACTCGCGCCCATCCGCCAAAGGCCGGACTGTTTTTGGGGATAGCGCCGTCGTTTCCAACGGCAGAACCTGGCGGACCGGCGCTAATGCCGCCACTACCCTGGAGGCTTCCACCGATTTCATGTTCGGAGGCAAAAAGGTACCTGCCGGCAAGTATGCGCTTTTTTCTATTCCTCAGAGTGGGCAATGGACCGTCATTCTGAATAAGGACACCCAAGCCAGCGAAGAAAGCTACAAGGAATCGCAGGACGCCGTGCGGGTGATGGTAATGCCTGCTTCGGCGTCTGAGTTTATGGAATCCTTCACGATTGGCTTTTCTGATGTTACCGACAGCACCGCCTATCTCAACATTGGCTGGGGTACCGTAAACGTACCCGTACCCCTGGCGGTTATGACCACCGACATTACGATGATGGCTATGGATAAGGCCGTCATGGAAAAACCCGAAGATCCCAACACCTTACAGAATGCCGCCAGCTACATGCTTTCTAAAGGCAAAAACCTGTCTCAGGCGCTGGCCATGGCTGATAAGTCCATTGGTTTGAAAGAAACATTCCGCAACGTGTGGCTGAAAGCGCAGATACTGGCCAAAATGGGCAAGGTAGCAGAAGCCATTCCTTTGGCTCAAAAAGCGCTGGCGATGGGAAAAACCTCCGGCGACAGCGCATTCAGTTTTATGGGTCCCCAGATTGAAAATGGTCTGAAGAACATGCAGGCGATGGTAGCCGCCGCGGCTACCAATGCTGCCAATATGGTCAAAGGTGCGAAAGGGAAGAAGAAATAAGCCTTTTTCCCAAGCAACAAAAAAAGCCCGCTGTCAGAAACAGCGGGCTTTTTTTGTTGCTTTACGTTTGGTCCAAAGCTATTTTCGTACTTCCTATCGCACAACCCACGACGCTCCTATTTACCGGTGTTTTCTATGGAAGAGATTATTGAATTTTTCTCTAGGCTAGGCGATTCATCCGACTGGCCGCCGCGTTGGCAATGCGGCACATGGTCCGACTTCCACGGCTGGCTCTACATCATTTCGGATTTAATGATTTGGCTGGCTTATATGTGCATTCCCGTTATTTTGCTTCGCTTCATATTCGTTAAGCAGGGTGTTCCGCTCAAAAGAGTCTTTTGGCTTTTCGGAGCATTCATTCTCTTATGCGGGCTCACCCACCTGGTCGATGCTTTCATTTTTTGGGTACCCGTCTATCGAATCAGCGCACTCGTTCGCTTTTTGGCCGGTATTGTTTCCATTGCTACGGTGGTGGCTCTGGTGAAGTACTTCGATGATGCGGTGGGGCTGAAAACTTCGCAGGAGTTTGAGCACGAATTAAAATACAGACAGAAAGCCCTGCAAACGCTCGAAATGGCCAATGAAGAATTGAACCAGTTTGCCTATGTGGCCTCACATGACCTGCAGTCACCTCTTAAAACGATCGAGGGGTACCTTGGGCTGCTTGAAAGTCGGTATGCCAGCCAATTGGACGAAGCGGGCCTGAAACTGGTTAGGACTACCGCCAGTTCGGCTAATCGGATGCGTACCTTGATCAATGATTTACTGGATTTTTCTCAAACCGGTCTGAATCAGGAATTCGCCCAGGTCGACATGGATATCCTCATGGCCGAAACACTGGAAGAACTTCAAAACGAAATTAGTGCCAGCGGAGCACAGATGAGGGTTAGTCCGCTGCCTGTGCTTTGGGTAGCCCGAAATGACATAAAGCGGGTAATGCAAAACCTGATCGGCAATGCAATCAAATACAGCAAAAAAGGGAGTGTACCTGAGATCGAGATTTGGGCTCGGGAAAAGCCCGACGATTGGCTGTTTTGTGTGAGTGATAATGGAATTGGGATCGATGAAACCTACTTCAACAAAATCTTCCTCGTATTTCAGCGGTTGCACGGCCGTCAGGAATATCCCGGAACTGGCGTAGGGTTAGCTACCTGCAAGAAAATCATCGAAACACACGGTGGAAAAATCTGGGTGCAAAGCTCACCGGGAAAAGGCAGTGATTTTTTCTTCACCATTCCTAAAAATCCCAAAACCATCCATGATTTCCAGCGAACGGAATAAAACCCATTGGCTCGCGGTCCGATACGGATTGATTCAAATCGGGCACCTACCGTACGTACTCGTCCCAATCGCCATAGTGTTCTGTCTGGGTACCTTTTGGTAGCGCCAGAGCGGCGGCAGCTACACCCAAAATAGTGGAAGCCAGGGCAAGCCCAAGCGAAGGGTACTCCGTGAACCAGATGCTGATCGCTAAGCCTACTCCGAGCAGGACATTGAGGTAGCGACCTATCCGGAACACTTCACCCATACTGATCACGGATACTACCACAATCAGCGCCCCTCCCAGGTGGTTGACCGTAGCGGATTGAGTCTGGATCGTATCGCCGAAAATATCGGGTATAAACACCAGAATAATACCCAAAAGCATAGAAATCGTCAGGGTCCAGGGAAAGCTCATCCCCCAGATGGATGCCTGAAAAATCGAGTTTTTCTCGTCGGGAAACTTAACCAGTTCGGGTGATCGCTTATCCTGATCCATGCTGTCGAGGCTGCCACCGAACCAGAATACCTTCCATAAATTGTCGCCGCGTTTTCGGGCTTTTTTAATGAACTGGAACATGGCTATCACCTCATCTCCTTCCAGCGGCAGCATGGGTAGCATGATCAGTGCCGGAACAATACACAGGGTACACCAGGCACCCACCAAGACCGGCTGAGAAATGACCAGGAAAATATGCACCAGTCCCAGCGGAATGACCAGAATGCCAAAGAACGTAACCATCCAGGGCATGGTACGCCAGCGCGCCGGACTGCCCATAAACCCCATCAGGAATTCAAAGGTATACGCGAGTGAGCCTAGCCCGGCATCCGAAACAGGCATGGCATGCGACATGGAAGAATTAAGTACCTCAATCGAACTATGTCCAAAAAATGGATCCCAGACCGTATCCAGGTACCCTAGCTGAAACGCCGCCAAATAGCGCGACACCATCCAACCCATAAAACCGGTAACGATCATGATCCAACGCTGCGGCCAGCTTGATGGATTGTAGGTCCAGCCTGGGGGTACCTCTGAGCCCATTTCCATGTACATGATCATATTGGGCATGCCGGGAATCAGTACCGTGAGCCCCATAACCAGCGCCCCTACCAGGGTATCGTTCATATAGGCAAGGGCCGAGGGAGACCAGAAAACCAAGGGAGCCATGCTGAGCCAGATACCCACAAAACAGCAAATCCAAACACTTATGGGCCGGTTGGAGGTTAGAGAACGCCAACCAAAAACAATCAGCAGGATACCACAGACGATGTCGCTCCACTTCATGGCCAACACCCGGGCGTCCAACGACAACCAAACGCTCCGCCCCCCGCTAGGCAGAAAGGGATTTTTTCCGTAATCGAAAGTCAAAGGCGAAAGCAATACCCAGAAGCCCAAAATCACGACCAGCCAATACACCCACAACGTTTGCTTGTGGTGCATCATCAGCATATCCATCCGGTCGTGGTGGGTCATTTTCATGGACTCACCTTTGGAGGTACCCCCATCCTGATCCATTTTCATCATCGGGCGCGTCACGCCGCGTTCACCCATTCCGTTTTCCATACAGGTTTTCAAACAAAAAGCTGCCAGCCTTCAAATGGCTGACAGCGTTATTCATTAAGACCACCTTTTACCTACCAATACTCCGACGGCCAGAGCGAGCGAGGCTACCGCTCCCCACGAAATGAGCTTGTGCGTGGCGGCCCAGGTTTCGGGACTAAAATCCCACGCATTAGCCTCGAAGGTACCATGGGCTCCGTGGTCTCCGGGCAAAGGTTCATAGAGGTTGTCTTTCCGGTTGGGATCTTTAGGCTCGTCGGTTTGCTGGCCGTCGTAGCCGGTAGCCCCCAGGTACCGGTCCAGTAAACCGGGAGCAATCTTATCGCCCAGAATGGATTCAACGGTAGGGTACCCTACGTACAGTTCCCGGCGCGGATTTTTAGCGATGTAGGCAATGGCCTGTGCCGCCACTTCGGGCTGATAGATTCGCCCCATCGGCTGTGGCTTATTGGGGAGGTAGCTTTTCACAAACCCAAATTGCGTCGTGTTCATGGCGGGGAGCTGCACCATGCTCAGGTTGATATTGCTTTTATCGTGAAACAACTCCGACCGTAACGAATCGAAAAACCCCTGAATGCCGTGCTTGGCTCCGCAATAGGCTGATTGTAGCGGAATACCCCGATAGGCCAGAGCAGAACCCACCAGTATGATGCTACCCCGATCACGGGGCAGCATCCGTTTCAGGGCTGATTGCGTGCCGTACACCTGCCCGAGGTAGGTAACCTCGGTCACGCGCTTGAAGTCTTTGGCTTCCAGCTGCTTGAACGGCCCGAACACACTATTCATGGCATTATTGATCCAAATATCAATGGGTCCCAATTCGTTTTCAATCTGCTCGGCCGCGGCTTCAATCTGCTCGGGATCCGACACATCGGTCGGGATAGCCAGGGCCTTGCCCCCGTATTCTTCCACTTCTTTTTTCGCACCTTCCAGACCTTCTATTCCACGTGCCAAAAGCCCGAGGTTGGCTCCCTGCCTGGCAAACTCGCGCACAATGGCGCGTCCCAGACCCGCTGAAGCACCAGTTACGACGACTACTTTTCCTTCAAATTCTTTATTTTCCATTATATATTTTATTAGATTCTACTGATTGACAGATACTTGTTGAAATCACCACAAGTCTTTCTCCATGATGGCATCGAATACCAGTCCGGCCGCTGCGGCATACACGGCGTGGTGTAGCACATCGATGGCGATTGCCTTGGGCTTTTCCTCGGTTATGGGCGGGGCTATGTCCAGGCTGGGTAACATGACAAGCCCGGTACCCCACACCCCGGCAAAATGGGCCACTGTGGCGGGTGAACCCGTAAGCCCTACCAACGAGAGCAAGCCGCGTACTGCGCCCCAGGCGGTACCATACGTCCAGTGGATTTCTTGAGCTACTTTCGCTTTTTCTCCTTTGTTGACCGGCTTTATATCCAGCACTTTGGCTACTGCTTTGGTAGGCGCATCGCTGGCCTTCCGCTTGGTTATTTTCATTTCGATCATCTGAGAGATCGTGATAGCGGCCGTACCGGCCAAGCCGGCGATCAGGCCTGCGCCTAAGGCTGTGCTGATTTCTTTGACGGGATTATTTTTCATAGGGATTCGGTGTTTTGAGTTAGGAATTGGTTAGATAGGTCATAAATATCCTGCCATTCCCTAAAACAGAGCTATTATTCGGGGGTTAGGCAACTACAAGGTAGAGTGTTCCTGCCTCTGAATACTATTTTCCCCATTCGTAAACCACCTCATCTACGCGAGGGCCAAAACAAAAACGGGCCGGAAGTAAAGAACTTCCGGCCCGTTGCCCTGAAAAGGCGTGCCAAATTTCAGTCTACGACCAAAGGTAGGTCGCTAATTACCTGCCATTCATTCTGGGAATTCTGGACCAAAAACAGGTACTTATGCATGCTTGATGTGCCGTTGCCTTTGAGTGATATCTCCACCATAGCCGTGTGAGCCGACACGCTGATTTGTCTGAACTCCGACTCGTAGGAGGCACCTCCTACTTTTCCATCCTTCATCATGCCGAGGTAGGCTTCCCGGGTAATCAAGGTAGTACCCGGTGTACCCCGGAAGCGATTGGCCATCACTCGGTAATCGGGATGAAGCACGGAGTTGAGCGCTTCAAGGTCGCGGTGGGCGGCAGCTTCGTTGAAAGCCATCACCGTCTTTTTCACTTCCATTTCCATTCCTTTGTTGCTTTTTTGTGCGAAGGACACCCTAGTCATCAAGGCGCCCATTAGCAGCGTGATTACGATCTTTTTCATTTGCAATACATTTTAGCTGCTGCAAATGACGGAAAAGCGCTAGGGCTGTGAATTGACGATCGTCACAAAACGTTTCAGGCCATTCTTTTTCTGATACGACTCAGGGTCTCGCGGGCTATGCCCAGATAGGAAGCCAGGTACTGTAAAGGAACGCGCTGAATGAGGTGGGGGTAGTTTTCGAGAATATAGGCGTAGCGGTCCTGCGGGGAATAAAGGGTAAAAAGCGAAGAATATTTCTGTTCGGTGATGGCTACCTGTTCCAGAATCTTACGGCCCAGTTCCTGAAAAGAAGTCGAGTTTTGGTACAGGCCGATCAGTTGGGCTTTCGGAATAAAAATCGTTCGGGAATCTTCCAGTGTTTGGATAAACTTGTGGGAAGGGGTACCTGTAGAAAGACTTTCCAGCTCACAGACAAAATCGTTCTCAAAGTGAAAGGCGGTATTGACTTCCTTTCCGTCTATCAGCCGGTAGGTTCTCAGGCAACCCTGTACCAAAAAATAAATCCCCGGACAGACTTTCCCTTCTGTCAGCAGGAATTCATTTTTGGTTATCCGTTCCTCCCTTAAAATTGAGTGAAAAAGCTCCCAATCTGCATCAGGAATTGCTCCAACCCCAGTCAGAACATTTTTGAGATTATCCCCCATACTTCTCTAAGGTACCTTCCCTCATTCGCCCTTTAAGTGCTTCAGCAGCCAACCATTCATCAAATCCCGCTGCTCGGGGTAGGTCCAGTGGCCGGTGTCCAGCGCCAGATAGAGCGATTTGGGCGCGGTGATGACGTTGTATGCTGCGTACATGGAGGTAGGCGGGCAGGTTTCGTCGTTGAATCCCCAGGAGTACTGTCCCGGAATCTTCACGCGCCGGGCGAAGTTCACGACGTCGTAGTAGGCCGTCGTGGCAATCTTGTCCTTTTTGTCATTAAAATCACGGCTACTACCCGCGAAATAGTGGGGCCAGCCACCCGCCCGTCCATGCAGATAACCTGTTACGTCGCTCAGCGCGGGGTAAAAAGCGCCCAGCCCTTTTACACGGCTGTCCAGCGCGGCCGTCACAATGGACAGCGCCCCGCCCTGACTACCGCCCGTTACGGCCAGGTTCGACCCGTCGAACTGAGGCAGGCTGGTCAGGAAATCATTGGCCCGCACGCAGCCCAGGTACACCCGCTTGTAGTAAAACCGGTCTTTATCGTCGAGGTTGAAATTCTGGTAGTTGCTCAGGGCGCCGGCGCGCAGGTCGTCGTAGACGCCCGCATCCATTGTGACGGGTACCCCGTGAATACCGATCTGAAGCGTGATGATGCCTTGTTCGGCGTTGGCTATGTCACCAAAGTAAGGACGAACCCCCGCGCCGGGTACGTGCAGAATAGCAGGGTACCTTCCCTCTTTTTTGGGCATGGCCAGAATCCCGTACAGCCGCGAATTGCCATAGTTTCGGATATTCACATGATAGACATTGACCGTTTCGGTGCAGCGCTCAGGTAGCAGCGTCATTTTCGCATCCAGGGGTATTTTGGCCAAATCGGCTTTACCCTCCGACCAGAATGTATCAAAGTCGGCAGGATCCGTGGCGGTGGGTTGGATATTCTCCGGCCCGAAACCTGCGGTACCCAGCCCCCGGTACTCCACACCGTCTACTTCGGCGATGGCGATACAGCGCAGGAAGCCAGGATCTTTCATCGTGCCACCCTCTACCGAAATGGTACCATTCGCCAGCGTTTTGGTTTCTTTCACGGTAGCGGGCATTTTTTCGGGACCGATCTCGTAGCGCACCAGAGTATTTTTCACGGGGTTGCCACTTTGCAACACACTGATGGTGAATTTGGCTTTATCGCCGGGCTTATAGGTCCAATCCGTGCGGTCGGGTGCCACAATGACTTTGACGAAACGTTCGACGGGCTGGGCCAGGCCCGGGTTAAGGTATAGGCAAAAGATAAGGAGCAGTAAGGGCAGGGAGCGATTTCGCATGGGAAGGATTATTACGTGAAACGATTCGATTCTAGGGTTAGAAAGAACCAATTGACCTGGATTTATCCATGCACCGGCGGAAGATTTTAAAAATTTGTGCATTCTGGGGATGGGTGGGCTACTTTCTGAAATCTTTTAGGGTACCCTCTACCACCGATATGAAAACTCATTTCGAAAAACATCCGTATATTTGCGAGCACAAATTCAAAGGACTTCTCCGTGTAAAAAATAATTTCTTTCGGACTAAATAGATGGCCAACTGCTTTGCGATTGGCTGTGATTATTCACTCTACAAGAAAGAAATTATGCTTCTTTTACAAAATCTTTCCTATATACATCCCAACCAGGATTTACTGTTTGAACACATCAATCTTACAGTAAACAATCACGACAAAGTAGCCTTGATTGGCCACAACGGCGCGGGAAAATCTACCTTACTCAAAATAATTGCGGGTGAATTACAGCCTTCTTATGGGCAGGTACTATGCGACACGAAACCTTATTATATACCTCAAATTTTCGGTCAGTTTAATCATCTGACCGTGGCCCAGGCACTACAAGTAGAGAATAAACTGGATGCACTGAAAAAAATTCTCACTGGCGATGTATCGGAAGAGAATCTGAATTTGCTTGACGATGATTGGACTATCGAAGAGCGTTGTGCCGAATCCATGAACTATTGGCAATTGACCGATTTGGATTTATCCCAAAAAATGGGAACGTTGAGTGGCGGTCAGAAAACGAAGGTTGTTCTCGCGGGTATTTCCATCCATCAGCCCCCACTTGTTTTATTGGATGAACCGAGCAATCATTTAGACTCGGAAAGCAGGCAATTATTGTATCGCTTCATTCAATCCACCCCAAGTACCCTGGTCGTGGTGAGTCATGATCGGAAATTGTTGAATAGTCTGGATACCATTTGCGAAATGAGTAAAGGTGGTATCACTCGATATGGCGGTAACTATGATTTTTATGCTGAGCAAAAAAGAATAGAAACCAATGCCCTGAATCAGGATATACAAAGCCGGGAAAAGGCGCTGCGCAAAGCCAAAGAAAAAGAACGGGAAACCTTGCAACGACAACAAAAGTTGGATGCCCGGGGCAAGAAGAAACAGAAGAAAGCAGGCGTTGCCCGGATTATGATCAATACTTTACGGAACAACGCTGAAAATAGTACCTCCAAATTGAAAGAGGTTCACGCGGAGAAAATTGGCGGCCTTTCAAACGAACTACGCGAACTACGAAACGAATTGTCGGATCTTGACAAGATGAAATTTGGTTTTGACAATTCCGCGTTGCATCGGGGTAAAATACTATTCGATACTGCCAAACTTAATTATAAGTACGGAGATGACTTTCTATGGCAAGAAGACTTAACCCTTCAGATCACGAGTGGCGAGCGAATCGCCCTGAAAGGCTCGAATGGTTCGGGTAAAACAACGTTGATAAAACTCATATTAGGTACCCTAGATCCACAAATCGGAACGGTTTATCGAGCGGCAGGGAATTCAGTATACATAGATCAGGACTATTCGCTAATTGACAACAACCTGACTGTGTATGAACAAGCGCAAAGATTCAATGTTTCTGCCTTACAGGAACATGAAATCAAAATCAGGCTCAATCGATTTCTTTTCGCAAAAGAATATTGGGACAAACCGAATAGTACCCTGAGCGGTGGAGAGAAAATGCGCTTGATGTTGTGTTGCCTGACAATCAATACTCAGTCGCCAGACCTCATTGTACTTGACGAACCAACCAATAATCTGGACATTCAAAACGTAGAAATTCTGACCGCAGCCATCAACGAATATCAGGGTACCTTGATCGTTGTTTCACACGATGAGTACTTTTTGGAGCAAATAAATAGTCAAAAGGAAATCCGGCTTTGACGTAACGAATGATGGGGTACTAATTCAGGAATTTTGAAATCTCATTCAAAATTGGCTCCAGCGTCAGGATTTTTTAAATAATTAAATGTCAGCTGACATAGGGTTGTCAGCAATCCCCGCAATCTTGCGGCTCACCAAAATCAAAAAAATGAGAGAGCAGGAAACGATTGGGGAATTCAAAATAATCGGCATTGCAGTCAGGACCACCAACGAGAATGGGCAAGCCACTCAGGAAATACCGGCGCTCTGGAACCGGTTCATATCGGAAGGCATGGCCGGGAGAATCCCCAATAAAATGGGTGAATCGTTGTACTGTGTCTACACCGACTACGTCCTGGACCATACCCAGCCCTACACGACGATTCTGGGTTACAAGGTAACGACATTGGCTACGATTCCGGAGGGGATGGTGGGAAAAACAATTCCGGAGGGCAAGTACGTAAGGTACCTCTCAAAGGGAAACCTGATGGAAGGTGCGGTGATTGGTACCTGGCATGAAATCTAGGGGTCAGATTTGTCCAGAAAGTACACCGCCGACTTTGAGATATACTGCAAAAAAGCCCAAAACCCTGAGAATGCCGAGGTAGATATATTCATTGCGATCAACTAATGAAGGAACTCGACCACTATTTTATGCAGCAAGAAGAACCCGTGCGCGGGTGTCTTCTTGCTTTGCGGGAGGTTATTCTCTCAGCGAATGACAGCATCACACCGGCATGGAAGTGGCGGTTGCCGTTTTTTTACTATAAAAAGAAAATGTTATGCTACCTTTCCTTTCATAAAAAACACAAGAAACCCTACCTGGCCATCGTCGAAGGAAGACAAATCGATCATCCGGCCCTATTGGCCGAAAATCGGACACGTATGAAGATTATGTTGATTGATCCGAACGAAGATTTGCCGATGGAAACGATTCAGGCTATTTTGCAGCAGGCACTGGCTTTGTATTAGTAATTGTGTATTCAAGCTACATTAAATGTGAAACAGGAATGGCTGGCGGTAGGAATTCAGATAGCCCACGGTTACCGCCTGGCAGCGGCTGATCGTCGCTAGGGCGAAAACTTATGAGTTAATTCATCCATCAATAATTCCCTTGAACACAAAAATGAAAAAGAGAGCAATTTTAAGCATTGTAATACTCCTAATCGCCAACATGGCTGTCGCTCAACTCGGTGAGCAATACGCCGGACTCATCGATACCGCCTGGAAGTATTATGAAAATAAGGAGTACCTCAAATCGGCCCAGACTTACTCCAAGGCTTTTGCTTCGGCAGGCGATCTTGGTGAAATCACCGATCGATACAATGCCGCTTGTTCGTGGGCGCGCGCCAATAATGCCGATTCGGCATTCGTCCAGTTGTTCAGGATTGCCCGCAGCGGCTACTACACAAATTATCGGCACATGAGCACCGACTCCGACTTGTTGACGCTACACGACGACCGCCGCTGGGCAGAAGTAACTGCGCTTGTAAAAATAAACCAGGAGAAGAAGGAAGCCAATTACGATAAACCATTGGTAGCCATGCTCGACACCATTTTTCAGATTGATCAAATCTATCGGAAGCAAATCGGAGATATTCAGAAAAAGTACGGAAACGATTCTAAAGAAATGCAGGCGCACTGGAAGAAAATCATGACCGCCGATTCAATCAATCTAATAAAAATCAAAAAAATACTGGATGAGCGAGGCTGGCTGGGCGACAGCGTAATTGGAAATCAGGGCAACCAAACGCTCTTCCTGGTAATTCAGCACGCCGATCAGAAAACTCGTGAGCAGTACCTACCCATGATGCGGGAAGCTGTCAGGATCGGAAACGCTGAAGCCAGCGCCTTAGCCCTGTTAGAAGATAGAGTGGCGTTGGGGCAGGGTAAGCGACAAATTTACGGGAGCCAGATAGGGTATGACAACAGCGGTGCCTACGTCCTGCCGCTTGACGACCCGGATCATGTAGATGAAAGGCGCCAAGCGGTCGGATTAGGAAAATTGCAAGAATATGTTTCCGGCTGGGGCATTACCTGGAATGTAGAGGAATATAAAAAGAAGTTGCCCGAGTTAGAAAAGAAGAATATCCAAATAAATTAAATAGGGATAAATCCTGGTCATATAATTATTTGAAGAAGTCAGTGCGATTGCTGTGTTATGTATGAAATTGCAAAAAGATATGACTTCTGGACGGCATAAGAGAAAGTCGTGTATCGATTAAGCGGTTCATCGATTCGTCGTAGATTTAAAAAATCCCCACTGGTTTGCTTTTGCAAAGCAAACCAGTGGGGTGAATTAGTAACGTATGAAGGTGTTTAGCTTACCTTCTCCCCTTCTTCCTCCAAATCCTTCCTTCCATAAGCTATCTTTCCAATACTCGAAAACAACACGGGTACCACAAAAATCGCCAGCAGGGTGGCGGCGACCATTCCGCCTAATACGGTCCAGCCGATGGTTTGGCGGGCAGCAGCACCTGCTCCCTGTGAGAAAGCCAGCGGCAGTACCCCCAGAATAAAGGCCAGGGAGGTCATGATGATGGGACGAAGCCGCAGTCGGACAGCTTCCATGATGGCCTGTCGGATTGATTCGCCCTGATCTACCCGTTCCTTGGCAAATTCCACGATCAAAATGGCGTTTTTAGCCGCCAGACCAATGAGAGTCAGGAGGCCAATCTGGGCGTAGATGTTGTTGGAAATGCTCTTGAACAAAGTCAGCGTGACGATGGCTCCAAATGCCCCGATGGGTACCGCCAGCAGCACCGCAAAGGGTACCGACCAGCTTTCGTACAAAGCCGCCAGGAATAAAAAGACAAACAGAATGGATAGGCCAAAAATGTACAGGGTACTTGACCCCGCGTTGATTTCCTCGAAGCTCAGTCCCGTAAATTCGTAGCCATAACCGATCGGCAGTACCTCGGCTGCTACCTCGCGCAGCGCTTCGATGGCCTCACCACTGCTGTAGCCGGGAGCCGGATTACCGTTCAGTTCAGTGGAGCGGAACAGGTTGTAGTGCGAAATCAACGGAGCGCTTTCCACCATTTTGTGCGTCACCAGCGCGCTGATAGGTACCATTTGTCCACCTTGGTTGCGGACGTAGTACTTGCCCAACGCATCGATATTAGCCCGGAAGTTGGTATCGGCCTGCGCTACGACTCGGAAATTACGCCCATAAATTGTAAAATCATTGACATAACGACTCCCCAGGTAGGTTTGCAGGGTACTGTATACTTCCGAGAGCGAAACGCCCAGTTGCTTTACCTTGGCCCTATCTACGTCGAGCTGGTAGCCAGGAGTTTGGGCGGTAAAGAACGAGAAGGCACCGCTGATTTCGTCACGCTGGTTGGCGGCGGCAGTAAAATTCTTAACTACCTTCTCAAACTGCTTGATGTCGTCGTTGCTTTCGCGTTGCTCGATCACAAAACTAAACCCACCCGTGCGGCCCAGACCGGGAATGGCGGGCGGTGTAATGACCACTACGTTGGCTTCTTTGAGGCCTGCTACTTTTTTACGGAGCGTAGCCGCCAGTCCTTCTACGGTAAGTGAGTCGGCCTTGCGTTCGTCCCAATCGTCCAGCTGGCAGAAGATGGTACCGCTATTGGATTTGGAAGCAAAAGTCACCACGTTGAGTCCGCCCAAACCCGCATAGTGATTGATTCCGGGCGTGTTGTCCAGAATCTTCATCAGGGTGTCCAGGGTAGCGATACTGCGGCCCGTTGAGGCGGCCTCAGGCAGTTCGTAGGTCAAGAACAAGCGTCCTCCATCTTCCAAGGGGATAAAACCGCTGGGTTTGGTTTTAAAAAGAAGCCCTGTGCCCAGGTAAAGTACCACCAATCCTACCAGCACCAGTGGAGCTTTGCGAATGGATTTTTTAACACCCTCTGAGTAGTGATCCGTCACCCGGCCAAACCAGGTATTAAACTTGTAAAAGAATTTATTCAGACCCCGCGAGTCTTTATTTAGTTTCATGGGCCGCAGCAGCATGGCGCACAGCGCGGGGGTCAGCGTAAGCGCCACAAAAGCCGAGAGCAATACCGAAATGGCAATGGTGATGGCAAATTGCTGGTACAACCGCCCCACAATACCCGGAATGAAACCTACCGGCACGAACACCGCCGCCAGAATCAGAGCTATGGCGATGACTGGTCCGGAAATATCCTTCATGGCCTTCATGGTAGCTTCTTTGGCCGAGATTCCCTCTTCATCGATGTAGTGTTGCACAGCTTCTACCACCACAATGGCATCGTCGACCACAATTCCGATGGCGAGTACAAAACCGAACATCGTAAGCGTATTGATGGTAAAGCCCAGCGGAATGAAGAAGATGAAGGTACCCACGATAGACACCGGAATGGCTAGCAGAGGGATGAGGGTAGCCCGCCAGCTTTGCAGGAAGAGGAATACCACCAGAATTACGAGCAACAGGGCTTCTATCAACGTTTTAACCACCTCATCAATGGATACCTTCACCACCGAAACGGCCTCGAAGGGTACCATGTAGTCCAGGTCGTTAGGAAAGGATTTTTTCAACTGATCCATCGCATCGTATACGCCCTGGGCAGTTTCGAGGCTGTTGCTGCCGGGCGCTTCGTACACCAGCAGGTAGCTGGCCCGCTTGCCATCCACGAACGAATTGCTGTTATAGCTAAACTTCCCCAGTTCTACCCGCGCCACGTCCTTAAGGTACACCAGCGACCCGTCATTGGGACGGGTGCGGACGATAACTTCTCCGAATTCTTCTGCCGACGAAAGGCGGCTGTTGGTGAAGACGGTATATTCAAAAGTCTGATCGTTATGCTGCGGCGGCGCACCTACCGAGCCCACCGCAACCTGTAAATTCTGCTCCTGCAAGGCCGAAATAACTTCCCCCGATGTGAGGCCCAACTGGGCCATTTTGTCGGGTTGCAGCCATACCCGCATACTGAAGTCGTCGGCCCGGCTGAAAATATCGCCCACGCCTTTCACGCGTAGCAGGGCATCTTTCACATAAATGTTGGCGTAGTTGCTCACGAAATTAACCCCGTGGGTGTTCTCGGGTGAGTACATTGCCACCAACATCAGGATGCTGGGATTCCGCTTCCGAACCGTCAGTCCCAGGCGGGTTACTTCACTGGGTAGCTGAGGCGCGGCCACACTTACGCGGTTCTGAAGATCCAGAGCCGCAATATCGACGTTGGTACCTACCTCAAATACGGCACTGATGGACGTGCGGCCATCGTTGGTACTGGTGCTGGATACGTAACTCATGCCGGGGGTACCATTCACCTGGGTTTCGATGGGTGTCGTCACGGTCTGCTCCACGGTGGAGGCATCGGCACCCGTGTAGGTACCTGTAATCTGTACAGTCGGAGGTGTGATGTCGGGGTACTGACTGATAGGCAGGCTCATAATGGCCAGAACGCCTACCAGCAGAATGACTAAGGAAATAACGATGGCCAGAATGGGCCGATTGATAAAGCGATTTGCAAACATGCGTTAATATTGAATTCTGGATGCTGGACTCTGGACGATTGACTTTCTGACCTCAGAAGTCAGGCTACCTTTTCTCGCTTCCTTACTTGGTACCCGCCGGGCTGGAACTTTGTGCCGGGGTACCTGCTTTTGAAATTTTTGCCCCGTTTTTCAATTTCTGTATTCCTTCCGTGACGATTTCCGTATTTTCTTCCAGACCACCGCGAATCACAATCTGATCACGCACGTCGGCGCCGGTCTGAACTTTCTGCTGGATCACGCTATCACCCTGCACGACGTACACAAAGTACTCGCCCATCTGCTCCACGAGGGCCTTTTTGGGAATCAACAGGGAGTTGCCACTACTGCCGTCGGTTTTTACCCGCACATTCACAGTCATCCCGGCTTTCAGCATATTCTTAGTATTGGGAAAAACAAGCCGTGTCCGGATCGTTCCGGTCTGGGCATCCACGGCCCGGTCGATCAGTCCAATGCGTCCGGCATAGGGGTAGGTACTTCCGTCGGGCAGACTGAGTTGGAAGGTCGAGTCACGCGGATTCTTATTCTGTTGCAGAAGGCGGGTAAACCGTACAATTTCCTTTTGATCCACTCCGAAATCCACAGCCATGGGGTCGTCGGTTGAGAGAGTGTTCAGCAACGTCTGATTGGAGGTAACCAACGCGCCCAGCTGTACCTGGGAAATACCGATCGTACCCGAAATAGGCGCGAAAACGGAAGTATATTTCAAGCCCGAACGCGACTGTTCTACCGTAGCTTTGGCCGCCTGTACCTGCAATTTGGCAGTTTCGAGCCGAGCCAGCGCGTTATCGAGTACCTGCTTGGCAATGGCCTCGTTGCGGTCGAGCTCCTGATAGCGCTCGGCATCTTTCTGCGCCAGTCGTTCGTTAGACTCCGCTACCCGCAGGTTGGCCTGAGCCTGATCTACCGATGCCTGGATTTGTTGTTGGTCGATCTGATAGAGTTTCTGTCCTTTACGAACCCGTTGCCCATCCTCAAAATAAATACCTGTAACGTAGCCACTTGCCATAGCACGTACCTCCACCACTTTCAAAGGCGTCACGGTGGCGGGGTATTCGTCGTAGGAGATCGCTTCGCCCCGTTCTACCCTATACGTAGCCACCGGAACGGTCGTGGGCGCCTGGGGCTTTTGCTCTTTCCCACCGCAGGCCAGAAGGGTTGCCATACCAAAGATGATAGCGGGGACTGATCTTTTTTTTATCATTGTTTCTCTATTCTGGTAGCCTTAGAGTTGTGAGCTATCTACTTCTATTTCAGAGTCTTGATTTATGAAAATTTTTATACCTCGTAATAATCAGTAATCAATGCTACCCAAGGCGCGTTCGACATCCAGTTTACTACTGATCACCTGATACAACGCATTGGTATAATTGAATTCCGCCGTTCTCAGATCCGTCTGGGCAATCACTACATCCAGGTAGGTCTTCACGCCCGACTTATACTGCAACTGAATCACGTCATACACCTCGCGGGCGAGGGAAACATTTTCCCGTAATGTCAGATAATTGATCCAATCACCCTTGTATTGAGCCAGGGCCTGAGTGAACTCGGTATTGATGTCATTGCGTAGGCCCGTCATATCCCAATCGGAGCGCTCAAACTGCAGTTCGGCGATCTTGATGTTTTGCAGTCGTTTGCCTCCCTGAAAAAGCGGTAGGGCAATGGTCAGACCGAAAAGGGAATTTGGAAAAGTCCGACCGTACAATTGGGCAAATTCCTGGTTTTGGTAGAGCAGGTTGTAGTTCACAAAAAAGGACACCGTCGGCAGGAAACTCCACCGGGCGTAGTCGATCTCCGCGCGCAGCAGGTTCCGGCGCGTTTGCAGGCGCTGGTATTCAATGCGATTCTGGTAGTTCACTATTTGGGTGGTGTCCAGCTGAGCATCCAGTTCCAGGCGCGTGCTGTCGTAGGTGATTGTCAAGGGTCGCTCTACAGGGTACCCCATCTGGTTCTTCAGCACGGCTTCCCGCGCTATGGCCTGTTCTTGGGCTTGTTTGAGTTGGGCTGTGGCATTGTTCAGGGCAATCGTGGCGCGTTGATAGTCGGTTTTATCCACAATACCGCTCTTGAACTGATTCACGGCATCTTTCAGGTTGCGGGCCAGGCGTTCGATCTGGGCGTTCAGAATATCCTGTTGCTGACGGGTGAGCAGCAGATCATAAAAAGCTTTACTCACATCGACCGTCACATTGATCTTGGTATTTGTGGTGTTCTGCACAGCCTGCTTCAACACATCCTGCGCGGTACGGTTGGCCAGCAGCACATCACGATTGAAAATCGTCTGGTTCAGCGTGAAGGCACCGGTCGAGGAGTTGGTTACCCCGGTGCGTATTTCACGCCGGGGGCCTGAGGGATTGTTCAGGTCAGGAAAAAGCACCACAGGAAGTTGCAGGTAGTGCTGAATGTTGAAGTTGAAACCTACCTGAGGGTACCAGTCGGCCAGGCGGCTTTTGATGGTACGGTCAGTAATCTGCTCATCGAGTTGCGCCTGGCGGATGTCCACCTGATGCGCCAGCGCGTATTGTATGCACTCTTCCAGGGTAGCATAGGCTGATAGTGTGTCAGAAGCGGTGGTTTGTGCGTGTACGGAGTACGACTTGCTACTAAAAAGCCAAAAACTACATAGGATAAAAAGTACGCGCATAAAAAGTCTATCGGAATGAAAACCCTAAATCCTGTATCCGAATAATCACATTCAGTACACTAAGCGGCCAGGATTAAGCAGTAGGATTCAGCTATTTATAGGATATAATAGATTTACAAACACAAGTTTTCTACAATAGTTTCTAAACTCCAAAAAAAAGCCGGATACGACTGTATCCGACTTTTTTAATTTTATTTATTATTTGTAAAATGCAAAACCAGTTTTTGACCCTCGCCCGCATCCAGAATATTAGCCTAGCATGCAGACTTACAGCAAGTCCTCGACATGAATCGGCAGGTGGTTGATGCGCTTGCCCGTAGCATGGAATATTGCATTGGCAATGGCCGGAGCCATGGCTACAATGCCGATCTCCCCTATCCCCTTACTACCCAAGGGATTGACGATGGTATCATCTTCATCCACAAAAATGGCATCCAATTCGTGAATATCAGCATGGACGGGTAGGTGGTACTCGGCCAGGTTGCGGTTCAGGTATTTGCCAAAACGCGAATCGCTTATGGTTTCTTCCCGGAGCGCTTTGCTGATGCCCCACACCATCGAGCCGATTAGCTGGCTACGGGCGGTTTTAGGATTAACGATTTTTCCGGCCGCCACGGCAGTTATGGCCCGTGTAACATTGACGATTCCCAATTCCTCATCTACTTCCACTTCTACAAAAGCGGCGCTGTGGGCAGCCCGAGTGTATTTTTTCAGCTTGAAAGCGTTGGGGATTGAGGTTTTCGTAGTCTTGATGGCTTTACCATTGTGGTCGGCAATCAGATCGGCATAAGAAACAGAAATCGCCGGATCATCGCTCAGGACGATCCGGTCTTTCTCAAACCGGATCGACGCCTGGTTTGCCTGCGATAGCGAAAAATTCTCCATCCGGGCCGCCCGTTTCAACAGCTTTTTCCGCAGCGATTGACAGGCTTTCACTACCGCCGACCCCACGCTCGATACTGTAAATGAGCCACCCTGAATCGGAGCTAAGGGTAGGTCGCTATCGCCATAGGAAAATGTAATGTCATCGGTAGAAAGTCCGAATTCATCGGCTGCGATTTGGGTCATGACGGTCAGGGTACCCGTTCCAATGTCGGTGACGGCGCTGTTTACCTCGATTCGGCCGCTGGCGCTCAGCACTGCTTCGGCGCGGCTGGGTACCGTCATGCATTCCCAAATTCCCGTGGCCATGCCATAGCCCACCAGTTTGTGGCCGCGCTTCATGCTCCGGGGCTCGGGGTTACGTGCCGACCAACCGAATTTTTCGGCACCCTGTCTGTAGCATTCGCGTAGTTCTTTGCTGGAAAAAGGTTTGTCCTGCGCCACATCCCGTTCTGAATAATTGACGAGCCGAAGTTCTAGCGGATCCATATTCAGTTGGTACGACAGCTCATCCATAGCGCTTTCGATTGCAAAAACACCCGTACTTCCACCGGGCGCCCGCATATCGAGCGGCGTGTGAATGTCCAATGGCACCAGCTGGTAGTCGAGCTGGGTATTTTTAGCCGGATACAAAATATGGGACCAATTCACGACTACTTCCGTATAGTCCTCATACTGTGAGGTCTCGGCCAGCGCCGCGTGATTCAGTGCGGTCACTGTCCCATCGGGCGTCGCTCCCAGGCGCACCCGCTGCAAGGTAGGCGGGCGATGGCCAAAACTGAACATCTGCTCCCGGTCCAGCGTCACGCGTACCGAGCGTTTGAGTTGGGTAGCCGCCATCACCGACATGAAAAGCTGGTACTGCGGCCGTAATCCCGAACCAAATGCTCCTCCTACGTAAGGTGCCACGACCCGCACATCGCCGAAGCTCAGTCCAAACACATTGCAGACGTATAACATGCTATTGACCGTACCCTGGGTTTTATCAAAAATCGTCAGTTTACCACCCTCCTCGTAAAAGGTCGTGGTAGCGTGCATTTCCATGGGATTGTGGTGCTCGGTACCATGCCAGTAGGCAGACGAAATCTGGGCGTCCGCCTCTTCAAAAGCCTGATCAAAATCGCCTTTGGGTTTTGGAGGCAGGGGCTTGAGCAGGGTGGCCATGCCTAGCTGCGGATCACGGGCTTTGCCTATATTGGTCTTAAGATCCGTGTGGAATGCTTCTTCCTCATACTTCACATGCAGAATTGAAGCTGCGTAGCGGGCCGTTTCGAAGGTTTCGGCAACAACCAGGGCAATCGGCTGGTCGTAGTAGCTGACCTGGGCATCGTAGAGGGGGCGAAAGGGTGAGCCGGGCGGTGCGTCCATGTCGGAGTACTGCATATCAAACCAGGCCAGTGAAGGTCGATTTTCGTGGGTGAATATTTCGATTACCCCAGGTATCCTTTTGGCTGATTCCGTATCGATCCTGATCACTTTTCCTTTGGCGATGGTACTGTTCACCACGTAGCCATATAGCATCCCCTCGTGCTTGAATTCGCCGGCATACCGGGCGGCACCCGTTACTTTCAAAGTACCTTCCAGCCGGCTGATGGGTTGTCCTGTTTGTTTCATTGTGCTTTACGATTGAGATATCTTGAAAATGAGTGAATAGCTTTCATTCACCATTAATTGGGTACTGCGCCGGGTAGTTGCGTCTCGCTTGGGTTGAGAGCCATCATACCGTTACGGACAATGGCTTTTTTGGCAAGATCGATCTTGAAGCTGTTGAATTCATACCCTTTGGCTCCCTGCAGAATAATATCCGCTGCGGCCGCGAAATTTTCGGGTGTGGTTTCCTTTCCGATCAAAAAAGTCTCGCTTTCCTTGACCCGCCAGGGCTTGTGGGCTACCCCGCCCAGTGCGATCCGGGCATCTTTGATCGTGTTGCCTTCCAGCTCGAGTCCAGTCGCCACTGATACCAGGGCAAATGCGTAGGAATTACGATCGCGGAGTTTGAGGTAGGAATAGTGGGAAGCAAATCCTTTGGGCGGTAGGTCAATGCTCGTAATCACCTCGCCCTTCTGCAAATTATTATCCAGCTCGGGCGTGTTGCCGGGCAAGCGGTGAAAATCGGCAAAAGCCAGGGTACGTTCGCCGTTAGGGCCGGTAATATTCACCGTAGCTTCTAACGCGGCCAGCGCTACGCACATATCCGAGGGGAATACGGCAATACAGGCTTCACTGGCGCCCAGAATGGCCATGATGCGATTGTAGCCGCCCAGAGCCGAGCAGCCCGAACCGGGTTGACGCTTGTTGCAGGGCGTGTTGACATCGTAGAAGTAGTAGCACCGGGTACGTTGGAGCAGGTTCCCTCCATTGGTCGCCATGTTGCGAATTTGCCCCGATGCGCCGGCCAGGATGGCTCTGGACAACAGGGGGTACCTTTCCTCAACCAACGGATAGTACGCGGTAGCCGCATTGGTGACCGATGCCCCCAAACGCAGGCCACCGTCTTCCTGCTCGCGGATATCCTGTTGGTCAGGCAGGTGATTGATGTCGATCAGGGCGCTGGCCCGCTCGACGTTATACTTCATGAGATCGATCAGATTGGTACCACCCGCTACAAATTGGGTATCGTTTTTCGCACCCAACCGGATTGCCTCGGGCAAGTCATGGGCTTTGGTATAGCTGAAATTATTCATAAGAAATACTGAAATTTTGATGTAGGATATTAAAGACGGGACTTAGGACGGCGGCAGCCGCCGCTTTCATTGCTTCTCATTCGCAAGTCCCTCCTTTACTTCCATAATGGCGTCGATGATGTTACTGTTGGCTCCACAGCGGCACAGGTTGCCGCTCATGAGGTCTGCTACTTCCGCCCGGCTTTGGGCATGGCCTTCTTTCAGCATACCGATCGCACTGCATATCTGGCCCGGCGTACAATAGCCGCATTGAAAGGCGTCATGTTCGATAAAGGCTTTTTGTAAGGGATGTAGCTCGTCGTCGCTGGGAGCGATGCCCTCAATGGTAGTGATTTCGGCCCCCTCTTTCATCACGGCCAGCGTAAGGCAGCTGAGAATTCGATTGCCGTCACAAATCACGGTACAGGCTCCGCATTGGCCATGGTCGCAGCCTTTCTTGGTACCTGTCAGGCCGATGTATTCCCGCAGCGCGTCCAGCAGGCTGACCCACGGCATGAGCTGCAAGGGGCGGTCTATCCCATTGACAGTGAGGGTAACGGGCTTGGGGTCGAAATTGACCTGGGTTTTTGGAAGAATCGTGGCGTTCTCTGATAGCATAGTCGATTAGGTGTAGGATGCATGAATTCATTGGTAAAGAATTCTGATCGGTCAAACAACTATGCCAAGAGGAATCAAATGGATGTTTTTCCTCAGCAAACCTATTTCCCCACGCAGGCTGGTGCACGCCTTTTCCCGATTTGGGTTTAGGGTACCCTCTCAGAAAACCCAGGCGCTATCCGGATGGTAGTAGTGTAAGTAGCGAATCGGCTGCTTTTTGTGAAGAAAATTATTTTTGGGTAAGCGAAAACGGCCGGTCTTCCGGCTGGGTACCCCGTGCGGTATTGGGCGTTTCGCTCATTTGGAAGTGTAAGGTACCCCCGTTCATAATATCCGCATAGTGGATAAAATTATGCGTGAAAGGCCGGCCGTTCAACGTGGCTGACTGGATGTACACCTTCTTCGGGTCATTGTCCTCGGCTTCGATCACAAACTTCTTTCCATTTTCGAGGGTGATTGTGGCCTTCCTGAACACCGGACTGCCGATAACGTATTCATCCACCCCAGGACACACGCTGTAGATGCCCAGCGCACTCAGTACATACCACGAAGAAGTCTGTCCCTGATCCTCATCGCCGGGATAGCCGTCTTCGGTGGCACTGTACAGTCGGGCCATCACCTCCCGCGCGTGCTGCTGCGCTTTCCACGGGGCTCCGGAATAATTGTACAGGTACACCATGTGTTGTATGGGCTGGTTACCGTGGGCATATTGTCCCATTTCGGCCATTTCCATTTCGGTCATTTCGTGAATCTTTCCGCCGTAGGTACCTACGTGCACCGTACTGGGCTCACTGAAAACAGCATCAAGCTTGTCGGTAAACTTCTGATCGCCCCCCATCAGGTCGATTAGCCCCTGTGGGTCCTGAAACACCGACCAGAGGTAATGCCAGGCGTTGCCCTCGGTAAACGGACCACCCCACTCGTACGGATCAAAATTGGGCGTCCAGGTACCCTCGGCGCCCCGGCCCCGCATGAAGCCTACCTGGGGGTCATACACATTTTTGTAATTGTACATCTGGCGGGAGAATATATCCTGGTAAAACTGGCTATTGGTCATTTTGGCCAGATTATACCCGCAAAAATCGTCATACGCGTATTCCAGGGTTTTGGCCGTAGCCTCCCGCACTTTGGGGTAGGGTACATAGCCCAGCGTAAAGTAATCTTTCCAGCCGTCGCGCCCGTTGGCAGGTCCCCACGGCCCTTTGTTGGTAGCTTCGTGCAAATAGGCCTCCAGGGCTTTTTCGGGGTCGAACGTGCGGATTCCCTTGGCCCAGGCATCGGCCAGCAGCGAGATGGCGTGGTTGCCGATCATGCTGCCCGCTTCACCGGGAAACGACCACGAGGGTAACCAGCCACACTGGTCTTTGGCATCGAGCAGAGCGGCCACGTAACGGCCATGCATGGTGGGATGCAGAATGGCATTGAGCGGAAACTGCGCCCGGAAGGTATCCCAGAACCCCGTATCGGTGTAGAGGTACCCCTCGTGCACCGTGCCATCGTATGGACTGAAATAGTAAGGCTCTCCGGCCTGGTTCAACTCGAAGAACTTCCGGGAAAACAAACTGGCCCGAAAGAAGCAGGAATAAAACGTTTCCATTTCGGCTTGGGTACCCCCTTCGACCAGTACCTTGTTCAGGTGTTCGTTCCAGACCAGGGCCGCAGCGGCTTTGGTATCTTCCAGGGTTTTGTGGGTACCCAGTTCGCGACTCAGGTTGAGCGCGGCCTGCTCGAGGCTGATATAGGAAGAACCTACCCTGGCCTGCACCGTTTCTCCCGGTTTGAATTGGATATAGGCTCCGTAGCCGCGGCCTTCCCCGCTTAGTCGATCATCCCATTTTTCTCCTTTTTTGTTTTCCCAAATCCCCTGCGCTACGAAAGGCTTGTCAAATTGTATGATAAAGTAATTCTTGAAATTTTCTTTCAAACCGCGCCCGTTGTGGACATAGCCAGTAATTTTCTGGTTTTTGACGTCAATACTCACGCCACTCATGCCGGTGTAGCCGTCGAGTACCACGAAGGCATCCTGTTTTTTGGGAAAAGTAAAACGAAGGTGTACCCCCCGCTCGGTGGGTGACATCTCGGTCGTAATTTTATTGTCAAGTGCCACTTTATAGTAGTGCGGCTTGGCTATTTCGTTGGCGTGGCTGAATCGGGCGGCGCGCTTCCCCTCATCCAGCGTCAGGGTACCTGTCACGGGCATCAGCGAAAAAACAGCGTAGTCGTTGGTCCAGGAACTACATTGGTGCGCCTGCTGGAAGCCACGGATGGAGTCTTTGGCGTATTGGTACTTCCAGCCATCGCCATTTTTACCGGTCTGCGGGGTCCAGGTGTGCATCGCGAACGGCAGGGCGGTCGTCGGGTACGTGTTGCCCCGCGTCAGCTGATGACTGGAATTGGTACCCTGCAAGGTATTGACATAGTGCACCAGATCGGGCGTTTGGCCTGGAGAATTGGAAAGCAACCCCATCACCAATAGAAATACCAGGAAAAATTTTGAACTCATTAGACTGAAATTTTGAATATCGGCAGGAGCAGTCTGGCGCTCCTGCCAGAGATCGACCCCTACCTTAAGAAAGAGGGTACCTTTGGTAAAATAACCCCTGATAAGCTCTTTTTAAGCAAAGAAAGGGTAAAACCTATACCTGGCTCCTACCCATCTTTGTTAGAATCGGCCGTTTCAAAAATCAGTAAATTTAATCCAGAGTATCCAGCTCGCGTTGTGGCCAGCCTTTTTCGATGATCCAGGCGATGCCGATCACCAGGGCACAGCCGATCAGATTCAACCATAGAAAGGCCGTTAACTCGAGCCAATAGCTGGCCACCACAAAAAACTCGCCGATGATGGCTCCCCAGAACACAGCCCGACTACCAATGGATTTGAAGTAAAAAGCAACGAGAAAAACGCCCAGAATCACCCCGTAGAAAAGCGACCCCAGCACATTCACAGCCTCGATCATGCTACCCAACCGGCTAGCGTACTGGGCTACCACGATACAGAAAACGCCCCAGCCGAAGGTAGCCCAGCGAGAAGCCTTTACGTAGTATGCATCGGAACCATCTTTGCTGACCGACCGCCGGAATACGTCAATGATAGTAGTGGAAGCCAGCGAGTTGAAAGCCGCCGCCACGGAGCCCATCGAGGCGAGCAAGATTACGGCGATGAGTAGCCCCACCAGCCCCGCCGGGAGGTAGTCGATCACGAAGCGGAGAAAAACGTAATTCACATCGTTGGTCTCTTCGCCGTTGGCTTTCGAGATCAGATCCTGGGCTTCCTGACGCACGGCCTGCACTTTTTCCTCGGCGGCGCCCAAGTAGGTACGTTCGCGGTCTATGGCCGCTTCATCGTCTTTTTCCAGGGCTTCCGTCAGCGCCCGTACGTGGGGGCGTTTTTCGCTTTGCAACAAAGCGTGGCGGTCTTCCAGTTTCTGGTATTCGGGAGCGTAGGGGGTTTCCATCACCTGCTCTACCTTCACCTGATTGAAAAACATCGGTGGGGTAGTGAATTGATAAAATGCGAATACCAACGCCCCGACCATCAGGATAAGAAACTGCATAGGAATCTTCAACAGGCCGTTCATCGCCAGCCCCAATCGACTTTGGCCAATCGAGCTACCCGTGAGGTACCTACCCACCTGCGACTGATCGGTGCCGAAATAGGAAAGCTGCAGAAAAAACCCGCCTATGATACCCGACCACACATTGTAGCGGTTATTCAGATCGAAGGTGAAATCAATGACATTGGTTTTGCCCATCTTTCCCGCCACATGTAATGCATCGGTAAACGATACGTCATCAGGCAACAGCTTCACCACCGTAATACCCGCGATTACCATTCCCAGCGTGACGATCCCCATTTGTTGCAAATGCGTGTGGGAAACGGCTTTGGCTCCACCCGTCACGGTGTAAAGCATCACAAGCCCACCCGAAATGATATTGGTCCACATGATATCCCAGCCCAAAATAGCCGAGAGAATGATGGAGGGCGCATAGATAGAAAGGCCCGTGGAAAGGCCACGCTGTAACAGGAAAAGTCCTGCGGTCAGGCTTCGGGTTTTGAGGTCAAAACGTCCCTCAAGGTACTCATAGGCCGTAAAAACTTTAAGTTGGTGGAATTTCGGCACGAACGTGATACACAATACGATCATGGCGAAAGGCAATCCGAAATAGAACTGCACGAAACGCATTCCGTCGGTATAGGCCTGTCCCGGAGCCGAAAGAAACGTAATGGCGCTAGCCTGGGTAGCCATCAGCGACAAGGTCACATGGTACCACGGCAGCGACTGGTCGGCCAGCAGGTAGGAACCGATGTTTTTGTTTTCGCGGCTACGGTAAATACCATAACCCACGATAAACGTAAGCGACAAAGCCAACACAATCCAGTCGAGGTAGCTCATTGGAAGTGGATCATAAAGGCATAAAACAGAACGATGAGCAGTACCAGTACGCCTGTGATGATGACGTACATCTGCCGCCAGGTCTTGACGAAGGGCGGCAGGCCTTCGGTTTCAGAATCTTGCATTGAGTTGGGTTCAGTCATTTTGATTCGGTTGCAGTTGCGGGACCGGACAAACGCTATTCAGCAAAAATAGAACCCTTTTCGGAATGTGCCGGGATTTTTTTGGGAATTGCAGGCCGACGGATTCAGCGGGTACCCTGATCAATAATCCCAATTCTATCCGAATGCATTAAAAAAATGAAAATAATCCGGGTAGTTTGCCTCGGAATCTTCATCCTTACAAGGTACCCCCTGGAAAACATTTCAATGTACGGACCAGGATTACGAATAGGTTCATTAAACACACGCCAGTTTTACCGGCCCCGTCCAACTGCCATGGCTACCCAACTTGTCATCAAAACCAAAATTGAAACAGAACGTACCATCAAGGTGGCCCCATTCCGTAAGAATGTCCGGCGCACCAATCCCCACAAGCACAATAGCTACCTTGAATTGATTTATCTCTCGGAAGGTACCGGCATGCACGGTATTGACTCCATGGAATATCCCATCGAACCGCCAGTGATCCATATCGTGCGGCAGGAACAGGTGCATTACTGGCAGCTCGACTCAGAACCGGAGGGGTATGTGGTTCTGGTGAAAAAGGCTTTTATCGAAAAAAGTCTGGACGGCGAACTTAAATCGCTTTTTACCAAAATCAGCGGTCAGAGTTGTCTGCAGGTACGTGAGAATGCCATGATCGAAGGAACGCTGGCTCTGATGACTGAAGAAATCGGGGTACATGGAGAAAACTCGTTTACCGTCATTGAAGGATTGTTGAAAGCCCTACTGGCCAAGATTTTGCTGGTTTCGTCTCCTTTTGTCAAGCAGCAAGAACGGAAAGCGGGTACCGCCCAGGCTTTCATTCAGCTACTGCATGACGACAATGGGTTGAAGCATACGGTGAGCCATTACGCAGAGATTCTGAATGTTTCTCCGCAGAACCTTAACATGGCCTGCCAGCGGGCGATCGGCAAGGCGGCCGCCGATCTGATGGCGGAATTTGTTATTGCCGAGTCGAAGCGCCTCCTGCTCTACACCGACCTGACGGTTTCTGAAATAGCCTTTTCCCTCAATTTCACCGATCCTTCCTACTTTGTCAAGTACTTTAAAAAGTACGTCGGCCCAACGCCCCAGGCGTTCCGAAGCGGGACAGGCTGATACCAAAGTATTTTCATTTGTACCACGGATTACCTTCCTCGTTGTACCAATTTTGCCGGGTACCCCTTTCCCACTCTGGAAGCAATGCAGCCGGCACAATTCGTTCAAAAAAAGACACCTACCCTTGCACTTACAAAATATCTGTTGGCGGGAATAGCCCTGCTTTTTAGTTTCGGTTTTCAGTCCTACGCCCAAATCAGCGGCCTGGTACTCGACAAAACTAGCCGCCAGCCCGTGCCTTTCGTAAGTGTGGCGCTTTACACCGCTACTGATTCAGTGGCGCTGAGCGGTGCCATTACCGACACGACCGGGCGTTACCTTATTCAAAACCCCAGGTCCGGCCGCTACACAATCAGGACCTTTTATGCGGGCTATCAATCCACTACAACTGAACTTATCGTGCAGGGCGGACGCACTACCGAGGTAGGTACCTTGCTGATTGAGGTAGAATCCAAACTGCTCGATGAGGTACGCGTAACCGGGCAGCGAGCGGAGGTACTTATGAAGGCCGACCGACAGACCTACCGCGCTGCGCAGTTTCAAGGGGCAGCGGGCGGGACAGCTACCGATGTACTGCGCAACTTACCCGGCCTGACTCTCAATGCCGAAGGGGATGTGAGCCTGCGCGGAGCCAATGGATTTCTGGTGCTCCTCAATGGCAAACCCGTGCAGGCCAACCTGGGTACCCTGCTCAATCAGCTTCCGGCCAATTCCATCGAGTCCATCGAAGTTATCACCACGCCCAACGCTCGCTACGATCCCGACGGCAAGGCGGGTATCATCGCGATCATCACCCGGACCGGAGCCGATACGGGCTGGTCGGCCCAGCTGAACGGACTGGTGGGTTTGCCCAGCGTGAGTGATTTTGGCAATGCCAAGAAACCCCAGCGACACGCCTTGGATGGCACCCTCAACTACCGCTCAAAAGTGTGGGACTTTACGCTCAGCTCAGCCTACCTCCGCAACGACATCGCCGGGCGGCGCGTGGGGGATGTCAGCACTGTGATTGGCAATCGGCACACCCATTTTCCCTCCGCAGGCGAGCGTAGCTTCGACCGCTACACCTACACGAATCGGCTGGCGGTAGCTTTTGTACCCAATGCATTCAATACCTGGAATCTGGGGCTCTTCCAGAGCCAGCGCACCGAAGACCGGCTGGCCGATATTTTTTATGATAACACGACTACCAACGTTCGGACTGGACAAGTGACCGGGCGTACCTCTTATTTTAACAGCAATCTTGTTCGTAAAAAGGGGCAATTCTATACCGCCAATCTTGATTACACGCATACCTACCGGAACAAAGGTACCCTCAGCGCCGGGGTGTTGTACGAGTACGATCAAATCAGTGGTTTTACCAAAAACCGGAATCTCAACCGCTCCGACTACCGCGATACATTGCAATACACACTCACCACCACGGATCGACCGATTCAGAATTTCCGAGCCAATGTGGACGGAAGCCTGCCCCTTTGGGGCGGCAAACTGGAAGCCGGGTACCAGTATCGTACTCAGGAAGACCGGGGCGATTACCGGTACCGCGAGCAGTATGGCAACCGGATGCCGTTGGTTCCTATTCCTGAATTTTCGGGGTTGATTGTCATCACGAATCGCATCCACAGTTTCTACACGCAATTCGCCGCCACCAAATCCACCGTAGAGTACACGCTGGGCTTGCGCTACGAACACGCCGTTCGGGATCTAGTGAATAATGCCAGCAACCAGACCTACGCACTGACGCTCAATAACCTGTTTCCGTCGTTCAATGTATTGTATAAGTCGCAGGAAGGATTATCGTGGCGGGCGGGATTCAGCCGTCGGGTGCAGCGTAATAATAATTTTGCGCTGAATCCCCTACCCGAGCGCGAACACTCCGAAACGCTCGAACAGGGAGACCCTACCCTGCGACCAGAATTTGTGAACCTGGCTGAAACAGGAGTTAGCAAAATGGTGGGCAACAGTACTGTACTAGTCACTGCCTACTACCAGAGTATCCAGCATGTGATCAATCGTGTCAACAAGGTATACGCCGATACCATTCTGAACCGCATCTTCACCAATGCCGGGCTGGCCCAGCGGGTAGGTCTAGAGCTGGCGGCGGACCTGAAACTTACAAAAGCCTGGAAATTTTACCTGGGGGGCACCGTGTACCGCTATTCACAGGAAGGGCAGTTGTTCGAGGGTGTTGTGGCTTTTGACCGGGCGGCCTGGGTGTATTCCATCAATGCCAATACCACTTTACAAATCGCCCCGTCGCTTTCGTTGCAGGCCACCGTCAATTACCTCTCACAACGTATTACGGCGCAAGGTGAAGACTCGCGCTTTTTAACTCCGAATCTTTCGTTGAAAAAGACGCTACTGAACAACCGCCTGACGGTTCTGGCGCAATGGCAGAACATAGGCCTGGGTTTCCTGCCTACGAACGAGCAGCGAATCACCACCCGGGGACGTGATTTTTTCACTACTACCAACTACATTCAGGAAAAGGACATCTTCCTCATCAACCTCAGCTACACGTTCCGGCAGCTGAGTAAACGCGCAAAACTACCCGGAAACGAGTTTGGCGACAAGGAATTCTAGACTGAAGAGCCACCGTTAGCCCAGGCGCTTTGTTATTTGAATTTTGCCGCCAGGGTAATCATATTGGCATTCATACCCGTGCCCGCCGTGCGGTAATAATGCCCGTACCGGATTTCCAGCGCCCCGAAGTGCTGAATTCCCATCACCCCGCCCGGTGGCGCAATCCTGACGCCCAGCCCACCGAAATGGCTCTGGAAGGTCGATAAGTCATAATCGCTGGTGTAGTAGGTAGTGTTCGGATCATGCTGCGCATAGGGTGCAAAGTACCGTACCGCGCTCTGGGAATTGAACCGGTAAAACGGGCTGAGCGAAAAGAAGGGGGTGATTTTAAAGGGTACCTCCAGCGAAAAGGTGTGCGCCTTCATCCCCCAATTGTCGACGTAGAAGCGGTAAAACGTCCGGATGACCGTCCGGTCACCCAGGAAATAGCTGCTCCGTACTCCGAGGGGTACCTTGACCCGGCTGCCCAGTAGCTTTTCCACTTTTTCCTGTCCATCCGTAAAATACGTCCGGTGAAAGGGCGTACTCAACAATCCCTCCTGGTAGGTGGGCTCGATGATGAATAGCAGATGCAGTCGCTTGTTGACCACCTGCGAAAGCGACAACGATCCGTTGTAGGTATTGCGTGGCTTGTAATACAGATTGGCCCTGTCGCCCTCCGCCCCCGAACTGTATCCACTGGGCCGCAGCTCCGAGGGTAGGATGGCCTCATAGGTATCCAGAAAAACCCCCGCTTTCAGCGTGACCTCGCGGTTTTTATCCTTTGAAGTCTTGGCAAAATGGAGGTTCAGCCCATACGAGGTATAATCGTACTCGGTGGAATACGAAGCACTTATACCCCGGCTTGTGCGGGAACGGGGATCCTGGACATTCCAGGAAATCGACGGATAGACATGTGTGTCGGTACGGGAGGCACCGGAAATTGTCAGCGGGTCGATATTGTCCTGCGAAGCCGAGGAGTAATAGTCTATATTAAACTCCCCGGAAAAGGTATGGATCCGCTGCCGCCGGTCGGTTTTCGTCAGTTTCAATTCCAGCGAATTGGCCACATCGAAGAGTTTTTCGGTTCCGATCCCGCCCGTAATGGCCGAGTTGTTGCCATCCTGATTGTAGTAGCTTGACACCAGATTGACTTCCGAAATTTTCAGTTTCCGGGCCTGATAATCGGCTGCGGTGCTGTCGGGAGCCTGGGCTCGGGCCACACTTAGCTGGAACATTAAAGCGGCGACGCTTATGATTATTTTTTTCATGAAAAGGAAGTACGTTCAGGGTATCAATTACAGCCGCAGCCACCGCCACTCTTGCCACCATTGGCCCCGGAGGCACCCTCCCGGTAGAGGTAAAAGCCCTGCTCGAATTTCTCGGCTTTGCGGGCGGCCAAATCCATTTCCGAGTCGTTGAGCTTGTTTTTCTGGTATTCCTTCACCGTCACGCAGGACGATACGCTTAGGAGTAGCAGGAATGCACTGAATTTTAGCAGGTTCGTTATTTTCATTTTTTTTAGCTGAAAGCCGGTTGTTGATAAATCCGTATCACCTACCCCTTTACCACTATAGAATCCGAACAAAACACCTGGTTCCGATCGTCAATGATGACGCAGGCAATATCCCGCATCTGATTGATCAGGTCCAGTCCCACGCGGGGGCCCATGACGTATACAGGCGTGGCCAGGGCATCGGAAAGCTCGGCGTTGGGCGAAATAATCGTCACACTTTTAATGCCTGTAACGGGCAGCCCCGTGCGGGGATTGATGGTATGGGAGTACCTTTTGCCACCAATCGTCACGAATTTTTCGTAGTCACCCGATGTAGCAACGGCCAGGCCACTGATTTCCAGGTACGAAAATGGCTGATCCTTAGCGTCGGGATCGGCCAGACCAATAGTCCACGGGCTCCCGTCGGGACGTAGCCCCCAGGTGGTGAGGTCGCCCGAGGCGTTGACTACTCCGCTGGTAACTCCCTTTCGAATTAAGAGTCTTTTGGCCATTTCGGCGGCATAGCCCTTGCCTATTCCGCCAAACCCAATCCTCATACCTTTTTCTGCCAAAAATATCGTCTGCTTTTCCCTATCCAGAATTATGTTTTTGTAATTGATCAGCCGTACCATTTCCCGGGCTGTTTCGGGCGAAGGCAGGGCGGTCATGTGCTGGTCGAAGTTCCACAGTGATTGGTCGATGGAGCCGTACGACAGGTCGAAGGCTCCCTGGGTCAAATCGGAAAGCCGGCAGGCACGCGCAATTAAATCGAACACCTCGGCGTCAACCGCTACGGGTCGTATCCCTGCATTCTGGTTGATGAACTGGGTCTGACTATCGTCACTAAACGTCGTCAGCAAGCGCTCGATACGCCGGATTTCGACAATCGCCTCTTCAATCTGCGCCTGTGCCCACTCTTCCTGGTCGGCTACTAGGCCAATCTCGAAGCGATTGCCCATTAGGCGCTCCGTACGCTTGTGAAGCTGCGGAAAGTCGGAAGTCGGCAAGGGAGAAACAGGTGAGTGTTTAATTGTATAATAACCTGAATGTCGGAACGTACGTTTATTTGGTACCGCCAGCTTTTGAAATCTCCCCAATAAAGCCCGAAACGGAGGGCTGGTACCCCTCCCACTCCCTGACGACCTTTCCCTTTTCGTCCAGTAGTACCGTCAGCGGGAAGGTACCCTTGGGGTTGTATTGCTCGGCCAGTGCTTCATTGAGCGCCACCTGTTCTTTGGGTAGTTGGTTTTTCTTCTGCCGGGGAAAGTCCGCCCGCAACAATACCAGGTTCTGGGAAGCATAGGCCTCAAATTCTGCCGATTCGAACACGTCCTTTTTCAATTTGATGCACGGCCCGCACCAGTCAGACCCCGAAAAATTGAGCAGGATCATTTTATGGGTCGCAACGGCTTCGGTTTTTGCGGCTTTAAAATCGAGCTTCCACTCCATAGTGGGGCCGCACAGCAGGAAAAGCAGGGAAACGATGATGGTTTTCATAGGTAATTTTTAACGAGTAGTCAGGTTAGTTAAATACTATTTATTGTAAATCAATACTCTGGTGCAGGTAGTGGTAATGTCTCTGGGTCGGTCTTTCACTAGCAGACGTTTCCTTCAATACACCACCACCGTATTGCCATCGGTAGCTACTTTATAGACCGTCAGAGCCTTGCGGGTGATTGTGTTCAAAGGACTTCCCGTCAGGCTGAAACGGGCGCCATGATCCGTGCAGTAAAACTCTGTTTTATTGAAAATAATCTGCTTTTTAGGCTCATGCGTGCAAGTCTGAGTAGCGGCTACTAGTACCCCGGCGGAGGATTGCGCCACCACAATGCCACTGCTCCGCAGGTACCCCCCACTTTCAATAGGGCCGCATTGGCCGATTGGGTCAGGTCGATTTTGAGTTTAGGACTCTTGATGGCGTTCAAAGCTTCGGTACTGATGGTCGCGGATGAATTCAACTTCACCGTACTCGTCACTGGGGTTGGAGTTGTGGTACCACTGGTATCGGGTGTCGTTACGGGCGTGGCTGTTTGGGTCTGGTTTTGCAGGCTCAGGGCCTCGATCACGGTGTCTTCCTGGTTGACACAGGAAGTTAGCAGGGCCATCAGCGCGGGACCCCGGAAGCCCAGGGTTTTCAGGAATTCTAGTCGGTCCATGAATGGTAATTGAATAGAGACTTTGGATCGATTGGCCGGTGCAGCCAGACATTTGTTAAGTTGTCCGGCCGCACCGACGGGTCGATCCGTAGTCTTTCATAGATAATTGATTGTACTCACTAGTACGCGCTGCGGGGGGAAGTTGTTGCGTTCCGGGAGCTTTGAAGGATTAAAATTGCATTAATAATTTTTTGGAGTGGTACCTGTACCCAGGGCCTGTTACCGCTCGAGGCGGCGAAGAGGTACCCCCTCATCGGATCAGTGTAACGACGCCATGGCGTTCGTTTACAGTCCCGGTGCGGTAGGCAACCACCGCCCGGTAGGGGTACACCCCGGGCTCAACTTTCACGCCCTTATACATGCCATCCCATCCAAAGTCAGGCTCGGAAGGGGGAAAATCCCTGACGTGATAAATTACCTCCCCCCAGCGGTCATAGATAACTAATTCGTTGATCAGCTCTACGCAGGCCGAGCCTTCCAGAAAAAATATATCGTTGTAGCCATCGCCATTCGGAGTGAAGGCGTTGGGAGCAAATACCGTGCATACTCCCACCGACACCCGCACCGAAGCCGAGGCCCGGCAATTCAGGTCACGGTCGGCTACCGTGACGGTGTATTGGGTGGTTTCGGGTGGGCGCGCCCAGGTAGTCGGACAAGTAGCACAGGAAAGTCCATTCGCAGCGGCCCAGTCATAGGTATAATTCCCTCCCGGCAACACATTGACGTTTAATCGGGTGCTGTCTTCCGTGCGAATGTATACATCAGGTGTGAGCTCCAGCGTGAGTTTCCGTACTTCCAGATTCGTAGTCACGATACTGTCGCATAGGGGCGGGTTGCGCGGAAAGCGGGTATCGTACTTTCCGGTCGCGGTGAGCACATCCGTACCGACGACGAAGCTTTCGCCCTCGCAGATGCTTTTGGATTGTGTACTACGGGCCAGTAGAGTAACCCGGACCGTAGTAAGCACCACGCTGTCGCAGATCCCCTCCCCCCGTCGGATGCGGGTAAGGAAGGTACCGGCATTTCGGTAGACCGAGTCCCCGACCGCGTAGCCATCGCCTTCGCAGATGGTCACCGACTCCCGGGCGGGTTCTTCGGCCAGGGGTACCTTCACTACGTGATCGAACTGAAACTCACAATCGTTACTGAGACTGGAAAAGGGCCGCGCCTTGACCCAATACGTTTCACCCGCTTTGGGTACAATATTGACGTTCTGACCGGAGGCTCCGTTGCTCCAGCGGTAGGAAGCGAACCCTTCGGGGGCTTTAAGGGTCATGGTTTTGTCGTAGGCCGGGCAGTACAGTTGAGGCGTCACCTCCGCCTTGACGCACTGGGCATCGAAATAGGCATAGCCGAAATGCCGCCGCTCCGTGCAGCCATGCACGGTCACTTCTACCGTAATACGCTGCCCTACGTAATCCCGCAAATCCAACGCCCCGGCCGTCCAGTTGCGGTACCGGATGTCGCCCTGTACCTGAAAGCCGCTGATGGAAGCCGCGGCCGTTACCTCGTAGAAATTACAGGCCAGCACCGCATTGGCTTCATTGGTCACCTTGATGCTAAAACCCGGCTGCTGGAAGGGCTGATGATTGGGAAATTGCAATATGACCGCAAACTTATACTGAAGCAGTACATTATCGGGAGTCACCACGTAGGAAGTCCTGATGCGGTCGAAGCGGCTACCCCGCGTCACGTTGCCGATTCGGATAGAATGGGTACTGCCTGGTGCCACCATCGGAATGGGCTCATTGAATACCTTGGGATCGTTGCCGTCGCTCAATTGGGTAATCAGATGGCCGTTTTCGAAAATGCCCGGTGCTTCGTCGAGGTACTCGGTGCGCTGGTTGATGTCGGAAACGGAGCCATTGGTGGGTACCCATCCGTTCATGGTTCCGTCTTCGAAGCCGATGTTCGCGCAGGTTGCCTGCCCGAAACCCAGGCGGGCAATTCCTGCGACCAGCGCCAGTACGATGTAAAATTCTTTCATGAATTTTCTGATTATCCGATGAATGACTGGGCACCCGTTCCCCAACGATCTAAATTTACCTATTCCGTAGCAGAAAACGGTTCCTCGATCGGGGTTCTTTGCAACTAGTACGTAAAAGTAGGGGGGTACGTGGCGGCGGCTATCTAAAAAGCCTGGGGCTGGAAGAGTTTACTAATTTGTGTTTAGAAGCAATCCGTGTATCTTGTCGTCATCAAGTCAATGTACCACTACAAAAAGGGCTTTTCCCTTCCTTCGGGGCCATTTCCCTGCTAATTTACTTCCCATGAATTCAGAAATTCCAACAAAATTCGACGCAATTATCATTGGGGTCGGGCAAGCTGGCAAGCCGTTGGCCCTGGCTCTGGCCGAAGCGGGTTGGACAACCGCCATCATCGAGCGGAAACACGTAGGGGGTAGCTGCGTCAATTACGGCTGCACGCCCACCAAAACACTTCTTGCTTCCGCCGAAGTGGCCCACCTGGCCCGCCGATCGGATGACTATGGGGTACGTACCGGGCCTGTCGAGGTAGACTATAAAGCCGTAAAAAAGCGTAAGGACGATCTGGTGGAAAGTTCAAGGGAAGACATCGCAGAGAAACTCGATAGTACCCCAAATATTACATTCATCCGGGGCGAGGCGGCTTTTGCCGGACCCAAACAAATCGATGTAGCCCTCAGCGAGGGTGGCAGTACCCGACTCACCGCCGACCATATTTTCATCAATGCCGGTACCCATCCCGCCCGGCCCGAATTGGATGGTCTGGATCAGGTACCCTACCTTACGGCGGTGACGATGATGGATCTGGAAGAACTTCCGGAGCATCTGATTATCCTGGGCGGGGGTACATTGGCCTCGAATTCGGCCAGATGTTCCGGCGCTTTGGCAGCAAGGTGACGATCATTGAAAAAGGAAAGCAATTGCTGAGCCGGGAAGATGAGGACATTGCGCAGGAACTGACGGATATTTTGCAGCAGGAAGGTATCAAGGTACATCTGGGTACTGCCGTGACGGGCGTCCACTTAACCGAATCCGGAGCTATTTCGGTAGCGCTTCAACATGACCAAGAAACCAGCAAGGTACTGGGCTCGCATTTGCTACTGGCCATCGGCACTACCCCCAATACCGCCACGCTGCACCTGGATACCGCTGGAATCGAAGTGGATCAGAAAGGGTACATCAAGGTCAGTGACCGATTGGAAACCACCCAACCCGGCGTTTACGCGCTGGGCGACATCAAAGGCGGGCCGGAGTTCACGCATATTTCGTACGACGATTATCGCATCATAAAACAGAATCTGCTGGAAAAGGGGAACGCCACCATCGCAGGCCGTAGGGTACCCTATACGGTTTTTACCGATCCTCAGCTCGGACGGATCGGTTTGTCGGAAAAAGAAGCCAAAAAGAAAAACCAGCCCGTAAAAATAGCTTCCATGCCCATGACCAAGGTAGCCCGTGCCTACGAAATGGACCGTACCAACGGCCTGCTCAAGGTACTGATCGATCCCGACACCGATCAAATACTCGGGGCAGCGATGCTGGGCATGGAAGGCGGTGAAATGATGGCCATGCTCCAGATCGCGATGATGGGCAAGGTACCCTATACCGAACTTCGCGACGGCGTATTTGCCCACCCTACCCTGGCCGAATCGCTCAATAACCTTTTTCAAACCGTAGAATAAAGATGGTAGGGACTGGCAAGATGTCCTACCCTGGCAGACGACTTATTCACTTAATCATAATTCACTTAATCTCTTTGTATACTATGCAAGAAATCAAATGGGGTATCATCGGCTGCGGTGACGTCACCGAGAAAAAAAGCGGCCCGGCTTTCAATAAAATTCCGCATTCGGAACTCGTAGCCGTCATGCGGCGCGATGGCGAAAAAGCCGCCGATTACGCCCGTCGGCATAACGTACCCAAATGGTACGACGATGCCGATTTGCTCCTGAACGATCCCGAAGTCAATGCCATTTACATTGCTACGCCGCCCGGCTCGCACGAAGACTACACGCTGAAAGCCCTGCGATTGGGAAAACCCGTGTACGTGGAAAAACCGATGGCCCGCAACGCCGCCGAATGCGCCGAAATGGTGCGCGTGAGCCACGAGACGGGGGTTCCTTTGTTTGTGGCTTACTACCGACGTACCCTACCCTACTTCGTAAAATTGAAAGAACTCATCGACCAGAAAGCGATCGGCGATATCCGGTTGGTAAATATTACCCTCCATTGGCCACCCTATCCCGAAGAGGTAGGTGAAAACGCTCAGCCCCGCTGGCGCGTCGACCCTGAGATTTCCGGCGGTGGGCACTTCCATGATCTGGCCTCGCATCAGTTTGATTTCCTGGAATATGCGCTGGGACCCATCAAAACCGCGCGCGGAATTTCCCGCAACCAGGCCGGGTTGTACGCGGCCGATGATGTGGTCATGGCTAATTTTGAGTTTGAATCGGGCGTAGTAGGCAGTGGCAGCTGGTGCTTTACGGGCAGCAAGCGCCACCGCATCGACGAAGCCTACCTGCTGGGTACCCTGGGAAAAATCACGTTTTCGTTTTTCGAGAAATTCACCATCACCGTCGAAACCCAGGATCATACGGAGGTAATCGACCTACCCTACCCGGAACACGTGCAGCAGCCGCTCATCGAAACCATCGTAGCCGAGCTACGGGGCGAAGGTACCTGCCCCAGCACCGGCCAAACCGGCGCGCGCGCCAATATCATCATCGACTGGATCACAGCAAATGGATAGAGGTTAAGGGTTAACGGTCAAGGGTAGGGAGACTGTTACTTTGATCGAAAATTCTCTTTGCCTTTGTCTCTATGTGCCTTTGTGCCTTATTCACTCATTTTATCACTCTATCATTGGACACATTCAATCTCACCGGCAAGGTTGCCCTCGTCACCGGAGCCAGCAAGGGCATCGGTGAAGCCATCGCCCGTTTCCTGGCTGAAGCCGGAGCGCAGGTCGTCATCAGCAGCCGCAAGCAAGCCGACCTCGACGCCCTCGCCGAAGACATGCGGCAACAAGGGGCCGACATCACGGCCATCGCCGCCCACGTAGGCGACAGCGAACAACTGAAAGCGCTCGTAGAAAAAACCATCGAAACCTACGGCGGCGTGGATATTCTGGTCAACAATGCAGCGGCCAATCCGCACTACGGACCTACCCTGGAATTTCCGGAAAGCGCGTTTGAGAAAATCATGCAGATCAACGTGAAGTCGCCCCTGGAACTGACCAAACTGGTGCAGCCCAGTATGAAGGCACGGGGCGGCGGCAGCATCATCAACATCAGCAGCATCGCGGGCCTCACGCCCGATCCCGGACTGGGCATGTACAGCGTCACCAAAGCAGCGCTCAATATGCTCACCAAGGTATTCGCCAAAGAACTAGGGGTCGATGGCATCCGCGTGAACGCCATTTGTCCCGGACTGATCAAGACGAAGTTCAGTCAGGCGTTGTGGGAAGATGAAAAAACGCTCGCTCGCTTCACGAAGCACCTACCCATCGCCCGCATGGGTACCGTGGAAGAAATCGCCGGTCTGGCGCTGTTTCTGGCCTCACCGGCTTCGGGGTATTGCACGGGGGGGATTTATACGGCCGATGGAGGGACGACGATTTGAGTAGTGCTGCTTTTATAAAAATAAGTACGGCCCCTATAATACAACAAAATATAGAAATAGTACCAAAGAATACAGAAAATACTGCAAAACTTGTGTATATTCATGAGTTTGTGGCAATTTTACGAGCGACACCAACCGAAATGAAAATTTGATAAGACCACACAAGATGACATACAATTTAGAATGGCTAATAGACAATTTTGAAAAAGGAAAGCGAACAAAATATTTATTTTTTTGGGGACATCAAAAAAGTAAAAGTGGCGAATTAACATCATCGTGTTTTAGTCAATGGTGGACTTCACCTTTTATCGTTGACAAAGTGAAATTTAATACTGCTGAACATTGGATGATGGCACAAAAAGCACTTTTGTTTGACGACAAAGAAATTTATGACAAAATAATTATTGCGAAATCACCAGCAGAAGCAAAAGCTTTGGGCAGACAAGTGCGAAATTTTGACGACACGACTTGGAATAACAAAAGGTTTGAAATAGTTGTTAGAGGAAGTTTGGAAAAATTTACCCAACATAAAGACTTGAAAGAATTTTTACTAAACACAAAAGAAAGAGTTTTAGTAGAGGCAAGTCCAGTCGACAGAATTTGGGGTATTGGATTGACAGTCGACAGTGACAAAGCAGAAAATCCCAAATGTTGGAATGGACTAAATTTACTTGGTTTTGCTCTGATGGAAGTTAGAGATATTATCAAAAATGAAAAATAGACAAAAAAAACTGCCACCAACATCGGTTTGGCAATATGGCGGCTGAAATCCTTCTATGAAAAATATGTACCAGGTTCAACAGTAGTAATTCTATTTAACTTTTGTGCTAAATTTTCGCCACATCGCCAAGCCGAGAAACGTTAGCAGCAACCTAAAAGCAACATGCAGAAAATGACTTTGAAACATACCGTCAAGACCAGAAGGTTCATTGAAGAAAATCATGATGCCTGTACGCTATGTGGAAAAGAATTTCAAAATCATGACAGAACTCATTTAGGTTATACAAAATCTCAAAAACTTATTTATGTTGGCGACTGCTGCTCTGAGAATCTGAAAGAAACAATCATTAGGCACTCATACCAGAATCGTCCATATGAAATCCCGAGTAAGGAAACAGTTCTTTGGCGTTTCATGGATTTTACAAAATTTGTTTCTCTATTGAGTTCGCAATCTTTGTTTTTCACCAGAGCGGACAGGTTCGAAGACCCGTTTGAAGGAGCAAAAGGAATTAAGAAAAATAAAACTAAATGGAACAAGTACTATTTGGAATTTTTCGAACAATCATATAAGAACCCACCAGATGGAGTTGATTTTAATAAAAGTGATTCGGAGATTAGGAAGGAAGCCAAAAGACTTTTAAAGCAGCTTGACGAAGGTGGAAAGTCCGACTTAAAACTGACATTTATAAATTGTTGGCATGAGAATCCTTTTGAATCAGAAGCAATGTGGAAACTCTATACTAAAAACATGTCAGAAGGTATCGCAATTCAAACGACTTATGACAAATTGTATAGAGCATTAAATAGAAATCCGTCAATTAGTATTGGGAGTATAAACTATATTGATTATTCCAACCGATTTGAGGGAATTAATGAATCGTTTTGGTTTAAACGAAGGTCTTTTGAGCATGAAAAAGAAGTTCGAGCAATCTATAAAAATTTCAAGGCAGACAGCAAATTCGGCATTCCAATGAATGTCAATATAAAAACACTAATAAATAAACTTTACGTTTCACCGACAGCTCAGGATTGGTTTATAGATGTTCTTAAGGACACCTTGGAGAAACATAAATTGAAAAAGAAAATTCATAGGTCAAGTATATTTGTTGAACCATTCCATTAAAAAAATTGAATCATTAGAACACTATATAAATATCGTACTAACTCTGAATTTACAGAAAAGATTTTCTTAGAAAAGAAAGTTTGGCTTTCAAACGCAGAAGGTCTTAATGATACTTTTGAATGTACCATTCAAGAAATAGCCAATGATTATATTGACAAGCAAGTCAAAAAGCTCACATCATAATTATTTACAGCAAAAAATAATTAGAAAATGGAATTCACCCCCCACAACCCAATCGTTCAACGCTGCCTGCAAGGTATGGCCCTGGAAGACGCAGGCAAACCCGAAGAGGCAGGTACACTCTTTCTTCAAGCCTGGAACGAAGCGACGAACGACTTTGAAAAATTTATCGCTGCTCATTACGTAGCCCGACATCAACACAATAATTCCGACCAATTGAAATGGCTCGAAACGGCTTTGGATTGTGCCTTAAAGGCAGATAATGAATCGGCGAAGAGTGCTTTTCCAACGCTATACTCAAATATTGCTAAATGCCAGGAGGCATTGGGAAACTCGGATGAGGCAAAAAAGTATTATAAACTGGCCGCTTCGTTGGAAGGTACCCCTTCTGACGAAGGCCCCTTTTATCACGGAACGAAAGCCGATTTGCAGGTAGGTGATTTGCTGACCGCCGGGGGTACTTCTAATTACCAACCCGAACTCAAAATGAACCACATCTATTTTACCGCCCTGGTCAATGGGGCGGGGCTAGCGGCTTCATTAGCGAAAGGTGAGGGACGTGAACGTGTCTATATCGTTGAACCAACGGGAGATTTTGAAAATGACCCGAATGTTACAGACAAAAAATTTCCCGGCAATCTGACCCGTTCCTATCGCTCCCATGCTCCGCTGAAAATCGTTGGCGAATTGATCGATTGGGCGCGTCAAACCCCTGAGCAACTCCAAAATTTCCGTGAAAAGTTGGCTAATAACAAAGGGGAGATTATCAATTGATTTCATATTCGGAAGGCTGTGTCATACAGCACATTCTTAGAAGCCTAAAAATCAAAAGGCCGCGGATGATTTCCCGCGGCCCATTGAACTTAATTCCTATATTTCACCCTACCTGCGGCAGGGCAAATAAATCATTCACGCGTATTTCAAAATCAGGCAAAACAGGCTGGGCGGAGCACAGGTCATGCTCTATGCAGATTACGACATTCCTGCGGGATGTGTATACATACACGGACTCGTTTTCCGGATAAATGTGCCAAACCACCTGCACGCCGGCCTTAAAATATTCCGCTACTTTCTCATCGACTTTGATGGCGTCGTCGGTGGGGGAAATGATTTCGATCGCAAAGGCAGGAATAGGTTCATCCGCCAAAAGCATACTATTGTCAATCTGTTGGCCACTGAAATAGGCCAGGTCGGGACGACGCATTTGAATACCCGTTAGCCATACATCCTGCTCCTGAATCAGTTCTCCACCTAGTCGGTAAGCTTCCGTACTAGCAAATAAGCGACTGAGAGCTCTAAGCAGTAAAAGATGCTTTTTTTTCATGCGTTCAAATCGGATAATTTCGCCGTCGTTCCACTCATACTTATAGCCGTCATTGGGTTCCCAAACCATGAATTCCTCTAAGGTTTGGGGCATTGGCTGGATATCGGTCGATGTTCTCATATTCTATCCGGATCTTTTACCAAATGTAGCATTTTCTACGCTCAGATCGAAGTCAGGTACTTCAACCATTTCCTAGTACCTACCTCGGCCCCGATCCCGGCCCCGGTCGGATTCTCCCGAACGCTCAAAATCCCGCTCACTTTTCGCCCCCCCGCTAAAATGCCGCAAGTTGTAGGTAAACGAAAGCATGAAGTACCGCTGTAATACATTCGACTGCACATCCTCCACCAGAATGTCCGTCACATTACGGCGGATGCTGATGTTCTGCTTCAATAAGTCAAACACACTCAGGCTGATTTCCCCGCGCTGGTTGGCGAACACCTTCTTTCCGATGCTCATATTCCAGATCATGTAGTTGGTGTTGAAGCCGGTCGAAAGCCCCGTGTTGAGTTGATGACTCAAGTCAGTCCGGTACACCAGCCCTTTCCAGATTACCCAAGTCAGGCGCGCCCGGGTACTTTGGTTGAAGTAGTTCTCCGTAGTTTTCCGTAACGACCGGTTCACGATGTTGTAGCCCGAGCGGGTACTTACGTAAAAATCGAGGTTCTCACTGATGTTACTACTTAGCGAAGCCCCTACCCGGTAATAGGTCGTGGAGGTAAAATTCGTCAGTGAGTCAATCTGGCTGGGGAGTCGGGTATGGTTGATAAAAGCAAACAGACTCAACTTGGATTTGATGAAATCGAGCGGCTGTCCGTAATTCATGAAGGTACGGATGGTCCAGTAGCCATCGAGGTTGATCGGGCGGGAAAGTTGTGAACCGGTTTGCAGCGTATCGATGGCCGTCAGCGGTATGGGGCGGCGGGCCGTCAGCGTGCTGGTTGCAATGTAGTCAGAGGCTAAAGTTGCCTCGGTCATGGCAAAAAATGTATGGTTGTTTTCGGGGTTCTGAGCGCGGTACTGTCCCCGGAACCGATTCTGTAAGGACTGCACTAGATTGGGATTACCAGTACGGACGTAAAGCGGGTTGCTGATATTGTACACATTCTGCAACTGACTGATGGATGGCGCGTCGGTACGGGCCCGGTAGTCGAATTCGAAGTTCTTGGTTTTGGAGAATTTGTACTCAAACCGTACGGCCGGGAGTATGTTCTGAAAGGTCCGGTTCAGCGCAAACTCACTCGGAAAAAACTGGTCGTTATGGAGTTTGGCCCGCTGGTACTCCCCTTCTACCTGAAACCGGAGCTTATCGTTCTTGAACTGATAACCCAGTTCGGTCTCTTCCGTGACATAATCGCTCTTGAAGGTGTTACTTAGGCCTGTATTCAGGTCGGTATAGTCGCCGGTGATCTCACTGTAGTCATACAGGCGGCGTTTGGAATCAGAGTAGCGGTTGCCGCGTTCGTGCTGGATTTCAATCCGGCCGAACTTACCCACGGGTTCGGTGTAGGTGAGGTCCACATTCCAGGAATTACCATTGCTATTGTAGTCCGTAAACTGGTTCAGGGTTTTACTCCGATCAGGCTCCCGAAAATAGACATTGTCGGCTAGCCGGAAATTCTCACTGCTATTCCGGCTGAAATCGTTGCGCAGTCGGAAAGTTATGCTGCGGCCTTTTTTGTCAAATTGATGACTGTACAGTAAAAAATTGCGAAAACTGACCCCATTGCTGTTTGCGTTCGAGGTATTTTCGGTCTGGTTGAGCGGGCTATTGACATTCTCGGTACGACCCAGGAAATAGGAATAATCGTTTCCGGTCTGCGCGGACATTCTGGGGTGGACCAGGAGCCGATTCTTGGGATTGATCTTGTAGTCAATGCGCAAATCAGCCTGATGGGCAGCATCTCGGTTGGTACTCCGGCTATTTTCGTTATAGGTACGTCCCGAATCGGCCACACTTACAAACTGCTGGTACTTGGATTGTACGCCGAAGTTTTCCTGTTGGGTATAGGAATAGCTGCCCGTTACCTCCATTTTCGGACTCCACATATCCGAATAGTTTGCGCCAATTGAGTTAGTCTTGATAATTCCGTTCTGGGGGCGATCGCCCCGGCCACTAGTCTGGTCGTTACTGAAACTGGTGGTATTGATGTTGTTGCTCAACCCGGTAATGGTAAACCGACGATCTTCGTTGAACAGGTTGACACTGGCACCTACCAGGTACCGGTCATCCGTGCCGTAGCCTCCCGTTAGCTTTCCGAATTGCCCTTTGCGGCGGTCGGCCTTGGTCACGATATTAATAGTTTTGATATCCTCTCCGTCGTCGATGCCGGTCATTTCGGCCTTATCGCTCTTTTTATTGAAGATCTGGATATTAGCAATGACCTCGGCGGGCAGGCTTTGTAAGGCTTTGTTTACATCGGTACCAAAATACCGCTTGCCATCGATCAGGATTTGCTGCACATCTTCGCCCTGCGCCTGCACTTTCCCGTCGTCCATGGTCACGCCGGGCAATTTCTGGATCAGTTCCTGTGCACTGGCATCGGCCGCGGTTTTGAAGGCCCCAGCGTTAAATTCCGTTGTGTCTCCCTTCAGGACAGCAGTAGCTACCTGCCCTACCACCTGCACTTCCTGCAAATTGTTGACATCCTCCAGCAGAGCCAGGGTACCCAGGTTTACCGATTTGTCCACCACTTCCACCGGCATAGAAAGGGGCTTGAAACCCAGGTAGTTTATCTTCACGAGGTACGAACCGGGCGCTATGTTCTCAAACCTGAATTCCCCGTTCCCGTCGGTCATTACGCCGTTGGTAGGTTGCTCATCCGTCGCTTTCTGGATGGAAATGATGGCCCCCGGCATCACGGATTTATCCGAGAAATTCTGCACAGAACCCTGAATCGAAAAACGTTGGGCGGACGCCAGGTGGGGAAGCAGTCCCAAGCCGAGAAAAAGCATGAGAAAACACAGTATGATACGGGTACGGCTACGGATAAGCATACGAAGGATGTAGAAATAGATTGAAAACAGGAAAATAGAATGCGTGAAAGTTTAAAGGTACCCCTATTCGCGGCCCGAGGAAACGGGTTTCCGACGAATCAGGCAAAAGTCCGACCCTACCCGGACAATACGGTACTAAATCCGCCCACAATTATCGGTCCAGCCAGGCTTTGAACGAGGGAGTGCGGTCGCTGCTAATGACGATATCCTCCTCCACGGGTGGGTTCAGGGTGACTTTCAGCCGCCCTTTAAAGTACGGATGTATTTCCCGAATAGCGTCCACATGGGCAATGTACTTGCGGCTGATCCGGAAAAAAATATGCGGATCGAGCGTGACTTCGATTTCTTCCAGCGAAAAATCCACCGGAAACTTTCCGTGCTCGTCACTAACCAGAAAACTCATTTTCTCCTCCGAAAAAAAATAGGCTACCTCGTCGGTTTTGATGGCTTTGATCTGGGTACCGTTTTTTACCAGAAACCGGGATTTATAGGCATAGCCCAACCCTGATGGGGAAGGGGTACCCTCGTAGCCTGGCGCGGGCACGAAGGTCCGTCTCATGTCTTCAAGCTTACGAAAACTCTTCACGAGTTGACCGTATTTGATCGGTTTCAGGAGGTACGCTACCGTGTTCACCTCAAACGCGTCGAGAGCGTACTGATCGTACGAAGTGGTGAATATGATGGGAAAACGAATCTTGATGGTCTCGAATATTTCAAAACACGAACCGTCCGAAAGCTGGATGTCCACAAAAGCCAGGTCGGGGTGCGGATTTTGATTCAGCCACACAATCGCCCCCTCCACCGTAGCCAGGCAGGCAGCTATTTCGATGGTCGGATCGTATTGGGCTATTTGTTTTTGCAGGCGCTCGGCGGCCAGCGCTTCATCCTCAATAATCAGTACGCGCATTGTTTTCTTCAAATAGAAGTAAAGGAAGTTTTACCACGAAATGCGTGGTACTTTTAATGATCTCAGGTACCTCGTCCGCCACGTATTCGTAGCGTTTGGCCAGGTTATTCAGTCCGGTTTGGGCGCTGTATCCTTCCGTTTTTTTGGGATGGAAATTATTCTGCACCACTAGATAGCCCCGGGCGTCGGTGAATATCTCGATGAGCAACGGCTCGGTATCGGTGGCCTTATTATGCTTCATGGCATTCTCGATCAGCGTCTGCACCGACAAGGGCGGAATGCAGTGTTTCCGAAAAGCAGACGACACCTGAATGCGGATCTGTAGCTGCTGCACAAACCGGATTTTGAGCATAAAGAGGTAGGAATCAATAAATTCCAACTCGGTTTCCAACGACACCAGTTCCTCGTTTTTGGTCCGCAGTACGTAGCGGTACACATCGGAAAAATGCTCCAGAAACTCCTGCGCCGTTGCCGGGTCCTTGTCGATGAGCGAGGATAGAATATTGAGGTTGTTGAACAAAAAATGCGGATCGAGGTGATTCTTAAGGGAATCGAACTGAGATTTCAGATGCTGGCTTTGCAGTTCCTGCGAATAGGTGAAGTTCTTCTTCCAGCGCATCATAAAAAAAACGCCGAAATGAATGGAAATCACCGGAATGATCAGAAGCAATCCGTAAAGATTGAGCACCACCATTTGATCCTGATCGGGCGGGAAGCCCAGAAACTGGGTCTTGATCAGGTAATAGGTCAGGTTCACACACGCCAAGGAGTACACGGTACTCAGGAAAATCTGGGCAAAAAACCGCCGCAGATCGTAGTCCGACCAAGGATAGTAGGCATTCAGCCAGATTGAAATGTACCGGTTTCCTAACCACAGCAGCAGTGTTACGCCCAGGAGCCAGGAAAGTGCCGCCAGATAAAACGCAGGTTCGTCCGAGGTACCTATGAGGTAGGCCAGCCCCGAAAAAACCAGGATAGCCAGGAAGATCAGTATGCTGCGTAGCTTTTTCACCGGCAAATGCGTTAGAACCAAAGTACTTTTCCGACCAGGGCACCCCCCTCTAAGGCAGGGAAATCGATTGGATGGATTTCCAGGGGATGTACTTCGGGCTGCTGCTTCCTTTCCAGACCAGTACCCCCAGTTTTTATCGGTCACGTCGTGGTGGCCATTCAAGTTCAGCCGGCGGCCATTTTTAAGGACGATGGACGTATGGTTGTTGTTCTGGGGCTCGATCAGGCGAATGTCGCGCAGCACAATGGAATAATGTACCCCGTCCGCTTTTCCTTCCAACGTTTCAAAGTCCCACTGTTCGTCGAGATCATAAATCAGCTTTCCTCTATAAAATACGCCCCGGGTTGTTTTTACCCGTCCCCACAGTTCCCGGGGTTCTTTGAAGTCAAGGTACCCCATCAATTGGTCGTGGGTTTGTTCATGATCAAATACCGCCTCCCGAAAATCCTTCCACTTGACCACCATACTGCCGGTACCCCTGACAAACACCGTCAGGCCATGATTCGTAGAACCCACGTCGTCATTGTCCGACAACAGGAGTGTCTGCTCCGAAACCAGAGTCACCGTGCAGGCATTTTCGGAGGTTTTCTCGATCTTACGGATAGAACCGAAGAGAATGCGTTTGTGTTTACCGTCCTTTTTGCCATCCAAGCGGAACGAGGTCGTACTTTCAGACTGGTCCCACTTGACAAAGCCCGTCAGCTCGCCCGCATCGGTTTTGATGGTACCGTAGATGGGTTTTACCGCGCTCGAAAGTGCATTGTCGGGGGTAGGCTTGAATTCGATCCTCCGGATGGATTCCCAGGTGATTTTGTGCCATTCTCCATTGGGATCGATCATGTGAATACTGTGGCCTACATCCCGGTGCCGGTCGGTACCCCGCACCCGCAGGCTACTGCCATTCCTGAAATACAGCACAGCGCTATTCTCCTCCCCACCGTTATCGACCCCAGATCACCAAACCGACAGGAAAATTTCTGCGATTTCGAGGGAACATTCTTTTCCCACAGGTGCATGAAGCCCCATTCGATCTTGTCTTTTATTTCCTGGTCGCTAAGCTGCTTGATTTCGTTGGAATTCAGAAAATCAAGGGCGTTGTTTTGTTCACGTTGTGCGTCGAAAATATCTTCCCAGAAAAGCTGGCGGTTGCTCCACAACAGAATTCCCTCCCGCACCTGATTGTCCTGTAAGGTAACCCTGCCGTAGATCAAGCCCTGGAAGGGATGAGCAGAAATGGAAGGAAACAGGCCGAGCAGAAACGCGCACATCATCCCGGTACACCACACGGCAGGTGTAAGGCGAAGGAGGTACGCGATGGGTTTTGATCCCCACATGGATGGTCAGATTAGTTGGTCAGGAGCGTCTATTGGCCGACAATTTACTGAGTAGTCTATTCAAAATCTGCCGTTTACGACCAAAACGGGAGATTAACAGACCCAATCGGGATAAATCATTTCCAAATCCGGGCGAGCCCGGCTGCCCGCGCCCTAGGGTAGTTTTTCCAGATCCAGGACCGGTGCCTGGCCCGAGGCTTTCCGCTCGAGTTCTTTGCCGATGTCGGTATAATCGGCAAAGAAACCGCAATTCTGTAGAAAGAACCGCTGGTTTTCACGCCCGCCGGCGTAGTCCATCCGGTAGCCCTTACGAGCGGTGGCGTCGGCGGTAAAGCGTGCCTCCGTTAATTCCTTCCACGCCCCGGAGGTACCTTTCACCCACTGATTGCCAAAGTACACCCGCCGCCCGGTGTCGCCGGTATCGGGGATGAAGTTTTCGAGAAATGAATGCAAACGCTTGAGGTAGGTATGCGTATGGGGCCGCCTGAAACTGGCCACCAGCTGCCAGGTACCTTGCTCGGGCGCGTAGAAATAGGCCGTATACGTGGTTGTGCTGTCGCCGGAAGGGGTACCCTGTAGCAAAAACCGGTAGGTATTCCCGGCCCGCCAGTTGTATTTCAGGTAGCTCTGCCCACCCGCACCTTCGTTGCCGAACTCTCCGGTGTACACGTCTTTCCCCTTACGGAGCATTCTGATTTTCTGATCCTCAGGAATCGACTTCGGGTCATCGGTTTTGTAGGGGCTCCACACCGAGAACAGAATCCGCCGTTCGGTGGTCGAATTGACCTGCATCCCGAAGTACCCCTCCGCAAAGCCATTGGCCATAAAGTACGAACCGATCACATCCTGCCCCTGGGGTACTGTGACTTCGTTGTAAAACCACTCCACGTCGCTATTGGTCGGCGTAGGATAGGTGAGGTGTACCGATGGGCCGCGCCGACCCCAGTAAAAAAAATTACCTTCATTGTTCTTTACAAAGGCGGTAGCTTCATTGACGGCGCTGCCTTCCAGTACCCACGCCGTAGGCTGACCATAGGCAGGGGCGGTTTTTGACCTGCCCTGTAGTTCAATTTTCACGTAGCCCGGTGCGCGTACCTCCCAGGTACCTAGGGGGTTTTCGACGGCCTGCCCCGCCCGAAGTGCCTTATCCACGGCTTTGCCCAGGACGGTCACGCGGATGTGGCTCGTTCCCTGGCTACTTGCTACAAGCCGCAACGTCAGTTGACCGGGCCTGGCTATGCGCACATAGGTAGCCAGTACAGCCTTACTGCTGCTCCAGTCCAGCAAACCTTCCTTCGTGATGTGTTCGTGATTTCCGCCGGTAATCCAGGAATTTCCGCCGAGGGGTACCTCTAGGCGCTCGCCCTCGGCAGGAGCCGACAGAACGGAGCGGGTCTGGAAAAGTATCAGTAGCGTGGATAGTGCGAAGCTATTTTTGAGCATGTAGCTAACCCTGGGAGCCCGTGAATACAGGCCGCGCCTAGCAGGAATTGGGGTGCTGGCAGTAGGTCCAGTATTCGTGGATGATCCTGATCGTTTTTTTGATATCATCGTATCCGCTGTTCTTTTTGAAAAAGCCCTGCACGGTCATTTTGGTGTAAGCATCTTCCACCGTTTTTTTATCGACCGACGTGGAATACAATACAAAAGGTATGCACTTTTTGCTTAGTGTGGGGTGCTCGTCTACCTTCTTTTTGAACTCGACGCCAGTCATACCCGGCAGATTGACATCGCTCAGAATCAGGAAGGGCTGTTCGGTCGTTTCTTTTAGGTACTCGTAAGCATCGTGACCGTTGGAAAACCATATCAGTGAGTTACGGATACCAAGGTCCTGCAATATCATCTCTAAAATCTCTTTGTCGTCGGTATCGTCTTCTATGAGAACGATGGGAGCTGAATTCATAAGAATAGGCTAAGAACGAAGGGTACCCCCTAACTTACGACACCCTGGGGGATTTTCAAAATATGCAGCCCGTACCCGCCCGACCCAACGCCCCTTCGTGTGTCCGCTTTCTTTCGGAATCTCTTCAAAACTCACCGGTAACGTATCTCCTAGGGTAGGCATTTAGCGGCCGGGCGCGAAGCAGGCTCATCCACCAAGCGGCACTACTTTTTTAAATATAACCGGAGAATACATTCACTAACCCATTTCCCCAACGTTATGAAATTCTTTTTCCTTACCATATTGTTCGGCGGACTGCTGCTGTTATCCGCTTGTTCCAGTGACCGGAGTAAACCAGCAACTGAAGACTCCAGCCGCCCACCTACAAGCCAGAGCGCGTCTAAGCCCGAATTTAGCTATGATCCCAAAGCGGCGGGCGATTCGTTGAAACAATGGGTGGATTCGTTGGCGCTGAAGGTAGATTTTCCGGAAATAGAGAAAAAAAAGGGAGCGGCTCAACTGTTCGCCTTTTATCAAAACAGGAATTTTAGCCCCGCCTGGGGCGCGGGTACCTCGCAGAAACTGATGGAGATAATCAGTCAGATTGACCGTGAAGGCCTGAATCCCAGCAATTTTCCGCTCGATGCCTTGCGTTCTCTGGTAGACAGCGCCCAAAGCGGTAAGGTCTCCGCCAGGACGGGCGCCCGGCTCGACCTGCTGCTATCGGCTAGTTACCTCAAGCTGGCCGACCTGCTGGCCACCGGAAAAATTAAAGCCGACCAACTATCGGCCGACTGGCACATCAAGGACCAGGTACCTGACACGCTGGGGGTTTATTTACAAAAGGCCGTTGCAGGACAAGTTGAGCGTTCGCTTGCCTCGCTCCGGCCCGGCTTTGGCCAGTACACCAAATTGCGGCGACACCTGGCGCAGTACCGGCGGCTGTCGGCGGCGGGAGGCTGGCCTACGGTAGAAGCAGGGGCCGATCTGGCACCGGGCGATTCGAGCCAGCGGATTATCGCCGTTCGGCGCAGGCTGGCCGTCACCGGCGACCTCGACAGCACCCTTGCTCCACAGCAGCAAAATGCCCGGTACGATTCCAGCCTGATCGAGGCAGTCAACCGCTACCAACAACGCAATGGGCTGATCGTGCAGCCTGAAATCACCGACCGCATGGTACAGGCAATGAACATCCCGGCCGAGGATCGCCTCACCCAACTTATGCTCAACCTCGACCGTATCCGCTGGATTTCGACCGGACCTATGCCACCTACCTATGCCCTGGTGAACATACCGGAATACCGGCTGCATGTCGTAGAGGACGGCAGTGAAGTGAAAGTGATGCCGGTGGTAGTGGGGAAGGTAATGAACGCCACGCCAGTGTTCAAAGACCAGATCGAACATGTCGAATTCTCGCCCTACTGGAACGTACCTACCAGCATTGCTACCGCCGAGCTTTGGCCCAAAATCCGGGCAAGTCGCTCCTACCTGGATCGAAACCACATGGAGATTCTCAACGGCTGGGGCAATAATGCACGGGTAGTAAGCCGAAGCAGCGTGGACTGGGGCAACCTGCGCAACTATCGCATCCGGCAGAAGCCCGGCCCGTGGAACGCCCTGGGACAGGTCAAGTTCATGTTTCCCAATCAGTACGCGATCTATCTGCACGACACGCCCTCTGAGCAACTCTTCGGCGAAACCCGCCGGGCTTTCAGCCACGGTTGCATCCGCATTGCCGATCCTGTCTGGTTTGCCGACTGGATTTTGCCGCAGTTCAACCGCGATGAAGTGACCGAAAAAATGAATGACCGCCAGTTGGAAATAGTCAAGCTAGACCAGGAAATCCCGGTCTATATCGTGTACTTGACAGCTTTTGAAGATGGCGAGGGTAGACTCAACTTCCGTCCCGACCTGTATGGGCTGGACAAACGACTGACGCCGGAGTTTGACAAATAGCCCTATTGGCATTTGAAATGCTGCCTCTGTGCATGCATCCAGATAATCAGACAATTACTTTTTCATAAAGTGCATCCTGATAAAATCGAGAATAATGTCAAAGTCGGCGGGCAGGGTACCGTGTCCCCCCGCGTGCATGTAGTAGCCCAGATCGTGCAGAATCGGCTTTCCCGCCGCGGGCCATACCGTCGTTTCTAGGCCTTTTTTACCCAGTAGCTTGTACACCGGCCCGGCGGCCACCGCTGCCGCAAACTCGCCCTTGGGGTCCGACCAGTTGTCTGTGTCGCCGGTGAGCAAGAGCAAAGGCCTTGGCGCAATCAGTGAAATCAGCATATGACCATCCACGGGTGAGGACTCAGGAGCATCACCGTAGTGGGCGCGGTTGCCGCTAAATTGATAAAAGTACCGGGTCGAATCGGTCATGTGTTTGATCGTTTCGCCGTACTGACGCCGGGAGAGGGCCGCGCCGCCTTCGCCGGAACAACTCGCAATCACCATCCCGAACCTTTGGTCCTGCGCACCGGCCCAAAGTACCGTTTTCCCCAGGCGGGACACGCCGTAGAGGGCCACTTTTTCGGAATCCACCTGTTGGTCGGTTTCAAGATAGTCCATAACATGGCTCAGGCCCCACGCCCAGGCCGAAATCGTTCCCCATTCGTCAGGGGCCGGGTAGGTAGTGCCGGGTTTCAGATAGTGGCCTCGTATCCCGTATTTTATTCCCTGCGGAAAGTCGGGTTCGATGGCACCGTAGTAAATAGTGGCGACGCCGATTCCATTGACAATGAATTTTTCAACGTCGAACGACCCGAACCGGCGGCCTGTGGAGTCAGGTACCTGCTTTCCCTCGCGGTTCCACATCAGGCCTTTCCGGATGTCCGGATCGTTCACGGCCAGGCTGTTGGGTGAAAATCCGATCTGGAGAAGTACGGGGGCAGGTTTTTCTGCCTGGGCCGGCAGGTACAGGAGCAGATCGGCCTTGTAGTGGGCCGTGTCCTCGGTGAAATAAATCGTGATCTGCTTCCGGATGGCCTTATCATTGAACACCAGGGTACCTTTTTCAAATACCGGAAAGCGGGCTTTCTTTCGTTCGGGCGTTTTTCCAAACTGTTCACTTTCAAATAAACTAAGAATTTCCGGCCGTCTTTTTTGGTGCCAGGTTTGGGCGCTTTCCACCTTTTTACCGTTTTGCAACACCAGCGGATCGGGAAGTGTGTACGCAGGTACCTTGGCTTCGTCATAGTTGACTGGAATACCGGCCACTAGCGTGGGAGCATTCTGACCCACTGCGGACCATGCGCAGAGCAGTAGGACGAGCGGGAGGCCGGGTACCTTCAGGCCGATTTTTCTTAGCAGGGCGTTCATATTGTCAGGGTTTAGGTGGTTAAAATGCAGGTGGTTCCGGGGATCAATATACAGCGTGGGGCGGGAATTCCCTTTCAACCCACCTCGTGCGTTTGAAGTTTCTGAGTAGGCCAAAGGTACCCCTCATCCCTCCACCGCGCAATCCCCTCCGCCGTCAGCCCGTAGTGCGCGTAGACAAGCTGGTCTATTTCGGCTTCCAGGGCCTAAGTGTCGGCGGCGAAACATTGGGAGAGCAATCGTTCGATTGATAACCAATCAAATCTTTTTTCTAAATTTAGCCATTGCTTACTGAAATAGAGTACAACTATGGTTCAGGTACATCCCCAGTTTATTACCGACACCGTCGGAAAAAAATTAGTAGTGCTGCCACTCGATGAATTCAATGCTATGATCGAGGAGCTGGAAGACCTCGAAGACGTACGCCTCTACGATGAAGCTAAGCGGGAAGACGACGGTTCACGCATTTCTTTAGATGATTATCTGAGCCAGCGAAAAGCCAGAAAGAATGGCTAAATACTTGGTTCAGTTGTCTAAAAAAGCCCAAAAGCAATTAGACAAATTGCCTGATTCTGTTGCTGATCCTATCCTGAGGGCAATCTATTCTCTAGAAAGCGAGCCACGTCCATTCGGCTTCAAAAAGCTGAAAGGCAGAGACGGTTACCGTATCCGAATCGGAAACTATCGGGTCATCTACGAGGTAATCGACTCTCTGCTCATTGTTGAAGTGATCACGTTAGGACACCGGAAAGATATTTATGAATAAATGACCCAAAGGTACCTGCCACTTTGGTTAAGTATAAAGTAAGGATAAAGCAGAAAAGTATGATAGACAAGTTGAACAAAGCCCGGACAATCCATTTCTTTTCTGTGAAGTTATGATTTAGAAGTCGGGTGATTAGAACGGCTGACCCCATCAATAAAAACCAGATGGTGAAAAACCAGGAGGTACTTCCACGAAACAGCAGTGTGACCAGATCATGCAGCAAGCCACAAACACAGAAAGTGATCAGTAAGGAGACCGACTTAGAGAAATAAACCCGGCTGGGTCTGAATACTTTTTGCCCCAGATAATAGCCAAAAATTGGATTCCAGTACTTCCAGAATGTTGAAAAATTTTTAGCGCCCAGGGAACGATACAAATTGTTTCTCAAAGAGCGGGGACTACTCATAGGTACCCCATTCCTTTTCTTGACATACTCGGCTAAGGTCATTTTTTTGTAGGTTGTGCTCTACTCTTCCCACACTTCCACCGGCGCAATTCTCTCCGCCGTCAGCCCATAGAGCGCGTTGATGAGCTGGTCTATTTCGGCTTCGAGAGCCGAAGTTTCGGCGGTGGGATCAGGATTTTTTGGGTCTGATTGACGATTTACTGAAATACGCCGGATTCTTTTTCTCGTTTTAAGTTGCTTTACGAAAAGTGATGAGCATAAATAGTCCAAAAGAAATTTCGATAAGCGAACCCGTCATGGCCGAACCCAGGGATTTTATGCCAAAACCAAACAATAAGTAGGCCGAAATTCCCAAAATACCTCCTAAAATCCAGTAAAGTCTATTCCCGTAGATAGAGGCAAAAGTCAGATATCTTCCCCCAATAATTAGCAGCATAGCCTGAAAAAACCATTCACTATGTTGTAATGAAAGTCCGAAAGCAAGCGGCAAACACATCAGCATGAATATGGTGCCTTCCATAGCTAAGTTAGCCAACGGATTCCCTTCGGTATGCGTACCCTTTTGACCCAATATTTTAGCCAGAACTACGCTCAACGGGTAGATAAACATTCCACCAATCAAAAGTGTCCAAATACCATATTTATCGGAAAACTTAAAAACCACCAGGGCTGATATAAGCCAGATAAAGCCTGAAACAATGATACCCACAGAGCCATTGGCATAACCTGCCCGCATATCGCTTTGCGCGTGACTTATTGTCTCGATTTGGTTGGTTTGATCGCTTGATTTACTCTTGTCCATACGTTAAAAAGGATAGTCGTTGCTTTAAAGTGGTACAAGTTCTGATGCAATGGCGGGGTCGAGGGATTTGGTTGGCGTCTTGGCGGTGAGGAGCATGGTGGAGTTTGGGAGGGGTAGGTATCAGATAGGCAAGGTACGGTAGGTTTGAACCATGTGCAAACTGTGGTACGGGCATCTTGCCTGTCTTTGCCAAGGTGGGTTCCATCAATGAAACATTTCCCTACCCCGACCGCCACTCCTTCACCCAATATACTTTATGTTCCTGGTCTTCCAATCCTCCATAAATCAGCGTCCTCTCTCCATGTGCTTGTGGCACCAGGGCTTGCAGGTAAGGCCAGTGTCCGAGTAATTTTCTGGGTAGACTTGTTTGAATTATCCAGCCTTCAACCTTGAAATATCTGGCCATTGACTTTGAATTATCTGCCTCCCAACTTTGAAATATCCGATTTTAGTGCGCACGGCCTTTCACGGTATGAACATCCACCTAGTCCAACGCCCGAATCTCCGCACCTCACCGTGAGAATCTGAGAAAAAATGGAACATGCAGGGCGAAGGTACCTGCTTGTTTTCCCAAACATTATTCGCTAGATTTGGTTGGCAATGAAATACTTATCGGGTAGACCGTTAGCAACAATCCTATGGTACAGAAATCACGAAACAGAGCGCGGGGTATGGGAACGATACTGCTCCTCTTGTTGACCTCCATCAGTTATGCCAATTATATCCTGATCCCGATGGACGACCGACAGGCCAACCACCTGAAGGCGTACGGCATTGCCTATTCGGTGCTTAAAGATGGACTTGACCTGGACTGGCTGCTCAATTACCGCGGGGGCAGCTACCTCATCAAATCGGTATCGACCATCGAAAAGGAATGCCGCGTACGGGGGGTAACTTACGAAATGATTTCCGACGCCAAAGCCGCCGCTATTTTGACAGAAATCGCAGTACCGGAAATTAACATGGAAGCCGTGAAACTGCACAAAGCCGCGCGGATCGCGGTCTATTCGCCGATCAAGATTGGCCCGGCCACCTTTGAGTACAACGACGCCGTGCTGCTGGCGCTCAAATACGCCGAGATACCCTTTGAGGTAGTCTACGACCAGGAAATTCTGGATGGCGACCTGGCCAAGTACGACTGGCTGCACCTGCACCACGAGGATTTTACGGGGCAGTTTGGCCGGAACCTGCGGCGCATGTCGCAGGAGGACATCCGGGCGCAGGAAGATATCGCCAAAAAATACAACTTCGCCAAAGTGTCGCAAATGAAGCTGGCGGTAGCCAAAAAAATCAAGGAATTCTGCGCGGGTGGGGGGTACCTGTTCGCGATGTGTTCCGGTGCCGAAACGTTCGACATTGCTCTGGCCGCCGAAGGTGTCGACATAGTGGATGCCCAATTTGATGGTGATGGCATCGATCCCAAAGCCCAATCCAAGCTGGATTTTGATAAAACCTTCGCCTTCGAAAATTTTGAATTACAACTCGACAACGGCTACGGCGGCATGTGGTTTTCCGACATCAACGCTTCGATGGGTAGCTATGGGTTCGGCGAATCCGAGGATGTTTTTTCCTTGTTCGATTTCTCGGCCAAATGGGATGTAATCCCCGCCATGCTGGTGCAGAACCATGAGTTTCAGATTCGCGAATTCAGTGGACAGACCTCGGCTTTTACCAAACGCACCGTCAAATCCAATGTGCTGGTGATGGGGCAAAGCAAAGCGTCGGATAGGTACCTTTACGGAGAAATCGGCTCGGGACAGTGGACATTCTATGGCGGGCACGATCCCGAAGGGCGGCGCGGCGGCCACCGCATGAATACCGACCTCAATCTGTATCCCCACTCCCCGGGGTACCGCCTCATCCTGAATAACGTACTGTTTCCTTCGGCCAAGAAGAAAAAGCGAAAAACTTAATTGAGTTGACAGTTGACAGTACCGCTTGATAAATCAAGCGGTACTGTCTATTTAGGCAGTAGATCAAAAAATAGAACAATTGCCTCAAGCTTTAGTAGCCTGGGGATGACGAATAAAAAAGCCCCAGCTTTCGGCCTGGGGCTTTTTATTTTTTCACTTTCAACTCATTGAACTACCTGCGCTTTCAGCTGGATCGAATCGACCACTACTTTCTCTTTTTCAGCTCGCTTTTCCTGTTTCCGGAAAAAACCACGCAGCAGGAAATTGTGTTGCAGGGCTTCCATGCTTTCGTCCAGTTTTTCCGAGCTACTTTCCAGATTCTGGATCGTGGTTTTGATATCGGTAGCCGTATTTTCGTCACGAAGCAGCAAACCAACGGCATTATTCTTGTTATTAGCAAGGTCGTTGGACAGCTCCTGGGTAGTCTGCTTCAGGCCTGCCACCATGGCACGGGCCGTGGCGGCGGTTTCATTGAGTTCCGATACCGTACGCCGCACATTGGCCATGATCAGCGTATCCGTTACCACGTCATTGGCGAGTCCGCCTGGTTTGTTGAGCTTGGCCGTGTAGGCGTTCAGCGAGGTAGTCATCGTCTGGGCCTGATTGGCCGCCCGCTGCAACGATGCCATCGTCACTTCCAGGTTTTTGTACAAATCTTCATCGGCCAGCAGCTTACCCACCGACCCTTCGCCCTTACGGATCCTGCTGCTGATTTCCTTGAAATCATCCGTAATGGCCAGGATGTTTTTGTTATTGGCTTGCAGGGTATTCATAATATCTTCCTGGCTGTCTTCTTTCTTGACCCGAAGCACATCGCCATCCTGAATCGGCTCGGCCTTGGTGGTACCCCCTTCAATCACCACAATTTTGTTTCCGATCAGACCGTCGGTACTGATTTTAACCTGGGCATCCTTGCGGATATACTGCTGTGATTTTTCTTCGATGTTGAGAATAACCTCTACCTGAGAGTCGCCATAAAAGTGGATGTCTTTCACGGTACCTACCTTCACCCCCGAAAACCAGATATTATTCCCGGCTTTGAGGCCGTTCACATCGTCAAATATGGATTTGGCTTCAATTTTTGACACAAAGGATTTTCGCATGCCCCCTATGGTCAGTACACCCGCTACAAAAATGATCAGGCCGATCAGGACGAACAAACCAACCGTTACGGCACGTCGCTGGGGATTAGGTACTTTACTCATATTTAGTTTAGTTCTTAGTTTGAGTTCTTAGTTTCAGGATCCGTGTTTGGAGTTCAGAAGGGGTTGCCATTGCATTGGGGTTTTAAAAGAAAAACCCTGTGCCTTAGGCCCTCTTTTTCACACTTCATTCTCCGTAAAATTATAGTCGTAAAAACTTTTGATGCGCTCATCGTCGGTGCTGAAAACCTCTTCAAAGGTACCCACCTTGGCAAAGGTACCATCCAGCAACATCGCCAGGCGGTCGCCCGTCATTTTGGCGCAGGTCAGGTCGTGGGTAATCAGGATCGAACTGGTGTGGTACTTTTCCTTCACTTCGTTGATAAGCTCATTGATCTCGATGCAGGTGGTAGGGTCGAGACCGGCGGTAGGTTCGTCGTAGAGCATGATGTCGGGATTCATGATCAGGGTGCGGGCAATACCGATCCGCTTGCGCTGTCCGCCCGAGAGTTCCGACGGCATTTGGTTGATCGTGCGGGCCAACCCCACCGATTCAAGTACCTCTTCGACGGACTTATTGATTTCGGCCCGGCTGAGGTTTTTCACATTCCGCACCAGCGGAAATTCCAGGTTTTCGCGAACCGTCATACTGTCGTACAGCGCGCTATTCTGGAAAGAAAATCCAATTTTCATCCGTAGTTCGCGCAGTTGTTTTTCATCCAGCTCACCTACCTCCTGCCCCAGTACCTTCACACTACCCCGATCCGCTTTCAGAAGTCCGGAAATAATCTTAATCAAGACCGACTTTCCTGTCCCCGAACGTCCGAGTACCACTACATTTTCTCCTTTATTCACATCCAGGTCAATACCCTTCAATACGTGCAAATCGCCGAACGATTTGTACAGATCCCGGATCGCAATAACCGGTCCGTTTTCAATCGCTGGTTCAGCCGTTTTAGTATTCTTTCTTGTCTTCATCATCTAAACCAGTTGGTTACCTGCACGATAGCTACTTCTTCCATAAAAATCAGAAACATGGACAGTACCACCGAAGCGTTGGCCGCCCTACCTACCCCCTGGGTACCCTGGCTGGCGTTGTAGCCCTTGTAACAACCCACCATACCAATGGTGAAGCCGTAACAGATCGCTTTGATAAGTGCGGAGTTGATATCCAGAAAGGTGATTTGTTCAAAGGCGCTCTTGAAAAAAGCCACGATATTGGTTTCTTCATTCAGGGTCACATCCAGGAATGAACCCATCAGCCCCACGATCGCACAGTAAAACGACAGGATCGGAATACTAATGGTGGTAGCGATCACCCGTGTCACGACCAGAAATTTGAAGGGATTCACGGCGGATACCTCCATGGCGTCGATTTGTTCGGTCACGCGCATGGAACCCAGCTCGGCGCCGATGCTCGATCCGACCCGCCCGGCGCTGATCAGCGACGTAATGAGCGGAGCCAGCGCCCGCACGATGGCAATGGAAACCAGCGAAGGGAGCCACGAGGTAGCTCCGAACTCCATCAGCGAAGGCCGCGATTGCTTGGTAAATACCATTCCCGTGACGAATCCCGTGAGCGAAATTAGAGGAAGCGACTTATAGCCAATTTGGAAACATTGCCTTACAATCTCCTGAAATTCAGGCCTTCCTCGGAACAGTTCCCGAAAAAAACGCGTCATGAACTGCCATGCATCATAAAACATGAGCAGGTTTTCATCGATTCTTTTTGAAATTAGGGTGCTTTTGGTACTGGAACTCATCAGGCTGGTCGGGGAGAATTCGTGGGCTGGTAATGAGGGCAAATATACAAATAGTGTGCCAGTGACCTCAACTCTGGATTCAAGCGTATCGTTCCCGGAGCATCCGCATCATATATACGTTGATGGCCCACTGATCGGCCAGGGGTTGATTGGTGAAGGGTACCGTAGGTAAGTAATGCGGCGGACCAAACTCGGTGAGAATGGTCAGCGGTTGGCCGTTTTTTTTCTTATCGGCCACCACGGCATCCCACCAGGCCAGGTGCGCCTGCACGGCCTGCTCCCACTCCGGTGCCCGCGGATCATTGACCTGCGGGCCTTCGGGATGGCCTACCCGAGCGTGGATATGGCCCGCGCGGCTCAGCGCCAGCGCCACGGTTTCGGCCTGATCCTGCAAGAGCGATTCGTGGACATTGCACCAGTGCGAGATATCCAGCGTCAGGCGAAGCGCCGGATTTTGTTCCATAAAATTTCGGGCTATGTGCGCCGCGAACAGCATCCGGCTGCGATGGGTTTCGTGGAAAATCGGGATACCACTTTGCACCGAAGCCTGCGTGGTGTAATCGATGAAAGCTTTGTTTTGGTCGTACGAGAAGTAGTCGCGCCCGCTGTGGCAATTGATGTAGAGGGGTTTCAATTCCTTGAAGGTACTCGCGCCGTCGATGGCTTTTTTGAAAGCGGCCAAATGCGCCCCAAAATCGGACTGACTGCCGCCGCAGAGGAAACCTACCTCCAGACCGTGCTTTTTCAGCGCCGCCACCATTTCTTTCCGGGCTTCGGGTTTGTCGGTCCACCAGAGTTCCAGTCCGTCGTAGCCTTCCTTTTTTACTGCCGCACAGAGTTCGTCAAGGGTACCCTGGTAGCCCCAGTTGGTGGCCAGAATTTTCAGGGAGAAGCCGGCGGCAGGTACCCCCTGCGGAGCAATCGGCCGGGCTGCCGCCTGCAAGGCGGGCAGAAGTCCGGTGGTGGCTAGGGTGGTGTTTACAAAATCTCTGCGTTTCATGGAGGTAAGGGCTTAGTAGCTGTTCAGGAACCCGGAGAGCCACGGCGCAGCCGAAAGGTACCCTTGTTCCCGACCACAAAGCTACTTTTTTTGCCGAAACTCAGCCACTTTGCGCAGAAATACTGAAAAGCGATATAAAAGCCATTGATAGGGAAAGTTGAGTTTTGAGAAGAATAGTAGTTAACTGAAAGTAGAAAGTACAACATCCAGGCTACTGCCGGCGAGAATAGTACCTAGCCGATTAGCTCGTAGAAAAACAAGAAGGCCGCTCCCAAACAAAGAAGCGGCCCTCTCATCATTCATCCCTTATCATTCTCTTTACTGCGCTGCCTCGAAACAGTAGACATTCAACTGCGTACTAGCGAAAATCTTCCCTTTCTGGCCACCCTGGCCCGGTATACCCGTCACGAAGCCCATGAACCAAGTATAATCCTTTCCTTCGGTGTAGTAGTCGGGGCAAAGCAGTTTCCACAGCAGTTTTCCATCGGAAACTCGGGTAGCCAATAGATCCTGGCTGGCAATGTAGTACACCACCCCATCCTGGTAGTGCAGCGCACTGCCAATGCCGCTGGACCGTTGCGTCCAAAGCGTATTGCCCGTTTCTGGATCAAGGGCATAAAGCTGTGCATTCATGCCGTTGGCCAGCAGCTTGCCTTCGGCCACGATCATGTCACTGAAAAGGCTGGCCGGGGTAAGGCGCTTGAACCATACGCGCTTACCCGTCATCAGTTCGTAGCAACCTACCCACATGCCAACGGCAAAATATACTTTATTACCGATTATATTAGGGTAATTGCCACCACCTGATTCAGATTCTATACCTAGCTTAATATCACTCAGGAGAGGAACTCTTTCATATATCCACTTTCGCTTTGAGAGATTATATAGGCTTAAATAGCCTGAACCTGGGGTGTTTTGGTAATAAGGTCGTATATCCGGCAAATCGTAGCTTACTAAAAGCAGGGTATCTAATTCCTTTGTGAAGGGTTCAATCATACGACCTCGAGCAATCCATGCAAAGCCCCCCGGATCGTGCCATACGCTGTCGGGGAAGGTTTTCAGTTTGGCTATTTCCCGCACTTCACCTGTAGCCATGTTGCCCTGGTAGATGCTCTCCTCCCAACGTTTTTTTGCGTAAATCTCTGGCGGTGTACCTGTAAAATAAAAATGTGGTCCCAGTCCGGTGGTGGTAATCTGTGAGTCAAAGTTTCTACCCCACTCTTTTCGCCAGACCGTCTTACCAGTTTCTTGGTCAATGCAGTAGAATCGAAAAGAGTTCTTGTAAAATAGCAGGTTCTGGTAAGTATAAACCTTATAGTTACGCACGTCAGCCGATTCGGTTTTGTCAAATCGGTCGTTCCACATCCAAGCGTTTCGACCATCTTCTATTCGTTTGAGGCAGAGTCCCTCCGCAGTGGAGGCATTAGAGGTAGCTGCCCGTTCTGCAGCCAACACAAAACGATTATTATATACGTGTTGAGCAAACATGCTTGTATTTTTCGCACCGTCAAGGCTGGTGGAAGATTTCCAGATGTGGGGTAGTTTGGTGACTACCCCATCTGCATCCTTCAATACCTTGTCCTCTGGCCTTTTGCAATTGAAAAGACCGCCCAATAGGAGTAAAAATAGTACCCCTTGAAAAAATGCCCGCGAGCCGTAAAGTCTGGTATTGTATCGTAGCGTTTTAGGTACCATGGAATTTAATGTCAAATTAGGTGTGGTTTGCTGGAATAAAATTGCAAAGAATATCATGAATATGGGGCTGCATTATCAATAAAATTTTAATAAAAAAACCAGGAAAAATTTCATTGAAGTCTCTCTTTTTGATAGTAGATGTCTCGACTGGAACTGCTATGGATCAAAGGAATAAGAGTGTCGGTACGCTCGAATTTTGCAAAATTCCCCTATCTTTGTGACAATCAAAGCGGTTTGCTGGCCGGGGAAACAAGGTCAGTATTTATGAACATCAATCTACTGACTCTTGCAATTTAAAGACTTCGCCCTCCACGGCGATATACTCAATGCCGTGGACGCCATGAATTTCAGCCAGGCTACCCCCATCCAGGAACTTGCCATTCCCCAGATTCTCGACGGAAAAGACCTCATCGCCTGCGCCCAGACCGGTACCGGCAAAACGGCCGCCTACCTCATCCCTACCCTCGACTACATCACCCAACATCCGCAAAACAAGGTGACGGCGCTCATCATCGTGCCCACGCGCGAGCTGGCCACCCAGATCGACGGACAGGTACAGGGGCTGGGGTACTTCTGCAATGCTACGAGCATCGCCGTGTACGGCGGTACCAAGGGTCCCGAATGGGACCAGCAGCGGAAGGCTTTCGAGCAGGGGGCCGACATCATTATCGCCACGCCTGGCCGTCTGATGGCCCACATGCAGCTAGGGTACGTGGATTTCAGTGCCATCAAGTTTCTGATTCTCGACGAGGCCGACCGGATGCTCGACATGGGTTTCCTGGGCGATATTATGGCGATTCTGAAATCGGTACCCGAGGATCGGCAGACGCTGATGTTTTCGGCGACCATGCCGCCCAAAATCGGGGAACTGGCCAAGCGCATTCTGCGTGATCCGGGTGAAATCAAACTCTCGGTTTCCAAGCCCGCCGAAGGCATCGACCAGCAGTTTTATATGGCGACGGAAAATCAAAAGCTACCTCTGCTGATGCATCTGCTGAAAGAGGCAAATAACCCGAGTCTGGTACTTTTTACCTCCCGTCGCTCGTCGGTGGATACCATCGTTCGCGCTTTGCGCCGGAAAGGATTCAAAGCTGAAGGTATCTCGTCTGACTCGGAGCAAGCCCAGCGCGAAGTGGTACTACGGGACTTCAAAAACCGTGAGTTCCCGATCCTGGTGGCGACCGACGTGCTTTCGCGCGGCATCGACATCGATAATCTCAGCCACGTGGTCAATTACGACCTACCCCGCGACCCCGAGGATTATGTGCACCGGATTGGCCGTACGGCCCGCGCCGAATCGAAGGGTACCTCCATCACCTTCATCGGAGAAATGGACAAACGCGGCGTGCAGAACATCGAGCGGTTGCTGGAACGTCCCGTCACTATTATTTCCATGACCGAGGAACTGGGCCTGGGCTCCGCGCCGGTATTTGGCGCGCGAGGTACCTCCCATGACCGCAATGACCGGTCGCGAGGACGCAAGCCCAAAGGTACCCCTGGCCGTGGTGGTTCTCCCCGGAATGCCACCGATGCGCGCCCGGCCGCACCCCGTACCCCTACCGAAAGTAAGCCCGAATCACCTACGGCTGGAGGGGAGCCCAAGCGCCGGAGGAAATCCCGCAACAACCGAAACAAGAAGAAAGGGACGTCGGCTCCTTCCGGTGAATCATCGGGCCATGCGGATGTCAAATCGGCTGATCTGGCCTGATGTAGACCCTGCGGGTGGTAATTTGGGAAGATAAAAGTTGACAGGATCAGGATTTTTCGAACGAATCAAATTCGGGTACCGTGTGCTTCGTTTTACCCCAATTAACCCTTTCCCAGAACCTAAGATTTGAAACGGAGTTTGTCGTGGTGGCAAAGGGCAGGTTTGAGTATCGCCAATCCACCCCTATTTGCGTTAGAAAGTATTTATCCGCTGCTGATGCTGGCCGTGTTGAGCCTGCTCGCCTTCGCCTTTCACTTCATCCGTATTCAGTTCAGTGAAGCCGTGGATTTTTCGCTCGACTGGAACCTGCTGCTGAGCTGGATACCCCTGCTCATTGCTTTTCTAGCAAGGTACCTTTCCAAAAACATGGGTCCTCTACCCTGGGTGATCGGGATGCTCAGCGTGGTATGGCTGGCGTTTTTTCCCAATGCCCCCTACATGATCACCGACCTGGTGCACTTGTCGGTCAATTATGAGAGCGACCGCACCTGGCACGACGCCATCATGCTTTTTTATTACGCCCAGATCAGCCTGATCAATGGGCTGGTTTCGTTATACTGGTTTCACGGAGCCTGGAACCGCACCTATTCCAAGCGCGTGGGGACGATTCTATTGTTTCTGAGTTTCCCTTTGGGTGGATTGGGGGTATATCTGGGACGTATTCTGCGCATCAACAGTTGGGACTTGTTTCACAAACCCGGCCAATTTTTCCTGAATGTATTTGAAAATCTGTACGACCGTACCGCCCTGTTGCTGATCGTGGAGTTTGGGTTGCTACTGGGTACCCTCTACGCCATGCTCTGGGGTTTGTTGAAATTCAGAGCCAGGAGGCAAAACAGGGTATCATAATAACCCATTACCATCGCACCAGCTTGAACTCCCAGTCGGGTACCTTCTTGCGCATCTCGACCAGATCGTCGCGCTTCGTCAGGCCGCATTTCAGGTAGTTCTGGTGCAGGCGGGCCAGCGCGTCGCGATCCAGTTCTACACCCAGGCCGGGGCCCGCAGGTACTTCCACCGCGCCATCCACAAACTTCATGCGCCCGCCCACAATGACTTCGTCCGACTGCCAGGGGTAGTGCGTATCGAGCGCGTAAGGTACTTCCGGCAGGGCCGCACCCAGATGTACCATGGCCGCCAGCGAAATACCCAGGTGGCTGTTGGAGTGCATGGACAGTCCGCGTCCGAAGGTGTCGCAGATTCCCGACAGCGTCATGGAGGCCCGCAAGCCGCCCCAGAAATGGTGATCGCTGAGAATAATATCTTCTGAGCCTAGCTCGATGCTGCGGGGAATATCTTCGAAAGAGGTAGTACACATATTGGTAGCCAGCGGCGTTTTTAACGCTTTCCTCACTGCCGCCATATTTTCCTGTCCGCGCACGGGATCTTCCAGGTACTCTAAGACGCCTTCCATTTCCCTGCCGTACTCGATGGCCGTTTCTACTTTCCACAAAGCGTTGGGGTCGATGCGCAGGGGTACTTCTGGGCCGAAGGCTTCGTGCAACGCCAGAATGGCATCCACCTCCTGTCGAGGCTCGAATACGCCGCCTTTCAGCTTGATGGATTGAAAGCCGAACTCTTCGCACATAGCCCGCGCCTGCGCCACGATTTCCTCTGGATTCAGCGCGCTCTTTTGCCGGGCCGCGTCCCAACCCGTTGCGGCGGGATCGGTGCCAAAGGCCAGGTCGCCGCCCGCGCCTTCGTACTTGTAAAAAAGATACGCCGAAAAAGGTACCCGATCGCGCATCCGTCCGCCCAGCAAATCCACGACGGGCCGATTGGTTATTTTTCCAATAATATCCAGACAAGCTACCTCCACGGCGCTGAAAATATGCACCATCTTACGCTGGTCCCAGGGCGTGGCACCGCGCTCGGCGGCGGTATCCTGCCCAAAATGCCCCACGAGCGTCCGACGGATGTCGCTGAGTTGGAAAACGTCCTTCCCGATCAGCAAATCCCGCGCTTCGGCCAGGGCGAGGTCGATCTCCCGGGTTCCCGGAATTTCGCTGATCCCCGAAATGCCATCGTCGGTCACGATTTCGACGATGGTACGTAAAGCATAGGGCGCGTGCAACCCCGCCGCATTCAGCAGCGGCGGGTCCACGATGGCAATAGGAGTAATAGTGATTTGCTGTATTCTGGACATTCTATTTTTTGGGTCAACTGTTTATAAGGAGAAAAGGAGGAGGGAGAAAAGGTACTTGCGTTAATATCCTTTCTTCCTCTATTCCTTCCTCCTTTTTTCCTTCTACTTTAAGCCTGAGCATCCTCCGCTACCATTTGCAACAGACCTTTGATATAGCCGTAGCAGAAGGCAAAGGACTGCGCATTAGCCTCTTTATTCTCGTGGTGAGGTACATGATCGGGCATCACCATACCGTCGTAGCCGACATCGCGCAGGGCGCGAATGACCTGCACGAAATTCATGTCGCCATTGTCGGGGTACACTTCCTGAAAATTATTAAAACCGCCCTTGATATTACGCAGGTGAATGTTGAAAATCTGCTTGCGGTCGCCAAAGTACTTGATGATGGGCAGGATTTCAGTTTTGGGATCTTTGAGGCCCTCAGCGATAGAACCAATGCAGAAATTAAAGCCGTGGTAAGGGCTTTTGTACAGCGCGCCAAACCGCTTCATGCCCGCAAACACATCAGGACTGTTCCAGCGCATGATGCCGCGGTAAGCCGCGGGTACGGGCGGATCGGCGATGTGGTTGGCCAGCTTGACCTTGTACTCCTCCGCCACGGGAATCAGCCGATCCAGAATGTAGGTGATGCGCTCGAACATCTGCTCAATGGAAACATCGCCCGCGATGGTTTTGGGGTCGTTGCGTTTGATAGCCTCTTCCCAGTTCCAGGTACTGTACTCGGCGTTGCCTCGCTTGGGATCGAGGGTTTTACCGGTGCGTAATACGGGCAGAATCGTGGTGTTGTAGTTAAGTACTTTGATGCCCGTTTTGGCGGCCACCATAATCATCTGCTGCAGGTACTCGATTTCGCGGTCGCGCTCGGGACTTTTACCCAGCATCATGTTGGGGTACTCCACCCGGTCGATGCCCGCCGAAGTCAGCGGGTAGTGGTAGGCGTCGAGGCTGATACCGTACTTTTCGCAGGCGTCGCGCTTGGCCAGCGAATCGTCCAGGTCCCAGCCCTTGCCAGGAATGATTTTGGGCGAGCCGCCGTCGATGTTGTACACCCCGCAGCGGCCTTTCAGTTCCAGATTTTCCTTGGTGGTACCCCCGGACTGGCAGCCGACTTTCATAAGTACCTTGCGCGGCGCGACCGGCTTGGCCTGAGTCTGTCCGGGTTTCACAACCGATGCCCCCACGGTACCCGCCGTAAGGACTTTGACAAAATTGCTCCGTTTCATAATGGTTTATTTTAAGGTGTTTAGGTGTTGACTTGTTCAATCGTGGAATTGTCAGCGTGTTAAAATTTAGCCGAAAGCCGATTGCCAATAGCCCTCAGCTACTCCAGAAGCAGAACAAGGGCACTGTGATCCAATTCGCCATGCCCCTGCTCGATCGCGGTTTTCATTTGCTCAGCCACGAGGGAGGTACCTTTGAGGGGTACCTTGTAGGCATCTCCCGCCCGCAGGGCGATCCCCATGTCTTTATTGTGCAATTTTATTTTAAAACCCGGTTTGAAATTCCGGTCGATGAGGCGCTGACCGTGCAGGTCGAGAATGCGGCTTTGGGCGAAGCCTCCCAGCAAGGCTTCCCGCATTTTGGCCAGATTCACGCCCGCCTTGCTGGCCAAAGTGAAGGCCTCCCCTACCGCCTGAATCGTCATGCCGACGATCATCTGGTTGCAGGCTTTGGTCGTTTGGCCGGTGCCGGGCTCGCCCATGCGGACGATGTTTTTACCCATGACCTGGAAAATCGGCAAGGCTCGGTTGAAAGCTTCTTCACTACCGCCCACCATGATAGACAGCGCGGCGTTTTCGGCCCCGACTTGTCCGCCCGACACGGGCGCATCGAGCGCTTCTACCCCTTTTTCCTGCATCAGTCCGTGTACTTTCGTAGCCACCGATGGCGAAATCGTGGACATATCGATGAACAATGCGCCGGATTGGATGCCTTCCAGCACGCCGTCTTTACCCGAAACTACCTCTTCCACTTCGGGTGAGTCGGGTAGCATGGTGATGACGACATCCACCTTTTGCGCCAATTCCTTACTACTTGGATAAGCAGTAGCACCCGCTTCGGTCAATGCGTCGGCAGCATGGCTGCTTTCCAGAACGGAGACGGGGTACCCTGCTTTTATGAGATTGAGGGACATGGGTTTGCCCATTATTCCTAGTCCGATGAATCCTATGTGTTCCATGTTTTTGCTTTAAGCCGTAAGCCCTAGGCTCCTGGCTTTCATTGATTTAATTATTTGTGACAGAATTATTGATTTTCAAAATATTAATAACATCCAATATCTGGAATCCAAAATCTAGCATCTACTTATTTCACCCTACAGCTTCTTCATACCAACGGAAACAACTTGGCGCCAATAAGAATGACGACTAATCCGGTGATTCCCATGACAACGAGTAGCGGCGAGATCGTTTTAAGCGCCTCTTTTTCAGTCAGGTTGCTCAATTTACAGATAATCCAGAAACCCGAATCGTTCATCCACGGCACAATTTTCGACCCACAGCCAATAGCCAGCCCCAGGTACACCGGGTGAAAGCCCAGGTTGGCGTTCATGGCCAGGCCCGACAAAATCCCTGAGGCCGTAATGAGGGCCACCGTGGCCGATCCCTGCGCGGTACGCACCACGGCGGCAATCAGAAACGCCAGCGGAATCAGGGCCATCTGGTAGCCTGCCGTAAGGTCGGCGATGCGGGTACTGATGCCGGTTTGCTGAAGCATTCCGCCAAAAGCACCACCGGCGGCGGTAATCAGAATAATGCCACCGCCGCTCAGCAAAGCGCCCTGCACGTGCGCCGACATGCCTTCCTTGCTGGTCTTTTTTTGACTGGCCAGTACCAGTAGTGCGGCAATGCCCCCGGTGATGAGGGCCAGGTTTTTATCCCCAAAAAACTTGACAACGGCCACCAAACCCGTAAGAAAAGCCGAATCGGCCCAGAGTTCACCCGTTTTGGAAATAGCATTGAGAGCCGTATCCGCACAAATAAAGCCCAGCGGAATCAGCACGGGTAGTAAGGATAGTCCCAAGGGAGGCAGTTCCCGATCGGCCCGTGCGGCTATGGCTCTGATATCTTTCAAAGGTGCATCGAGCGAATCACGGATTTCGATGGGCATTTTTCGGTTGACCCAGACGGCAAAGAGGTACCCGGTGGTAATGGTAAAAAGCCCCACAATGACGCCCGCGATCATCATCAGACCGATAGGAATGTGCATTTCGCCAATCAGGAAAAGCGGCCCCGGCGCGGGAGGTACCAGGGAGTTGGCCATCGCGGCACCCGCCATGATACACATCACCAGCAGCAGGTAGTTTTTACCCAAACGTACCGTCATCGCTTTCACCAGGGGCATCATCAGAAAAATGACCGTGTCGAAGAAAATGGGGATGCCCAGAAAAAAACTACTGACCAGAAACGCAGCGGGTGCTTTATCCACCCCGAACAAACCCAACATGAACCGAATGATGCGCTCGGCGGCCCCGCTTTCGAGCAGACTTTTACCAATGATGGCCGCCATCGCGATCAGGATACCGATCTTGGCGCAGGTATTCCCGAACTCAGTGGCAATGCGCTCGCCGATGCCCTTGTTAGCGAGCGCCTGCGCCGCGGCGGGGGCGGTTCCTTTGCTCAGCGCATACTGCTCCACGGCAGCCGCCGGAGTAAGAAAGGCCACCACCAGCGCACCCAGAATCAGGGCCAGAAAAGGGTGTAGTTTCAGGCCTATGATCCCTCCTACTACGATTAGTACACCAATGAATAATATAAAAAGAGGGTCGGTCATTTTTTGACTATGGATTTTGGACGCTGGATTCTGGATAGTTTAGATTTTTTCATTTCTATGATCCAGTATCCAGAATCTTATGTCTAAAATCCCCTAATTTTCTGGCCATATCGCGGGCGCCGTTGGCGACGAAGGTGGCGTCGGCTCCACAGGCAATGAATCGTATTCCGAGTTGGTGGTAGTTGTGGTACTCTTCGGGATTGAAGAAAAGAATTCCCACGGCTTTTTTGGCCTTCTGAGCGGCATTGATCGTTTCCCGAACGGCTTCCTTGAATCGGGGATGGTCGAACTGCCCGAAAATACCAAGCTCCATCGAGAGATCGGCGGGGCCGATGAAGAGCACGTCCACGCCGTCGAGAGCGGCTACTTCGTCAAGGTGGTTGAGTACTTCGGCGGTTTCGATCTGCACGACGCCCAGCAAATTTTCACGGGCATTTTGGTAATAGCTGTCAAAATTCTGCGCAAACTGGGTAGCGCGCACCATTTTGGCTACGCCCCGGTGTCCATGCGGCGGGTAGTGTAGCCCGCTCACTACTTTCCGAGCTTCGGCCGGGTTACTGACTTTGGGGCACATGATACCTTCCGCACCCATATCCAGGACCCGATGAATGCGCTGGCTTTCGGCGCTTTCCACCCGTACGATAACTCCGGCGGGGGTACTTTCCAGAGCTTGCAGCTGCGCTAGTACGTCCTTTTCGGTACCCGCGCCGTGTTCAAGATCGATCAGTACCCAGTCGAATCCGGACAAACCCACGATTTCGGCAGTGAGCGAACTACCTAGGTTGAGCCAGCAGCCGTGGAGGGTTTCGCCGTTTTGTAATCTCTTTTTTAAGTTTTTCATATACCCGTAAAGGCCCGAATTCGGTCGCCTTACTTCTTATCCCACCAAATTCGGGTATCGAGCAGATTCGGTCCCTGTCGGCTGATGGCCTGTTGCACATTATCCTTATTAACATTCAGTTCAGCGTCGGTGTAGGTCAATCGGCGGATAAAGGGTTCGGTTTTAAGATCGCTGCCGGGGTACGGATTCGGAGCCAGCACAGGGTACCCACTGCGGCGGAAATTGGCCCAGGCCTCGGGTCCGTTCAGGAAGGAAGCCACCCAGTACTGGGTATTGATTTGTTCCAGCTCGCTACCCGCCATGAGCGGGTGTGCCGCCAGGTAGGTGTTGATGGCCGCGGCCGGAACGGCCGTATTGGCACCATAATCGGCAAGCTGTTCCATATGAGCCCGGATTCCTTTGGCAAAAAAGTCGGCCGGATCGCCGGTCGTCCACTTGCGGAAGGCTGCCTCAGCTAGCAAGAGTTCGGTTTGTGCGTAGGTGACCATATAACTCGGAGCCAAAAGGCTGGCCATGCGGGTACGGTCCAACTGGCTGTAGTCCCACAGACTGGCCAGTTTTTTGGCGGCCACCGCCGAACTGATTGTGGTATTGTCATATCCTTGCGGAGCGCCGATTTGCACATCGGGCGTACGGTTGGCTCTGGCTTCTACCTGCTGGGCTCCGCTGGTGGCACCCACGTACCGAACCGCGATGGAAGACAGGCGGGGATCATTGTTCGTCTTGAGATAGTCCACAAAATCTTCCGAGAGATAGAAGAAAGCCGACTGACCACCGTTGAGCTGCGAGCCCACGGGATTGGTAAAACTGGCGTTATGGCGCAGCATGGCATTGTCGGCGTTGGATTGCATCACGCCGCCCGCCACAGCTTTGGCCACGTATTCGGCGGCTTTGGTCGCATTGATTTTGGAAAGCCGCATAGCGGCGCGCAACAGAAGCGAATAACCCAGGCGCTTCCATTTGACGACATTTCCATCGTACAGCAAGTCAGTAGCTACCTTGGCTTTGGACGCATCCAGCGCCGCCGCAGCGGCATCCAACTCGCTCAAAATGTTGTTATAGACCGATTCCTGGGTGTCGTAAACGGGTTTATCGACCCCTTCGAGGTAGCTTTTTCCGGCCTGAGTATAGGGAATATCGCCGTAGGTATCCGTAAGTACCATGAACGAGTAGGCCTGCCAGATACGCGCCATATTGTACAGGTTGGAGCGCGCGGGTACGTCCTTCGTTTTGGCAATAACATCCGTCAACTCTTTGATATTGGTCTGGTAAAAGTTGTTCCAGTTTCCGGCGGCGACGCTACGGTTGTCCTGATTGAAATTAGCGGCAGATCCCTGGCCGCTGAACGGGGTAATCATCTGCTTCACGATCGTGGTTTCGTAGCTCAGGTTTCCATAGCCAGGCGCACTGTTGACGATGGCTGTATTGAGTTGATAGCCAGGGTCCACGCTCGTGAGGGCCACGGGGTTCACATTGAGTTCATCAAATCCTTTATCGCAGGAAGTAGCACACAGGCAGATCGCGATAATCCAGAGGTAGTTCTTGATATTTTTCATAATCTTTTGATTGCTATCAGCCTAAAATTTTACATTCAAATTGAACCCCATGCTCCGCGTGATGGGCAGTCCGGTGGCTTCGAGGCCGATCAGGTTGTCCGAAGGAAAACCAAACTGCTCGGGGTGAATATTGGGTACCCACTTTTTCAGCACCGCCACGTTGTTGGCCACGGCATTAAGGCGCAGCCCTTTTACAAACTTGACCGAAGTCAGGAATCGCGTAAAATCGTAGCCCAATGAAATCTGCCGCAATTGCCACAGTCCGGCGTTATACACGAAAGGTTCGGCGATGTTCTGCGAGCGTACGGTTTCGTAGTAAGCCTGTACCACCGATTTGGTCTGGTTAGTTTCGCCGTTGGGATTGACCCCATCGCCAATCACAAACCCTTCCTCGCGTCCGGCCAGCGTAGCCTTATGCAAGCCGTGCCGCCAGGCATTGAAATTGGTACCCGAAATCATTTTATGACCTAGTTTGAAATCGATCAGGAACGACAGGTTGATGCCTTTGTAGGTAAAACTGTTCGTGATTCCGCCTACCCAGCGTGGTACCGCGCTTCCGAAGGCGATTTGGGTAGCGGTGCGAAGCGGACGACCGTTCCCGGCATCGAACACCTGGCGACCCTGCTCGTCGCGCAGGTACCCGAAGCCGTACAACTGACCCAAAGGCTGGCCAACTACCTGGCGCAATTCGCCCGAGAAGTCCCCAGTACCCACGGTAATAGAATTATCGCTCACATCATCGCCGAGGTTAAGTACCTTGGTCTTATTATAAGCGCCGTTGAAGATGGCATTCCAGGTAAAATTCTGGGTCTTTACAGGCATTACATTCACCAGCATTTCCCAGCCCTGATTCCGGCTTTCGCCTACATTGATTAGTTGGTTGAGGTACCCGCCCGCATTGGAAGTCTGGGCGCGGAGAATCTGGTCGGAGGAGAGCTTGTCGTAGTAGGTCAGATCTACCCCCAAGACAGAATTGAACAGCTTCAACTCAATTCCGAATTCTTTCTCGGCTACCCGCATGGGTCGCAAATTGGCATTGGGCACCGTGGAGCCGCTGATGCTGGCCAGGGTCTGGGCGACCCCGGTAGGTGAGGCAAATTGCTGGGAATTGATGCTGTAAAACAGGTTGTTGGCATAAGGCGACACATCCGTATCGCTTCCCACCTCGGCGTAGCCCGCCCTGATTTTACCAAAATTGATCCAGGCTGGCAATGAAGAAGCAAAGGCTTGCGAAAAGACAAAACTGGCAGTAATGGAAGGATAAAGAATACTCCGGTTGGCGGGCGATAGCGTGGAAAACCAGTCGTTACGGGCGGTACCATTCAGGAACAGGAAATCCTTAAAAGATACTTCGGCCGAAGCATAGAGTGAATTGACCTTGCGCTCGGAAAAATCATAGATCGGATCGCGCTGCCGACCGTTGCCAATAGTGTACAGGCCACGGCTGTAGAAATCCTGCACCAGCACATTATGACGGCTGATGCGGCGGTACATCTGGTTACCCCCTACATTGAGATTGATACCAATCACGCCAAAAGTACGGTTAGCCCCCAACAGAAAATCGGTGTTGAGTTCGCGCACATTGCGGTCATCCTGAACATACTGGCCGTTGACGAATCCGGCGGGCGCGGCGGGCTGCCGCTGCGAACCTGTGGGTAGGTTATAGTCCTGCTCCCGGGAGTAATAGTCCTGTCCGATCCGCCCCTGCAAAAACAGCCAGTCGGTGAAGTTGTAGCGGGCAGTCAGGTTACCGAATACCCGGTCGTTACGGATGTTGTCGAAGCGTTTGAGGGCAAAGTAGGGGTTGGTGCGGTTCGTGAACCTGGACCATACTATTTCGTTGCCATTTTCATCGGAGGCGTACTGCTTCAACAAATCCAGCGGCATGGAATTAGCCATGTTGAAGAGTACGACCGGACTATAATCCTGTTCGGCAATATTGGGTGGATTCTTGCGGTACTCGTTCGAGTAGTTGATATTGCCTGACACCGTTAACTTCTTGGCTACCGTCTGCGTGAAGCCCAGGTTGATGGTTCGCCGGTCATAGCCCGAACCGGGCAGAATGGTCTTGTTACTGAGATTGGAAGCCGAAAGGCTGAAGCCGCCGTTTTCACCGCCCGAAGCCAGGGTAATGGTATTGGTAAAGGTCGAACCCGTCCGGTAGTAGTCCGTGATCTGATGCCGCTGGGGTACGTAAGGCACCTCCACGTTGTCGAACAGAATCTGGGTCATGCCAGGCTGAAATTTTTCTCCAAAACTCCATTGGCCTGACGTCGGGAAGGCACTGGTAGGCCGCACCCCATTTTCACCTTGTCCGTACTCATACTGATAGTCGGTGTAGTCGAGCGGCGTATCGGAGGTAAAATTGGTATTGTAAGTCAGCGAAACGCCCGAACCCGAACCCCGGTTTTTGGTGGTGATCATGATGACCCCGTCTTTGGCACGTGATCCGTACAGTGCCGAGGCGGCCGCGCCTTTCAGTACCGTCAGGTTCTCGATGTCGTCGGGGTTGATGCTGCTGAGGCCATCGCCGCCGTCAGAAGTACGGTTGCTGCCGCGCTCCGAAACGTCGCCGCGCGCGCCATTGTTGGTATTGTCGATGGGTACCCCGTTGACCACGATCAGCGGGGAATTGTTACCCCCGAAGGACGACTGGCCCCGGATACGAATTTTACTGGTTCCGGCCGGCCCCGAGCCCAGCGAGGTAATGTTTACACCCGCCATTTTGCCCTGCAGCGCGTTCATGAAATTGGCCGTGCGGTTGATCGTCATTTCTTCCGTAGGTACCGTGGCCGTAGCGTACCCGATGCTTTTGGCCTGTTTCTTGATCCCCAGCGCCGTGACTACGACTTCCTGCAATGCTTTGCTCTCCGGTTCCAACGAAACCGTCAGGTTTGTCTGGGTACCTACCGTGATTTCCTGGCTCTGGTAGCCTACATAGCTGAACACCAGTACCGTTGCTGCATCAGGTACCTCTAGCTGGAACGCCCCGTCGGCGTTGGTAGTCGTGCCGCGCGTGGTACCTCTTACCAGCACGCTCACGCCCGGAAGACCGTTACTATTTTCATCCACTACTTTACCCCGAACGGTTTGATCGACATCTTCCACCTGGACAACCTGAACCAGAGTTGGTGCCTGAAGGGTTTCAGGGAGCTTCTCGGTCGTAGCCAGTGCCTGGGAAGTAGTTTCAGCGGATTCACTTTTCTGAGTGGACTTCTTTTCAGCGACGATCACATACGTCCCGGCTTTTATTTTCCGGTAGTTAAAAGGCGTTGCCCGCAATATCCGCTCAAGATTCTGCTCGACACTGGCCTTGAAATCCACTAATTCGGTAGCTACCGTGATGTCCCCGACCAGTCCGCCTTCGAACAGGATATCTACCCGGTAGCGGGTTTTCAGTTCGTTGAGTATCCCACGCAATTTCTGCCGGGCGGGCTGGGTACTTTCGCGTTTTTTCTGCGGGAGTTGGGTGACGCTCGCCAGATCCTGGGCGGCGGCGGGTTGAGCGAGCCCCATACAGGCCACCAGCAGCAAACTCGCCCATCGGGGCGGTGGTAGTGATTTTTTCATTGCGCAATTTGATTAAGGGTTTAGGAATATTGTTTCTCTGGAATCAATGGTTCGGATTTTACCCGAAGACCCCGTCACTACCTCTGCTGGCTTCTGAATACGGATTGCTTTTCCCACTATTATATTTCCGCCAGCGTCACCACGTCGTTCGCTCTATTCATTTTGAGATTAAAAATCCGGCACACGATTTCCAGCAACTCCTCGGAGCTTTCGGCGCGGAACGAGCCTACCAGGGTTCGCCTCGCCAGGCGTTCTTCCGGAATCACCACCCGCACCCCGTAGGTTTCCTGCATCATCTCCGCAAACTCGGCCAGGGTCGTATCTTCGAATACAAAGCGGTGGTCTTTCCAGGCCGAATAGTCCGTTGGGGTATCCGTAGCCTTTTGCTCGAGATGATTGTCACGGTCCAGGGTGACCAGATCCCCCGGTTTCATCAGGAACTGCCTTTGCGCGGTACCTTCGCGGTAGCGGAGCTGCACTTTTCCCCGGTTCAGGATCACCTTGGACTTATGGGAGCGCGCATAGACCGTAAATTCCGTACCCAAAACCACTACCTCAAGCCCTTTCCCCGTGCTCACCACAAACCGTTGGTCGTCGGGCCGATGCGCCACATCGAAGTTGGCTTCCCCCGTCAGAAATACTTCCCGGGTACCGTGGCCAAACCCAAAACGGGGTACCCTAAGCGATGAATTGGCGTTGAGAACCACCTGGGTTCCGTCATTCAGCTGTAGGGTTTTGGTTTCACCATAGGCCGATGTATGAGTTTGGTACAGAATGTTGTTCTTGAATAGAAAGCCTGCGGCCAGCAGCACAACGGTGAGGGAAGCGGCGACCAGCCAGGCACGGGGTAGTAAGCGGCTGGTCGCCGGGAATGCTTCGGGCATGAGCGTTTCCTGGGGGCGGTCGGCCAATTCCCTGAAACGATCCGTCGCCGTATCGACGTCCACAAGGTACTGCGGCTGCTGGTATTCGTATTCCACCAGCCATTGGTAGAACAACTCCTCGTGGGCCGGATCTTTCACCCATTCATCGACCCACTGTTTCTGCAAAGCGGTCGATTTCCCCGACAGGTAGGTGAAAATGAATTCCTTGTTAATAACTGCGTTCATTGGTACTGCGTGAATGGTGGACTCTACCCTTAAAGTTTACGTCGGGTACGCACTGACTCGGGTATTCGGTTCTTTACAATTGCCACTTCTCTTTCAAAAGCTCACGCACAAACTGATTGGCGCGGTGGAGTTGCACGTCGACGGTTTTGACCGAAAGATGGAGTTCGTCGGCGATTTCCTGATACTTCATCCCGTCAAATTTCCGCATGAGGTAGATGCGCCGCCGTTCCAGCGGCAGCCGGTTTACGGCTTCCTCCACGTCGTGATACAGCTCTTCGTACTGGCTGATCTGATCGGGCTGTTGCTCGTTCAGAATGGGCTTTTGGGCTACCTCTCGCAGCTCGGCCTTCCGACTCAAATCCCAACGCAGGTAGTTGTAGGCGCGGTTGCGTACGGTACGAAATAGGTATAAACGGTAGGAAGTCGATATTTCCAAAAATCGGTTCTGGGTGTAGAAATCAAGAAATATTTCAGAAACCAGATCCTCAGCCACCTCCCGGGAACCCACGAACTTTACGGCATGGGTACACATGGGCTGATAGTAGCGCTTGTAGAGCAGTTCGACGCCGAGCCGGGGGTTTTCTTCCAGATTTTTTCGAATGAAGCATTCGTCACCCGTAGCGACAGGCGGATCAAAGGCGGGGGTGCTCAGAGCAAGGGGCCGCTTGGGGTACCTTGCATCATTCCCATTCGCATTACGGCTCGGGTAGGCTTGCTCCATAAATTCCTTGCTATTGTCTGGATCAGGGCTGAATCATTCAAGGGTGGACCGTCTGATACAAGACAAGCAAAGGGCTGGAAAGTCCTTACACGAATAGGAAAATATTTTTATTTTATTTGAATATCCTCATTTTGGCAACAGGAGTTAGCCATTAGAACATCATCTACTATGTTAGATGTCCGAAGATAAATTTCACGGTCACGGCATCAGAGGTACCTTAAAAAACGCCAATACATTATCTGTGTACAGTTCAGGCACTTACAAGCTTGGCTTGGCGGGTGGATTTCGTTTGGAGTAATAGGGATTTTTGTCATAAAGGCCGGCAAAGCGATCATCTTTCAAATAATTGAAGCGTCGGGAAAGCACGGGCTCGCCGTCGATGATCAGAATCTGCTCGTCGGCAGGTACCCGTTTGAGTTGGGGTATTTCCATCCCCGACACCTGGGAAAACTGAGCCAGGGTAGTTTGGGAAGGCTGGCCAAACAACTGCAGTACCCCGCAATTGTCGATTAGTTCGGCCCATACGACCGGAAAACTCTCCTTCAACTGGCTGATTGACTGCCAGAAAGACCAGGCCCGCACCCCGTACCCTCGGCCTACCGAATGGATGGTGCGGAGGTATTCGAAATTACCCAGCAGACTGGTTTCATCAAAAATAAAGAGCGTGGGGAAGTCCGGAATTTGCTGGCGGCACATCGTGCCCATGATCAGGGTAAAAAAATACAGTTTTACCAGACTGGCGTGGGAGTGCATGCGGTAGGGCGGAATGACTATGTAAATCGTCATGGGCTTGGCACCTTCGATCCAATCGCTGATCGGGAAGCTCGACGGCCGGGAGATATTGGCAAGCAGACTTTCGGCCGATAAAGTTTTCAGGAACGACTGGGCGGTTGCAATCACGCCGCCCCGCGTCATATCGGGCATCTGGAGTACTGACGAGATTTCACCGTACGCCATTTTACTCACTACCGCTCTCGAGTCCAGCAAAGTCGCGCAGGAATACACTATATCATCGGCAAAAAGGATTTTATACACCGAATCGAGGCTTTTTTCCAGATCAGGACACGTAGCGACGTGGGCGATAATCCCGGCCAGAAAGCCCCGCCCGGAATACTCCCAAAAGGGGTCCTTATTGTGTGTGCTGGCACTGTAACCCAGCTGGCTGGCGATAGTTTGGGCATCCTGATCCGGCTGGGCGATCGACATATTGAACACGTCGAACACATTCACATTGTCGTTGGAGGGTATGCCCGGTACATTGAACGGATTCAGCACGTATACCTCATGGCCCATGTCGATGCGCCGCATGGCCGTGGTAAAAAACTGCTCGCCCTTGGGATCAAACACCACCACCGAACCGGGATGGGTCAACAGCGCGGGAGTAATCACGCTCACCGATTTACCGGCTCCGGTATTGGCAAAGGTAGCCAAGTGCGCCTCTCCGCCATACTCGACCAACGGCTCATTCCCAGCCATTGCGGTACTGCCATCGGGTAGGGACGGTTGAAAACCGACCACCCGGTTTTTGGTGTGGGACTGAGAATCGTAGCCCAGGGGTATCTTCGATGTGATCATGGTGGAAGCGGTTTTTAGTATGTGTATTCAAGAAAATAAATATACCGTTCTGCCCGCACATCCCTCAAAAGACCGCCAAGTATTTTCAAAAAAAATTTGAGCTACCTTTGAGTCTACGCCTCCTGATCTGGACTTATAGTACAGACTTCCTTTCGCCCGAATCAGATTATTCCAATTATTCCCAAATTTTTAGGGCCATTTCTCTATAAATTTAATCGTTTAGGATAAATTCGGCTTCCTTAAATCCGCTAGTACCCTCATGAACTTCTTCGACCAGGAAAAGAGAGTCCGCCGCTCACGGGAGGGCGCCAGGGTTTTTGTCCTGCTGGCCTCGCTCACCGTACTCATGCTTTCGGGTAGTGCCTACTTTACGCCAGAGGTACCCAGGGCAAATCCTCTTGCACCGTCGGTGAGCCTGTCCAAACGACATGTGTTGGCGGACTCCGACTTTGTCAATCCGTGGACCGGGCCTACGGAAGAACAGCTGGCCAGGCTCGATCCTGCGCGGCAGAAGCAAATCCGCTACGGACGTGAACTCATCGCCCACACAGCCGAGTACCTGGGCCCCAAAGGTTCGGTACGGGCCATCTCGAACGGTATGAACTGCCAGAACTGCCACCTGCAGGCAGGTACCCAGCCCTGGGGCAACAATTACTTTGCGGTGGAATCAGCCTATCCCAAATTCAGATCGCGGTCGGGTACGGTGGAAGGTCAGGTGAAGCGGGTCAACGACTGCCTGGAACGCAGCCTTAATGGGAAAGGACTTGATTCTACCAGTCGCGAGATGCAGGCTATTCTGGCGTATTTCAAATGGCTGGGTACTGAGGTACCTAAGAAAACGATACCCCGTGGTACGGGACTGTATAAATTGAAAGTATTGGATCGGGCCACAGACCCGGTTCGGGGAAAAGAGGTATATGTACAGAAATGCCTGAGCTGCCACCAGGCCAATGGGCAGGGCATACTGGCGGCAGACGGCAAAAGCTATACCTACCCACCTTTGTGGGGTCAGCATAGCTACAATGTGGGCGCCGGGCTGTACCGTATTTCGGCTTTCGCGGGCTTTGTCCGGTTCAACATGCCCTTTGGAGCTACCTACGAGCATCCCCAACTGACCGATGAGGAAGCCTGGGATGTGGCGGCCTACGTCAATTCCCAGCCGCGTCCGACCAAAGATTTACGGGGCGATTGGCCCGATGTGGCCGCCAAGCCTTTTGATCATCCCTTTGGCCCCTATGCGGACTCATTCACCGAAAAGCAGCACAAATATGGCCCCTACGGTCCGATTCAGGCCTGGATGGCTGCCCATAAAAAGTAACGATTCGCCTTTATCGAAGTACTGATCCATGCAATGCACCCGTACCTTAGGGTATCTTTTAATCGTATTCTTTTCAATTTGCCCAAAATCCGGTTTTGCCCAAAAGCAGGTTGTGCACCAAAGCCTCTACTGGATTCGCTACTACAATCTCCTGAATTTTAATTCAAAATGGAGCCTGCATACCGAAATTGATACCCGGCATTTTTTTGTCAACAGTCGTCAGCACCAGTTAATCATCCACAGCCGGGCTTCCTATCGGCTCAACGAAACCTGGACTCTCGCCGCCGCTTTGACCTACTCGGGACAAAAACCGCAGTACCCCGATACCTACCCCCGGCCCGTCACTCCGGAGCTACGGGCCTGGCAGGAAGCCGCCTACAACCAACCCTTCTTAAGAAATTTTGCGCTGAACTACCGGATACGGGTTGAGGAACGTTTTCTTTCGTCACACCCCGGCCCTTTTGAATTTGCAGAGCCGCATGCTTTTATTTTCCGGCACCGCTACCGCGTGCAACTGGGCTATACCATCAAAAAGGCAAACCTGGCTCTCAGGGCATCCGAAGAGCTTTTTCTCAATAATTTCCAGGGTACCCTATTCGACCAAAACCGGGGGTATTTTTCCGTGGAAAAACGCTTCAATCCGGCACTGGCCGTTGAGGTAGGGTACATGAAGATCTATCAGAAAGCCCGTACGCCCGATCTTTACTTCCAGCGCGACAACCTCCGGCTGACCCTGCTCCATACCCTCCGGCCGCAGTGAGGAAAGAAAAATAATGGTAGTTTATTAATTTGTTTGGTACATTAGCTTTTCCCACGTAAAGGCTTAGTAACCAACCCTCACTCCTACCCTATGCAACTCCAAATCGAAAATCTGAGTAAAACCTACCCGAATGGCGTTCAGGCGCTAAATGACGTTTCCCTTACTATCCAGCAAGGCATGTTTGGATTGCTTGGCCCCAATGGCGCGGGCAAGTCGTCGCTGATGCGCACCATCGCTACCCTACAGGAACCCGACAGTGGTACCATTCAGCTGGGCGATATCAACGTACTGACCCAAAAGGACGAGGTGCGCAAAACCCTGGGGTACCTACCTCAGGAATTTGGTGTGTACCCCAAAGTGGACGCCGAAACCCTGCTGGACCACCTGGCGGTACTAAAAGGCATTACCAACCGCAGTGAACGCAAGGAAACGGTAAAGGCCCTTTTGCAAAAAACCAACCTATACGATGCCCGCAAGAAAAACTTGGGCGGGTACTCGGGCGGGATGAAGCAGCGGTTTGGTATCGCGCAGGCGTTGCTGGCTAATCCCAAACTCATCATCGTGGATGAACCCACCGCTGGACTCGATCCGGCCGAACGCAATCGTTTCCTGAATCTTCTGAGTGAAATCGGGGAAAATACGATCGTCATTCTTTCCACGCACATCGTGGACGATGTCAAAGAGCTCTGTTCCGATATGGCGATCATTAATCTGGGCAGGGTACTGTACCAGGGAAGTCCGTCGAAGGCGCTGGAAGCCATCAAAAGCCGGATCTGGGAAAAGCGGGTACCCAAGCCTGAGCTGGAAGCCTTGCGGAACACGCACACGGTTATCTCCGAAAAATTAGTGGGCGGAGTTCCCGTAGTACACATACTCTCTGACGGCTATCCCGGCGCCGACTTCGAACCCGTGGAGGGTGATCTGGAAGATGTATATTTCTCCTACATTTTTGGGGAGAAAGTGGAAGCCTGATTCTAATGGAAAACACTTATTCATAAAGCTATTTGCCATTGGCTATCAGCTATTAGCTCCTTTTAACCCTCCCCTACCATGCTTCAAGAAATCATTCGCTTCGAACTGGCCTACCGCAAAAAGCGGCCCGCCACCTACCTCTACTTCGGTATCATTTTCCTGTTGTGCTTCTTTGCCGTTACCTCCAAGTATGTCGTCATTGGTGGGGTAGCCGGGGGGCAGATTAAAGAAAATTCGCCGTACAATCTGTCCTTCATGACAGTCATCATGACCTTTGCCCTCACCTTCATCACGTCGGCGATCATGGGGGTTCCTGTCCTGCGCGACTTCGATCATAAGACCGATTCGCTGATGTTTTCTACGCCGGTTTCCAAATTCGCGTATTTGTTCGGGCGATTTTTTGGTTCCTTCTTGGTCACGATTCTGGTATTCAGTTCGGTTTGGGTAGCTTTCATGCTGGGGTTTGCTGTGGGCAAGCACCTACCTTGGGAACCCTCCTGGGCCGCCAAAGAAATGTTCCCCTTCAATTTCTGGGCCTACATCCAGCCGTTTCTGACGCTGGGCCTGACTAACTTGTTCATTCAGGCGGCCTTATACTTTGCCGCGGGTACCCTAAGCCGCAAGACCATTGTCATCTACGTGCAGGGCATTGTGCTGCTGGTTTTATACCAGATTGCGGATACGCTGCTGGAAGACATCGACAACAAGACCCTGGCCGCGATGCTCGACCCATTCGGTTTCCGGGCTTTTCAGATTTACACCGAATACTGGACGCCGGCCCAGAAAAATACCCAGATGGTACCCTTGGAAGGGGTACTTCTCTGGAACCGACTGCTCTGGATGGGCATAGCCGGGTTGATTATGCTGGGTACCTACTTCGGGTTCAGTTTCAGCGTGGTGCGCAAGAGCTGGCGCAAGGCCAAAGCCATCGTAGCTGAGAAAACCCGTTTCAATCCCGAGACTATTCGCATCCCTTATGTCAACCAAATCCTGAACGCGGGCAGTTACGCCCGGATGCTTTGGCAGCAAGCCAAATTCTACGCCGGGATGATTGTGAAAGACGTACCCTTCATCGGCATCGTAGCGGTGGGATTGATCAACCTCATTGTCAGCTCATTCTACTTCGACGATATGTACGGTACCAGCTCCTACCCGATCACCGCCAACGTACTGGGGCTGCTCAATGAATTCGATCTGTTCTTCCTGATCATTACCGTTTTTTATTCCGGCGAGATCATCTGGCGCGAACGGGCCGTGAACATGAACCTCATCCTGGACGCCCTGCCGGTACCCGATTGGGTCGGTCTCACGGCCAAATTCCTCGGCCTCATCATGGTGTACTGCGTGCTATTGCTCATCCTGATTGTGGTCGGCATGGGTGTGCAGGCGGCTTTGGGGTATTTCAATTTTGAAATTGGCCTGTATTTCAAAACTTTGTTTACCTCTACCCTAGCCTTTTTGTTGGCCTATACCCTGCTTTCGTTTTTCGTACAGGTCATGTCCAACAACAAGTTCGTAGGCTACGCGCTGATGTTTGTGTTTTTCATCATCACCTTCACCATCGGTGCCATGGGTATTCAGCACCCGCTGTTTATGTTCAACAGCGGCGGACTGGGCGAGTACTCCGATATGAACAAATACGGCCATTTTTTTACAAGGTTTTCCTGGCTGAAACTGTACTGGTTCGGCTTCGTGGCACTGCTGTTTGTGTTGGCGGTTCTCTTTGCCGTACGGGGTACCGACACGTTGATGAAAACCCGGCTCAACCTGTCGCGCTACCGCCTCACGCGCCCGCTGCTAGTGAGTCTGTTTGCTTCGGTAATTTTATTCGTCGGCACTGGATTTTTTGTGTACTACAACACCAACAAACTGAATACCTACCGCACAAGTGAAGAAGAGGAGCAAATGGCGGTGGATTACGAAAAGGCACTCAAAAAGTACCAGTATGTACCCCAGCCGCGGATTGTCGAATCGAACTTGAAAGTGGAAATCTACCCCTCGCGCCGCGATTTTACCGCCGAGGGCTTTTATTGGTTGAAAAACAAAACCCAAAAGCCCATCGCCGATGTCCATATTCAGGAGAATATCCAGGAGAATGTAAAAACCGATTACCTGCGGTTTGGCAACGGCGGAGCCAAGGTAACAAAGGACTGGAAAAACTTCGGCTACACCATCTACCGATTGGCCGCGCCACTGGTACCGGGCGATTCGGTGAAAATGGATTTTAAAGTGAATTTCACGACAAAAGGCTTTACGTCGGGCGGGGGCAATACCAATGTGGTCAACAACGGTACCTTCTTCAACAACACCTACTTTCCCTCGTTAGGCTACGCCGAAGAAGCCGAACTGGGCGACGACGATCTCCGCCGCAAGTACAAGCTTCCCGAAAAAGAACGTATGATGGAGCAGACCGACCCGCGCGGACTCAGTCAGAGTCTGTTCGGTGATGATGCAGACTACATTCGCTTCAAAATGGTGATCGGCACCGAGCCTGATCAGATCGCCATCGCGCCGGGCTACATCCAGAAAGAATGGACGGAAAACGGCCGCCGCTACTTCGATTACGAAATGGACGTACCGATGGTCAATTTCTATTCCATCGTGTCGGCCCGCTACGCCGTGAAGCGTGATACCTGGAAGAATGCCGACGGCAATCCCGTGAATCTTGAAATATATTACAACAAGGGACACGAGTACAATCTGGATAAGATGATGGAGTCAATGAAAAAATCGCTGACCTACTACTCCAAAAATTTCAGTCCCTACCAGTTCCGGCAAATGCGGATTATGGAATTTCCGCGCTACGCCAGTTTTGCGCAGTCGTTCGCTAATACGGTACCTTTCTCGGAGGGTATTGGTTTCATCCAAAAGGTCAGAGATCCGGACGAGGATTTGGATATGCCATTCTACGTAACGGCGCACGAAGTAGCGCACCAGTGGTGGGGGCACCAGATTCCCGAGGCCAGCGTGAAAGGCAACGCCATGCTGTCCGAAACCCAGGCGCAGTACTCGGCCCTGATGGTGATGAAACATACCGTTCGGCCCGAACTGATGCAGAAATTTCTGAAATACGAAATGGATAGGTACCTGAGCGGACGGGCGATGGAGCGCAAGAAAGAACAACCGATGGCGCTGACCGAGGGTCAGGATTATATCCATTACCGCAAAGGTTCGGTGATTATGTTTGCCTTGCAGGATTACATCGGCGAAAACAAAGTAAATACCTCCCTGCACAATTTCGTGTCTGACTGGCAGTACCCCGGCCCCGATTCCAAGCACCAAAGGTACCCCACCAGCCGCGACCTGATTGGGTACTTCCGCGCCGAAACACCCGACTCCTTGAAGTACCTGATCCACGACTGGTTCGAGACGATTACGCTTTACGAGAATAAAGCCACCGACGCCAGCTATGTGAAGAAAAACAACAAGCAATACGAAGTGACCCTGAAATTCACCTCCGAGCTATTCCGGGCCGACAGCGCGGGTAACGAAAAGCCCCTACCCCTGAACACCCAATGGATCGACGTGGGTGTGTATACCCAAGACAAGGATGGCGAGGATAAATTGCTGTACCTGAAAAAGCACCGCGTGACCAAAAAGGACAACACCGTGACGGTGATGGTACCTGAAAAACCCACCAAAGCCGGTGTGGACCCCATCAATAAACTCATTGACCGCCACCCGGAGGATAATACGAAGACCGTGAGTGAAGGGGGCGTTTGAGAAGAGGTACCTCATTCAGAGGTACCCTTCCTGAGTTTTTAACCAAAACAGACCGCTAGGCGCCTATCAGTCTGTTCTTGTCTGCTGGATACTAGTCGATCAGTAAGGTGCTACTGCTTTTCAAAATCAATTTTTTCAATTCCCCGACTGAGTCCTTTCCAAACCATTTTTCTCTTGTCAGGAAATACTTCCAGGTTGAAATTATCATTAATCAAACCCAGGTATTCCAGGAAATTCTCCTCGGGCTCAACGACATGGTCTACCTTAGAATTATATTGAAATAATAAGACTGCTTGGGGTCCCTGCTTTTTTTCAATCCAACCGTAGTGAACCAGAAGATTAAATTTTATGGGATAAATTTTCTTTTTATATTCGATAGTTCCCTCGAATTCAAAATACTGAGAGTACACTTGACGGCTACTGCGCACCACCGTCAAGGTAGCTAAGTTTTGAAATGTAGTGTCTTGATAAATCCCTATCTCGCTTTGTCGATTATAGGATTTGTATTTCACATCGACCTGACGTAGATTCCACCGCCCCTCCAACTGAGGGGTAAGTTCTTTCATTAGGTCGATGCTGGCTTGATCGTAATTGATTTTGGGCACCAACACCACATTTTCAGGAGTACATCCCATTAAAGTTAGACTGAGTATTGTCAACCCTATAAAAAGATATTTCCCTTTCATGTTGCGCTCTTTTTTGTATCCAAACAAAATTAAACGAAAAGGTACCTTTTACAAATTAAAAAATGACAGGTTTTGAAATTGGTTCTACCCTTCTTTTTCTAAAAACAAAATCCCTGAATGATAGCTGTCATTCAGGGATCATTAACATTTTACTCCTTACTATATTTCAATAATCATTAATACGGCATCCTTTGAAAGGGATTCAAACTCTACTTCCTCAACTCGCCAAAGGGCCAGTTCGGGGTACCCCTAAGAACGGTCTTATTTCCCAAACCAGTAGCCCGCCGTCAGGGCCAGGATACGGTTATAGGTTTTGACTGTAATGTTCTCCTGGGGTATTACACCAGTTAATCCGTGACTGTAATTAATTCCAAACTGTACTCTATTTATCTCCACCCCAAGGCGGCATTCAGACCATAGTCCATTCGCTTGTACACATTTCCCACGTAGTTGCTCTGTTTGCCCAAAACAAACTTGATTTTTTGATCTTCCAGAATATCAGAATCCGTTTTGAATTTTCCGGTGATGCCGATTCCGACGTAGGGACCTACTCCGCCATACCACCGCCAGGATTCCCCAAGACTACCTTTATACAAGAATAACACAGGAATTTCTGCGTAGATAAGCCTGAAAATGGCTCTTGTACCATCTTCCCTCTGTCCATTCTGATCTCGAATATCCAAATCCGTGCTGGAACCTTTGGAATTGATAACCAAGGACGGTTGAATTGAAAAATGAGAGCTTAGTCCTAAATCCGCCATTAGCCCGGCTTGGTACCCTACCAGGGGATCGAAGGTCACTGCGTCCAAGTGAAGATTCGAGGCATTGGCGCCGGCTTTTACACCAAGCCGTACCTGTGCCATGGTACCCTTGCTGATCAATAAACTTACTACGAAGAGTAACGAGGGGATAATACGACCCATAGTATGATGAGGTTTAGCTTTTTACACAAAACGCGAATCGTATTCTCTCAGTATTCTTTACAGCGAAATTCATAAAAAAGTAACCCCTGGAAATGAATTTCCAGGGGTTAGGTACCTATACAAAATCTTGTTGTGCTAAATCCCCGATCCTCGGATTAAGCGCAGGATAATAGCAATGACAGCAATTACCAGCAGAATGTGAATGATGTTGCCCATGCCGAAGCTATCGAATCCCAAAAATCCAATAAGCCACAGAATAATCAAAATAACGGCAATCGTATACAGGATATTTCCCATCGTTGTGTTTGGTTAGAGTGAACGATACGTGTTACGCACCTACCCTACAAAGGGAATACCAGCCCAGTGTTTTAACCAATATACGTAATAAATCTACCAAATCTCTACATATTGGCAGCTAGGGTTTCAACAATTGTAGAGTAACTACCCCAATACGGGCGAACGGCCTTGTGCCAGCTGGTTTACGGGCCAGGATTGGCTTGCTTCAAGCTTTGTTAAAAGAGCTTCATCTGCAATCCTTCGCGCCGGAACTGACTGAGATCATACCTGGGAAAGCCACGTCCGCGGAGATATTTTTTACGGGCTACGGTGTGCAATCCCCGGATGTATTCAGCAATCGGCCCTTCGCCGATCATGCGCAGTCCCCAGCGGCTATCGTTCAGTTGCCCCCCGTGACAAGCCTTTATCTGGTTCAGCACTTTTTCGGCGCGCTCGGGGAATGTTTTCCAAATCCAGTCTTCGAACAGTTCGGCTACCGCGCCGTTGAGCCGTACCACCGTGTAACCCGCATCCAACGCACCTGCTTCGGCGGCAGTCTCGATCAATTGGGGGATTTCGTGATCGGTCAGGCCGGGAATGATGGGGGCGGTCATCACCCCCGTAGGTACCCCCGCTTCGGTCAGTTGGCGAATGACGTTGAGCCGCTGCCGGGCCGTGACGGTACGCGGTTCCATCATTCGACGGAGGTCTTCGTTTAGCGTTGTGAGGGTAATGTACACATGTACCAGACTGAGCCGCGCGAGTTCGGTCAGTAAGTCAATGTCTCGCAAGATCAGGGCATTTTTGGTGATGATTGCCACGGGATTACGGTATTTCAGGCAGACTTCCAGCATCCGGCGCGTGAGTTCGAACCGGCGTTCGGCGGGCTGATAACAGTCGGTGTTGCCCGAAAGCGCAATGGAAGCCGGTAACCATTTGGGCGACAGGAATTCTTTTTCCAGCAATTGTGGGGCATTTTTCTTGACCATGATCTTGCTTTCAAAATCCAGCCCCGCCGAAAAACCCCAGAACTCATGCGAATTACGGGCATAGCAATAAATACAACCATGCTCACAACCCTGATAGGGATTGATGGATTTCATCATGGGTACATCCGGGCTTCTGACTTTGCTGATGATCTTTACGGGCGTTTCTGTATAAAACTTCGTCTGCAAAGCTGGCATCTCTTCGTAGCCAGGGTCCATCCCTTCGTCGGGCTCATAGTGGAGGGTCTGGTTGGGATTGGCAGTGTTTTTCTGAGCACCTCGTCCTTTGCGATAGGGTAGTTCAGGCTGATCCATGAAAATTATTGTCTTTATGTTTAAAATCAAATATAAATAGTATTTTACTTTAAACATATTGCTTCTTGAATATTCTGAGTCGGGACGGAATGAAAATTTGCGTGGCTACTTTATGGCTCGTATCTTTTGGCTATGAAAAAAAGTTTATTTTACCTGCCTGTTATCGGCCTATTCCTGGGTTTCCTTTCGAAGAGTTTCGCGCAACCTGCCACGGATTCTTTTCTGACCAATTTATTGGCAAAAAATCCCAACCCTATTTTTCAGGAAGTAATCCGGCATCCCGAAAAGTACCGTCTACAGATCATCTACACCCAAATCGACCGCGACCGGCGGAACAGGCCCACATTCACCAACTACCAATTCAACGTAGACAGTACCTTCTATTTCAATCCGGCCTCAACGGTAAAACTACCCCTGGCGATGCTGTCCTTGGAAAAACTCAATCACATGAAGGTACCCGGCGTCGATAAATTCACGGCCATGCAGTTCGATAGTGCGTTCAGCGGTCAAACCCGCGAATGGCGGGATGAAACCTCGCCGACGGGGTACCCTTCGATCGCTCATTTGATCAGGAAAGCCTTTTTGGTGAGTGAAAACGATCCGTACAGCCGCATGTACGAGTTTGTGGGGCAGCAAACGATCAACCGGACTTTGCACCAGAAAGGGTACCCTGATACCCGCATCACGCACCGCTTCGTACGCATGACGCCCGATGAAAACCGCCATACCAATCCCGTTCGGTTTATTCGGGAAGATGGCTCGCTTATTTATTCCCAACCCGCCGCTTACAATTCCGACCCGTTCGATTTCAGCCGGCTCGATACGTTGGGAATAGGGTACCTTACCAGCGGCGATAGCCTGGTACAGAAACCTTTTGATTTTTCAGGGCGAAACAAACTACCGCTGGAATCCCTGCATACACTCCTGGAATCGGTGCTTTTTCCCGAGTCGGTACCTGCCCATCAGCGCTTTGACCTCACGCCCGACGATTACAGCTTTTTGTACCAGTACCTTTCGCAGTTTCCCGGCGAAACGAATTATCCCAAGTACGATGCCGAACAATACTACGACAGCTACGCCAAATTTTTTTTCCAGGATAGTCTGCACCATCAGGTACCCAAGGGGGTGCGGATTTTTAATAAGGTGGGTTGGGCTTACGGCTTCCTGACCGATGCTTCCTACGTGGCCGACTTTCAAAACGGGGTAGAGTACCTGCTGTCTGCCACGGTCTACGTCAACCGCGATGGGATACTAAACGACAATCGGTATGAGTATGAAACCGTAGGTCATCCGTTTTTATATCAGTTGGGTCAGACCATCCATCAGTACGAACTGACGCGGAAGCGCAAGTACCGTCCCAATTTGGATCGGTTTGCTATTTCCTATGAAACCCGTACGCAGGATGCCCGCCCCATCGTGCGGGATGTCGATAATTGAAGTGCCTACCTACTAACCTATTCCTAACCAATTTCCTCCCATGAAACCCCTATCGTTTCTGTTGCTCTGTATGCTCGTATTTCCTTCCTATGCCCAAACTCCCGTTCGCATTGCCGTGGTTGGCCTGAGCCACGGGCACGTGGGCTGGGTGTTTAACCGAAAAGATAAAAAAGACACCGAACTGGTGGGTATTTATGAAAAAGACAAGGCGCTGGCCGACCGTTTCATCAAACGCTACAACCTGGATCCCAAGCTGTTTTTCGACGATCTTGGCAAAATGCTGTCGGCGACCAAACCCGATGCGGTTACTGCCTTTGGTCCTATCAATGAGCATGTGGCGGTAGTACGGGCAGCCGCTCCGCTGAAGGTACACGTGATGGTGGAGAAACCCCTGGCCACTACTTACGCCGATGCCCTGGAAATCGCGGCCCTGGCGCAACGCTATGGGATCAAAGTACTCACCAACTACGAAACGTCCTGGTATGCCAGTAATCAATACGTGCAGCAAATGGTCGAGGACGGTAAATTGGGCGAAATCCGTAAGGTAATGGTCAATGACGGGCATCAGGGCCCGCGTGAGATCGGCGTAAGCGACGAGTTCTTTGCCTTCCTGACCGATCCGGTCAAAAATGGCGGCGGGGCAATTACCGATTTTGGCTGCTACGGTGCCAATCTGATGACCTGGCTGATGAAGGGCGAAAAGCCGCTTTCGGTTACTGCGGTGACGCATCAGAACAAGCCCGAGATCTACCCAAACGTAGACGACGAGGCCACTATCATTCTGCAATACCCCAAGGCACAGTGTGTCATTCAGGCTTCGTGGAACTGGACCTTCGGACGTAAGGACATGGAAGTGTATGGTACCCAGGGATATGCTGTGGCAGTGAATGCGACCATGGTTCGGCAACGCTTCCAGGAAAAAAGTCCGGAAGAAACCCTTAAACTGGAACCTCGGCCTGCCCCTTACCTCGATCCATTTTCGGTACTTGCCGACGTTGTGCAGGAACGGTTGACGCTGGATAAGAACGATTTATACGGGTTGCCCGTCAATATAACGGTAGTACAAATCCTGGAAGCTGCCCGTAAATCCGCACAATCGGGCAAAAAGGTAATGATTAACTGATTGGGCCAAAATATTTGTATTTCAAAAAAAACCAACAATAATCAACTAATAATCAAATAATTAACCTTATTTATTGTATATATTTACCATAGGGGCTACCCTATTATTTTAAAATAAATTAGGAGTTATCATTTTAAAGCTCCTACTTTGTACTCTATTTTTTATCTATACAAAACAATACAATGCAAGAAGGAACAGTTAAGTTTTTTAATGACACCAAAGGATTTGGTTTCATCTCTCCAGTCGATGGTGGTCAGGACATTTTCGTACACGTATCCGGCCTGGCCGACGATATCCGCGAAAATGACCGTGTGTCTTACGACGTAGAACAAGGAAAAAAAGGTCTAAATGCAGTTAACGTAAAAGTTATCTAATATTTATTCAGGGTAATTTGAAGGGGCTTACCAATCGGTAAGCCCCTTTTTTTGTGGTCAGCATTAAATCGCAGTAAAAACCGCCGGAGGCTGAGATTTTACCGTAAATCTTCTTTGAAACTATCCTTAGCCAGCCGCACCTGCAAACGCAGATTGACAGAACGGTCATTGGGATTGTTCCGACCGCCGGAACCAATGCTTATTCCACCGCCTCCAAAGCCTCCTCCACCGTAGCCGAAACCACCGCTGCCCATCCCCACACTGATATTCGGTGAAATACCTGATCCCAGGCCGCTGCTACCTTCGGTCTTGATGGCTACATCCAGTACTTCGGCCTGACGGGCTGTGGCATTCAGCCGCTCAAAGGGGATGGAAAGTTGCTCGGTGAGTTCCTGATTTTCGTCCAGCGCAATGTGAGCCCGGATACCCGTTTGGTTATCGACCAGATTGACAAACCGCTCACCCTGCCGGTCTTTCCAAAGCGCTTCTTTGTTGAAAGCCTCCAACATCCGGTTCAGACTCAGGCTATTGGGTAGGTCGATCTGCATTTTTTGTAATGCCTTTTTATCGTCGCGTGTTACAACCGGGAACACCAGCGAGTAGTCGTCCCGTTGATTGCCAGGGCTGAAAGTCACCCGCATGCCGCTGGTGAGGATTTGCTTTACAGTAAGAGGATCACGGGTTTTGAGCGTGATATAAACGTATTGCTCGTCATTGATGACACCATACCGCAGCCGTGATTGCTGGTCCAGACCGTCCAGTTTACCCTGATCGACGTACGTAAACGGGGCATTCCATTTGGATTCGTACGGGATGGTTTTGGAGGAATTGCATCCGGCAAGAACCAGGGCTGTTAATACTAAAACACTTAAAATTTTCATGGTACTATTCATAGATTAGTGGGTAAGTTCACATTCAGGGAATTTAACGTTGCAATCGGCATAACCGTACAATTCCGGCCTAAAATTGGTGGCAATTCCTTTCTGATTCGCCTCTGTTGAAAAAGAAAGGCACTATTTTGAAAATAGCCCGAATTAGCCTATACTTGAAGGTAACCCTCTCAGAATGAAAAAAATCTACCTGTTTGCCTTCATCTCTAGCCTAACTACATTGAACCCTTTTGGGGTAAAAGCTCAGGAGCGTTACCCCACTCCTTCCATGCAGGTAACTCCGACCGAGGTACCCTTTACCATCGACGGTGAACTGATTGAAACGGAATGGGGCCGGCACCTGGTTACCGATCAGTTCTGGCAGTACTTTCCAACGGATTCGCTGAAAGCTCAGCATCGCACGGAGGTATATATGACCTACGATGAAAATTTTCTTTATATCGCCGCCCAGTGCTATGCCGACGGCAACAAGTTCATCGTCCCCTCCTATCGGCGCGACTACCGCGCAACGGGTAATGACAACATCAGTTTTGTGTTCGATACTTTCCAGGATCAGACCAACGCTTTCCTGTTTGGCATGAATCCGTTCGGTGTCATGCGCGAAGCCCTTATCTCCAACGGTGGTTCCGATACGCAGTTCTTCAATACCTACTGGGACAACAAATGGCAGGGAAGCGCCAAAATGTACGATACCTACTGGACGTGTGAGCTTAAAATTCCTTTTAAAACCCTGCGGTTCATTGACGGAAGCACGTTCTGGAATTTTATGTGTTACCGCTTCGATTCCCAGAGCAATGAGCAGTCTACCTGGGTGCGAATTCCGCAAAATCAGTTGATTTTCAACCTGGCATTCACCGGAAAGATGGAATTTGAAAAACCGCTCAAAAAACCGGGGGCCAACCTGGCCTTCATCCCCTACGTGCGGGTCGGCGGAGCGGCCGATCATTTGAAGGTACCCCGCCTGCGAACTCCGCTCAATTCGGTGGGTGCCGACCTGAAGGTAGGTATCACACCGGGACTAATTCTGGATGCTACCATCAATCCTGATTTCTCGACCGTGGAGGCCGACAGGCAGGTTCAGAACCTTACGCGGTTTGACATTTCGCTCTCTTTCCCCGAGCAGCGGCAGTTCTTCCTCGAAAACTCCGACCTGTTCGGTACCTTCGGCAGTCAAGAACCCGTTCTTTCGGGCCTGGGCAATCAAAACTTTACGCCCTTCTACTCCCGGCGGGTTGGCCTGGAAGTAGACACCACCACGGGTACCTATACGCCCATCCGCATCGTGTCGGGTGTACGGTTGAACGGCAAAATCAGCAAAAGCCTACGGGTCGGGCTGCTCAATATCCAGGCCGCCCGCGACGAAGAGCGCGGCATCTCTGACGCCAATACCACCGTGGCGGTTATACAGAAAAAACTATTCAGTCGCTCCAATATTACCGCCATGCTGGTAAATAAGGAGGTTTTCAATCCGGTGGTCGGACAGGACCGTTACAACCGGATAGCCGGACTTGAGTACAATCTGGCCTCGCCCGACAACCGTTGGCAGGGCAAGGCCTATTACCACCAGGCTTTTACTCCCGGCAACCTGGATAAAAAATTCAGTACCGGCGCTTCGCTGGTGCGCAATATGTACCGCTACCAGGTGGTATGGAACCACTTCTACATTGGTGAAGGCTTTGAGGCTGAAGTAGGGGTGGTACCCCGCCGGAATGTATTTCGGATCAATCCCCGCTTTCTGTTCAATTTCTACCCCGGCAATCGTTTTATCAATAAACAGTCTGTGGGTGTAAGCTATGAGGAATACCGCAAACTGAATACCGGTCTCACTGACCAGTCCATCGGCATAATCGGAGAAATCACTACCAGCCGGAACGCCGTTTTCACCTGGCAGGTAGCCAATAACTATACCGTGCTGCTGGCCAATTTCGACCCAACCCGCAGTGGTAACCTACCCCTCAGGCAGGGAACCAGTTATCGCTACACCAACGCGCAGTTCAATTACATTTCGGATCGGCGGAAACTGATATCGCTGGAAATGAAAGGAGTCTTTGGCCAGAATTTCAACGGGGTGATTGCCAGTCTGACCGGTGCCGTCATTTATCGTTTCCAGCCCTATGGTACCCTCAATCTGAATTATAGCCTGAGCCACATCACCACCGCCCACGGCAAAGGCAACTTGCTCCTCATCGGTCCGCGGACGGATGTGACTTTCACGCGGAGTCTGTTCTGGACCACCTTTTTTCAATACAACAACCTGACCAACAACATCAACCTAAACAGCCGTATCCAATGGCGTTTCCGGCCCGTATCGGATTTTTTTCTGGTGTATTCCGACAATTACTTTGCGGATTCGTTCCTGGTCAAGAACCGGGCCATCATCGCCAAGCTCACCTACTGGCTTAATTTATAGAAAATTATACGCATGAATGCTACCTACTGGACTTTCATCATCGCTTCCATTTTTTTGCTTGCTTTTATTTTCTGGGCGGTAAAGACCAACTATCTAAAAAGAAGGCATCCCGTTTTTTCAAATTCCTGGCGCGCTATCCTGGAAGATAAAGTCTCATTTTACCAAACTCTGACCGCCAGCGACAAGGCACGATTCGAAAAAGAAATCCTGTATTTTATCAATCGTATTACTATTACAGGGGTGGAAATGGAGATCGACGACACCGACCGCTTGCTGGTAGCTTCGAGCGCCGTGATACCCCTGTTTGGTTTTCCTGAACTGCGTTACCGGAACATCAGCGAGGTTCTACTGTATAAGGGTACCTTCAACGCCGATAATCAGACGGAAGGTGAGGCCCGGAATATTCTGGGTAAGGTAGGTTCGGGTACCATGAACCGCCTGATGATCTTGTCGTTGCCCGCGCTGCATCAAGGGTTTGAGAATGAAAAAAGTAAAAACAACGTGGGAATTCACGAATTCGTCCATCTCATCGACAAAGCCGACGGCGTTACCGACGGTATTCCGGAAAACCTGATGCAGAAGCAGTATGTGCTTCCCTGGCTGCAGCTGGTACACCGGGAAATCGAAAAAATCAAAGAGAACGAGTCGGACATTAATCCTTATGGTGCGACCAGCGAAGTGGAGTTCCTGAGTGTGGCGAGCGAATATTTTTTCAATCAGCCCGATTTATTCGCAGAGAAACATCCCGACCTCTACGAATTAATGACGAAGATGTACCGGCAGGAGCCTTGAAGGCACCCCTCATTGTGCCCATTTTTTAAAATATCACCCCCTCTCCGGTTGGAGAGGGGGTGAGGGTAGGTAGTCAGTATTCGGACTTTGGAATTGCTTACTTCGCAAACCACAATTTCAGCCGCATGGTATTCTGTCCTCCCTGACGCGTGAGGGCCTCGTTGAAATTGACGTAATTCAACGACTCTTCCGAACCCGGGTAGGCCAGGCGCGTGGGAATGACATCGTTGTTGGCGTTGGAAGCGGGCGCTTTCAGCGCGGGGATCCCCGTGCGGCGGTACTCCGTCCAGGCTTCCAGACCTTGTCCGTAAAGTGCGATCCATTTTTGTTCCATGATCTGCACATAGCCTTCATTACCACTTTTTAAAGCGTTGGTGGCCAGGTACTCGGGCGAAACCGTCAGATTATACTGCTTGAAAGACGCCGTTATTGCATCTTTGTAATTGGTGGCGGCATCTCCCGCGGAGGCTATGCCCTTGAAGGCAAGTTCGGATTTTATGAAAAGCAATTCGGCGTAGGTCATGAGGACTCCCGGCGCGGTAGCAGCCGTAAAGTACGATCCTACCTTGGAAGTTTTTGATAATCCCAGGGCGTTGGCGTCGGAATTGGACAGTCCGTTGGGTACCCCTTTGTAGTCGCCTCCATCGGCAGGCAGATCGGCGTACACGGTCAGACGCGCATCGTTCAGACTTTTCAATTTGTTAACGATCGTGGCACTGATCCGGTGGTCGTCGCGGGTCTTGCGGTTTTCGTTGACCGGATTGTTGTTGGGTGCGCCTGAGAGGTAAGCCAACTGGACATTATCGGCGTTTGAAGCCAGTACCGGGTACTTCCCAGGATCGCCGAGGATGCGGTTGATGTCTGCGGAAACATCCACTTTACCGTTCATGCGGTTCAGGATGCGAAGGCTGAGTGAATTGGCAAACTTCTTCCATTTCAACATGTTACCTCCCAAAAGGATATCGCCGGAAACGGCCATATCGGCGTTGTTCAGCACAATCATATCATTCGCTGCTTGTAAGGTTTTCACCAGATCCACATAGACGTCCTTCTGCGCATCGTAGGTAGGTTTCAGGGTACCCTCGATCCCCTTGATCGCGTCATTATAAGGAATATCACCGTACAAATCGGTCAACACGCTGAATACCCACGAACGCATGATCAAAGCCACGGCCTTATAATTGGAGTTCTGCGTCTCATCGGCGATTTTGATAATCCGTTGATAATTGGCCAGCGGCTCAACGTAAAAATCCCGCCAGCCGTTGGAGATCACGTCGTTCGTCACGATGTACCGATCCGCGTCGGTGTACTGGATACGTGCCCAATGCTGGGCGAAAAGATTACCCACATCCTGCCCCAAAGAGCCACCGACGTACATATCGACGGCACTCTGAATACCGTAGGGCAGGAATAGATCCGCCGAAGCCGAGGTAGGGTTATTGGGGTTGGTATTGATCGCCTCAAAATCCTTGGTACAGGAGCTCACTACCCCCAGCATGACGGCCAGGAGGGTAGCTTTTTTGAAAAATATTGGTTTCATTTTCATAGTAAAGTTTATGAATCAATGCGTTTATGTGGAAGCGGTAGAACGTAATAATAGTCGCTTGATGACTCGTTATAACACCACCCTTACTTTGGGCCTTCGTGCCTCCTTACAATTTAAAATTGATATTGAACCCTACCGATTTGGTTGTCGGGATTTGGCCATTTTCGATTCCTTGCAGGTTACCATCGTTGTAATAGCTCGTTTCGGGATCGATATGCGGTACATTGCTATGCAGAATCGCCAGGTTGCGACCGACTACCGATAGAGCTAAATCGCGGAAGGGAAGTTTCTTCACGAGCTTACCGGAAATCACGTAGGTGAATTTGACTTCACGCAGTTTCACGTAACTACCATCGAAGATCGTTGTTTCGTTATTGGTCAGACCATAATAGCTATGGTGCCAGGCTTCGGACGAGATATTGGTGGTGTTTGGCACATAATTGGGCCTTTCGGCGGTACCTATATTAACCACCCCATCGCCAACGATACCATCCTCACGACCCACCGTAGTTTCGGCCAGTACCCCCGTAAAGCGACCAATGTTGACCGACTGCGAGAAAATATCCCCTCCCTGCTTCATGTCAATGAGCGTACTGAGCGAGAAACGCTTATAGCTGAACGTATTTTGAATACCGCCAATCCACTTCGGTGTAAAGTTACCCAGAATGCGGCGCACGGGGTCGATCTGGGGAAGTCCGGCCGTGTTATACACAATATTGCCCGCTGGATCGCGCATGAAACCCTGCCCAAAGAAGGTACCATAAGGCTGTCCTACCCGAGCTTCCACCGCCATGCCGCGGATGTTGGTGGTACCGTTGAGTTGGTACACATCCAATCCCTCAGCCAGTTCCACTACCTTGTTCCGGTTGCGGGCCCAGTTGAGGTTAATATCCCAGCTGAAAGCACCCGCTACGATCGGGGTAGCGCGTAGCTGCACTTCAACCCCTTTGTTTTGGAGCCTTCCGGCGTTCAATAGTTTCGAAGTAAATCCGGTGGCATTGGAGATATTCACATTCAGGATCTGGTTGTAAGAATCCTGCTTATAGTAGGTCAGGTCCAGTCCGACCCGGTTTTTCCACAGCCGTACCTCAGCCCCTACCTCGAACGAATTGGTCAATTCGGGTTTCAGGTCGGCATTGAGCAGCGTGTTGCTTTCGGCCAGCGTCGGAGTGCTGCCCCAGGCGCTTTTGTAGTCGTAGGTCTGGGCTGTACGGTAAGGATCGGTGTCGTTCCCTACGCGCGCGGCACCCGCCCGCAGTTTGGCAAAGGAAAGTACATTCGATTCGACTTTAAAAATATCCGTCAAAACCGCGCTCACCGAGGCCGAAGGATAGAAATACGAGTTATTGCCCGTGGGCAGGGTACTCGACCAGTCGTTGCGGGCCGTCAGATCCACAAAAAGGTAGTTTCTAAATCCGATATTGGCCGAGGCGTAGGCACTGTTGACGATTTTTTCCGAAAACGAATTCTCGACAACTGGCCGCTGCCGGGAGTTGCCCAGGTTCCACACCCGCGGAATGGCCAGCTCGGTAGCGCCCATGTAGTTACGCTGGTAATAGTTACGGCGGTGGTTACCCCCGAGGTTGGCCGTAATATCGAATTCGCCAAATTTGTGCATAGCGGTCAGCAGGAAGTCCGAGTTGGATTCGCGCACGAAAATCTGCTCTTCGTTATAACTGTCATAGAGCTTGTTGCCGTTGATATTGTCCTTCCGGGCAGCGCCTTTGGTCTGGCGGCGATCTTCGTAAAAATCAGTTCCTGAGCGAGCTGTCAGGCTGAGCCAATCGGTAAACTTGTAAGTGGCAGCTACATTGCCATACAGCCGGTCACGCTCATTGGCGCGGGTGCTGTTATTCAGTACATAGTAGGGGTTCGTCCAATAGTTGTTGTTCCAGTTGTTCTGGTAAATACTGCCGGGCGCGGTATAATTCACGAGGTCGTTCATGTCCACCTGCCGACCGAACCAAATAAAATACAATCCCCAGTTGGAGCGGTTGTCGCTGCCATCGTTCACGTAGTTGCCCGTGGCCCGGATGTTAAGTTTCTTAGTCAGGTTCCAGCCCGCGTTCAACGATACGGTCCGCCGCTTGTAATCGGTATTGGGCAGGATTCCCTTCTGGTTAAGATCGGTGTAGGATAGTCGGAAGTCGCCATTTTCATTTCCACCCGTGATGGACACGTTGTTGGTCAGGGTACGTCCCGTTTGAAAAAAGATATCGACGTTATCGGGATGCGCGACCCAGGGCGTCGGCGTCCGGGTACCATCAGCGGCAATCGGTGAGTTGAACTGTGGAATCAGTCGCCCGTCCAATTTCGGGCCCCAGCTTTCGTCCACCCCATCGTTGACCCCTTTTCCGGTACCATCGACAAATGAGAACAACCCCTTGGCGCCCTGACCGTATTCATTTTGCCAGCTCGGCAACCGTAAGGGCGAATCGAATGAAGTATTGGTGTTGAATGAAACCCCAATCCCTTTGCTTCCCTTACCGCTTTTGGTCGTGACGAGTACCACGCCATTGGCTCCCCGCGAACCATAAAGCGCCGCCGCACTCGGACCTTTCAGCACGCTAATATTCTCGATATCATCGGGATTAAGCGAGGCCGCGCCATTGCCGTAATCTACGCCCGTACCCGAGCCGTAATTTCCGTTGTCGATGGGTACCCCATCCACTACGAACAGCGGTTGGTTGTTGCTCCCAATCGAGCTGGAACCCCGGATAATCATGCGCGAGGAAGCTCCCGGCGCTCCATTGGAGTTGGTCACCTGCACCCCGGCGATTTTGCCGGAAAGCGAATTGACCAGGTTGGTTTCCCGTGCCTGCGTCAGCTGGGTACCCTGAATTTCCTGTACCGAATAGCCCAATGCTTTCTTTTCGCGCGAAATACCCAGTGCCGTCACCACGATTTCGCCCAGTTGGGCGGCGTCGTCCGTCATGACGATTTCCAGGCTTCTTTTGCCGTCGACCGGAATGTCCTGCGTCACATAGCCGATGAAAGAAACGACGAGAGTGGCGTTGGGTGGTACCATCAGGGTGAAGTTTCCGTCGGAGTTGGTGCTGGTACCCCGGTTGGTACCCTTCACCAGAATACTGGCTCCCGGAAGTCCGGAACCGTCCGTTTTGGCCGTAATTCGTCCCGTCAGTGAATAATCCCGGGACTCCTGGGCCTGCATGGTGTTGAAGGTCAAAAGACCGAACAACATACAGAGTAGTGCGTAGCTTTTTTCATACGATAGTTAATTAAGATAAAATGGTATTATAAAAAGAAAATATTATGTACACTAATAAGCGTAGCTATATTAAAAATATGTTTCATAGTAAATATTACCTATCTGCCTTTTACCATAAAACCATAATTATATTCTTCATTTATCACCTTGATTACAATATTATTTCAATGTTCGATAATATTTTAATACAATAATAATGTTCAGGTAAAATTTTTCAGTTCCCTGAATATCTTCTATCGAAAGTATTTATAGTTTTTTAATAATTATAATTTTTTCAATAAATAGGACTAATACTTTTTGCCTGGTACTTGAAGAAAGCTATCGCGGCAGGATCAATAAATCAGGTAGGCAGGAAGAGTTTGCCCCACGATTTTGGAGGATTGCTTCTGGCGGGATGGTTAAAAAGCACTATACGGAGGAGACATTGCCCATCGGAAAAGCTTTTTGTTCCATAGCTCCGGGCAGCCACTCGTGGGGTAAAATGGTAAAGCGATGAAAGACGGATTTGAAAAGATCTGCTGTTTTGGCCGGAACGGATCAAATCAGAAAGTGAGAAATAACATTCAGGGCATGGTTTTTTGATAGTTAAATCCACACGGTACCCTCCACAGTATTCATTAGGTACCGGCCAACTAAATCCTACGACCATGTTTCAAAACCAGAATCCCAGCGATCCCGGCATTACACCGCCCAGCGCCCCACCCGAGAATCCCGTATTGCCCAATGAACCCGAGGCACCTGAACCCGTCACGCCGGATGAAAATCCGCCCATGACCGAACCGGAAACGCCGCCCTTCGATCCAGCCCCCGAGCGGAGTCCGATTGACCCGGGCATCCCGGAGTTGAATCCTGATCCAATACCGGGACAGGACCCAATGATACCAATGAAGTAAAAAACCGGAGCCTGAATGGCTCCGGTTTTTTAGTATCAAGTACTCTACTGTCTGCACAGGTAAAAATACAGCATCCCGGGCTTTTCAGAATGAAAATAATTCTGGCCCGTTATGCGACTTTCCTTCCTTTTTATTCTTGCGATGCCGTTTGTTCATTGGCTGTATACTCAGTTCGAAAATCCGCCCCAAACAGTACTGCCTCCCACCCAACTCAGCATCCGCCAAAACGAAGCAGCGGGTACCCTGGAAGTTTTCCGGCAGGGCGAATCCAAACCCATCTTGACTCAGGTCGCCAAGCCTGATTTTCGGCCTTATCTGCATCCGATCGTGGCTCCGGACGGGAAGGGATTGCTGACGGAATACAGTCCCGGCCACCATTTACACCAGACGGGTATTTACTGGGGTTTCACCCGTGTCAATGGCCGCGATTATTTTCACCATCCCGGCGACAACTATTGGCGCAAAAAGTCCGCCACGGTACTGGTAGCCGAAGGTGAACAAGTCAAATGGCAAACCGTGTACGACCTGCTGGACTCCACGGGTACCGCCGTGCTGACCGAAACCCAAAACTGGTCTTTGTCCGTAGAAAACGGCAAGTACTTGCTCGATCTGGAATGGAATGGCGAAGCCCAAACCGACGTGACCATCGGTAAGTACGATTATGGCGGACTTTTCGTGCGAATGCCCTGGAAGGAAGGCATCAAGGGGGAAGTCATCAACGCCGCCCGGCAGCGCAACGAAAAAGCCGAAGGGCAACGGGCCATGTGGGTAGATGTGGGAATGCAGGTCGAAGGGCGCGACGATCTGGCCCATATCGCCGTGTTCGAGCATCCGTCCAATAAGGGGTACCCCAACTATTGGCGCGTGGACGGCCAACTGGGCATCGGCCCGGCCAAAGCCCGCATGAGCGACTGGACGATCAAAAAAAGCATGACCGAAACCATCCGGTACCAGCTCTACGTCTATACGGGCGAGTTGAATGACATTGAACTGAATAAAGCTTTTGGTGAATATTCGGGTAATACGGGTACCTACAATACCGCCGCGCTATGGGACATTGCCCGCAAGGAAGGACGCGATGCCAAGTTCCTGACTGCCGACGAAGCCGTGGCCGCCATGACAATTAACGAGGGGTACCAGGTGAACGCCTGGGCGGCCGAACCCATGGTGACCCAGCCGATGGCCTTCTGCTGGGACGACCGGGGTCGCCTGTGGGTAGCCGAAAACCGCGACTACGAAGACCGGGGCAAAGGGTTTTCCAATTCGGGCGACAGCCGCATTGTGATTCTGGAAGACACTGACCACGACGGAAAAGCCGATAGTCGGAAGGTTTTCATGGAAGGTATTGCTTTTCCGGCCGCCCTTGCGGTGGGTTTCGACGGAGTGTTTGTGGGCGCACCACCCAACCTGCTTTTTGTGCCGGACAAAAACGGCGACGACAAGGCCGACGTGGACGACATCGAAGTGCGCCTGACCGGCTGGGGTATCCGCGACCGCCATGAAACGCTGAACAGCTTTCACTGGGGACCCGACGGCTGGCTGTATGGTACCCAAGGCTTTGCCACGCCCTCCAAAATTCGCAAACCTAAAGGAAAAGGCAAAATCTACCGGCACAATGATGCCTTCCCCGAAGATCTGCTGGAAGCCGAAGGTACCGACATCAACGGGGGCGTGTGGCGCTACCACCCTACCCAGGAAAAGTTTGAGGTGGTAGCCCACGGTTTCAGTAACCCCTGGGGCATCGACTACGACGCCAAAGGCCAGCTGTTTATTACCGCTTGCGTGATTCCGCATTTGTGGTATGTCATTCCGGGCGGTATTTATCACCGGCAGGGTGGACAGCATTTCAACCCCTACGTCTACAACGACATCAAAACCATCGCCGACCACAGCCATCGCTCAGCCCATGGCGGGGCGCGGATTTACCAGTCGGATGCCTTTCCGGCGGCGGAGCGCGGGCGGATTTTTATGGCCAATATTCACGAACACGGGGTACTTTCGGATGAGCTGATTCCGAAGGGATCGGGCTTCACCGCTCCCCACGGCGACGATTTCATGATGGCCAATAACGCGCAGTGGGTAGGCTTCAGCATGGAGGTAGGTCCCGAAGGTGGACTCTACGTGCTCGACTGGCACGATGCCGACATCTGTGGCTCGGATGTGCTGAACAAGGAAACCGGCCGGATTTTCCGGATCATGCCTAAGGTATCCGGAGCCAAAAATTGGGAAGGTCGCTACGCGGATTTATCCAAAATGACCGATCGGCAATTGGTGGCCCTGCAAACCAGTCCGAGTGAATGGCACGCGCGGCGGGCGCGGATTATTTTACAGAATCGGGCCTTCAAACACCAACTTTCACCCGCTGTGCATGCTGATCTGAAAGCGATGTTCCAAAACCAAGAAAACGCCGATTTTCGCCTACGGGCGATGTGGACGCTTCATGCTACCCAAGGCTTTCAAAGGTATGAATCGGTGAAAGCCCTGTCGGATCAAGATGCTCATGTGCGCGCCTGGGCTATACAGTTTCTTTGTGAAGCAGGGCAACCTGCCGCCGAAGTCGTTACGACCTTCGCTAAAATGGCCAAGTCCGATCCTTCGCCCGTTGTGCGGTTGTACCTGGCATCAGCCTTGCAAAGACTGGACTATTCGGCCCGCTTATCTATTGCTCAGGAATTGGTTCGACACGCCGAAGATTCTACCGACCACAATTTGCCCAAAATGATCTGGTATGGCCTGGAACCGATGGGTGTCGATAATCCTACGAAGGCCCTGAATCTGGCTACCGATAGTAAAATCCCGATGATCTCGCAGTTTATAGCCCGCCGGATGGTAGATGCCGACGCGACCGAAAAACTAGTAGAAATGATCGGCAGAACGCCTACCAACCAAACCTACCTCCTGGAAGGCATGCGTGATGCACTCGATGGCCGCTTCGACATGGTACCTCCGCCCAACTGGAAAGGCGTATACACAAAATTGAAAAGCAAACCCGGCCCTTCGGCCACCATTGCCGAAGAATTGTCCCAACACTTTGGCGACACCGAAGCGGCCAAAAAACAACTGATTACCCTCAAAAACCAGGCTGCTCCCCTACCCCAGCGAGCCAGTGCGTTACAAATGCTCAGCCTGCGTCAACGACCAGAGTTACTCAAAGAACTACCCGTCTTGCTCGATGATGCTGGCCTGCGCAAAGACGCCATCCGGGCCATTGCCAGCTATGACAACGAAGCACTAGGCAAGCTTATCCTGGAAAGGTACCCTACCCTGAACGCCGCCGAAAAAGCCGAGGCGATCCAGACACTTTCCTCGCGTCCAAAGTACGGCTGGCTACTGACGCAAGCTTTGGCGAAGGGTACCTTACCCAAAAAGGACGTCCCGGCTTATACGGCCCGGCAGTTGCGCCGCGTGGTCGGCAGTGGTTTCGTGGAAGTGTGGGGGCCCATCGATCACGTAGCTTTTGATGAAAAAGCTTACACCAAATATCGGGCATTGCTCTCCGATAAGGCACTGGGTACCGCCGACACGCACAAAGGAAAATTGATTTTCACCAATACCTGTGGCCCCTGCCACACGCTCTACGGGCAGGGGGGTACCCTGGGCCCCGACCTCACGGGCTCCAACCGGACCAACGTGGACTACCTGCTGGGCAATATCCTCGATCCCAGCGGTGAGATTCAGGATGATTATAAAATGGTCGTGTTCACGACCCGCGACGGGCGTACGCATGTGGGCAACGTCGCCAAGGAAACAGATCGCCAGCTTACCCTCCGCGTAGTGGGGCAAGATGCCGTACTAGTCAACAAATCCGACATCCAGTCCCGCGAGGTGACGCCTACCTCCATGATGCCGACGGGGCTTTTGGAGCCGCTTTCAGATCAGGAAGTTTTGGATCTGATAGGGTACCTGCGCACGCGCGAGGCGGTGAAGTAAGGACTTGGGTGGCAAGTTAGAAATCTACACTATTTTATCCCCAAGGGGTTATTAGATGCGTCGAAGTAAAGCAGAAACAGAGGGGTACCTTTAAAGTCCTAGCGGGTATAAATCCAGCCAGTCGTGGTGTAGCCCGTTCGTCCTTTCCAATTATACACCATTTCGGCAGCCATATCCTTGAGGTATTTGGCCTTCAGTTTTTGGTGCAGGGCATCCGGCTGCTTTACCCCGTTGACGATCAGTTCGTCCGCACTCAGTTTGTACGAAAGGCCGGTTTTGTCCCGGATTACCCCCGCCTCCATCAGCTCATTGATAAAATCCGCTTGCATTGTCTCATATTCCGCGCGTTTTTTTTCGGCTTCTTTTCGCATCACTTCCGCTTCGCCCCGAAATACCTCCGCGTGTCGACGGGCCTCCTGGGCATGTCGGCGGGCTTCTTCGGCCAGCTGGCGCGCCTCGTCCGCCTGCGCCCTAATCGACTCAATGTTTTCGTTCCGGTTCTGGTTGGCCTGTGCTTTCATCTCCTCCGCGTACAGCCGGTTTTGGTTGCTGGCTACCCGCATGTCTTCTGCTGCCCGCCGCTGTTGTTGGGCATCCTCCCGCATTTGCCGGGCTTGCTGGCGCGCTACTTCGGCCTGAGCCCGGTAGGTTTCAGCCTCCCTGCGCATTACCTCAGCCTGCTCCCGCATCTTTATGGCTTCCTGGCGCGCCACATCGGCCTGCGCCCGGACTACTTCCGCCTTTTCACGCTCTACTTTCAATTCTGCCAGGATCGGTTCAATCTCAGGCAGGTAGCTTTCGATTTGATCCTCCAGGATCGTCTTTCCGTCAATTTCAAGCTCCGTTATTTTTCCATCTTGATCTACGATTCTGTAGCGCTTGTCGTTCCGGGTTATCTGAATGGTGGACACGGAGGTACCTGTACCTTTTTGCTTGGGCACGATGGTATCCTGCATCGCTACGGCCAGGGGCGTCGGTTCGGCCTGGGGAAGTAGGGCGGGTATTGGTTTGGGGAGCGGCACCTCGTTGGGCTGGGCCGAAGGTGTGGGTACCTTCACGGCGGATGAGGGCGAAAAAGCCACCGACAACACGGAGACGGTGATCAGGCTGGCGGTAACAAACAGTTTTTCCATGGCATCTAATTGTTTATTGTGATTGTAAATAATGCGTTTAATCCGGTCGAGCAGGTGGTTGCGCTTCCCCGCAAAGGCCAGCACGGGTGCCGAAGCCGCGATTTTGTACTCCTGAAATTGTACCAGGGCGTTGACAAAGGAGGTTTTGTTTTGGGTGACGGCAATGGCTAAGTCATCGCAGCAGTGCTCGCGCTCTTCGCGGATGAGGTAGGAAAGCCAAAGTACCGCCGGGTTGAAAAAGAATATATTTTCGGAAAAACTCTGAAAGAGGTTCACGAGGTAGTCTTTGCGGCGGACATGGGCGAGTTCATGGAGCAGAATGGCTTCCAACTGGCTGGTGGGGAGGCTTGTCATGAAACCCATAGGTACCAGGATCATCGGTTTCAGGAAACCGGCCACCAGGGGTACCTTCACCCGCTCGGATTCAACCAGCGCGATGCGGCGGTTAATCTTTAGCCTGTGGGCCAGCTCAACTACCCGGTGGTGCCAGCGCTCCGGTACCGGTCGGATACGGTGATGCCGAATGCGGTGAATGTAGTACAGGCCACTGGCCGCTTGGAACGTTTTCAATAAAAACACCAGCCACCATACCGCCACGATCAGAACGGCGTGCTCCGTACCGAAGCGCAGTATCTTGCTTGCCATGTCTTCCTGCTCCGCTACCCACAAGTTCTCGCGGATAAGGTACCCCGCGTGAAGGGTACCTTGGGTCAGAACTACCTCAGGAACCAGCGCAGCTACCCTGTCAATCTGATGGTACTCCCACCAAAAAGTACCGGCGCTAACCGCCAGAAAGGTCAGCAGCAGCCCCGTCAGAAGTGCGTAGCGCAGTGCGGGCCGGGCTTTTCGGGTCATAAGTAGAATCACGCCCACCAGCACCGCCAGGACGAGGCCCTGCCAGAGTGAGTGGATGAGGGTCCAGCTGAAGGCCTCAATTCCCTTTTGGGAGAATAGAGTATTAAGAAAGAACGTATTCATGGCTAACAGGAATTAGGGGTACCTACTGATCCAGCTTTTTCAGAAAATCCTTAATCTCCTCCAGCTCTTCTTTGGAGGTATTTTTGCTGCCGAATAGCTGCATTACCAGGCTGGACGCCGAGCCCTGGTACATGGAGTCGACAAAGCGATCGAGCAACGCCTTTTTGGTTTTGTCCTCTTCTTCCGCCGGGCTATATACGTGCTTCATCTGGCTCTCGTCCCGTGTCAAAATGCCTTTTTCGGCCATTATTTGCATGAGTTTCAAGGTAGATGAATACTGCACCGCCCGCTTTTCTTCATTCAGCGTATCATTCACAAACCGAACCGTCGATGGTCCGTGCTGCCAAAGTACCTGTAGAATTTCCAGTTCTGATTTTGTGGGTTCCATTGGGGTTTTATTAATGCGCTTCAAAGGTAGGAAATTTTTCGTACGAAAAAATATTTAGGTTTATTTTTTCACAGGACGAAATGGCCTACCAAGTGAAAAAAGCCTTCAAAGAGTATGAATTCATAGGCAATGTCGTGGTGGTTGATAGTGATCAAATCATTTATAAAGGTAGCTTTGACAAAGCTAACGCCGAAGCGGGTGTACCGAACAATGACAGCACAAGGTTTTTACTAGCCTCTCTTTCTAAGCCTTTTACAGCATTCTTATATTAAAATTGGTCGAGCGAGGTACTATAAACCTGTCGGATGGCCAGATGATCCTTTTGATGGCAAATGCCATTGGGCTGGATTTAGCTGATCTTGACAACGATATCCCTTGGGTATTAAAAGCAAAAGAATAAATCATCCACCAGGTCCCCAGAATGATACCGAGCCTTCCCGGTTTGAATCATCTGGTTGGGGCCTACCGATATTATGGAGTAGCAGGAAGTCCTGCCCCGTAAGTAGTAAGGTACCTTTGCTCAACCCCATGTTTGTACGCCAAGCTGCCCATTATCTTGTCGATCAAAGAACACCACATGCCCGGCTTGGGTATATATATTTCGCTCCTGAAAGCGAAGGAGGCGGAGCATTCAACATAATCGTACCCAAGTAAAAAACTGGAAGGTACCCTATCCTGAGAGCCAACCCTGTACACCAAAAGTATGTGTCGACCAAGGTAGTTTATGGTTCGACTGCTTTCCCTCTCCGCCTCTTGCCCCCTGGTTTACGCCGTTTTTTCCAACTATGGGCACCATCAATTTTAGGATTTATTTATATAAAATACCAGTTTATTGTTTTATAGCATTATTTGGAAAACTAAGTATATATTAGTTAATTTCGCTAACTTCAAGAATTGGTGACATATATTTGGAACAATATTTGATCTAACTCAGTAACCATAGGAATTAACTTATAAAAATCCCGACAGGTGTGACAAAATGTAGCATGTAGAGTCCAAATACATATAGTATATTCGGATACAAAACTTTTTTTTCAAATACTGACTATATCAGTAAACACTCAATTCAATCAACACGTATGTCGTCCCAGAAAGAAAGCCTGCTCATCATGGATGATGCACCCGGAATTCAAAAAATCCTGACCAATTATCTACAGAAAGAATTCAACCTGGAAATCAAAAACGATGGGATGGAAGGAATGCGTTGGCTGGACGAGGGAAATACAGCAGACCTGATCATCGCCGACCTAAACATGCCTAACCTGGGCGGGAAAGAATTTTTGCAAACCATCCGGGCGAGTAGCTTTTACAAGAATATTCCCGTGGTAATCCTCTCGGCGGAGAACGACAGCCATGAGCGGATCGATTGCCTGAATAAAGGGGCGGACGATTTCATAGAAAAGCCGTTCAATCCGGCGGAGGTGGCCGCTAAAATACGGGTCATCCTCCGGAGGAGAAAGCAGTGACCGGTACCGCCTGCCCTGGCTTTTAGGAAAACAATATACATTATACATCACCTATCGAATCCGTAGTACTTCAATATGGAAATTCAATCTACCAACGAACTTGAACCTGGCCATGAGCCATTCAACAATGCCGCCCCTCCAATTCGGGGATGGCACGAATCGGGTGGCAGTTCGGAGGCTGAAATGCGTGGCAGAATCGCGTTCCTATACGATAATTTCCAGCAGTATCTGACTTTTTCAAATTACTTCGCCCAGTACTTCAGCATCGAGAGTTTCAGTAGCCGCGAAACGCTGCTCGAGGCACTGCGGATGGGCTATCCCGCCGACGCTATTGTAGCCAGCGCCGAAAATGGAGGATGGGAGTTGCTGGAAACCCTACGGTCGGGTTCGAAAATGACCCACATACCCCTCATACTCCTGACAAAACGACTGGCCCCCCAAGTTATTCACCGGGCTCGGGTGATGAAAGCGGATGATATTTTCGATGAGAATTTTTCGGGGGATGACCTTTTGCAAAGACTCAATTTTCTGTTCAAGCGGAAATGGTACGAGGCCAGTAAGGCGGCTCAGCGCGTCCAGCCCCTGCAGGTCAAAACTCCGCTTTGGAAACGCACGTTCGATGTAGTAGTAGTAGGGGGCGCCTTGCTGGTGCTTTCTCCCATCTTTCTTTTAGTGGCGTTGTTGATCCGGCTTGATTCCCGGGGGCCTGTTTTCTACAAGTCCAAACGGGTGGGTAGCGGTTTTAGGATATTCAATTTGTACAAATTCCGGACCATGCGCACCAATGCCGACAAACTGGTCAAGGACATGGCCTCTCTGAACATCTATAACCAGGCCGAAAAATCCCCGGAGCTGACTCCCACCTTATGTGAAAGTTGTACGCAGCAAGGATTGAAAACCTGTGAGCGTCCGCTCTTCTGGGACGGCAAGGAAGTATGTGAACTAACCTACCTGAGGGAAAAAGAGCAAAAGGCGGCTTTCATGAAATTCCAGAATGATCCCCGCATTACGGGGGTAGGTCATTTCCTGAGAAACACCAGTCTGGATGAACTACCCCAACTGGTCAACATCATCAAAGGCGACATGTCCCTGGTAGGCAACAGACCCCTACCTATCTACGAAGCGGAAAAACTGACCACCGATGACAAGATTATGCGTTTTGCGGGCCCGGCGGGACTGACGGGTTACTGGCAGGTGATGAAGCGTAGCAAGAAAAAAGCCGAAATATCGCAGGATGAGCGCATCGAGCTGGACATCTATTACGTCAAAAACCTCTCTTTTTGGCTCGATATGAAAATCATCCTGAAAACGTTTCCCGCTCTTATTCAATCCGAAAGTGTATAAAAAGCACCCTTTAACTCGCCTTGATCCAGGAATTGGAAGCAAAATCGTAGGTCCGAATCACGCGGGCTGGATTCCCGACGGCTACCGAATAGGGAGGAATAGACTTGGTGACGACACTGCCAGCCGCCACGACGCAATGCTTGCCAATCGTAACCCCGGCCGTAACCACTACGTTGGCCCCAAGCCAACACGCGTCGCCGATCGTGATGGGAGCTGTCTCAACCGGTTGGTCTTTGATGGCTGTTTGCGGATCCCGGTATCCGTGATTGAGTCCGCTTGCCACCACGTGCTGGGCCATAATTACTTTGTCACCAATAGAAACAGGGCCAATAATGACGTTACTCATGCCAATCAGGGCATCCTGACCGATTTGGACTGGCCCTACCCCATTATTGACAACGGTAAAATCCTCGATGATTGTCCGAGCCCCAATAGTAAGCGGGTTAAACGGAACGACATCCATTCGGACGCTGCGGCGGATCCGTACGCGGCGTCCGTGGGTGTGGTAGAAAGGATTCAACAGTACATTGACCCAACTCCGGGGCCGCGGATCGTCTTTGGGAAAAAGCAGCCGGTGCAGGAATTTTTTAAGCCCGGCATTACGAAGAATCAGTTCTTTGAGGCCCATGCCAATCATATAACGGTTGTGCTGTAAAGGTAAGCGAGAATCGGATGTTTGCCCGACATTTGAAATAAAAAGTAACCACATCAATCACAAGGATCCTATGGACAAATGCTTTCCGATACCGGGTACCTACTTATTTTCCAGCATGATTAGACGCACCTTTTTCTTTTTCACGGTACTGGTCCTGCTCGTAAGTGGCGTGCGAGGGCAGGATGCTATTGCCATTGAGGATGAAATCTCGTACCCTTTTCTGGAAAAATTGATCGCCACCGCGCGTAGTAATTATCCGCGCGGGGAGGCCTACGACAGCCGGATCGAGGTAGCAGAAAAGGGCGTAAAGAAGGCACGGTTGTCTTATTTCGACATCTTCTCCTTTTCCTACCTCCTCTCTCCCTTTAAAGGTACATCCGCCATCAACCCCACCTTGCTGAACGGGTACCAGTTCGGATTTTTTGCCAATGTGGGTAGCCTGCTTCAGAAACCCACGGTCATCCGGCAGGCCAAAGACGAACTCACCATCATAGAAAAAGAAAAGGAAGTGTATGAACTCAGCCTGGTCGCCGACGTCAAGCGGCGCTATTTCGAGTATGTCAAGGCCAAAGCCATGTACCGGGTAGTTTCGCAGTCGGTACTGGACGCCCAGAGTATGATTGAAGATATCAAATACCGGTTCGAAAAAGGTGAGGTGACCTATGAAACCTACAACCAGGCCATGCTTGACAAGACCAACCGCCTACAGACCAAAATCAGCTTCGCGGGAGATCTGCTGATCGCCAAGAGCAGCCTAGAAGAATTACTGGGGAAAAAACTTGAAGAAATCCAATGACTGAACTAGGATATTTCCTGAAATTCCTGCGCAAAAGGCTTTATATCCTGCTCCTGGTTCCGCTGGTGGCTATGGTGGTCTGCTTTTTCCTCACCCGCCAGCTACCCGACACCTACCGGTCGCAGGGTAGGTTAGCCACCGGCATTGTGGACAAGACCGACCAACTTATTGTGAGTGAGGACGCCCCGCAGGAGTCGGAGATAAACCGGAGCTTTGACAATGTGATCCAGCTGATGCGGATGAAGCAGGTACTCGACCAGGTATCCTATCGACTCCTGATCCATGACCTGATGGTACCGCCCGATTCGACATTTCGTCCGCTCTCCCGATCGCTGAACGACATGTCTGCGGCTTCTAAAAAACAATTACTTGCCATACTCCGCCAGAAATATACCGCCCATCAGCCACTTTCTGCGGGTAAGCCCCAGGAGGCGCTGGTACTCGACCTTATCGCGGGTATGGAATACGACGCATCTTCATTACTGGATAAGCTTACGATCTACCGGATTGCGACCAGCGATTATATTAACATTGAGTTCGAGGGGAGAGATCCGCGAATGACTGCCTTTGTGGTCAATACGCTTTGTGAAGAATTCCTGTCACTCTACGCCCGGCGCATGCAGGAAAGCAGTAACCGCTCACTGGAATTTTTTGAAAAAATGATGCTCCAGAAGCGCGATGCCCTCAATGCACGTATGGAAGAGCTCAAAAGCTATAAAATCCAGAACAAGGTACTTAATCTAAATGAGCAGGCCCGAAGTCTCTATGGACATATCATCGATTTTGAAACCCGCCGGGAAATTGCCAAAAAGGACGTGGTAGCCTACCGTGCCGCCCTCAAAAACATCGACCAGCGTTTCGACCCGGCTGACCGAAGGTACCTTGAAAGCAACCTGGCCGAACTGAACCAGCGCATTGCGGTCACCAAAGAAACCCTACAAATCACCAATGACCAGTACATCCGGAACAATTTCGATCCCCGACTCAAAAACCGGGTGGATTCCCTTCAGCAGGTACTGAACCGCCAGATCCGCGCCTCGACCGATCAGGTTGCCTACAGTCCGCTATCGGCCAAGGGGGACCTGATCACCCATAAGCTCGAATTGGAAATCGCCCTGGAACTGGCCCAAAACAGCATTGCCTCCATTGAAGCCGAGGTGAACCGGCTCAATCGGAAATACGACGGGATGGTACCTAACGAAGCCAGTATCCAGCAGTTCGAAACCAGTATCGAGATCGCCGGAAAAGAATACATCGAAGCCCTGCAGCGCTACAACAACGCCCGACTCGAATCCTTTTCACCGATTACCCTGAAGCTGGTCGAGCGGGCTACCCTGGGTACCTTGCAGCCTTCCAAGAAAATGTTGCTGGTTTTGCTGGCCGGACTGTCCAGCCTGGTGGTGTGTCTTTTTGTGTTTTTTCTCCTCTATTTTCTAGATAGCTCCATCCGGACTACCGCCCAGCTGGCTGATACCACGGGGCTTCCGGTTTTGGGCCGGATCAATCGGATTTCAGGGGATGATTTCCTGCAAAAACTAGATGATAGCGCCCAGGCGGATAGGTCGACAGTTCTTTTCCGGGATTTGATCCGGTCCATCCGTTATGAAATAGACGAAGAGACTTCAAATCCAAAGGTCATTTCCGTCACCAGTCTGCACGATAACGCGGGCAAGACCAACCTGGTGTATGGCCTGGCCTGGGCGTATGAGCGCATCCACCAGCGGGTGGTAATCCTGGACGGCAATTTTGCCCAACCTACCCTTAGCCAGCAAGCCCGGAAACAGGGTACCCTCGAAGATTTTTTCCAAACAAACCAATCCCAGCTTTTTTCCGAAACGGGAAATATCCTGGCAACTGCCGGCGGCGATGTGTCGTTGTTGGAAATTGCCGACGAACGGACGATCCAGGAAAAACTGGATTACCTTAAGCAGCACTATGACGTTATTCTTATCGAGACGCCTGCCCTTTCGACGCTGAATAAGGCCAAGGAATGGATTGCTTTTTCGGACCGGGTGGTGGCGGTATTTCCTTTTGGAAAAGGGCTCAGGGATGCCGACAAAGTCCGGCTGAACTACCTACGCAGCCGCGGGGCCATTCTTTCCGGGTGGGTACTTACCGGTACCCCTTACGACATTGAACCCATTGGCAAATCTCTGACGAAAATCTGACCATGCTGATTCTGTATTCCTTTTTTATCGTGCTGGAACTGCTGGTGGGCATACATCTGGTCTTCCCCCTGATCCTATACGCGCTATATAAGTACCGCAGGGTACCCCCCATCATTCCAACACAAACCGGGACTGAGGCGGATTATGCCCTCATCGTGACCGCCTATCAGCAAACCCACCAGCTGCCTGATGTCATCGATTCGCTCCTCCGGCTCCACTATAGCCGTTTCCATATCTACGTAGTGGCCGATAATTGTGACGCTTCGGACTGGTCGATGGTTCATCCCAGGGTCACTGTGCTGCGCCCCGAAACGGTGCTGGCCAGTAATACCAAATCCCATTTCTACGCGATCCGCCGGTTCATTCGGGCGCACGAGCGGCTGGTGATCATCGATAGCGACAATGTGGTGGATCCTGACTTACTCCTACACCTCAATGCGGCCTTCAATCAGGGCTTCCAGGCCGTACAGGGAATACGGGAAGCCAAAAATCTGAATACGGATCTGGCTCGCCTTGACGCCGCCCGGGATATTTACTATCACTTTTACGACGGCAAACTACTCTTCGGCGCCGGATCTTCAGCTACCCTGGCAGGGTCAGGCATGGCTTTCCGAGTAGCGCTCTACGAACAGTGTCTGGGGCATCTGACCATCGAAGGGGCTGGATTCGACAAAGTACTACAGGCCGAAATCCTCAAGCGCGGGTACCGGATCGCTTTCGCACCGAAGGCGATCGTGTATGACGAAAAAACCACCGGCGCCCAGCAGCTCGTGGGCCAGCGGGCCCGCTGGATCAACACCTGGTTTCGCTACTTCACTTTTGGCTTCGCTTTACTCGGAAAAGGTATCCGGCGCGGCGATTGGAACCAGTTTTTGTTCGGGATCGTACTTCTACGGCCTCCCCTATTCTTATTTCTGGCTGCTTCCATGATTTTTGCGGGAGTCAACCTGGCCTTTGCTCCCGGCATTGCCCTACTTTGGCTGGTAGGGCTGGCTCTGTTTGTACTCGGTTTTTTACTGGCGCTCAGGCAATCTCCTACCGATCCACGTATTTACAGCGCCCTCTACAAGATCCCCCGCTTTATGTTCCTGCAGATAATTGCGCTGTTCAACGCCCGAAACGCCAACCAACGGTCGGTGGCTACCCACCACGGCGAGGCCGAACGAACCCAAATGTAGCTGTTAAAAAATACTGTCGAGTCGATGAAAGTATACCCCCGGATCGAAAAGGATGAAAGGAAACAACGTCTGGCCACTCTGAATCCCCAACAGGCTATGCTTCGGCGGATTGCCCTGGTGGTGGCCTTTCTGAGTATTTTCAGCTTCATCCTGAAAATTTTATTTTTCTAAAAACCCATTATCATAAATACCCCATTACCTACCCGCATGAACCTGAAAGCCTACCTGGTACGGACGCTTTGGGATGAAAAACTCCGCAACCCATTAGGATTGGGCCTATTGGCCGTCCTAGCCGGAGGCGTAGCGCTGTTGGTAGGGTTTTACGGGGTTTTACCCGGGCTCCTGCTGATGGCGGCGATGGTGGCCCTACCCACTGTGTATGCCATTGTAGCGTACCCTAAGTTCGGAATCGTGGTGCTGCTGATCACGGCCTATTTTCTGTTCTTTTTCCTGAGGCTGGGACTCAATTTCCCCATTGGTACCCTCATGGACGCCATGGAGTGGCTGCTCATTCTGGGTATGATCCTCACTTTCCGGAATACTACCGACCGGACGGTTTTTAAAAGTCCCGTGGCCATGATGATCATGGTATGGGTAGGCTATACGGTACTTCAGGTTGCCAATCCCTGGGCCGAATCGAGGATGGCCTGGCTGTACACCGTGCGGACGGTCGGCGCGGTGACCCTGATGTACTATGTGTTCGTGTACCGGATCGACTCGATCGCCTACCTCCGGCTCCTGGTTCGACTATGGGTCGTACTGGCCTTTCTGGGAGCATTGTATGGTTTCAAGCAGGAATACCTGGGCTTTGCAGCCGCCGAATTTCAGGAGATGTCCTCAGATCCTTTGATGGTCAGCCTATTGTACATTGATGGGCACTGGCGAAAATATTCAGTTTTCTCCGATCCTGTGACGTTCTCCTACAATATGGTTCTGGCCTTTTTCATCTGCCTTAGCCTGATCCGGGCCAAAGCCAGCCTGGCTGCCAACGGCCTATTGATCGCGGTCGGCGGGCTGTGCATCATGGCGATGCTATTCTCCGCCACCCGGGGTGCCTACGTGCTGATTCCTGCCGGCCTGACCCTGTTTTTCATTCTACAGTTTTCCAAGAAAATCCTGTGGCTGGCCCTGGCTTCGGTTTTTGTCCTGGGGGTACTTATCACCATTCCTACCAGCAACCCTACCCTGTATCGCTTCCAGTCGGCCTTCAAGCCTTCAGATGATGCCTCCTTCAACCTGCGGGCTCAGAATCAGAAACGGATTCAGCCCTATATACTGAGCCACCCGATGGGTGGCGGGCTGGGCGCCACGGGCGCCTGGGGAGTCCGGTTTGCGCCTAATTCCTATCTGGCCAGTTTTCCACCCGACAGCGGGTACATGCGGATTGCGGCAGAAATGGGCTGGATCGGTTTGTTGCTTTTCGGAATCCTGCTGTTTCTGATTCTTAAAACCGGCATCGACACGTTTTACCTGCTTCGGAACCGAGAACTTAAGTCTTATTGCCTGGCCATGACGGTAGCCGTTTTTGTACTGGGCATCGGGAGTTATCCCCAGGAAGCCATTGTCCAGTTTCCGTCGAACATCCTGTTTTACCTGGCGGCGGCCATTATCCAATGCACTCAGAAGCTGGACTACCCAACTCCGGATTTATTGAGCAACGATTCGTGAAGCATGGATTTTCAGTTTTCTGATCGCAGGAGCAATAGTTGAAGGGAGTTTTTCAGCCACCGGTACCTCAGGTAGAGCGCACGTGATAATTCCACGGCCCAATGGTTGGATTCCTTCCAAGACGAGCGTCCCATCGTACTGGGTTCATGCGGGGAGTTGCGGTGATAGAACAGCGAAGAATACTCATTATAGAAAAGGGCCCGTCCCCCGCCCCGCAGAAACCGCAGCGCGGTGTCAAACTCGGTCCGATCGCCGGATTCGCCTTCCAGGTAACGTCCGAACTTGGTCAGGAAATCGGACCTACGCAGATGGGGATGGTCGCTATAAGCGTAAAATTTGATATGGCTCGGGTGCCTCCAATTGAATTTCAGCTCGGAGAATCCCTGCCCGAAGGGCACCTTGATCGGATAATCCAGGAAGGCATAAAAACGGACCATGTCGAGGGTAGGGTCGGCCCGCATGAAAGCCAGGGCCTCGCCCAGTTTTACCGGAAACAGCGGTGTAGGCTCAAAATCCTCCTGGACATATAGCGTGTATTCGGTCTGTACGGCGTCCTGTCCCTTGTTGATATTATGGCCCAAACCGGAATTGACTGCGGCCAATAGTAGTTCAAACTGGTATTCGGCCTGCAAGGCCGGTAACCTCTCGCGGTGCTTACCGACGCTACCATCGTCCGAAACGACAATGCGGTGAAAGGTACAGTTCAGTTCACGAAAAGAATTCAGTAACCGCTCAAGCGAATAACTTCGGTTAAAGTGTGTGATCAAAAGCGTGGTTTCTGGAAAATAAAACGACTTGTTAGTCATTAGGTTATGAGTGGAAATAGCAGAAAAGCGGCCAAATATCAATACGACATCCTGATGAAATACTCCTGACCAAAGGTAATATATTTCATTATTAATTGTAACAAAATAAAATTAAACTGTTCTTTGTTCGTAGCTTCGGTTTTCGTTGCTACCCTACTTTCAATCGGCTCCCATTATGCTGCAAACGTTATTCAGAAAGGCCATTGGTTTGTATGTCCGCCTCCGGTACGGGTCGGTCGCCCCCGAGCTGCGATGGTTCTATAAGGATACGATTCGCTGTAAGCTGGTGCAGGCCAAGTACCTGCTGCGGGACTATATTTTTAAGAAGCCCTACAAAACGTTGGATTTCAGCGGTGAATTTGCGCCCGAGCTGCAATTCGTGCTCCCCTTTGCCTACTGGCACCACCAAAATGGCACACTCAAAAACACGGTATCGTCGCGTTATACCCGGGAGCTCTATTTTTTCTCGCCCCAGCATGAGGAAAAATACGACACCCGGACCAACGAGGGCAACTATAACTTCGAAATGCCCCGGATCCTGTACAGCCAGGATTACGATATGGATAAATGGGCGCCCGTCCCCCTGAAAGCACACTATCAGAACTCAGTGTACCGCTACGACAAACCCATGGTGGTCGTGGCCAACCGCTACAATTCTGAATGGGGCGGGCCACCGATCAGTTATTTCGGCCTCGACCTGCTCGATTTCATGTTCAGCCAGCTCAAGGAACACTATACCGTGATCTACAACCGGCCCCGGCCCCAGAACATCACGATGGACAACAGCGATATCTATGACCTCGATGAGTTCGATTGGATCGCCCGTACGCATCCGGAGGTAGTCCTGATGGAGGATTTGTTCAGGGAAAACCGGGGACAAGCCCACAATTTCAACCATTTCCAACTGCAATTGTACGCCAATGCCGACAAGTTCATATCGATTCATGGCGGCACGGCTACGCTGGCGAGCTACTTTGGTGGTACGAACCTCATCTTGTCCAAGCAAGGGCCGGAACACCATTTCCACTGTTTCCAAAAACTGTATCCCCAGTTTTCGGGAGCGACCATCCTGCACGCCCGGACCGACGAGGAAGTGAAGCAGTATCTGCAGGCGCATTTCTTACCCACCTCCCCCGCTTCCGTATGAAAGACACCAATCAGAACAATCGGTATTGGTTGGTGTCCGGCTTTCTGACGGTACTGCAAAACTTCTCCGGCGTTTTTTTCGGCTTTGCGGGATTTTTCATTCTCGTGCGCAGTCTCGATAAAGTGGACTATGGCGTTTGGGTGTTGTTCATGTCCACAATCACCATTTTCGAAGCCGTGCGTAATGGCCTGATCCAGACCGCCCTCATCCGGTACCTTGCCGCCAACGATCCCGAAAAACATCCTTCCATTATTACTGCGTCCCTGTTGCTGAGCGGCCTGGTCACGGTCGTCTGCGTGGCGCTCAGTCTGATATTTTCCCCGAGCCTGGCCCGGCTATGGGATTCGCCCCAACTGGTCAACCTCTTCCTGGTCTATAACATCGGCTTTGTGCTCTCGGGCCTGCTGAATCTTTTCAACTGGTTGGAGCAGGCTACCTTTCGTTTCAAGGGAATCTTCATCACGGGTCTGGTGCGGCAGATTATTTTTTTCCTGTTCGTGGGGGTCTGCTTTTTCCTGGACTACCGCATCCGGCTCATCGAGTTGGTGTGGGTGCAGGTCATCAGCATCGCGGCAGCTGCGTTGCTGGCCTACTCGTACGTCCGGCCCCACCTGAATTTTACGCTGGCGAACACCCGCGACTGGATGGGTAAGCTTTTCGGCTATGGTAAATACGGTTTCGGTACCTCGGTCAGTTCGCTGCTCTCGGGTACCCTCGACCAGATGATGCTGGGCGCCCTGCTGTCGCCGGCCGCTTCCGGCGCGTTCAACATCGCCGTCCGGATCACCAACCTGATCGACATCCCCACCAACGCCATGGCGGTCATCGTGTTTCCGCAGAGCGCCCGGCGGATGGCCGAAGAAGGCAAAGGAGCCATTAAGTACCTCTATGAAAAATCCGTAGGTACCACCCTGGCCATCCTGCTCCCCGGCGTGATCTTCCTGTATTTTTTTGCCGACTGGGCCATCGGACTCATTGCCGGCGAACGCTACGCCGACTCCATCCCGCTGCTGAAAATCACGTTGTTATACTGCCTGTTGATTCCCTATGGTCGTCAATTCGGTACCATTCTGGATTCCATCGGCAAAACCAAGGTCACTTTCTACGTGGTGCTGTTTACGACCCTCACCAACCTGGGCCTGAACTTTGTCATGATCAAAAGCATGGGGGTACTGGGGGCCGCCTACGCCACGCTCATATCCAACATCGTGGGCTTCATCATCGCCCAGGTTTTGCTCAAAAAAGAAGTGTCGGTCAATGTGCTCAACACGTTTGTGTACATGTACCGGTTTTATCCCGAATTTTTCCAAAAATACGTCCGTCCCTTCGTCAGCAAAGCCTGGGCGAGGACGGGCATCAGTTAATCCATTATGGTGGGAGTCAAATTCATCGGCCGCCTGGGCAACCAGCTTTTCCAATACTACTTCCTGCGGTACCTCAAGACTCAGGACCGGGGAAAAACCTATTTTTTCCCGAATCCCCACCACGCCTATCTGGCCCGGTACTTTGACCTGGGCTGGTACCATAACCTGACGCTGAGTTCGAAACTGTACTCGGTTCTTATGCGGATTTTGCCCAAATTACTTACGTTTAAAGAAGTCCAGATCCATAATTTCTTCCGTCCCAAACCCATTCAGGTGCAGGACGGAACGATCTATACGGGGTACTACCAGTCCGACTACTATATCCGGGCGGTGAATCCAACCCATCCCCTGCGTCTGAAACCGAAATACGTCCAGGCATTCCGGGAGAAGTTCGGCGAGGTGTTCGACCAGAACCCCACCGTGACGGTGCATATCCGTCGTACCGACTACCTCAACTATCAGAACCGGGACATTTCGCTACCGCTGGATCATTTCCGGCGACAACTCGACCGCATTGCCGACCTCGACCGCTACGTGGTTTTTTTCGTGAGCGATGATCTGGACTTTGTAAAAAAAGGGATTCCTGAACGACCCAACTTCCGCTTCGTGGCCAATGACGAAATCACGGATTTCCAGTTGATCCAGCAGGCCGACATCGCTATCATTTCCAACAGTACCTTCGCCTGGTGGGCGGCCTATCTATCGCCCAAGCAAAACCGGGTCATAGCCCCCAAAAACTGGATGGGTTTCCGCATCGGGCGCGAACATCCACGCGGCATCATGACCGACCGCTTCGAATGGGTGGACGTATTGCCGGCCTAGACCAGCGATTTGTACAGGTCCAGGGTGGTCTGTACGCAGGCTTCGATGGGAAAATCCAGCAGGCGGGTCTGACCCTTTTTTACAAGTTCCCGGCGAAGCGCAGAATCATCCAGCAAGGTCTGGATCTGGTGGGTCAGGTCTTCCTGGCTACGGGGTTCAAAGAAAGCAGCGGCATCGGCGGCAATTTCCCGAAAACAGGCGGTATCGCTGAGCAAGATCGGGCATTCCGCCCGAAACGCTTCCAGGATCGGTAGCCCGAACCCCTCATACAGGGAAGGGTAGACAAACAGGGTAGCCTGTTGATACAGGGTATTCAATTCGGCATCGGAAGCATGGCGGTGCGTGATTTTACCGGTCAGTCCGGCGCGTCCGATAGCTTCGTGTTCGGCCACCTCCAGATTTCCGCCCCCGGCGAGGACAAGATGGAGATCGGGGTATCGCCGGGAGAGCGTACGAAATGCCTCCAGCAGCAAGTAGAAATTCTTGTATCCACTCCGGTCCCCGACAAAAAGCAGGTAGTCGGAAGGTAGGTCCGGCATGGTACTAACAATCAGCGGAGTATCCAGATCAATACCATGGTACACCACGCGGACTTTTTCAGGTTTGACCGCAGGAAACAGATCCAGCAGGTCGTGCTTCGTGGCTTCCGAGATGGCGATGATCAGGTCGGCTCGCTCGATGTTCAATCGTTTTTGTTGGCTCAGCGGGTCCTGGGCCCAGAAGTATTCCGGCAGTCGCTCGTAGGTCATGTCGTGAATGGTGACGACCAGCGGTTTCTTAAGGTACTCCAAAAAATAGGGATCGTAGTAAGTGGGGTGAAATACGTCGAAGGCATTGGCCTTCAGGAGCCGGACACACTGGGTCTGGTTGAGGTCGTAAATCCGGTTTTTGACCGGTCCGATCGAAAAAAAACGTTTCGCCAGCGCATTATCCAGCAGCGCATGCCGGTCGGGCAAGTAGTGGTTTTGTGAATATACGACGCCCGTTTCGTAGTCGAAGTCCGCATCCCGGCGGATGTGGTCGATGAGGGTGGCAAAGTACCGGCTGATTCCGCCGTAGCGCTGGGTTGAAAATTTCTGGTGGTCGAAGAAAACTTTGAGCATAATTAAAATGGACTTGGCAAAACTACCCCAGGTACTTATCTTTAAAAAATTCCTCCGGGAGTCGTATCATGTATTATAAAGTACCAGAACGCGCATGGATCTGAAAGGACAAAACATCGTTATTTTCAGCCTGTTCCGCTTCGACGCCGAAATTGAGTCCACCTCCTTCGCCCTCGCGCGACAACTGGCCCGCGACAATGAGGTCTTTTATTTCGACAATCCGTATACAATCATTGACCTCATCAGGAGGCGCAAAACGGCCGCTTTCCGCAAAAGGTGGGGCAAGTTCGGGCTGTTTTCCGATGAACCCATCATCATGCCCGATTCCTTGCTCCGGGTGTTCATCCTGCCGGTGCTGCTATCCATCCACTTCCTGCCCGAAGGACGCTTGTACCGCTTTCTGCTCAGGGTGAACGAATCGCTTATCCGCTGGAAAATCCGCTATGTCCTCAAAAAGCGCGGCATTACCGATTTTATTTTTATCAATTCCTTTAACTTCCATTACCCCAATGTGGCCCAGGGACTTCAAGCTCGCCTTAAGGTGTACCAGTGCCTCGATCCGATCATCGGGGATTTCGACGGTCGCCACGGGTTGGTTTCTGAACGCGAGCTGGTTGAAAATGCCGATCTGATCATTTGCAGCAGCAAGCAGTTGTATCAGGAAAAAAAGGCCCTCAATCCCCATACCCATTTTGTACCCAATGCCGCTGACATCGACCACAGCCGTAAAGCCCTGAACCCCGACCTACCACTATCGCCTCTGCTGGCCGGCATCACTCCACCCGTGGTAGGGTACCTGGGCAGCGTGGACCACCGGATGGACCTGCCGCTGCTGGGGTACCTGGCCGCCCAACATCCTGACAAAAACTTCGTGTTGATCGGTCCCGTTTTTTCAGACTTGCCCGATTCGATCCAGCAGGCACCCAACATTCATTTTCCCGGTAAAATTCAATACGCCGATCTGCCTTCGGTGCTGAAAGGATTTTCGGTCTGCATCATCCCCTTTTTAAAAGACGAACAGAGTGCTACGGTATTTCCGCTCAAACTGTTCGAGTACCTGGGGGCAGGCAAGCCGGTCATTATTTCCGATTTCAATCCCGATTTACAAGATTTCACCTTCAATTCCGTCGCCATCTGTGCCGATCCCCCGGCTTTTTCCGAAGCCATCCGGGTAGCCCTGGCTACCGATTCGGAAGCCCGACGCGCGGAACGGATCCGGATAGCCTCCCGCAACACCTGGCATCATCGGGCCGATGCCCTGGCGACCTTGCTGGCCGATGCCCTGGTCAGAAAAGGCCACTGACCCTACCCCAATGCCTTCAATTCTACCAGGCCCCGCTCCAGTTCTTCCCCCAGTTCGGTAAGACGCTGGGCGAGGTTCTCCGGAACCGAACCCGATTGCAACGTTCGTTCGAGTTCCTTATACTGGTTGGCCGACGAAAGCAATGCCACCGAAATCAGCGACGAACGCAGGGCGTGGATCGCTTTGCGGACCCCGTCGTAGTCCGCCTTTTCGAGGGCTTCGTGGATCACGGCGTACTGCTGCTCCTTATCCTGAGCAAAAAGCTCCACCAGTTCGTCCCGCAACTCCCGGTCCCCCGCGGTAATATCCTGCAGATAGGTCGTGTCAACCAGAACGGCCGGCGGTCGCTGGACCGGCGGGCCAGGTTTCTGGGTGACTCGGATGATTTCGTTGAATAGCTCCTTCTCTTTGAAAGGTTTCGAGATATAGCTGTTGGCGCCGATGCGCGCGCCTTCTTCCTTCTCGCCCACCATGGCGTGGGCCGTCATCGTAATGATCGGCGTACTCAACCGCAGCGTATTGCGGATTTTACGAATGGCCGTGTACCCATCCATCACCGGCATCTGCACGTCCATGATGATCAGATCGAAGGTCTCGCGTTCCAGTACATCCAGCGCTTCCTGCCCATTTTCTACGATCGTGAGGCGTGCCCCTACCCGACTGAATATGGCAAAAAGCAACTTCTGGTTGAGGAGATTGTCTTCGGCGGCCAGGATCGACAGAGTAGCCAGGTACTCGGGCGCCGATACGGACAAATCCGGAGGCTCCGCACTGGCCATATTTTCCTGAGTAGCAAAGTCGAACTCCAGTGTGAAGACCGTCCCCTTTCCAAATTCGCTTTCTAGTCGCAGGGTACCCCCCAGCAGTGTCACCAGGGTCCGGGATATGGAAAGCCCCAGACCCGTACCCCCAAACTGACTGGTGGTTCGTTCGGCGGCCTGCACGAAACGGTCGAAAATCTGCTCCTGCCGATCCTGGGGGATCCCGATGCCCGTATCTTCAATGACGAACTGTACCCGCTGCTTGTCGTTCTGGACGGGCCCCAGCGCCTTCACCTGCACCCGCACGTACCCCTGCTCGGTAAACTTGATCGCATTGCCGCATAGGTTCAGCAGGATTTGGGTGAGCCTGAGTTTATCGGTAATAATGATCCGGGGCAGATCCGGGGAGAGTTCCTGCCGATATTCGATTCCTTTTTCCGTGGCTTTCTGCTTGACCAGAATTCCCACCGAGTCGATGAGTTCGCCGATGGAAGTTGGCGCGATGTCCAGCACGATCTGGTTGGCCTCGATCTTGGAGATATCCAGTAAATCGTTGATCAGTTCCAATAGATTGCGACTGGCTACCTGAATGTACCCCACATACTCGCGGGTGGTTTCGTTATGGGCCTCCCGCTGCAGCCAATCGGTAAAACCTAGGATGGCGTTGAGCGGCGTGCGGATTTCGTGGCTCACGTTGGACAGGAACACGTCACGCGTCCTGACGGATTGCTCGGCCAGGTCGCGGGCATTCTTCAGGTTCAGCGCGTAGGTTTCCCGCTCGGTGATATCCCTGAAGACCGAAATAGCCCCCACGATTTTTCCGTCCAGTTCGTAAATGGGTTCTACACTGGTCTCGACCTGGATCTTCTGATCATCCCGCACAATGTCGATGCGGTTGCCCGTGGATTTCCGTCCCTGCAAGCCCTGCCGGACGGGCAGATTTTCGGAAGTAAAGGGCTCCTCTCCGTTTTCCGGCCGGTATAACGGTACCGTATTCAGCAATGCCTGGAGGTTCGGCACCTCATTCTTTTCCTCCAGCCCCAGCATGTTGCGTCCAGCGGCGTTGATGAAGGTCACGTCCATGGCCGGGTTGACCACGATGATTCCGTCCGGTATCGCCTCGAGGTACTGGTTGAGCAGCCTTTCCTTACGAATGATTTCCTGCTTCAGTACCCGCTGTCTGCGACGGTCCCGCATCAGCGAAATCAGGGCCAACAGGGTAATGCCGAAACCGGTAATTCCCGTGAACACAATATAGAAAAGCGCCTGTTGCCGGGTATCGTGAGCCTGTTTCCGGCGGGCATCCATCTCGATGTTGGCGTAGGCCTCGATTTCATTGATCTTGTTGCGGAGCTGCTCGAATAGCCAGATACCACGTCCACCACGGATCATGTCGGAGGCCGGTCCGAGGCCGCGCAGCCGGAATGTATCCACCACCGCCTGGGAGAAGCCGGTGATTTCGGACGAGAGGCTCAGCATCTGAATCACGCGGGCCTTCTGTTCGCGGTCGTTTTCCAATAGATTGAACAGCGTATCGCTGATGGACACCAGCCCCTGCCTGGACTGCCGGATGTCGGACATGATGTTCTCATTGCCCGTGATCAGGTACCCTCGTACGTTCGACTGGATGTCCTTGGCCAGCAGCTCGAACTGCGAAGTCTGGTTGACCACGCTGATGGTGTTGGAAACCCACAGATTCTGCGTCGACAGGTCTTCGAGGCTTTGGTAGGCAAAGAACAGGGAAACCAGGATCAGCAACATCCCCAGGGAAATCCCCCCGTACGAAACCCATCTCCTTACCTTTTTACTGATGTAGGCCATTGCGCCGCTTTAATTCGTTGACTAGCTGGTTGGATTCAGGGTAAATACACCACTTTTTTGAAGGTACGTTTTTCATTCTGCCTCACCTCAAGAATATACTCTCCCCCTACAAGTTTCGACATATCCAGCCGGTGGCGGATGGTTTTTCCCGCGAAGGGCAAGGTACCTTCGTAATGCAATGTGCCGCGGGTGGCGTCGAAAAGCCGGATTTCCACATCCTGATCCAGGCCATTTTCCAGTGTGACGTGCAGAAAGTCCCGTACTACGGGATTGGGAAATACCGTCACTTCCCAAGGGCCCGCTGCCTGCGGTTCCTCGACCCCCATGCGCACGTTCGAAGCCGTGCCCGGTACCACGAACAGCGGGGTTTCTCCCACGGTCAGGGTGAGCATGCCATCCGTCGCGGGCATATCTACCCACGCCAGGGTATCGCTGCCCGCAACGGGCCGATACACTCTCGCGCTGGTGGAAGCGCCAATCGACAATGTGTAGGATACCGTCCGGCCGACCTCATCGGGTACTACCAGCGCGTACATGAGCTCGCCGTTATGGCTGTACTGATCCACGATCGGATCCTGTCCAAGGGTACGGACGTAGTTGTACTCGCCAAACTGCGTCTTGGTCTGCAGCAGGAAGTCGGCGGCGGGGCGGCGGGTACCGTTGCCATTGATCAGGCCGGAGGAGCCAAAGATTCCGCCCCAGTCGTTGTCATCGTACATCTGGTAGAAAAACACTTTCTGAATGCCGTGCCGGGCCGAGAAAAGCGACATCCGCAGTATCCAGTCGGCCTGGGTATCCAGCGCCGATTTGTCGCCGATGGGAACCGCTTTCAGCGGGCTATTGGGATGCACGTCGAAGCCGGTTTCGGTGATCCATACGGGCAGACCGTGGCACAGCTCGTCAGAAACGCGGATGAACGCATCGGTCTTCTCTCCCGCATTGGTCACTTCGGGGGCCGCACCGCGGGTAGAGGTACCACTCTGGGACGAGGACGTGTTGTCGGTGTAGATGTGGTAGTTGATGACGTCCCAGCAGAGGTTCACCTCGCCATTGGGTTTGTAGCCGCGGAACTCCCGGCACCAGTCCACCATGCCCCGGATGTACTCGGGTCCCGATACCAGCCCACCAATGACGATCTGCATGTTCGGATCGGCATTCTTGGCCCCCACACCGGGTCCCATGGTGTTCATGTGGCCATCGTAGAAAGCCGAGAGATTGGCGCAGTATTCGCGGGCGGTCTGGTAGGCTTTCCGTCCTTTCCACCACTTGTCACGCTCGTTGTCGCACTCGAGGTACTTGATCAGGTTCATGCCAATTTTCACGGTGTTGGGGTTATCGCCGGGCCAGCGGGGCGTATCGTACACGCTCAGCAGGGCGGGATTCACCTGCGTATTGCTGCCGTAACGGGCCGCGTACTGGAAAGCCATTTTGGCCTGCTCCAGGTAGGACGCCGGATCGTCGAAGGCCTTGCCGTAGCGCACCGGCACGTTCTCATGGTCTCGTTCGCCCTCGGGATAGCTGGCGAGCATCCAGTCGGGCAGGGTCTTGAGGCAGGCCAGTACCTCCACGCCCTCGGCCTTGCACCGCTCATAAATCTGGTCGTAGTGCCAGCCGCCGCTCAGGGTAGGGTTGTAAGAGTACACACCCTCAACCGATTCCAGCTTTTGCCAATCCATATAGTGCCGCACGCCGCTGAAGCTCTTGACCAGGTTCATCTTGTCTTCATTGATTTGCCAGGGCGTATTGCCGTCCTGGAAATTCCACTCGTAGGCATTGACTCCCAACATGTCCTTCAGCTTCACCGGCCGCGGAGCGGTCGTCACGGCGGGCGGGTTCCCTGGCACGTACGTACCGTACAATTCCAGTTCGGTGGGTAATCCACCCTGAATCGAAAGTACCAGGTACCGGATGTTGCCAATGGGCGCATCCAGCGCAAACTGGGCGTCGCCGCTCAGGGAACGGTCGGGATAGGGCCCGACCCAGCCGTTGTATACTTCACCCGTGAAGGTAGCCACCGGTACGCGGGTCCAGTCCTGCGTGATGACCGACAACCGGGCGGGATTGCCGCTAAAATTGCCTTCGTAGTCGAACATCTTGATATGTTCCAGCGTCATGCTTTCCCCGGCTTCCAGCGGGTAGTAGGCTTCATAAGAACTCAGAACGGTACCATAGCCCAGGTTTACATTCTGCTGCGTCTGGCCGTCGAACAGGCCGTCCAGGCCGTTGCTGGTATTATTCAGCACGTACCACCGACTGGGATCGATGGGAATTTTCCGGGTTAGGTCGAGCTGGGAGGCCGGAGCCGTCACGAGCTGGGTGCGGGTCACGGGCGTAGCGGCCAGAAAATGTTCGCTGGCCGCCTGGGTGGCCGTCACTGTAGCTGTACCCGCCGCCAGCGGGGTAGCCAGGGTACCTTCGGGCGTTTGGGATAGACTGAGGACGGCGCTGTTGGAAGAGGTAAATACCACGGGACTTTCGGTGCTGGTGCTGGTAGCCGTGAGCAGGAACGGAGCCGAACCGGCCTCCCGGTCGGGTAGTTGGGGTACCTGGAGTACCGCGGCCACTGGCCCGCTCCCCGGAGGAGCGAATTCGATCCAGTTGAGGTTGAAAGCGCCACGCTGGGCAAAAATGCGCAGCACCTGATCGCCCGCCGGAAGCGTAACCGTGGTGTTGACAGTGGTCCAGTTCTGCCAGCCTCCGGTTTGCGGAATAGCCGTTTCGCTCAGGGTCTGTCCGCTGGCCGTGCGGATTTCCACCAGCCCGTTGCCGTAAGAATTGGCTACCCGGAAACATACCGCATAGGACCCGGCTTCTGCCACCGTCACGCTGTAATCCATCCAGTCGCCATCGTCGATGTAGTTCACGTTCAGACCCGCGCCGTCGTCCTGAGCGGATTCGGTACGCACATCCCCGGCCAGATCAAAGGCCTCGGCCTCCACCCGGCCCGGAATGGACTTGGGATTGCGGTACCCCTCGAACCAATTCAGACTGAACAAGCCGGTGGGAACATCCACCCGCAGGGTCTGTTCGCCGGCCTGCAGGTACACCAGCAGGCGGGCGATCCCCCAGCTGCTCATGCCGCCGGTGCGGGGTACCAGGCAACTCCCCAGCACGGTACCATCTTCCTTCAGGAGCCGGACAGTAGCGCCATCGCTGAAGCCATTCGCCACGCGAAAGGCAAAAGCATAGTAGCCCGACTGGGCCACCGCCACGCGGTAGTCGAGCCACTGGCCGTCCCCGATCCAGCCCATTTCCTGATTCCCCCCCTCGGGATCGGAGGTACCTCCCGCCTGCAGGCCGCTCGTCGTTACGAAAACTTCGGCTTCGATCCGACCCGGCAGCCCGGGCAGCGCCGGTGGCGGGGGCAGAATTTCCAGCAGGCGCGGCACACTTTCCGTGGCCAGGTAACCGATACTGGATTGCTGGGTCGCAAAAATATACGCCTGACCTACCGCCAGCGGCGTCGCGTACCATTGTCCCGACTCGTTGTATACATGGACCAGGTTGGGTTCCGTCGTGGAAAATTCGATGGGGCTTTCCGCGTGGTTGCTGGTCGCGACCAGGGCAAAGGTACCCGCTTCGACCGTGCGGGCAGGCAATTCGGCGAACTCGAGGTAGGCCGGTGCTTTGGGGATGGCCTCGGCCGCCCACCAGTTCAGATTGTAGGTACCCCGCTCCGAATGAAGGCGCAGGATCTGCTCCCCGGCCGGCAATTCTACCACCGCCGACACCGTTGTCCAGCTTTGCCAACCCCCGGTCTGGGGAATGACGGATACTTCGCCCAACGTGTTACCCGCTACGTCACGGATCTGAATATTACCGTTGCCGTAGGCATTAGCGACCCGGAAGGTGAAGGTGAACCGGGCTGCTTCCGCCACCGTTACGGCATACTCCATCCAGTCGCCATCGTCGATCTGGCTCACGTTCAGCCCTCCGTCCGCATCGGCGGTTGGTTCGGTGCCGACGGCACCGGCGCGGTCGAAAGCTTCGGCTTCTACCTTGCCGGGTAGTGTTTTCACGTCATGCAGCACATCAATCCAGTTGAGGCTGAAAACCCCTTTTTCAATGTAAATTCGTAACGTCTGATTCCCCGCGGGCAAATTCACCAGCAGGGGTACCGTCTTAAAGCTACCCATGCCCCCCGTGCGCGGAACGGCCAGTTCGGCCAGGACATTACCGTTGGCGTTTTTTAGCTTCAACCGGGCGTCGTCGCTGAACCCGTTGGCCAGCCGGAAATTGAATTTGTACAGGCCCGCCGCACTGACGGCCACGGAATAATCCAGCCAGTTGTCGTCGTTGATCCAGCCGATTTCGGACCCGCCGTCCTCGTCGGAGGTAGATCCGGCGGTCAGGCCGCTTGAGGCAGAGAACGCCTCGGCTTCGAGGCGGGCGGGCACCGGTACCTGGGCCCGCAGCAGGGTACCCCACAACAGCAGGGCCAATAGGGGTAAATAGTTGGGGGTCATACACGTCGGAGTTTTCGATTGAGATTCGTACCTATACATTCACATAAAAAAATACCCGATAATCCAACTACCCCGCTTGTGGAAACGCCGGACCACGGCAGACCACAGGGTAGCAAGTCCGGAATGGCCCCCGCCGCAATCAGGTGCGTCGGGCGGATTTTCCGGTTTTCAAACTCGTTTTAGTGTGTAAGGTTTTTAAGCTGACCCGGACGGGCCAGTGGGGCCAGTCATCGACCGGCCAGGTAATCCCAATTCATCTTGATGTGGCGGTAGAAATGCCGTACCGTGGCCACCAGGAAATTGTCGCTCTCGCGCAAAAAATTCCGCTTGATCGTACTGGGTTCGACGCTACTGTTGCTTTGGGTAAGCAAATCCCGGTAGCGTTCAAAGTAAATAGCTTTGCCTTTATTTTTCAAAAAAGAAATCATCATCCGGTACTCCGGCATGTCGCCTCTCAGGTCCTCGCGATAACGCCCGAATCTTTGAAAAAACGTCGAACGACGCAAGTGGGGATGATCGCTGTACATGTAAAATTTCTTATAACCCGGGTACCGGATACTGAACTGCATTTCCGAAAACCCGTCCCCGACCGGTTTGAGGTAGGGGTACTTAAAATACGCATAAAACCGGGCCATGTCCAGGCTGGGGTCCTGCTGCATCCGGCGCAACGCCTCGGCCAAAGCCGGCACAAATTCGGGATTGGGAATAAAATCCTCCTGAATGTACAGCGTGTAGGCCGTCTTCACGGCGTCCTGCCCTTTGTTCAGGTTATTACCTAGGCCCCGGTTCTTTTCCGTGGCAAGCCACCGGAACCCATACTGCGGCTGTATTTCCCGCAACCGCTGCTGGTGCTCCGGCCGACTGCCGTCGTCCGACACTACGATTTCCCCAAAATGCGTGCCCAGCTCCTCAAAAGTGGCCAAAAGCCTGGCCAGGGAACTACTCCGGTTGTAATGGGTGATCAGGAGCGTTACCTCGGGAAAACGAGCAGCCGGTGTGGGTACACTTTGTTTCATAAACCTGCCTGGACTTGATCGTGTAGGTGCCTGTTGACGGTGACAATAAAATGCGCGGGCGAAAGTAGGAATTATTTTGGTGAGAATCCCAACTGTCGCTTCACCCGCTTTATAAAAGCTTGGCCAATGCTCCCCTCGTCCATCAACCGCCGCGAGGAGGTGAACACCCGCGCCTTCGGATGCATGACCCAATACAGCTTGCCCCGGCTTGTCAGATTGAGGGCCATGCGGCCGTCTTCAGCCTCATTGGCAAAGTCGCTGCCCACTACGTGGGTGTACACGCGGTTACCCCCTACCCTGAAGCCGCCGGTTTGCCGGCCGATTTCGGTCACAAATCCCATATTGAAGCCATAGACGTTCATATACTCTTTTTTCCGCTTCCGGTACAGGATCGGCAATAGGGTCATGAATTCGTAGAAAGCCAGTCCCAGGCGGTTTTGGCCCGGCGGCGGTATGAACGAATAGGTACCGTACACGCCGACGATGCCGGTCTGCTCCCGCATGGGTTTGACCATCCGGTCGATCCAGCCGGGCGGATATAGCGTGTCCGAATCGGCGCACAGATGGAAGCGGCCCTTCGCCCGGTCCAGCCCCATCTGCCGGGCGTGGGGGGTACCCTGCACGGTTTGCAGAAACGTTCGGACGCCCAGGGTTTCGAGTACCTGCGCAGTCGCATCAGTCGAGTTGTTGTCGATGACGATCAGTTCGGTACGCAGGCGGGTGTTCGAAGCCGCCAGCGACGCCAGGGTCCGGTGAATCGTGTCGGCTTCGTTCCAGGCCGGTATCACCACGCTCACCTCCGGATTGGGTTCCGAAAAGCGCTGCAAAGCCTGCCGGAGTACCATCACTTCGCGGGCACTCAGGGCATCGAACCGCCTTTCCTCATAGAGATGCGCCTTGACCCAGGCCGGAACATTCAGTAGACTCATTTTTTTTAGTTGAAAGGGATAGTTGAAACGGGGTACCTGGCGGTCGAAAATGGATGCTGGATTTTGGATGCAAGAAAAAAGTTGGGCTTTATGGTTGAGTGAATTAAGTCGTAAAGCAATTGCCCCAAAGGGGCCAGCCGTTATTAGAACACACATCAATCCCGTACACATGCACCCCGGCGGGGTCGGCCCCGCCGGGGCGAAGGATGTTAGCTTTCCTATTTTTTCTAGTAACGGGCGACGCCTCCGGCGTGAAAACAGGGTAATTTACAGACCAATTCACCTATCACTAGATTTAGAACGTGGGTATAATCCGCCCAATGGACTGTTGCGACATGACTCCATGGTAATCACACGTGTTATGTTTATCCAAAATATAATCGTCCGTCTCATTCTAATTCGCTTTCAATCTTCAACTAGTTTCAACCGTTTTGCGCTTGGCCTTGTCCCAGGCTGCGCTTTGCCGACCGGACAGGTACCGACCGATGCCCCGCACCACGGCATAATTCATCATGCAAAAATAGTAGGGTACGAACAGTACCTTGTTTTTCAGTTGCCGGGTTTCCAGAAACAAGCCCGCCAGCGCCATGCCGTAGAACAGTACCTGCCCCGCCAGCAACCAAGCATACGGAAAAGCCGGACCGGTCAATGCCAGGGCCAGGTTGGTGCCAAAGGCCAGCAGCATCAGAAAGGGCGCCACGGTCCAGCGCAGCACCCGATGGCCGATGTACTGAAACGAGAGTACAGGGTACCTGAACGGATTCAGCAGCCCCGGCAAGCGCACGATCGACTGAATGCCCCCGGCCGCGATGCGTATTTTCCGCTTCAGTTCCTCAGCCACATTCTCCGACGACAACTCCCGGGCGTAGGCTTCCGGCTCGTACACGATCCGGTACCCTCGCTCGGCAGTCTGCATGGACAGGATGAAATCGTCCAATATGGTATCATCGGGTACGTCGCGGTACAGCGACCGACGGACGCTGAACAGTTCGCCCGCCGCCCCGACCACCGAATACAGCTCCGAATCCCATTTTTTCAGGGTGGATTCGTACTTCCAATACATGCCCTCCCCCGCCGTTGCGTCCGCGCGTTCGCCGATGGCTACCCGCTTTTCGCCCGATACCGCCCCCACGGTGGGGTCCTGGTAGTGCCGGGCCAGGCGTTTGAGCGCTTCCGGGTTCAGACTCGTGTTGGCGTCGGTAAACACCACCACGTCCGCCGTAACCCGCCGCATGGCCCGGTGGATGGCGTGGATCTTGCCGCGGCGTTCTGGCGTGTGCAACAATTCGATCTGGGGTACTTCCGCACCACGTCTGGGGTACCGTCAAAAGAGCCGTCCGTCACGAACAGCAGCGACAACCGTTCGGCCGGGTAGTCGAGCGCCAGGGTGTTCCGGATTTTTTCTTCCATGCAATCCACCTCGTTGTAGGCCGCCACCACCAGTGCCAGCGAAGGGTAGTCGGCTTCGGCCAGTACCGGCACGGTCCGCCGCCCCTTGATCAGCCGCCGCAGCCGCACCAGGACGAACAGCACCAGTCCGTACCCGACATAGGTATAGAAAACGACCAGGAGCGACAGCCAGAAAACTACTTGCATAGGGTCAGAGGGAATAGCCCAGTTCGGGGCTGTCGGAGGAATGGGTGAAATGCCAGCGGATGGCTTTGAAAAAAACGCCGATGAAGTTATATTCCCTATTCCTGAGGTACCTCAGCACATTCCGGGGTACCACCGCCAGGGTAAAATAGGCACAAAAAAGGGCAAAGCTGAGCGGTGGGGCGTGTTTGCGCAGAAACAGAATGCGGTTGCGGGTCATGAAGTACTCCTTCAGTGCGGAGCGCTTGCCCACCGACACCGATTCCTTATGGTAGATCACCGCGTCGAGGTCAACGTAGGCCTTATACCCGGCTTTTTTGATCCGTTCGCACCAGTCCAACTCTTCGAAGTAGAGGAAATAGTGCGGGTCCATCGGGCCGGCCTTTTCGACAGCCTCTTTCCGCACCAGCATGGCCGCTCCGTGCACGTAGCCCGTCGGACCACACTGTCCATCGTACTGTCCCCGGTCGTGTTCATACTGCCCCACGCAACGGTTACGGCCCGTCCTATAATTCAGCGGCGTGTAGCCCGCGTACTGAATCAGGTTCCGGTCTTCGAAATAGTGCAGCCGCGGCGATACCATTCCTACCTCGGGGTACTGATCCAGGATGGCGACGAGCTTTCCCAGCGCCCTGGGTGTAAACTCCGTATCGTTGTTGATCAAAAAGTAATAGTTGCCCTGCGCGACCCGCAGGCCCAGGTTATTGCCCCCGGCGAAACCCAGGTTTTTCTCCGACCGGATAAAGATCACGTCCGGAAAGCGGACGCGCCAGTCGGGCGTCCAATTGTGGCTGCTACCGTTGTCCACCACGATCACCTCGATGTCCGGATACCCGTTCACCGTCCGCACCGAATTGAGGAATTCCTCCGTCACGACGGGTTGGTTGAAATTGACGGTAATGATCGAAACCAGGGGCATAAGGCCGGGCAGGACTAGACGTATGAATTTCCGGGGTACGTTTCAAACATACGAAGAAAGAACTATGAAACCGATTTCGCATAAATGAATTTGTGCAATTAGGAAAAAATTTCAGGGAAAAGGGTACATTGAAACCCTCGTTATGAACCAAATGGCACTTTATCCAATAAATCTGCCTGCACCTTTCCTGCATCAAAAAACAGAATACCTTGATCCTTCAAAATATATGTATCTTCCGAGCGACCCCGTGTAACCTAATTTCTGTCCCGTGTACTATTTTTGGGTTCGGAACGTTTCGTTCCGGTAACGCAACAATTCCCCGGGTGCCGTGGCCTTTTCCCGTACCTTGGGTATATTGCGGCTCATTTCCTGATTAAAATGCTGTTATGCTCAAATGGTTCCGTAGTGCCAAGAATGAAATCCCTGACCTGTCGTCGCTGGGGGTCGACTTGCACTCCCACCTGATTCCCGGCATCGACGACGGCGTACAGACGGTGGAAGAGGCCGTGGCCATGGTCCGCACCTACCAGCAGTACGGCTACCAGCACCTCATCACCACGCCGCACGTGATTTGGGATTGCTACCGCAATACCCCCGAAATCATCCAAAACGGCCTCAAGACGGTACAGGAAGCCTGTCGCGCTGCCGGACTGACCATCACCCTCGAGGCGGCCGCCGAATATTTCCTCGATGAGCACTTTTCCGAGATGCTGCGGGACAAGGTACCCCTGCTGACGCTGCCCGGCAACCGCGTTTTGGTGGAGCTGCCCTATACCACGCCCCTGATGAATACCACCGAAACCCTGTTTTCCATCCTCGAGCACGGCTACCGGCCAGTGTTGGCCCATCCCGAGCGCTACACCTACTTTCACAACGAGCCTGAGGTATACCGACGGCTGAGCGCGCAGGGTTGCGAATTGCAGCTGAATGCCCTGTCCCTTACCGGTCATTACGGCGAAGGCGTGGCCCGGATGGCTGAGTGGCTCCTCCGCGAAAACCTGATCATATACCTCGGCACTGATGCCCACCGGATGCCTCATTTGACCCAATTGCAGAAAATTCAGAAATCCCGCTGGTGGGGCACCTACCCTTTCCAGAATAAAACACTTACTGCTTGATTCTTTTTTCTGCAATTAATCCAATTATTCGTTTTATAATTGTACGAACCTAAGAACATGTCTATTTTTTTCTTTTACTTTGCCCTGAAATAGCAAGCCAATCCGCGTCGATATACCGTTGTTACACACAGCTTTGCATAGTATGACCAACCTTTATGATTTTTTTATATCCAACCGCATCCATCGTATGTTCTTTGATCGCTTGTATAGCGTGTCCCGACTAGGACTTACTTACCCCGGAATTCTGGTATTAGGAATCCTATCCCTCCTGAGTACTACCTTCACCGCCTGCGTTTCACCCAAGTCCATTGTCTATTTCCAGGGCGACACCCTGCGCTACTCGGTGGATTCCATCCGGCAGTCCTACACGCCCACCATTCAGCCCAACGACCTGATCTCGGTGGTGGTGGGTAGTCTTAGCTCGGAGTCCGATGCCATTTTTAATATTCCCAATCAGTTTACTACCTCAGTCATGCGGTACGGAAACACAGGGGGTGGGGCCGGACAGACCCTAGGGTACCTGGTGGACAGCGACGGAAACATCGAGATGCCGCTCGTGGGCAAGCTTTACATCCAGGATTTGCGGGCGCAAGCGGCGGCCGATACCATCCGCCAACATCTATTGGCTTACCTCAAAGAACCCACCGTCACCATCCGCTTGCTCAATTTTAAGGTATCTGTATTGGGTGAGGTGAACAAACCAGCTGTGTACGTCATTCCTGACGAGAAAATTACGCTGCCCGAGGTACTCAGTTTGGCCGGTGACCTTACTATCTATGGGCGTCGCGATAACATCACCATTATCCGTGAAGAAAACGGTCGACGGGAATACGCCAAAGTCAATCTCACCTCGCGAGAAATTTTCGACTCACCCTATTACTATTTGCACAAAAATGACATGGTGTATATTGAACCCGTCGAGGCCCGGACCACCTTCACGGACCGCCGCTTGCAATTGCTCCCGCTCTTCATTAGTATCATATCCACCGTAGGACTCATCGCCATTAACATCACCCGCTAATCTTAAGTAAATGCATAACAACTGCCCCGCAATTATCTAATGATACAGGGCATAAGGTTATCATTCATCATTTATCATTTACCGATGCCCCGCCAAGAATACGTAGAAATCGAGGAAACGGAGTTCAACCTCCAGGAATACATCCGCCGCTACTTGCGGTATTGGTACTTGTTTCCTATTTTCGTGGCGTTGGCCCTGACGGCTGCTTACTTCTATTTACAGAAAACGCAACCCGTGTACTCGACGACCGCTACGTTATTGATCAAGGACGAGCAGAAAGGCATGACCGGGGGGAACCAGGATATGCTGGAAGAACTCACGCAGTTCAGCGGCAATAAAATTGTCGAGAACGAGATCGAGGTGATTTCCTCCCTAACGTTGATGGCGCAGGTGGTCGAGAATTTGGGCCTGAACGTGGTCTACGAGGCCAAAGACGGCTTGCACACCATCGATCTCTACAAGGCCACCAACGTGGTGGTGCAGCCCGAGCTGCTGACTGAATACGCCTACAAAGAACCCCTCTTTATTCACGTGCAGGACGCTGGACATTTCCGCCTGAACGACGAAGCCGAACTGCAGCCCTTTGGCCAAAAGTTTTCTAACGCCTGGGGAGCTTTCACGGTTTTGCGCGCCGACAGCCTCCTGGATAATGGCTATCAAGACATTCAGGTGAATTTCCGCGATTTGCCAGATTTGGCCGAAAACTTCCAGGAGCGCCTGACGGTGCAGGAAGTCAATCCCAAAAGTACGGTGCTGGAAATCACGCTGGAAGATACCTCCCCGCAGAGGGCCCGCGACATCATCAATAACCTGCTCGATGTGTACGTGCAGAGCAACCTTAACGACAAGAACCGCGAAGCTTCCAATACCATGGCGTTTATCGAGGAACGCCTAAAACTCGTGACGGGGGAGCTGGGCGACGTGGAGGGCGACGTGGCCTCCTTCAAGAGCGACAAGGGCCTGACCGACATCAGCGCGGAATCGCAGATTTTTCTGGAGAATATCCAGGAGAACGATAACAAACTCGAGGAAGTTAACACCCAGATGAAGGTGCTCGAAAGCGTGGACCGCTACATTGAGTCCAGCGGCGACGGGGCCCTCGCCCCCGCCACCTACCTCATCAGTGATCCGGTGCTGATCTCCCTACTGACCCGCTACGCCGACCTCAAGCAGCAGCAGGAACTTTATGCCCGCACCACGCAGGCAAGCAACCCCCTGCGCGAGACCGTCAATTCGCAGGTAGCCAGCACCAAACAGGCTATCAAGGAGAACCTACAGAACCTGCGCCGGGGCCTTGACATTACGAAGCAAAGTTTGGCTTCCATCAACAACCGCTTTTCCCGCGACCTGCGGGCCATCCCTCAGAAGGAGCGCGAATACGTTGGCATCAAGCGCCAGCAGACCATTAAGGAGAATCTGTACCTCTATCTCCTCCAAAAGCGTGAGGAAACTGCCCTTGCCTATGCCTCGACTGTAACCGACAGCCGCCTAGTGGACGCGCCCAAGACGAGTTTCCGACCCGTTAAGCCCAAGCGGTCTACCATCTGGCTCGGTGCATTCGCTGCCGGAATGGCTATTCCGTTTTTGCTGATCAACCTGCTTTTCGTGCTCAATAACACCGTACAGCGGCGCGACGAAATCGAGTCCGCCACCCGTACCGCCATCCTGGGTGAAATAGGTCTGATGCCGCAGGCCAAAGGAGTCGACGACACCATCATCCGCATGACGAGCCGCAGCGCGGTAGCCGAGCAGTTTCGTGCGCTGCGTACCAACCTACAATACCTAGGCGATGGTACCTGCCGGGTACTGCTCTTCACCTCTTCCATTGGGGGAGAAGGCAAGAGTTTTGTAACCCTCAACCTGGGGGCAAGTTTGGCCTACGCCGATAAAAAAGTAATTATTTTAGGACTTGATCTGCGCAAACCTTCCCTGCATCAGCGGCTGGGCATTGGCAACGACCGTGGGGTGACTAATTACCTCATCGGACAGGGCAAACTCTCGAATCTGATTCAAACCACTTCGGTGCATCCTAATATGGAAGTGATGGTAAGCGGGCCGATTCCGCCCAATCCGTCCGAACTGATCAGCAATGGACGCCTGCCGCTGCTTTTAGCCGAGCTCAGAGAGCAATACGACTACATATTGATCGATGCCCCGCCTTATGGACTGGTGACCGATGCGGCCCTCATCGCTGAACATACTGACGCTACCCTCTATGTCGTACGCTACAACTACACCGTACGTGACCATTTACGTCGTATTGCTGAGTTACAGAAAAGTGAACGTTTCAAAAATCTCAGTATAATATTTAACGGGGTAAACTATGGGGCAGGCTATGGATATGGTTATGGATACGGAGGTTATGGATACGGATACTATGGGGACAACGACAATGCTCGAACTCGTAAGTTCGGCACGCGACTGAAAGAGCTTATAGGAAAGAAAAGTTTATAGACAAATCGCCAAAAAATTTCCCACGCTTTTTTTCTGTAACCAAAAGTCGATTTGATGAAAAATTGAGTTTCTTACTAGCAAATCTCTTCACAATTAGCTAACAATGTAAAAATTCATTTCTCTCTCGATCTTTAAAAGTGCTTTGTTTTATTTACAAGCCCAATTATCTTAGTCTTAGGAATAGGGTATATGTTACGATCGATTATTTCCTACGGAGAGCTCTAAAGGTAACCATGATTGGCAATGTGTTAAAGACGACGAATTAACTTTGAGATCATACAGGAATACACCAGAGATTGAAATAGATGGAGTAAAATTTTTGTAAGTACTTTATATTGAGATATTTAGTAACTTAGCTTATAGAACAGATAAATTTGCATTTTTGTAGTTATGTTGAATTCGGTCAAAAACATAGTTCATTGACAAATTTTTCGAAAGTTACCTATTAGGCTATGATCAAGTAGATGGCAAATTTTATAATCGACCCAAGGCTAACGAGTTAAGTCAAATATTGTCTATTTAGAAAATAGAAAAATTACATCTTATCAACTTCCTTGTCAAAGAATTGCTTCGATTAGAAAGTTGATAACATAGGTACTTGAAATATGAAAAAAGTTGGGTATATTCACCTGATTGAGTCAGAAAGTCGCGTTTTGATTCTTTGCTTTAACATGTTGAGTAAATATCTTAAACAGAAAATTTATCATAACGTAAAATTTCTCCAGGAGCATTTCGTCTCTATCTGGCCTTACTTGTTATGGTGCATCATAGTGTTGATTTTCTTACAATTAAGAGTACTGTATAACATTTTTGTATCATACCTAGTTTCTTTTGGTTTAGATAAAAGAATGGAGAGTATGAGAAAAAAATGGCTTAACCAACACACAAGAGTAAAAGTTCGCAAAATAACAGTGAGTAACTAAATAATTTGTTGCATAGCAAGCACACTTATAAAGTCAAAACTACTATCTTAAAGATGAAAATAATGTATACGGATTAGTATAACTAGTGATGATATCAGAAGAGTAAAATAATTTGGAGCATTATGCAATTTGCTGAACAAAAGATGTGTAAAGAACAAATTATATTTTAAACCAAAACAGCTAAAATTAATGAAATATAAATATTTGGCGCGAAGTATTTTCAATTACTTCGGAAGCAAATCTTGTCCAGCATGTGGTAGCCAAGATGTTAAAATGATGGCTAGAAAATTTTTTGTGACCAGATTATTTAAATGTGAGAATTGTTTTTTACAATTTCGCCATCCGAAAGATAACGAGTCTTTTCAATTCAATTTTTATCAAAGGGAATATGAACAAAATGATAACATAACAACAAAACTTCCATCAGATGAAGAATTGATTGTTATGAAAAAACAGAATTTTGCTAATAAAGACGTAAGTAGATATAGTAAAATTTTTAAAAATTTATATAATCACCTAAGCACCAATGAGATTTCATTGATTGACTATGGATCAAGTTGGGGGTATCAATCTTTTCAGTTTCTCAAGGAGGGATTTGATTGTTCCAGCTTCGAAATTTCAGAACCAAGAGCCAGATATGGAAATGAAAAGCTTGGGTTGAACATTAAAATAAATGAGGCTGAACTTCCCAAATCGAACCACATATTCTTTTCGTCCCATGTCATTGAGCATGTTCCCTCACCTAAGAAAATGATCACGCTAGGAATGCAATTGTTGAACATGGGAGGATATTTTATTGCCGAGTCACCAAACGGTAGTATTGAGTTTAGGGAGAGAGACCCTAAGGACTATAACAAGCTATGGGGAGAAGTGCATCCAAATTTTTTAACCTCAGAATTTTACTCTCATGCGTTCAATGATTATCCATACCTCATAACATCTTCTCCATTTAATGACCTTCCTCAGCTCGTAGAAAAATGGGACAAAAAAAGTCAGGTAAAACTTGACCTCACTGGTGCACAAATGGTTATCATTGCAAGAAATTGTAAAGTTAAATAGGCTAAATCGTTAAATTTTATTATCTAGAGAATTGCAATGAATAGAACTGTCAAGGATAAAATAAAAAAGTTTTTTTCTTTTACAAATCTGTATGTTGATTTTTTGACAAGCAGGGAAGATATAGTAGAGTTCATAAGAACTATTAGGCCAAAAATAACAAACATTGATTTAATTAGAATAGGACCTCATGGGGATGGAGGATATTTAATCCCGAATGACTTGATTGGTGTGAATGTATGCTTTTCACCTGGGGTTGGAACTCTAAGCTATTTTGAAGAAGAATGTGTAGAAAAATATGGGATGAAAATATATCTTGCTGATAATTCAGTTAATGCCCCTAGCATAAATAATAAAAATTTCAATTTTATTAAAAAGCATATCGGAATTGCAAATAGTGAACATATGATTACAATGGAAAGATGGATAGAAAATATGGAAGAAGATAATTCCGATCTCTTACTTCAAATGGATATTGAAGGCAATGAATACCTTTCTATACTATCTATGCCCCAAAAACTTTTGAATAGATTTAGAATAATTTCAATTGAATTTCATGATTTACAGAACATCTGGGGAAAAGACTTTTATTCAACAGCTAAAAGTACATTCGAAAAATTACTTGAAAATCATGTATGTGTCCATTTGCATCCTAATAATTGTTGTGGTGCATTGAATATAAAAGGAATAGAAATACCTCGTGTATGTGAATTCACATTTATAAGGAAAGACAGAGTAAAAATATTGGGAAACGTGACTACTCCAAATCAACTAGATTCTGACAATAGAGGTAATCCAACTCTTACTTTATCAGACATTTGGTATAAAGATTAAGAACAATTTTGTGCTAAGGATTTAGCTACTACATTAGTTTTATATTCATGTTTCTAGAAAATCATTTGGAAAACGAAAGTTAGGTTTTGGTGGTTCAGATTCTGAAATAACCTACAATATTAAGGATTCCTTGCATTCTCAAATGTATATTTGCTTGAAAGTATTTTTTAATTTGTCTAGGATCAGTAAATCAAAAATTATTTTGAATCGAATTCTTAGCAAAATACTACTAACTAATTTATGTCATCCTCAATTAGGAGAAATTTAATTAAAAATGGTATTGCAAATAGTCTGAAGAAATTTGTAAATATTGGCGAGCAACTAGCCCTAGTTCCATTTCTAATTTCATCGTGGGGTGCTCCATTTTATGGGGAATGGATAACATTAACTATTTTACCAAGTGTACTTTCATTTACCAATGTTGGTATTGGGTCGTCTGCTGCAAACTTAATGGTGCTTAGGTTTGCAAATGAAAATGTCAATGGTGCACGTAGTGCAGCAATATGTGGTATAAAAATGATTACATACACAATTTTTATAGCATTAATTTTATCAGTCGTCTGTATCTTTATTCTGGATAAAATGCACCTTTTTGAAAAATCCTTGATACCTAGAGAGGACTCAATTCTTACACTAGCAATTCTGATGTCAAGCCGTTATATTTTTTTTTATCAGCCTATATATGATGCTTATTTTCGTTGTTCGAGAAAAGCCTCAATGAGTATAAATTTACTGTCAGTTTATTCGTTGTCGAATCTACTGACTTCATTTATCGTATTATATAACCATGGGGGTGTTGTTGCACTCTCAATAACAAATCTATGTATTACTAGCATATTTCTTATATCCTATTCAATAATTGCTGAAAATATGATCCAGGGTTTATTCGAGAGAGGAAGTTTAGTTGAAACTTATAAATCGGATATAAAGACAATAATTACAAACGGCTTGGGATATTTAGGTTCTCCATTATGGCAAACGATTTATTTTCAAGGGAGTACGCTTGTAGTTAGGGTCGTTCTAGGCCCAACTACAGTCGCATTATATAATACTTTAAGGGCAATGACTAGATCAGCCAATCAGCTATTCGGACTGATTCATGATACAGTATTTTCAGAGTTACAATTTGAAATTGGAGCAGGTAGATTGGATAAAGCAAGAAAACTTTTCCGTATTTGTCTGGGACTAACAGTATTTATTTCTATCATAGGTATGATTATTCTAGCAATTTTCGGCCCACAGCTGTATAATTTATGGACCCAGAACCTTTTTAACCCACCAAAAACTCTTTGGATTATTTTTATAATGGGAATTGGATTTAATGCTTTATGGTATACAGCAGGGGTTGTTTTCTTTGCACTTAATAAAACTGTTAATTTCGCAATTATATGTGTAACTAGCTCTATTTTTTCAGTTTTATTTGCTTATCTTTTGAGCGTTAGGTTTGGCATACTAGGTGCAGCCATAGGCGCATTTTCTTTTGATGTAATTTTAGCAGTGTATGTTATACCCGTTTGCTGTAGATATATATACCAGTCTATCTATACATTACCAATAGATATTATAAGGGACATGAAGACATACCTATATAACTTATTAAATAAACTATATTTATCATCAAAATAATCTTACCCTTGAAGTTGAAAATTAAGTAATAAAATTTAAGTTAAAAATCACTTAAGTTTTTAATTAATATGTTTAAAAGCCGACTGAAAAAAATATTGGGGGCAAAATTTTCAATTTTCCTAAAACAATATTATCCTCTATCCAAGGAGAAGATCTCTTTATTGCTCACTAAGCATCAATTTAAGCATTTTGGAAGTAGAAGTGCCTTTGCAGTTGGAGTTAGAATAGATGGTAAAAATAGTGTTTCGATCGGAGATGATACCGATATTGGTGCTTATGTACATATTTATGGAGGTGGTGGTGTAATAATTGGCAATAGAGTCCTTATTGCTTCACATGTAACAATCACAAGTTTAACACACGATTATACCTATAAGACGATAAAGTTTGCTCCAATTATAAGTAAGGAAATTCGTATTCAGGATGACGTTTGGATAGGTACTCATGCGGTCATTTTGCCAGGTATTACAGTTGGAAAAGGGGCTGTTATTGCTTGTGGTGCTATTGTTACGAAAGATGTTCCAGAAATGGCAATTGTAGGTGGAGTTCCGGCTAAAATATTAAAATATAGAAAAATTTTAAATTATTAGAGAAAATTATTTAAAAAGTTTTCAATTTCGAAGGTTTAGTTACATTTGCTGCTTCAATACTTCTAATATTAATTTTTAAAAATATAGTAATGAAAGACAAATTGCCGATTAAAGTAATAATTTCGGCTGGACCAGGAAGGCTTCATTTGATACAATCAGCGGTTGAATTAAAAAAAGTGGATGTGGATGTTAAAGTAATTACGGGATGGATACCTGGAAAGATGTTTTCAGATTCATTTGTAGACTGGATGGGTGGTTGGGTTGGACGAAAAAATAATCTAGCGCATGCATTAAAAAAAAGGAACCCTGCTGAATTAGAAAGATCGGAGTTAAAAAGCTGCGGTATAGCTGAATTTTTCATTCAATTTCTCTTTCTATTATCAAAGTTTAAATTAATTTCTCGCAATAAAAGTGCTTTGATTGGCTGGACGGCCTTTGGTCTACAATCAAAAAAATACATTAAAAATGCCGACATATTTCATGTTAGGGGTGGGGCAGGTGCCGGAGGTGTTTTTGCTTATGCTAAAAACAAAAATATGAAAGTTATTGTGGATTATAGTATTGCCCACCCAAATGAGCTAAGTAATCAGATTGAGAAATCAATAAATAAGACAGGTGCTAATTTTAACAAATACATCAGTTTACATCCTAAGGACACCTTCTGGAAAATGGTTTTAAGAAGCTGCGATTTTGCAGATATGCTGGTTGTAAATTCTGATTACGTAAAATGGTCTTTTATCAAAGAAGGGTATCCCGAACATAAAATTAAAGTAGTTTATTGGGGAGTAAATTCCGAATTCAATATACAAAAGCAAATATATTATTCAACTTCACAAATCAGACTTATTTTTACTGGTGCATTTGGTTTACGTAAAGGCGCTGGCCTGATTATTGCCGCTTTGACAGAGTTAAAAAATCGTAATATAGATTTTACTTTTGATATAGTGGGTAGCGTAACTGGTGAGATTTCGATACCACGTTGGATGCAAGTTTCCCCAAATATTGTTTTTCATGGTCATTTATCTCAAGATAAAATGAAATCTATATTGCTAGCTAGTGACATATATATATTCCCTACTTACACTGAGGGTTGTGCACAATCAGTTAAAGAGGCTATGTCTGTAGGCCTTCCAGTTATCACAACAAGACAGAGCGGAGTTCCTATCATACACAAAGTAGACGGTTGGTTGATCGATGATGATAGTATAGAAGCTTTAATATCCGCAATTTTGGAACTATCTAATAATCCAGATTTACGACAAAGAATAGGATCACAAGCTGCTAAAACGATAAAATTGAATCATACATGGGAAATTTATGCAAAAAATATGAAATCGGTGTACTACGATCTTCTAAATGATGAATAGGAAAACATTACGATCAATTTCGAAATTTTCCTCTTTCTTTTATGCTGCAATAACCAGTATAAAAGTAAGTTTTATCGGACAGATTGGTTCAAATGAAATTTTCGCATCTTTAAATTTGTTGTCAATTGGGAAATGGAAAAAGCTTAACCATGGAGTACCCGATTTAAAGATTGTCAATTATGCATATATTTTGTTTTTGATTTCTCAAATTCTTAGTGATCTTGTCAATCACTCTACTCTTTTCGATTCTGCAAGAGGACTTGCTAATATTGTTGTGGCAATTATAGTTACTAGTTTTTTGATGAGTATTATCTTGAAAAGATCCGAAAATATTATTTATTTTTTGATTGGCCTCATTGTTAGCTACTCTTTTTTTGGTATCGAAACTCACACAACAGAAGTGGAGGATATGGGTTTTTTAAAATTCAGGTTAGCACCTATACTAAACGCTTCACTTCTTCTAATTGTATATTATCTGCATAAGATTGGCTCAAATAAACTTTATCAATTTTTAATTTTAATAGGATACAGTATATTTTGTTTACTATTTGATTTTAGATCTAATGGAATTATTTTTATGCTCTTAGCTATCTCTGTATATTCTAGGAATTTTTTTCTCACTTTGAGTATGACAAAAGTTTTTCCTAAATTATTAATTGGAGCAATTTTATTTCAAGTATTTTATAGTATTTATGTATCAGAAGTCCTAACAGGCAATATTGGAGGAAAGCACTCTCGCATACAGTTGGCACTACTTGAAAATCCCTATAATCCATTTAATCTATTATTGGTTGGACGTTCCGGAGCCTACATTGCTGTATTGGCTATTATGGATAAGCCTGTTTTTGGTCATGGGTCTTGGGCTCCTGATCCAGGAGGAAAATATACCTTATTAAATTACAAACTTCAACAGGAGGATGAGAAATTTGCGGAAAGGTTTGATAGAGAAAATGGAAGGCTATTTATTCCAAGTCATTCAGTAATTTTAGGAGCTTGGGTTACTGCTGGATTTTTTGGATTCATTAGCATAGTGATTATTATGTTTCTATTTTATAAGAGAGCGTTTCTACTTTTGAGGTTTAAATCTTTTGCAAATAGCCCTTACTATTTAATAGTCATTTATTACATGGCGAGTAATTTTTGGACTTTTCTTTTTTCTCCGCTTCCACATATAAGAGAATCGATACCGATAACTCTTGCTTTTGTGCTTGTACTTTTTAGGAAACATGAAAATTTTGAAAAAGTGCCTACCTCTTCATTCATTTAAATACTGTTCAACAGTAACCTTAATTCTCCAAACGTTTTACTTTTAGGCGTAGCGATTAATCTAATTGGATTCGTCCAAATGGTTTAGCCCTTCTAAGATAAGATATTTTTCTATATATTCCTTAGAATTAACAATTTCTTTGAGGCTGTAAATTGCAAACTAATTTTCTATTTGTCTATATGTAAATTTGGTATTTAATAAATGTATTTGTAATAAAAATTGAAGAGAGCATATCTTATTATTAATTATTTCTTTATTGTTTTTAGTGGCTTTGTTGCATGGCTCTAGGTAATCCGAAAATAGCTTCGATTGGCCCTAAAAAATTATTCATTAAGTAACTAATTCTACCAAATTATGGACCTACGAGGCTCTAAATAGGTATTTTTCCAAGGTAGAGCAAGGTAAAATCAGCCTTTCAGGAGCCATGCAACAAAGCCATTTTTAGTTATAGTGATTATGGGATTAAAGATTGTTTTTCTGACATTAGGGGATGTATCCAAAATTGCCACTATGAAGCGGGCATTCGGAATGGCGAACCCTTTACATGAAATGGGTTGGGATATTTCAATTATCTTAATGAATTGCTCTGAAAATAAAAAAAGAGCTTCACTTGAATGCAACGACTGGATAAAACTATATTATTTTGAATCTGGAAGTGCATTTAGCGAAGTATATCAAAAAACCAAAATTCTAAAAAAAATTCAACCAGACTACATTTATATATGCTCATTTAGTATTCGGAATCTAATTCCAAAGATTTTTCTCAGATTTAAGCCTAAAATAATAGTTGAACATAGTGAATTACGATCAGGTATTTTAGAATTAGATTATTTAAAAAAAATAATTGCATACGGTTTTGAAGTATTTTCTATTTGGTACGCTGACATGATTGTGACAGCTAGCAATTATTTATATAATTATTTTAAAAAATTGATCTACAAGATTAATAACGATATTTCTTTAGACTATTCCCCTTATGCATATAATGCTGAAATTTTAAGAAATGAATTTTTTCAATTTGATAATTTACCTACAAGATGTCCTGCGAAAAATATATTTCTTTATATGGGAACTATGACACGCAACTATGGACTTTTTACAATACTTGAAGCTGCTAAGATGTTAAAAAATGAGTGCTTTTGCTTTGAGGTGATTATGATTGGTCGTGGGCGGCATATTGAGGAAGCAAAAAATTATGTGGATCTATACAATTTAAGTGATGTTATTACTTTCGTTGGATATGTTAGTGAAGATAAACTGATGTCTTACTTTTATATTGCTGATGCTTTTATTGCACCTGTAAATAATACGATTCAGGATATTGCAAGGTGCCCAAGCAAAATCTATATGTATTTACCTTTTAAGAAACCAATACTCACATGTAAAGTTGGTGAACCATATCAAATTTTTGGTGAGTCTGGAAATTATTTTGATAATGAAAATCCTTCGACCTTGACTGAGTTATTTCAAAAAGTAATCGATAATAAATGTAACACTATGGATATTGACCCAGCATTGCATAGTTGGGAGAGAAGATCTATTGATTTTAATTTTTGGGTCGTTAAAAATACTGATATTCGTTAATTGGTATATTATTCTTCTGATTTTAATTTAATAAGTCAATTTGTACTATTATATTATGAATAATTTCAAAAATATTGACGGTAAATAATTATAACTCAAGCAGTTTTACTTTTAAATACATATGAAATTGACTCATTGCACACAAATTTTATTTTATTATTGATAGATAAATTATTTAATAAAGATGTCAGGCTGAGCGGAGTCGAGGCCCCCGCACCGGAGGTCTTCGACCACTTGGCGTCCCTGTACGCTCAGAATGACATACCTCAAAAAATCTCTTTCTCTACAAATCAATTCACTTATCAATAAAGAACTAAATGATAGGTATTTTAAATCCAATGATTCCACACTATCGTGAAGACTTTTTCAGAGGAATAAAGGAAAAAATTGACACCGAGGTATTTATTTTTTTTGATAATAACCGAATTGAAAAATTAAATTTTCAGAAAGGAAATTTAATTTCAACTCATGTTAAATCTGTTAGCCTTGGGCCGATTTTAATATACGATTTCAGAAAATTGTTAAAATCTGATATCAAGGTTCTTGTTCTGATGTTAAATTTCTCACAAATTTCCACTTGGTTACTTTTAATTTTTAAGCCATTTCATAGGAAGAAAATAATTTTGTGGGGGCAGGGAATATCAATTAAAAGGTATATTAAAGAAGAAACCAAGCCAAATTTTTTACTAAAATGGATGTTGCAGCTTTCTGACTCAGCTTGGTTTTATACTGAAAATGAACTTGAAATTTGGAAAAATCATATTCCAGTTTCTACATTTACTTATTTAAATAATACTATCTCTGACGTAGCTAAAATTTGTCATTTGAAATGTCAAGACATTTCTTTTTTAAAAAAAAAATATAATATCATTCAAGAACGCATTTTAATCTTTTGTGCTAGGTTTAATGAAACTGAGAGGCGGACTGATTTGTTGATAAATATTATAAAGGAGCTCGATTGTTCGAAATTTGGTTTTATTATAATTGGCGAGGGCAAATTAAAACCTGACTTTCAGGGATTTAGTAATGTTTATGATTTTGGATCACTCTATGACTTAGAAACTAAAAAAGATCTTTTTCAAATTGCTGATATATATTTTCAACCAGCTTGGCTTGGTTTGTCAGTAGTTGAAGCGCTTGCATTTGGTAAGCCTATATTTACTTTTTCTAGGTCCAATGCAATTAAACAAGGTGTGGAGTATGGATACATCACACATAATTTTAACGGCATGATTTTTACAGAGTTTCAGCATTTTACAGAAACAGTATCAAATTTATCCCAAAGTGAAATTGATAGATTATCTTTAAACGCTAAGAAATTTGCTATTGATAATCTGAAACTAGATTTTATGATTTCACAAGCCTTATCTTCTATCAATAAGGTTTTATGTTTAATGATTGTGTTTATAACTTTTATTTGATATTTTATTTAATTTCTTGCCATTATAAATTATCGATGATTGTTATAATTATTGATTTATTGATTTATTTTTTTTAATTTAATATTTTATGGAATTTGATATCTATTTTTTTTAAATACTTTTTTTCAATGTGAAATTTTTAAAAGTTTATATTTAAGAAATGGAAATAGACTCAACTGACGAAATGGGGAATTTCTTTTTTGGATTTCACGACCTCATACCATGGAACTCTAATGGCAATCGATTAGCTACTCTCAGGATAGCAGATATTTCGACCCCTCCGAAAACTCATGTTTTCTGTGATTTTGGTTTTATTGAAAACAGAAAATTTATAAAACTTGGAGAAACCTATGCCTATAATTTCCCACAAGGTGCTAGGCAACAATGGGTAGGTAATTCAAATTTTTTGATTATTAATGATAAATTTGAAGATAAATGGATTTCTAAGGTTTATGACACTGATTCTTTACGACAAACGTCATTGCTACAATATCCTGCTCACGTAATAACTGATGATGGATGGGCTTTTGGTCTGAATTATTCTAGATTATTTAGGGTTGGTGGATATGGTTACACAGGTTTAAGGGACATTACGGCTAGTCATCATGCTCCCTCAACTGATGGTATTATAAAACATAATATTTACACAGGAGAGTCTCATTTACTTGTTTCAATTCATACCGTTGCTTCGTTTGAAGCTAATTTGAATGCAGGTAAGCATCACTATATTACGCATTTAGTTTTGAACCCAAATCAAGATAGAATTGCCTTTTTGCATAGATGTAAACTAAGCGATGGTGGCGAAACTACTCGTCTAATGACTATTGGATGTGACGGAAGTAACCTCCGATGTTTATCTAGCGGATTTTTAAGTCATTTTGATTGGAAAAATAACTACCAAATTGCCATATGGGGCCGCGTTGGTACTAATATTGAGGCTATACGCAACTCGATTTTTTATAGAATTATGCCGACAAAACTATTATTTTTTATAAAATATATGGTGAAATCACTTATTTCAAATTACTATCCAAGAAAAACTCTTTCCTCTAATTCCCTTTTTAATTGGCTAGTTTTTAGCGATGAAGATTCCCCAACCTGTTCTCTTTTAGCCGATGGTATTCTATCTGAGGATGGGCATCCATCATTTTGCCCGACTAATAGAGATTGGATGATTTGCGATACTTACCCAAATACTGAAGGGATCAGAACACTGTATCTTTTCCAATATAGTACTCAAAGAAAAATTGATCTTGGGTATTATAAAATGATCAGCAATAAACCCGATTTGGCTTCTTTGGGAGATTCTCTTGAAAATGTTGAAGCCTCTGTAATTAAGTCTTTCAAACTTGATAACTTAGCTTTCACTAGAAGTGGCTTGCATTGTGACCTGCATCCACGATGGAATAGAAATGGTACCACGGTATCCTTTGATTCAATCCATGAGGGTGTTAGGCGTATTTATGAATATAATGTTGGAAGTATCGTCTAATTAATTTCTTATTCTTTTGATTACCCGTTACACAGTATTTCTACACTATTTGTTACCATGTTATTTTAGAAAATCATGTGCGGAATTGCCGGGATTGTTGGGCTTGATCCAAAAACTAGCCGTGAATTAATTCAAGGAATGACCGATAGTCTTAGTCACAGGGGACCTGATGCTGTGGGTTTTTTTATCGATTATAAAGTTGCATTTGGTCAGCGTAGATTGTCCATCATTGATTTGAGTACGGGCGCTAATCAGCCTTTTTTTGACATTACAAAACGGTATGCCATAATTTTTAACGGAGAAATATACAATTATCAGGAAGTAAGGGAACAACTAAATTACTCCTGGCAAACTAAGTCTGACACAGAAGTTATTCTTGCAGCCTTCATCAAATGGGGAAAGGACTGCTTATCCCATCTCAATGGCATGTTTGCCTTTGCAATTTGGGACAGCATTGAGACCGAGCTTTTCATTGCCAGGGATAGGCTGGGCGTTAAGCCATTATACTATTATATGCAAGATGATCTGTTTGTGTTCAGTTCTGAAGTAAGAAGCATTCTTAGGACTGGCTTGGTTTCTAAGAAAGTTTGCACGAATGCCATCGTTAGCTATTTGGCGGGGTTAGCTGTTAAGACACCCTACTCAATTATAGAAAACATATTTCAGCTTCTGCCTGGTGAATATGCTTTTTTAAAGAAAGGAAAGCTTGACAGGCACTACTATTGGCGCATTGATAATGCCAAGAAATCAGAACCGTCTATATTGAGTTTGGCGGAGACAGTTAAAAAAACGAGACTCCTTTTTGAAGCCGCTATCAAAAGTAGGATGGTGGCCGATGTACCAGTTGGTGCCTTCTTATCCGGAGGGATCGACTCATCTGCTATAGTTGCTTTGATGTCAAAGTTCAGCCAGCGTCCGGTAGAAACTTTTTCTATTATATTCGAGAATAAAGAATTTGACGAGTCGGTATATGCAAGGAAGATAGCTGATAAATATAGTACTAAACATACGGAACTACTATTGAGTCCAACTGACTTAATTGATTCAATGCACGAGTATATAGCCGCTATGGATACGCCTACCGTTGATGGGATAAACTCATATATGGTATCCAAGTTAGTGGCTGCTACAGGTATTAAAGTAGCTGTATCAGGCTTGGGAGGCGATGAGCTATTTGTTGGTTATCCAGGATTTACTCGCTGGAAGCAGATAAAACAATACAATGCATTGCACGACAATCCCTTCTTTCGATCATTCGTCTCAGCTCTCAATAAAAGGGTTAAAAGCCGCGCTGTTAAAAAAGTGAAGGCTTGGAAAGATAATAAACAAGGAGCACTTAAAGCTTTTTACGAGACCAATAGGGGTATCTTTCTGGAAGATGAAATTCGGGAATTGCTGGAGGTAGATAAAGAAGCAGATTTATCACAATGGATGGATCTCAACGGTTCTAATATCCGCCACTACCCTACCTATAGCCAGTATTCGGTCGCTGAATTGACAGGCTACACACTCGATGTATTATTAAAGGATTCTGATCAAATGAGCATGGCCTGGGGCTTGGAAGTGAGAGAGCCTTTCTTCGATTATCATTTGGTAGAGTTCATCTTATCTGTTCCCGATAAATACAAATACTCGCGTAAGACACCGAAAAGCTTGTTTGTTAAAGCCATGGGAGATTTGCTGCCGGATGAAATAGTCTATCGTCCCAAAAAAGGATTTGCCTTTCCCTGGGATAGCTGGCTGCGTGGCGAGTTGAAGGATTATTGTGAAAGCAAAATTCAGAATTTATCCAATAGAGATCTGTTTAACAAAGCGTCTGTTCTGGATCTGTGGAAAAGGTTTCTGACTCATGATAGGAGGGTGAAATGGATGCATGTCTGGTCTTTGGTCATTCTAGAAGGCTGGCTGACAGTGAATGAAATTTAAAAGAAAATTGCATTGCTTGATGAGAATACTACGGGTAATTCCTACTATGGATCCAGCTATGGGAGGCCCCTGTCAGGGAATCCGTAATTCTATCCCTGAATTAGAGAAGTTAGGGGTTCAGAACGAGGTCGTATGTCTCGATCAAGCGAATGCAGGTTTCCTTGAATCCGATACATTCCCGATCCATTTCGTTGGGAGAGCTGTAGGGCCTTGGTGGTATCATAAAGCCTTGGTACCCTGGCTTCTTACTAATTTTTCGCGGTTTGACATAGTCATAGTTCATGGATTATGGCTATATCCAAGTTATGCCGTGTGGAAAATAATAAAAAGCTTCAAGGCAAATCACGAGAGCAAGTCGATCCCTAAAGTATACGTAATGCCGCATGGGATGCTCGACCCTTGGTTTCAACGAGCGCATGGTAGGAAGTTTAAGGCCGTCAGAAACAAAATATACTGGAAGTTACTTGAGGCAAATGTTGTTAACGACGCTGATGGATTATTATTCACCTGTGAAGAGGAGCTTAAATTGGCTAGGGAAGCGTTCAGTCCCTATAAACCCAAAAAAGAATTGAACGTTGGTTACGGCATCCTGCCGCCGCCTTCCTATATTGCTGACATGGATAGGGCATTCAAATATGCTTGTCCTGGAATAGATAACAAATCTTACCTTCTATTCCTAAGCCGGATTGATGTGAAAAAGGGTGTTGATCTGCTGATTCAAGCTTATTTAGCTTTGAAAAAAGAGGGATATAAACTGCCAGCGTTGGTAATCGCCGGGCCAGGTGAAAAAAGTAGCTACGGGCTAAAAGTGATTAAAATAGCTAGTAAGGATGATGGTATACTGTTTCCGGGAATGCTAAAGGGTGATGCAAAGTGGGGTGCATTCTATGGCTGCGAAGCCTTTGTCCTACCTAGCCATCAGGAAAATTTTGGGATAGCTGTCGTAGAGGCTTTAGCCTGTGGAAAGCCAGCGTTGATATCAAACCGAGTCAATATATGGCGTGAGATAAAGGATGGGAAATCAGGACTAATTGATACAGACACATTATATGGGGTAAAACAACTAATTTTGAAATGGATAAATCTTTCGCAGGATAAGAGGGTGGAAATGGAGCAAAGTGCAAAAAAATTGTTTCAGAAAAAATTCAATATCAGTTTATCAGCAAAGAAATTATTGGAAGTTTTAAAAGCTTAAAAATGTGATAAAAAATCATTTTATGTATTACGAATAAATATATAAAACAGTGAAAAGTGCATCTGAGGGATCTGGCTTAAATCTGCTTTTTAAAATAGATTATTCTTTCAAACTATTAAAAATGCGCCTTCGCGGCGGTAATATCGACTATATAATTCCGTGGGATGATATTAATGAATATAAATATTATCTAGCCAAGTACTCGGCATTTGGTAAAGATAATCTGAACGAATATACTGTGCTGGAGATTGGCTACGGTGCTCGTCCCTGGCGGTTATTTTCATTAGCTTCTATGGGCGTTAACATTCATGGAATAGATATTGATCGCCCAACTTACGGAGCAAATCCTGCAAGACTTTTAGAGGTATTACGCCAGAATGGATTTGAGCGATTCTCAAAATCTTTGGTAAGAGGTATTTTATTTGATCGGAAGGATATTTCTCGGTTGAGAGCTGAGTTCAAAGTTTTGGGTAAGGATTTAGTCCTAGATGAGTCAAGGCTAGTTGTTGGAAACGCCGCCGAGGTAAGCCATTTTTCTCCAAACACTTTTACTTTTGCTTTCAGTGAAGATGTTTTTGAACATATCCCCGTTGAGACAATCCCGGATGTGTTATCGAATTTAAAGGGGTGGTTGCAAAAAGACGCATTGCTACTCATCCGCCCTCACGTTTATACTGGAATTAGCGGGGGCCATGACCCTGATTGTTATCCCCATAAAATAAATTCTGATTCTTTTCCCAAGGAAAAAGCATGGTCGCATCTACTGAATCCAGACTTCAAAATAAATACTTTTCTTAATAAACTTCGCTTGCATGATTATATAAAATTGTTTTCAAAAAATTTTGAAATTTTGGAGATGAAGCAAAAATATGACTCACTTGGTAAAGAATTTCTGACGGAGGATTTGAGAAAGCGATTGATACCTCAATATTCAGAAGAAGAATTACTGACAAATCAAGTGCTTTTCGTGCTTCGTGCTTAACATAATATGAAAATGTTTAATTCTCACACCTCTAACAGTCAAGACTCCCTGAAACGGCCTTCCTTTTCGTTTTCCAATAAATTGAAAAGGGGAGTTTGGAATTTGGTTTGGCTATGCTTTTGTCGTTGGACACCTAAACCCCTACATACTTGGCGAAGCTTCGTTCTTAGATTCTTCGGAGCAAAAATAGGAAAGTCTAATTTTATTTATCCAAGCTGTAAAATTTGGGCACCTTGGCTTTTAGAAACAGAGGATGTGGCAACAATTGGACCAGGAGTAGAAATCTATAATCCTGGCGGTGCTTTTTTAGGGAGTCATTCTATACTTTCACAGGACGCTTACTTATGCGGAGCTACACATGATTATAATAGTTCTAGTTTTACTTACACTAGTAAGCGGATTGTTATCGAAGCATATGTCTGGATATGCGCCAAAGCAATTGTACTCCCTGGCGTACGGTGTTTCGAAGGTTCGGTTTTGGGTGCTGGATCTGTTACCTCAAAGGATTTGAAATCTTGGACTGTTTATGCAGGAAATCCCGCTGTAGCGGTAAAGGAGAGAAAGAACACAATATCTTTACAATGGATAAAATGACACCTGCTGAGATATTCGACCAGATGTTCAATCTATGTATCATTGGAGCCGGACCAGCCGGAATTATCATCGCCCTTGAATACTCCAGAAATGCGCCTAACGATAAAGTTTTGCTCGTTGAGTATGGAAATTCAGGCAAAAAATCGGGCAATGAACTCGATAATTCGATTCAACTGACGAATCCAACTAATCACTACTCTCCTGAGGAAAGTACAAATAAGGGAATGGGGGGTACCTCTGCTACCTGGGGAGGGCGATGCGTAATGTATGATGAAATTGATTTTCTGGATCGTCCAATTTTGAAAGGAGAATGTACTTGGAATCTGAATAGTCTGGAAGATTTGCAACAATATTTGCCACGTGCCGCCAATTATTTTGAGTGTGGTAATCCTGATTTTAATTTGAATCTCGTAGATGACTACCAATATCATCCTATTGCCGAAGGATTCTCAGAGGGTATAGTGCTTGATTCCAAAATTGAAAGATGGAGTATGCCCACCCGGTTTGGTAAAAGGTATAAAAAGGATATTCAAGAATATTCCAATTTAATTGTATTAGAAGCATTCGAGGCAAGAGATTTTGCTGTTCCAGACGAGACGGGTAAGGTTAATCGCTTAATAATTCGCAATGTGATTTCTAAGAAGGTGGAAACTGTGCACGCAAAAAGATTTGTGATTGCCGCTGGCGCGCAGGAATCTACCAGGATACTACTGCGTAATAAACAGTTATTTGCAAATTTGAAAGATGCGCCCATTGCTTTGGGTAAATATTATCAGGGACATTTGTCGGGGAAAATAGCCACAGTTAAGTTCTACGGTGATCCTCTTAAAACAGATTATGGTTTTATTGTTGATAAGGAAGGAATCTTTTTAAGACGCCGCTTTCAATTTTCGACTGAGTATTTGCAAGAAAAAAATCTTCTAAATACTGCTATTTGGCTAGATAATCCTTTATATTATGACCCAGCTCATAGAAATGGACCCATGTCATTCATGTATTTGGCATTAATTTCACCAATACTTGGTAAGAAGCTTGCTCCACCAGCCATAAGCCGCACGATTACAAAAGGAAAAGTGACTGGAATACCACAGCATATTGGTAATATTATCAGAGATTTGCCAAATTCACTTCTTATTCCTGCCACAACATTCTACAAGCGATATTTACTGAAAAGAAAGCTGCCAGGGGTCTTTTTATTTAGTCCAACCAATGAATACGCCCTACATTTCCATTCGGAACAAGTTCCCGAGTATGAAAACCAGATGCGATTAGGTGATGACGAAACGCTCATCATTGAGTACAATTTATCAGACACCGATGCAGATTCGGTAGTTAAACTACATGATGCACTGGATAAATGGTTAAGAAAATGCAATTGTGGAGAACTAAAATACCATTTTCCTTCTCAAGAATTAAAGACTGCAATTAAGAGTATGTCGAAGGATGGAATACATCAGTGCGGAACCACAAGAATGGGAGAAAGCCCAGAATTAGGCGTAGTAGATTCAAACTTGAAGGTTTGGGGTACTGAAAATGTTTTCGTCTGCAGCAGTTCTGTATTTCCTACTTCCAGCCAGGCAAATCCAACTTTTATGTTAGGCGCCTATGCCGTACGCTTAGCAGACCACTTAGTGAAGCAAAAATGAAATACGTTGAACTGGCCGAGGGCATTTCCTCTTCCGTATTGGGTTTCGGATGTTCATCAATCTTAGGTTCAGTAGGGGCAGCCCAATCAAGTCGCGCATTGGATTGCGCTTTAGATTGCGGTATTAACCATTTTGACTTGGCACGGTCTTATGGCTACGGAGAAGCAGAAAGCTTCGTAGGTAAATTATTAAAAGGTAAGAGGTCACAGATTGTTATTGCCAGCAAATTTGGTATAAGAGCTAACTGGAAGGCACAGGTACTTCGTCCGCTAAAACCACTTATAAGGTACGTTCGATCAGAAAAGCCCAAGTACGAATCAGTTCAAAATAGAAATGCGGTCACCTCGCACGCGATCTCGCCTGATATGTTTCACGACCGTGTAAGTATAAACATAAGGGAGATGCGAAAGAGCTTAGAGCAAAGCCTAAACGCGCTACAAACAGACTATCTGGACTATTTTTTTATTCATGAACCTATCACAGAGTTGAATGATTTTGAGAAAATCTCTGAGTTAGCGGAAATTTTAAAAAAAGAAGGAAAAATAAGGGCATGGGGTTTGGCTTTTTTGGATAGCCAAAAGGATCTTCATGAAAAATATGTTGACAGTTTTGATGTGCTTCAATTCAACTGCAAAGCAATAAAAAGTAGTAATTATAAGATTGATGTACGGCAGAGAGGCGACAGAGCGAATGTTCTGTTCTCACCATTTCGTGGTGAATCTCGTGAAGTGACTCCAAAGGATAAACTGAAATATCTTTTGAATGACTTTCCTAAGAGTGTTATCCTATGTTCAATGTTTGATGAAAAGCACATAATTAATAATTCAAAAATTGTATCAAATCAGTGATTTATCTTTTTTTTATTAAGGTAGTTGTAATATATATTTTATAGATTATTAATAATTTATTATCAAACTCACCTATGAAAGGTAATTTTGAATTAATTGATAGAGAAAAATGTCCTCTCTGCGGCAGCAAAGATTTTAAAGTCTATTTAAACTTTGATAAAATTTCAATTTTAAAGTGTAGAAATTGCTCCTTCATATATTCTGGCGCTACGTTATCAGATGATAGCTTAAAAGAATACTACCGAAGTAGTTTCGGAGGAGATAGGCAGAAGAAGGGACAAATTGTAAACTCTATTGTTAATTTTAAGATACTGGACAAAATTTTAGACTTAAAAGCGGGAATGAGCATTCTGGACGTAGGTACCGGATATGGATTTCTACTCTTACTTTTTAAAGAAAAAAAGGGACTTGATGTAACAGGTATGGAGTTTTCGTTGGACGAGGCAATATATGCAAAAGAGACACTGTCTTTGGATATCATAACAACTCCCTTGGAACAATCAGATTTGGGATTTGAGAAATTTGATATAGTTTGTGCCTTTGAAGTCATCGAACATACGATAGATCCCATTATATTTTTAGATAATTTAAAGAAGTATTTAAAGCCTAGCGGAGAATTAGTAATTGTTACTGATAATTTTGAAAGCAAGGTTGTCAAAGAGCTAGGCGCTGGCTGGCCTAAGTGGATACCGCATACCCATATTAGTCATTTTTCTCCTCAGACGCTTAGCTACGCGCTGGAAAAGTCGGGATTCAGTATTGTAAAAAAAGCTTCTTTCACCCCTTGGGAGCATAGTTTTCGTAATTCATTGTATAAGTTATTTTCTATACACAAAACGCCGGAAGAAGCTTACAATCTAGAGTCTGCCTTGAAAAATGAAACAGAAGGGGACTATAAGTTTTACAAGATCAGAAAGTTACTTAGCCCTTATCTTTCATTGAAAAATCTGAAAGGTAATTTAAATGAGGCGATGATGTTTACAGTATCACAAAAGAAATGATATCAATATTGGTATTGACTTTGAACGAGGAGCAAGACCTTCCTGGTTGCTTAGACTCAGTAAAATGGTGCGATGACGTTCATTTACTTGATTCATATAGTACCGACAACACCATAAAAATTGGAAAAGAATATGGAGCAATAGTTACGCAGCGGAAATTCGATAACTGGTCATCTCATCAGAACTGGGGCTTAGCTAATACTCATTTTAAATATCCTTGGGTACTTTATATTGATGCAGATGAGCGGGTTTCTGATGGTTTAAAGAATTCTGTTTTGTCTTTTGATTTTTCGAATAGTGATGTGGTAGCCTTTGAAATTCAGCGCCGGGATTTTGCTTGGAATGGACGGTGGTTAAAGTATGCTCAAATGTCACCCTACTACCTTCGGCTTTTTAAACCTGAAAAAATGCGTTACGAGCGTCTGGTCAATCCGGTTTCTATTCCAGACGGACCTGTAGGTAGGATGGGAGGATATTTGGATCATTACCCCTTTAGCAAAGGATTTAGATATTGGATCCAAAGGCACTTAGGCTATGCTGACATGGAAGCTGCTATACGTTTAATGGATATGGAAAAGGAAACAAGATTTTCTCTTCACAAGGCTTTGTTTAGTAAGGATTTTTCCGAAAAACGATTTCATCAAAAAGGATTGTTTTATAAGTTGCCATTCCGACCATTAATTAAATGGCTTTATATGGTTTTCGGCCGATTCGCATTTTTGGATGGGAGAGCAGGGATGACTTATGCCACCTTACAAGCAATCTATGAGTACTTCATAGTACTAAAGACTAAAGAATTGCTCAAAGTTAAGAAATGAAAGCAGTAAATCAATTGATTATTAAAGTCTTGACTGATGCTTTACTTACTGATTAAAAAGTAGGGTAGATAGTAACCTTTTAGTGAAAACTCTCTGCTACCTTACTCTATTCATTGAAGAATCTTATACTATATAAGAACGTGTTTGGGAATTAAGAAGTGCTGGGAACAGTGTCATCTTTGTATCGACTAAAATGCAAAGACATGACCAGTATGAGCCGTAAAGGCAACTGCTGGGACAATGCAGTAGCTGAGAGCTTACGCTTCGGCGATCCGATTCAAAACATTTAAAAGTGAATTAGTGAACCATGTTGACTTTCCGTCGCGGGCCGCAGCCCGGTTGGCCACCTTCGAGTATATTGAGGGATGGCGGCCGCCGCTGCGGTACAATCGCCGGCGGAAACATTCAAGCTTGAATTACCGAACTCCTGCTCAACAGGAATCCTGTTTTTACAACTCTCAGATGCCTGCTCAAAAAAATATCCAGTAAACTGTTGCAAGTCCTAAATGCTTTTGTACCAGTACACCGCATGAATCTTCTATCTTTGCGACTATCAACGTTAGTAAGCTCACCCCAGCATGCGAATTCTCCTTTACGGCATTAACTACGCCCCCGAGCTCACGGGCATAGGCAAGTACAGCGGGCAAATGGGCGCCTGGCTAGCCGGGCGCGGCCACGAGGTATCGGTCATTACCGCTAAGCCCTACTATCCGCAGTGGCGTATCCACAAAAATTACCGTGCCTGGGGCTGGCGCAGGGAGGAGCGGGAGGGCGTCAAAGTCTATCGTTGTCCGCTTTACGTCCCGGCGCAGGCCAGCTCTTTTAAAAGAATTCTGCACGAATTTTCTTTCCTGGCAAGCAGCCTGCCAATTTGGCTGGGAATGTTGTTTCAAAAAAAATACGATGTCATCGTCTGCATTTCGCCGCCCTTTCATCTAGGCGTGCTGCCTTGGCTTTACGGCAAGCTGCGGGGCGTTCCGTTTGTCATCCACGTGCAGGATTTACAGGTAGATGCGGCTAAAAAATTGGGAATGATCCGCAACGCGGGCTTCCTGCGTCTGATGTTTGGCCTGGAGCGGGGGTTGCTTCAGGGCAGCGCGGCGGTCACTACCATTAGCGAAGGAATGCGGCGGCGGATCGCCGCCAAGGGCATTCCGAGGGAGAAACTAATTCTTTTCCTCAACTGGGTCAACTCTCATCTTATTTATCCTTTGCCCCGAGAGAAATCTCTGCGGGAAGGATTTGGTTTAAAACCCCAGGATCAGGTGCTGCTTTACGCCGGGAACCTGGGTGAGAAGCAAGGACTGGAACTCATAATAGAAGTAGCCAAACAGTTTGCGACCCAGCGTGTTGCGGAAAAAGTTCTGGCCGAAGAGAGTTTTTCCATTCAGGGTGAGATCGTCTTCGTCATCGTAGGTACGGGTGGGGAACGGAAAAGGTTGGAAGCCCTGGCGCGGGAAGCTCAACTGACCAATGTCCGTTTCTTTCCTTTGCAGCCCTACGAAAAAATGTCGGCCCTGCTGGCCGTGGCGGATGTGCACTTGATCATTCAAAAACAATCCGCCTCGGACCTCGTCATGCCCAGCAAACTCACAGGCATCCTGGCCGCCGGGGGCTGCGCATTGGTCACCGCCCAGCCCGGCACCTCGCTCTACGAGGTAGTAGCGCGGCATCGGTTGGGGCTGCTGGTTGAGCCAGAGTCGGTGGAGGCCCTGGTCGCGGGCATCGGAGAAGCCCTCACGACGGACCTGACGCCCTACCGCCAAAACGCCCGCGCCTTCGCCGAGCGGCATTTGAATAAGGAGTCCGTTTTGGCTGGTTTCGAGGAGGTGTTGAAGCTGCTAGTGCGGGGAAAGCAGTCACTTAGTAAAGAACATAATTTAACTATAAGAGAATAGTTGTACAAGAATAGTCGTATATAATGAAGCTGCTTAAAGTTTTATAAAGTTGATAATCAATGCTATTGGGTTTCAGTCTATTATCTCAATTTCTTAAAATATTTCTAGATTCCAAATTTTTTTTGATAACGAGTGATCTGGATAACTGACTAGCTGTGAGATATTTAAGCCAAAACAAAATAACTATAAACAACTTTATTGTTGTCTTCCAGATGATAACTCAAGTTGAATCTGTATTTGAACCAACCCAGTCGTTCAATAAATGGGAATACGCACCTGTTGCTGTTAGTTCACTTCTTGTCTAAAAATCAATAGTTTTGCGGCTATCAAATTAATGTGTAAGTAGATGCTTGAAAATTCTCCTCTAAAAATTGCCGTGATTGGTCTAGGGTATGTGGGTCTTCCGTTAGCTCTGGAGTTGAGTAACCGATACTTTGTGCTAGGATTCGACATAAACGAAGCGCGTGTCAAAGAACTTCGTAACAGTTTTGACCGGACACAGGAAATTGCACCCGGCCAGTTAAAAGCGGCAGACACGCTGCAATTCAGCTGGGAAACGGATGATTTAAATAATTGTAATGTTTTTATTGTCACCGTCCCTACACCCATAGACGTTTACAAGAAACCTGACCTCACACCGCTGTTGGCTGCCAGCCGCACGGTGGGTGCCGCGTTAAAAAAGGGCGATGTCGTTATTTACGAATCAACGGTTTATCCAGGCTGCACTGAGGAGGATTGCGTTCCGGTTTTAGAAAAAACAAGCGGCCTGACTTTTAACAAAGACTTTTTCTGCGGCTACTCACCCGAGCGCATCAATCCAGGCGATAAGGTAAATACTTTAACCAAAATAAAGAAGGTCACCTCAGGCAGTACACCCGAAATAGCTGAATTCGTGGATAGACTGTACCGCTCTATAATCAAAGCAGGAACTCACCTAGCCCCCAGCATCCGGGTAGCCGAGGCGTCGAAGGCCATTGAGAACGCCCAGCGCGACGTCAACATTTCATTTGTGAACGAACTTGCCCTGATTTTCGACCGCATGAATATCGACACCATCGAGGTATTGGAAGCTGCCGCCACCAAGTGGAACTTTCTGCCATACAAGCCCGGACTGGTGGGAGGCCACTGCATCGGCGTTGATCCATATTACTTGGCCTATAAAGCCGAGTCACTAGGATACTACCCACAGGTAATCCTGTCGGGCCGTCGCGTCAACGACCATATGGGCGTATTTGTGGCTAACAAGTTGGTGAAGCTTTTGATCAAAAAGGGTCATAAAATCGAGGGCAGTCGAGTGCTGATTTTGGGCATTACCTTTAAAGAAAACTGTCCCGACATCCGCAACACCCGCGTAGTGGATGTAGTGCGCGAGTTGACCGATTTCGGAATGCGGGTTGACGTTCACGACCCTTGGGCTGTGGCGGAGGAGGTGGCCGAGGAGTATGGAACCAAGTTAGCTCCAATCAGAGGTAAGTATGAGGCGGTCGTGCTAGCTGTAGCGCACAAGGAATTTAAGTCATTTGACTTCAAACAATTTACCACTCCCAACTCCGTTCTCTTCGACTTGAAGTCCACCCTTCCTAAAAACATGGTGGACGCACGACTATGAGAAGAGCGACTCGGGTTTTTATGAAATGCTTTACTCCAAAATGCTTTGAACCCCCATCACTCTGAGGAGGTAATCACCGCCCTTCCATTTGGGGGTGTTGCCGTGGCTGTACGGCAAACTACGGGGCGTTCCGTTCGTCACCCACGTGCAGGATTTACAGGTGGATGCGGCTAAAAAATTGGGGATGATCCGCAACGCAGGCTTCCTGCGGCTGATGTTTGGCCTGGAGCGGGGGTTGCTGCAGGGCAGTGCGGTGGTCACTACCATTAGCGAAGGGATGCAGTGGAGACTACTGGCCAAGGGGATTGCCCCGGGGAAGTGTGGCTGTTACCTAACTGGGTGGATCCGGAACGCATCTATCCCCTACCCGTGTCGGCTTCCTTGCGACCAGAGTTGGGCTTGAAGCCCACGAACCGAGTCATTTTGTACGCCGGCAATCTGGGAGAGAAGCAGGGTCTGGAGATCCTGTTGGAGGTGGCGGAGCGATTTCACTCCCGGCCGGAAGTGGTATTTGTGCTGGTGGGAGCAGGCGGCGGGCGGGAAAAGTTGGAAGCAAAGGTGCAGGCGGCTGAGCTGACCAATGTCCGGTTCTTTCCCCTACAGCCCAACGAAAAACTAGCGGCCCTGCTGGCATCGGCGGATGTACACCTGGTGCTGCAAAAAAAATCGGCCTCGGATCTGGTAATGCCCAGTAAATTGACGGGCATCATGGCGGCGGGCGGTTGTGCCATCGTAACGGCCCTGCCCGGCACGTCGCTGTACGAGCTGGTGGAAAGGTATCAGACGGGCATCCTGGCAGAACCGGAGTCGGCGGAGGCCCTGTGGGCGGGAATCAATCGGGCCCTGACGTCCGATTTAGCACCCTACCGGGCTAATGCCCTGGCCTACGCCAAACGCTATTTGCAAAAAGAGGCGATACTGACTACCTTCGAACAGCAATTACTGGCGCTCACTCCACCGGCTGTCTAACCTGGATGGGCTATCGCGAAGCAGATAAGGTCATACAAATTGAATACTTTTTTTCATCCCTTCCAATAGTACCATTGATCTAAGGATTAATTAAAAAGTAACCAATCAGTTTATTATTTTTTACCCCGGAGGTATTGTTTTTATAAAAAAAAGCCCTATGTTCGTACAATCATTTACTGTACATACTCTAAATTCTCTTTGAAGATAGGCTTTAAAGCCCTCCTAGCCTACAAATACCAGTCTTAGATGGTATCGCGAGAAAATTTTCATTCAGTCACATAATATCTTTCATATTTTCCCGACATGGATAAAATCCATGCGCATAGGCAAAGCTTTGTCAGGTAGTAAGCATTTAAATAGTACAATATTGTGCGCTATCGAAACCATGAACAATTAATCGACTGGTTTTGACTACCACTCTTTTCATATAAATAGCATTCGGATGGATTATTTAAATTAGTATTGCCTGGTAGCCGGGGTTATTCGCAACCTACTGAGTACCCTATAAGTAGCATTCGTTGACGATCGCAAATTTTGTAGAGTCGATTCTAGTAGTGCTGATAGGTTGTACATTACGGGGTGGGTACCTTAGGTAAGTGTTACCTACCGCTTGATAACATTATCACATTTATCCGGGAGTTATAGAAAAGATGCCCCAACTTTGAAAACCATAGAATCCTGAAAGCAAACGCCCGGCTGGAACGGCCTAACAAGCTTGTGAAGTATTGTCAACCTGTTGGATGAGTCAGATCAGTCAGCCAAAAACGTTTTAGGATATTATGTTTTACTTATAATTTATTTTAGATAAAATAATATAATACAAACAATCAACTGATTATTTGCTTTCTATCGAAAAAAAAGTGGCTCCGTGTTGGAAAATACCCCAAGAAGCTCTTATCTTTCACCCGTGGTCCGCTTTATCCTTTTCGGCTTTAAGTTTAATTTGTGAAGTTTACCATTAGTCCCCACCCCGCGATTATGAAACCCAATTACCAAAGCCGCCTTGCCGTTTACAATCTTTGGATCGATGTTCTGCTCCTTAACCTGGCTTTCCTATTCTCGTACGCTACTCACTCCCGGGGTCAGGAACTCAACGATGTCTACATTATCCTACAACTCACGCTGAATCTGAGTTGGCTGGGATTGACCCATTTTCTGGGGGTCTACAAAATCTCCCGCCTGGACTTTACGGCCGATATCCTGCTGAGTCGTTTCTTCAAAGCGCTGTTGCTGTTTATTCTCGTCATCACGGCTTTGCTGTATTTTTCCAAGTACGGTCAAAGCATATCCCGGGTGGTGCTTGGCTACACCATCCTCGGCCTGGGCCTAACGGGTTGCATCCTCAGGCTCCTGATTTTACAAGCCCTGCGTACCTACCGGGCCGCGGGCCACAACGCTAGCGGGTTTATGACCGTGGGCAACTGCGACCTGGGCATTTTCTTGCGGGAACGATACCGTGAGCGTTCGGAGTTGGGTTTTGAGTTCCGGGGTACCTTCGAGTTTCGGGACGAAAACATGGAGCAGGATTTGATCCGCTTGGAAAAGCTGCTTGAAGAAAAGAAACCCGATTTTTTGTACTGCTGTATGACCACGTTGAGCCCGGAGCAGATTCGGGGCATCATCGACATGGGACAGCGGCAGCGGGCGCAGATTCGCCTGGTGCCCGATTTCCGGGGTTTTGTGGCCCATCAGGCAACCATGGAGTACCATGACGTGGTGCCCGTGATTGAAGTTTCGACCAAGCCCTATTCCAATAGCCGGGATGAAGCCTACAAGCGGGCGTTCGATCTGGCTTTCTCCCTGCTCGTGATGCTGGCGGGCGCACCGGTCTTTTGCTCCATCATGCTATTGCAGAAGTTCTTTTCGCCGGGCCCGATTTTTTTCCGGCAGGAGCGTACCGGCCGTTGGGGTCAGCGGTTTTACATTTATAAGTTCCGCACCATGCGCACCGATGCCGATAGCCTGGGTTTACAACATTCGCAGGGGGATGGCGATCCGCGGGTAACGCCTTTGGGTCGCATTTTACGTAGGACCCGACTGGACGAGTTGCCTCAGTTTATCAACGTGCTGCGTGGGGAAATGTCAGTGGTAGGTCCTCGGCCGCTTTTCCACTACGATGTGGACATGCTGATGGCGGCCGATCCCATTCATTTTAAGAAACTGCTGACCGTGAAGCCGGGTATCACCTCGGTGGGCCAGCTGAAAGTGGGTTACGCCGACAGCCTGCACCTGAATCTGTTGCGAATGCGGCACGACCTACAGTACCTCAAGGAGTACAGTGTCTGGTACGATTTGCAACTGATTGCCATTACGATGCAGATCATGGTGGCGGGGAGGGGAAAGTGAAAAGCTGTTGGCTATTCCAGCCTATAAACGAATGTAATTTTCAGAATCTTGATAAAGCCAATAGCCATCAGCTCAATAAAACGAATCCAAAATCCAGTATATAAATTCATTACCCAAAAACCAATCACTAGTAATCCGAAACAAATCTTTTTAACCACTTTTTACTCATGAAAAAACGTAGTAGCTTATTATCTCTGGCGAGCCTGGCACTCATGCTCGTAATGTACAACTGCCAGCGGGTCACGGATCCCCTGCCTACCGGACCTAACGCCGAATTGCTCAAGGGCTTCTCGGACATCAAGATGAAAACCGCCCCGGCTACGCAGCCCGAAGCCGTAGTGAGTACGCCCTCCGCCCTGATTCCTTCCACGAAACTCCTGGACGTTCAGGCGGGCCTGAAGAGCGGTAATCATTCCACCGTGCAGCGCGCCGCTGACGACGTATCAGCTGCTCTTTCCGCGCAGGACATTGCTCAGTTGGCCGAGATGACGCCCGCCGACCTGAAGGCCCTGGAAACAGGGGGTACCTTGTCCGCTGGCTTGCAGGCCGCGCTCGACCGCGCCATTGCGAACCCCGTCCTGTCTACCTACCTACCCAAAATGGTACTGCCTACCGTGAAGGAAATTGCCTTCCCCGTGGTTGTGCCCGAGCGGGATGTCAATACCGGCAGCACCGACAAAAAAGCGGATAATACGTGTAAGAAGCAGGCTCAAGAAGCCTATAAGGCCACGCTAGACCAACTGAAAGATCAACGGAAAAACCAGCTGTCCGCGGCCGCCGCTACCAACAAAAGTAACATCGCTTCCATTAAAGCGGGTACGGCTACCTGCAAAAGTGGCGTGACAGCGAGTTACAGCGCACAACGGGTGGCTGCCCAGCAACAAGCCGCGGCCAACATCGCCGCGATCAATTCCAACCCCAGCAACTCAGCCGTCGTAAAACGCTTGTTGATTGCCCTGGTGAACGCCAGCCTGTCCAAGCAGCTAGCTGACTTTACCCAAATGGAAGCCGCTGACAAGCGGGCTTGTGACCAGGCCGAACGGGCTGCCCTGGCGGCGAATGAAGCCGCGTATGAGGCTAATAAAGCGCAAATTGAAGCCAACTATGACGCGGCCGTGGCACAAGCCGAAATAGCCCGTCAGCAGTACATTGCTAACTGTGAATACCAGCAGGGTATCGGCAGCTAATTCCTGGTTGCTTCCTTCCTAACGTGGCTGTATGGCACAAATTTTGATTTTACAAAAGAGCAAGGGTAGGATATTCCTGCCCTTGCTCTTTTTTTTGGGAATGTCCCTTTCGGGCCGGGGGCAGGTAAACCTGTCGGGTAAGCCGGGCCTGCTCTACGTCCCCACGGCGGATTCCACCGCGGAGGGTACCTTACGGTTTGGGGTCAATTACAATCCCATCGATTATGCATTGAGTACCACAGGCCGCAACGCCGAAGCGATCGCATACGTCAACTTAACGATCTTGCCCCGACTGGATGTGAACATCAGCGTATTGAAGGCAATTTCCAGGCCTGAGTTTCCCGTCATCAAGGATGTGGGGGACCGGCAACTGGATTTCCGGTACCTTTTGCTAAAAGAAAGACGTCTCCGGCCGGCGGTGGCGGTGGTGATGTCATCCCCTTTCACGGTGGATGCCGCCATGCTGACGCAGGTGGTGGTAGCTACTAAAACCTTCAACCTGCGTGGCGATTGGCAGGCCCTGATTACGGTGGGACTGGGCAGTCCCTACTTCGTGTACCGCGATGCCAAAGTCACGGCCAATGCCCATGCGTTCAGCAGCTTCAAGTGGCAGAAAAAAAGTGAATATATTCACGATAACCATTACCTCGTCGGTCCCTTCGGCGGGATTCGGCTGGATTACCGGCAACGGGCGGGGCTGCTATTGGAATCTGACTCCAAACATGTGAACGTGGGCCTGTATACGCGTCTTTTCCAGCGCTGGAATTTGCAGGCCGGCCTCATCAATTTCGATCAGGTTACCGTGGGTACGGCATACTCCTTCGCGCTGCTGAAACCATCCCGCCGCCTAAAAAAAATCTATGGAGAAAAGCGTTAGTTTGCTGCCGTTCCTGCTGTGTCTCCTGCAAGGCGTGTTCGCACAGGATAAGTCCGCCCGCGAAGGGGAGATGGAGAACGTCAGTCGTGATTCCACGGGCGCTTTTTACGAACAGCGCCTGTACCGCAATCCGCTGGAAGGTTTAGTGCGCATGCGTCCGGCCGGGGGAAATAACACTAATTTGATTCCGCTGATTCAGGGGGTATCCGTGGGGGTATATCGGTTGGCAGACAGCTTATCCTACCGTCCGCTCACGTCGCAGGAACGTCAGGCCTACCGTCAGAATTACCGTTTCCGTCCCTGGAACTACCTGCTCGATTTCCGCCTCCAGCCCGAAGTCATCGCCAACTTCGGCAACCCGACCCAGACGGTGCAGGCCATGATCAGCCTGATGTTGCAAAGTCAGGTGTACCTCTGGCCCGGCATGGCCCTGAATTTTGGGGTATTGTTTCCCGTCATGAATAATCTGGACGGTCGCCCCAAGAGCATCCGTCCCGCCCCGCTCTATCTCAATCAGTTTCTGGCCTTGCCGGGCGACCACTATATTTCTGCCTCGGCGGGCCTGTTCCGCAGCGACCGCTACGGCCTGAACGTACAATACCAGCACGCCAACCTGAATGCCCGCTGGACCTACGGGTTCGAGGCTGGATTGACGGGCTTTTATTACTATCCGAAGGGAGGAATCTACTACACGAACCCGGATGAACTGCTGCTGCTGGGCAATGTGGCCTACCGCTTCAACCGCTTTGATTTCACCACCAAACTGACCGCTGGTCGCTACCTCGATGGCGACTGGGGCGCGCGGATGGACCTTGTCCGGCAATTCGCCAACGTGGAAATCGCTCTCTTTGCCATTGCCACCCAGAATGGCTCCACCCTCGGCTTCAATTTCGCCGTTCCGATTCCGCCGGGGAAAATTGCACGCCTGGGCCCTACCCGGCTGCGTACGACCGAAGAATTCCGTTGGGAATATGCCTATGCCCGGGGGTATGGCATCGGGAACCGGTACCGGCTGGGCTATCAGCTGGACGAGCGGCTCCGGCAGTACCACCACTCCTACCTGGCCAACCAATGGCGTCGGCTCCAGCAGACGGACTAACGCATCTAACCAAACTCCTGTTGACTCACACGGTAGCGATTACCGGTCCCGAAATCCCACTCCTACCTTCGTAGCGGGTAGGTTTCAGGGGGGAGGGGAGCTCGAACCCCCGGGACGCAGCTCCATCCCGTTCGGCCTGGCCAGTGGGTGAGGGAACAACCTCCTCGTGAACAAGACTCATCAGGGTAGCGATCAACAGCCCCAGTCCCATTCCGATGAAAAGAAAGACCATCACGGAAATTGTGGGGAAAGCCAGACGCAGGAGGTACCCCAGCAAAAGCCAGGAGAGTGCGGTAAACGAGAAGACAATTAAAAAGGAGGGAATTTTCATACTAGTCACAGCCACAAAAGACAGAGTTTAGTGTGTAACAGGTAGGGAATGGGTCGATGCAATTTTTTCGTAAAATTAAACAATTATTGTACCATAAAATTTAGAAAGTGAGTGAATGGCCAATTTTAGTGAGGAAATAGGACCTCGAAGGCTGAAAAAAATTAGCAGGTCTTAAATTAAAAGTTTTCATCCCCTAAAAGGGTTGAAACCCAGCGAAATGGCGTCATCCTTGCTTTCGCCAGTTTTATTAGAATCAAAACGAAGCCCGTACTTTTTTATTTTTATTCATTCTAAATAAAAGTTGTTTGCTAATAACAGTTACCTTTGGCAAAAATTCTAGTGTCAAACCTGCTGTTATTATGAAAATCACTCCCCTTATTACCCTGGCGCTCGCCGCCCTGCTGTTTTCCTGTACCGACAATACCGGAGTCGATCCGGATGGTCCCAAGGAATATACGGTACCTACCACCTATGACTTCGAGAATGTGGATTATAAGGAATCCGCCAGCCGCATCAGCATGTGGCAGGGCTTCCAGTCCTACCTGGGCAAGGGTACCTCGCGCGTCCTCAGTGCGGATACCGTCAACTACCTCTGGAACAATACGAACAATGCCTTCACGGCGGAACTGGCCAGCAACATCCCCTACCCTGCCAACGAACTGAACACGCTGACGTACAATCTGTCGGGCAAAACGGCCGATGCCCTGCTATTCAAGGCTTTGGCCGATTCCATGGTGTACGTCAGTCAATTCAACAAAGCGGCCGCTTCCAAAGGGGTACCGGGTAAAATCGGCAACCGCCTTTTCAACTACAAAGGACTGGAATACAACCAGTCGGTAGCCAAGGGCCTGATGGGCGGACTGGTGCTGCACAACGTGGTCGCTATTCTCGACAAGATCCCTACGGACAACAACACGACGGTGGTTCCCGGACAAGGTACCGCCATGGAGCACAACTGGGACCTGGCCTTTGGCTACGTGGGCATTCCGATGGACTACGACACGGCGTACAGCTATAATACCCAGCCGGTGCGGGCCGATCGTCCCCTGGCCATGGGTGGCTATTTTGCCGAACGGGGCAAGTACATTCAGGCGGGTGGCCGGGTGTTCGAGGCGTTCCGGACCGGGCGCGCCGCGATTTCGGCCCAAGATTACGCGGCCCGCGATGCGGCCATCGTCACCATCAAGGAATACCTGGAAAAGACGCTCGCGGCGGCGGCCTACAACTACGTAACCTCGCCCCAAACCCAGACGGCGCTGGATTCGAAGTTCCACGGACTTTCGGAAGGAGCCGGCTTTATAATCGCGCTGAAGTACCGTCCGGCCAGCAGCCAACTGACTGCCGCCAACTACCAGACTTTGGCTTCGATTATGGATACCAGCTTCTATACCCTGGCGGAGGATGCCAGTAACGCCAAGCTGAAGCAGGCTCAGGCTATCCTTACCGAAGCCTACGGCAAACTACAACCCTAATCCTGGTTTTTGCAGAAGTACGGTGGCAAAGCGTTCAAATCGGACGCTTTGCCACAACGTTTTTAAAAGTGCCCGATCAATCTAGATACCCATATGAAGTACCCCCGCCTAATTCTCCCCTTCCTGCTGGCGCTCGCCGGTGGGATTTTCTACGCCTGCTCGGACAAAACAGGTACCCCCGACCCTACCCCATCCGGCAATGATACTTTCAAGTCCGGGATGCTGACTAACTACGCCGACCGGATCATCATCCCGGCTTACACGGACTTGACCACCCAACTAACGACCCTGGAAACCCAAGTCAACGCTTTTCTGGAAAATCCCTCTACTACGACCCAAGAGGCAGTCCGGCCCGCCTACCGGGCGGCTTACCTGAGTTTCGAGGGTACCGCCGCCGCCTATTTTGGCCCGGCGGGGGCGCTGTTGCTCAATAGTTACCTCAACACCTTTCCCGCGGTTCCGGCCAAAATCGAGCAGGCCGTGGCTTCGGGTACCTACAATTTCGAATTACCCGTGGTCAACGACAGCATCCAGGGTTTTCCGGCGCTGGATTACCTGCTGTTCGAGCCCGGTGCAGTTGGCAAGTTTACGGGGCCCAATGCGGCGGCCCGGAAAAAATACGTGCGGAATGTCATGTCCCGCATGAAAGGGCTGGTGGCGAATACCTCCACGCAGTGGCAGGGTACCTACCGCACCACGTTCATCAATTCCCTCAAGACAGACGTGGGCAGTTCCATCGGATTTCTGGTCAACCAGTTTGCCTACGAAATGGATGCCCTGAAAGGCCCGCGCATCGGCTGGCCCTTCGGCAAATTGTCCAACGGGATGGTATTTGCTGATAAATCCGAAGGGTACTATTCGGGCCTGACCAAAGACCTGGCCGTGGCCAACCTGACCAGTCTGAAGAAATACTTTGCCGGCGCAGAAGGCGATGGAATTGCGGATTACCTCGTTCTGCTGGGAAAAGAGGCCCTCGCCAATCAAGTATTAACTCAGTTCGATGTGGCCATTGCGGCGCTCCAGGCCATTCCCCAGCCCATGACGGAGTCTTTTTCCAAAAATCCCGCTGCGGTGGAAGAAGCTTACCGGCAGGCACAGAAACTGCTGACGCTGATCAAGACGGATGTGGCTTCGGCTACTTCGGTGCAAATCACCTACCAGGACAATGATGGCGATTAGGGTACCCCACGGTAATCGTCCGGTTTCCATCGCTCCGTTGGCCACCTTTCGGATTACGTTTGGGTTACTGATGGCCTACAGTCTGCTCCGCTTCTGGATGCGGGGCTGGATCACCAGCGTGTACGTGACACCGTCGTTTCATTTTACCTACTGGGGATTTGGGTGGGTGCACCCGCTGGGCGACACCGGCATGCACTTGCTTTTTCTGCTACTCTTCCTGGCTTCCCTGTGCATTGCGCTGGGCTTGTTCTATCGGGCAGCGGCGGTGATTTTCTTTCTCGGCTTCACCTACGTGGAGCTGCTGGACGTCACCACCTACCTCAACCATTACTACTTTATCAGCCTGGTGGCTTTCCTGCTGGTCTGGCTACCCGCCAACCGGCACTATGCCCTCGATGCGTACGGGGGTTGGATAAAACCACGGCCGCAAGTACCCGCCTGGACCATCGGCATTCTGCGTTTTCAAATGGGGCTGGTGTACGTATTCGCCGGGCTCGCCAAACTCAACGCCGACTGGCTGCTCCGGGCGGAACCGATGAAAACCTGGCTTCCGGCCAAAAGCCACCTGCCGCTGATCGGGCCCTATATGTACGACGACTGGGTGGCGTACCTGTTCTCCTGGTTCGGCGCGGGCTACGATCTGTTCATCGTCTTTTTTCTGCTGAACCGAAAGACCCGGCCGGTCGCCTACCTGTTCGTACTGGCGTTCCACGGGGCCACTGCTCTGTTTTTCCCGGGCATCGGCTTGTTTCCGTACGTCATGATACTCAGTAGTTTGATTTTCTTTTCGGGAGAATTCCACACCCGGTTTCTGGGGTACCTGCCCTTTCCCAAAAATTCGCTGGCCTGGGGTACCTACCGGTTCAATCGTCCGAAGGCCGTGGCTCTGCTGGCGGGCGTGTACGTTTTTTTCCAGCTCCTGCTTCCATTACGCTTCCTGCTGTATCCGGGAAAACTCTTCTGGACCGAGCAAGGGTACCGCTTCTCGTGGCGAGTCATGCTGATGGAAAAAGCCGGAGCCGCCTACTTTACGGTAAAAGATCAGACCGGAACAAAGGCGTACGCGGTGGACAACAAGCAATATCTGACTCCTTTACAGGAAAAAATGATGGCCACGCAGCCCGATCTGATCCTGAAATACGCCAGCTACCTAGCCGACATTTTCCAGAAAAAGGGTATCGAAAATCCCCGGGTTTACGCTGAGGTCTACGTCACGCTCAACGGCGAGCCCTCCCGCCTGTTCATCGATTCAACGGTGGATCTGGCGGCTAAAAAATTAAGTTGGCGCCCCTACGACTGGGTTTTGCCCTACGAAAACAACTTACCATGATTCGGTGTATCAGCTTTTTACTCGTTTATTTTTCACTGGCTGCTTGGACTTACGGTCAGAAATCCCTCGCCGTGGAAGGTACCCTCCGTGAAGGTACCGAGGCCATTCCGGGGGCCGTGGTGCGCCTGTATCCTACCGAGGCGATTGAAATCAGCGACGACAACGGATTTTTCCGATTTGGTAAGTTGACGCCGGGTCAGTATCGCCTAGAGGTACGTTTGCTGGGGTACAAAACCTATATCGATTCGCTGGACCTCACCAATCAGCCGATACGGCTCGACATCCGGCTCGAGGAGGAAGTCAGTGTGCTCAGCCGCGAGGTCGTCGTGATCGGGCGGAATACCGAAACCGTCTCGGGCCGCCTGAACGATGTATCGGGTACGGCCATCTACGCCAGCAAGAAAACCGAACTGATCAACGTCCGGAACCTGAACGCTAACCTGGCGACCAATAACACCCGGCAGATCTACGCCCGCATTCCGGGGCTGAATATCTGGGAATACGACCGGGGCGGCCTGCAGCTGGGCATCGGAGGCCGCGGATTGAGTCCCAATCGCTCATCCAATTTCAATATCCGGCAAAACGGCTACGACATCAGCGCCGATGCTCTGGGGTACCCCGAAAGCTACTATACCCCCTCGGCCGAAGCCCTCAACCGGATCGAAATCATCCGGGGAGCGGCCAGTCTGCAATACGGGCCGCAGTTTGGCGGATTGGTGAACTTCATCATGCAGGAGGGTCCCCGCACCAAGCTGATCGAATTCACCACGCGCCAGACCGGGGGTTCGTTCGGCTTGTTCAATTCCTTCAACAGCCTGGGCGGAACGGTGGCGCAGGGCAAACTCAACTACTACACCTTTTTCCAGTACAAGCGCGGCGACAGCTGGCGACCCAACAGCCACTACACCCAGCAAAACGGGTACCTCCACCTGGCCTACGACCTGACTCCAAAACTGAAAGTGACGGGGGAATACACCCACATGCGCTACCTGGCGCAGCAACCCGGCGGCCTGACGGACGCGCAATTTGCAGAGGATGCTTCGGTGTCGGTCCGCGCCCGGAATTGGTTTCAGGTCGACTGGAATCTGGTGAGTCTGAATCTGGACTACAAAATCAGCGAAACCACCCGGCTCAACTGGCGCAACTACACCTTGCAGGGAGGCCGGGAAGCCATCGGCGCGCTGACCTACATCAACCGGCCCGATTTCGGGGTCAACCGCGACTACATGACCGACCGGTACAACAACCTGGGCAGCGAACTGCGGTTCATTCACCAGTACAACCTGTTCGGCCAGCCGGACAACACCTTCCTGATCGGCGGCCGGGCTTACCGGGGACTTACCGTACGGAAACAGGGCGATGGCAACAACGGCGAAGGGCCCGATTTTGAATTCCTGGATTCTGAACCTAATAAATCCAGTTTCTGCTTTCCGGGTACGAATCTGGCTTTCTTTGCCGAAAATATTTTCCGGATCGGTAAGAACTGGAGCATCACCCCGGGCGCGCGTTTTGAATACATCAATACCAAAGCCGAGGGGTACTATTTCAAGGTCAACAAATTCATTCCCAACGAGAAAATTTACGAAACCCGCACCAATCCGCGTACCTTTATGCTGCTGGGCATCGGCACCAGCCGGAAGTTCGGGCGGAACGCCGAATTCTACGCCAATATTTCGCAGAATTACCGCTCCATTAATTTCAACGACATCAGGGTGGTCAATACCAACGCCCGGGTCGATCCCAATCTTAAGGACGAAACCGGCTTCAACGGGGACTTGGGGCTGCGGGGTACGTTTCGGAACTGGCTGTACGCCGATATCAGCGTTTTTTACCTGAAATACAACGACCGCATCGGCTCCATTTTTTCTACGGACAGCAGTTATATGACCTATCGGTTGCGCACCAACGTTTCGGACAGCCGGAACCTGGGGCTGGAACTGCTGCTCGATGGCGATATTCTCCAAGCGCTGACCCAGGGAAAATCCAAGTATAAACTCAGCCTATACACGAGCCTTTCCCTGATCGACGCCCGGTACATTAATACGAAAAATACGGCCATTGCCAACAAACTGGTCGAGAATGTACCCCCCGTATTGTTTCGCACGGGGCTCAGTACAGGTACCCCCCGCTTCAATCTGACGTACCAGTTTGCCTTTCAGACCAAGCAGTACTCCGATGCCACCAATACGGAAGTGACCCCCACGGCGGTGGATGGTGCGATCCCGGCTTTTTCGGTCATGGATCTGAGCGCGCGCTACAGCTGGCGGCTGTTCACGCTTTCGTCAGGTGTCAACAACCTGACCGACAGCCGGTATTTTACCCGGCGCGCCGATGGGTACCCTGGTCCGGGCATCCTCCCCGCCGACAAGCGGAACTACTACCTGACGCTTCAGTTCAAGATCTGATTCTGTGGCTTTTAGGAAAATCCGTCATCGATATTTGTTAATCGAACAAGTTGGCAAGAGCGTGGGTACCCTACCCGCCATTAGTTTTTCGCGATGATTTTTGAGTAGGAATCCACGAATTGGGACCTTATGGAATCACTTTTCCTATTCTGCCTGCTCTATTGTCTACATTCTCCATGTCCGATTCAAAAGCAATCCAAATGAAAAAAGCCCTGCTCATTTGCCTGGTTTCCGCGGTAACTACCACCTTGTTTTTTTCCTGTAAGAAAGAAGAGCCCAAGCATCCAAACATCCTTTTTATCATGTCGGACGACCACGCCTACCAGGCCATTTCGGCTTATAGCGACAAACTTTTGCAGACGCCCAACATCGACCGCATTGCCCAGGAAGGGATGCTTTTTACCAATGCCTGCGTGACCAACTCCATCTGTGCGCCCTCGCGGGCGGTGATTCTGACGGGCAAGCACAGCCATCTCAATGGCAAGGTCGATAACTATTTCCCGTTTGATACGACCAACGTTACCTTTCCCCAGATTTTGCAAGCCAATGGGTACCAGACGGCTATGTTTGGCAAGCTGCACTTCGGGAACAACCCCAAGGGCTTCGATGAGTTCAAGATCCTGCCCGATCAGGGACATTATTACAACCCCGATTTCATTACCAAAAAAGAAGGAAAAATCACGCTGACCGGCTACGTGACGGATCTCATCACCGACATGACGATCAACTGGCTGAAAAACGAGCGGGAAAAAGACAAGCCTTTCTTCCTGGCGTACCTGCACAAAGCGCCGCACCGCGAATGGCTCCCCGCCGAACGCCATTACAAGGAGTTTATCAACCGTTCTTTCCCGGAACCTACTACGCTGTTCGACGACTACGAAGGACGCGGCCGGGCGGCGCACGAACAGGAAATGAACCTGCTCGAACACATGAACTGGGCGGGCGATTCCAAGATTTTTCCCGAAAACATGGATAAGCTGGGCATCAAGGAATCGCACTCGTACGACAAGGCCAATTATACCAACACGGTGGGGCGCATGAATCCCGAGCAGCGGAAGGTATGGGATGCCACCTACGGTAAAATGAACGAGGAATTCATGAAAAGGTACCCCTCGATGTCACGGACCGACCAGATGAAATGGCGGTACCAGCGCTACATGCAGGATTATCTGGGCTCGATCGCGGCGGTAGACGAAGGGGTAGGTAAGGTACTCGATTTTCTGAAAGCGAACGGACTGGACGAAAACACCATCGTGGTCTATACCTCCGACCAGGGCTTCTACCTGGGCGAACACGGTTGGTTTGACAAGCGCTTTATCTACGATGAATCGTTCAAAACGCCGCTATTGATCAAATGGCCGGGCGTCATCAAAGCCGGCTCGAAAAACACCCAGATGGTGCAGAACCTGGACTTCGCCCAGACGTTCCTCGATGCGGCCGGCATTGCGGCTCCCGCCGATATGCAGGGCGAAAGTCTGGTGCCTATTTTCAAGGGTCAGGGGCAGAATTTCCGGGATGCCGCCTACTACCACTACTACGAGTACCCCAGCGTCCACATGGTGAAGCGGCATTACGGCATCGTGACGGAGAAATTCAAACTGATCCATTTCTACTACGACATCGACGAGTGGGAATTGTACGACCGCCTCAACGACCCGAATGAGATGAAAAACGTGTACAATGACCCGAAATATGCGAATGTCCGAGACGAACTACATAAGAAACTAGCTGCTCTGCGGGTGAAATACAAAGACTCCGAAGCCCTGGACAAAATGTACATTGAAAAGTACAAGGAGCTGGAAAAAAGTGGTAAAATCTTCCGGTAATCTTTCCTTTTGATCCAAGGGTACCCCCGAAGAATCGTCCTTTGTTTATGAAAAGGTAATTTGGCAATCAGGTACCTCACTCAAAACTATACAAGAACGGCGCTTTGTTCGCCGCGCCGGAGTACTGCTTTTCATGCCGCTTCAGCACGCCTAATCCCAGCATTTTCCGCTGGAAGGTACCCCGGTGGAGTTTTTCACCCAAAATGGCTTCGTAGACCTGCTGTAGTTCTTTCATCGTGAAACGCGGGGGTAATAGGTTGCCTCCCACCAGTTTGCGGCTGATGTTGCTCCGCAGGGTTTCCAGGGCTTTTTGCACAATCTGCGCGTGATCGAGCATGAGGGTAGGCAGGGCGTCCACTTCGTACCAGGTGCATGTATCCGACAGGGCATCGGGTGTGGGCACTACTTTCTCGTAGTTAATCAACGCGTAATAGGCCACCGACACGAAACGCTCGAGCAGCCACGACAGATCCACTTCGGGTATTTTATTGGCGTTGATGATCCGCTCCATGATTTCGGGCTTGTAGCGGGCTACATCGCCGAAGGTATGGAATTGTTCCAGGTAGATGTTATCCAACCCGGTTCGTTCCTTCAGGCCCCGCCGCACGGCATCGTTCAGGTTTTCGTCTTTGCGGACAAACCCTCCCGGCAGGGCAAACAGGCCCGTGTTGTGGAATTCCAGAATCAGGATTTTCAGTTTCTCCCCCGAAAAGCCAAAAATCACCGAATCGAACGCGATATGCCGTAAATACTCGTCTGCCTGCATGGTATGGGGTTCCCTCAGCGGGTGATCTGGGTTGTTCGCTGTTTTATGATTTTTCAAAAATAAATAGGATTATTTTAAAGGTCTAATTATTATTGTCTCAAAATGCGACAATAAAAACTATTTACTAGAAACTATGAAGCGGATCCTTTATTTCCTGGGTATTATGATGGGTATTTCGATCGGATGCTATGCCCAGAACACCAACGCCTTTGCCGTACAGACTAAAATCGAACACGGCATCATCGAAGGCGATTACGACACAAAAACCGGCATCCAGACCTACTTCGGGGTACCCTTTGCCAAACCACCCGTGGGTAATTTGCGCTGGAAAGCCCCACAACCCCTCGACAACTGGACCGGTGTAAAGGAAACCAAACAGTTTGGCCCGCGCCCCCTGCAGAAACTCGTCTTTGGCGACATGAATTCCCGTTCCGACGGAGTTAGTGAAGATTGCCTGTATCTCAACGTGTGGACCCCGGCCAAGCGCAATACCAAAGGCCTGCCCGTGCTGGTGTACTTCTACGGGGGCGGCAATGTGGCGGGCGACGGCTCGGAGCCCCGCTACGACGGCGAGGCGATGGCCAAAAAAGGCATCGTGGTGGTGACCTGCAATTACCGCCTGAATATCTTCGGTAATTTTGCCCATCCTGAACTTTCCGCCGAATCTCCCTATAAGGCTTCCGGAAATTACGGCTATTTCGATCAGCTGGCGGCGCTGAAATGGGTGCAGAAAAACATCGCGCAGTTTGGTGGAGATCCCAAAAAGGTAACCATCGCCGGTGAATCGGCGGGGTCCATTGCTGTGAGCTACCAAATGGCCTCTCCTCTGTCGAAAGGACTGATTGCCGGTGCTATCGGCGAAAGTGGCGCGGGGATCAACCCCACGATGGCCCCGGTCCCCCTGGCGGAAGCCGAGAAGCAGGGGTTGGAGTTTGCCCAAAAGGCGGGGGTACCCACGCTGAAAGAACTGAGGGCGCTGTCGTCCCGCGACCTGTACGAAATGTACGACGAGTCGCAACGCTTCGGTTTCCCCGTGGTACTCGATGGGTATTTCCTGCCCAAGTATCTGCCCGAAATTTTTGCCGCCCGCGAGCAGGCGCAGGTACCCCTGCTGGTCGGCTGGAACTCCGCCGAAATTCCCGCCGGCGCTTTCATGTACGGACAACCCAACCGACCCGAAAACTTTATGGCCCGCGTGAAAGCGGAGTACCCCGACACCTACCAGGAGGTACTAAAGCTCTACCCCCATGCCAACGAAAAGGAAGTGGAGCTGTCAGCTACGGCGCTGGCCTCCGACCGTTTCATTGCCTACGCCACCTGGAAGTGGGCCGATTTGCACCGCAGCCATTCTTCGCAACCCGTTTATCGGTATCTTTATAGTAAACTCCGTCCCCCGCTGGTGGACAACACCCTAGCCTCGGGACTGGCGGGAGGTACCCTCAAAAAAGCAACCGATGCGCCCGCGCCTCCCAAAGCCGTGGGCGCGCCCCACGCCTGTGAAATTGAATACTGCATGGGCAACCTCCACTTGATCAAGGAGTACGCCTGGACGGCCGACGACTATAAGGTATCTGAAACGATGTCGGAGTATTTTGCCAATTTCATCAAGACCGGCAATCCAAACGGGGGTACCTTACCCCAATGGGATGCGGTCGAAGCGGGTGACGCGGCGCCGTCGGTGATGATTATCGATACCGAGTCGCGTACTGAGCCCTCAAAACACGAAGCGCGCTACCAGTTTCTGGATAAAGCTTACAAGAACAAATAGCCTGTCGCAGCTTGACCGCTCCGATTTTCAAACCCTCACTTTTCCGCTATGAAGTACCCCCATTCCCTTTCGATCTCTCTTTGGCTGCTGCTCACAACGGGCGTGTGCGCCCAGGATTTGAAACCGGGCTTTCAGAACCCACCCAACGCGGCCAAGCCCCGCGTGTGGTGGCACTGGATGAATGGCAACATTACCAAAGAAGGCATTCAGAAAGACCTGGAATGGATGAAGCGGTCGGGAATCGGGGGTTTTCAGAATTTTGACGCTAACCTGTTCACGCCCGTGGTAGTGCCCAAAAAGCTCGTCTTCATGACGCCCGAGTGGAAAGAAGCCTTCCGCTTTACCACCGAGTTGGCCGACAAATCCGGTCTGGAAATGGCCATCGCGGGCTCGCCGGGATGGAGCGTGACAGGCGGTCCGTGGGTACCCCCGCAGGACGCCATGAAAAAGTACGTCTGGACCGAAACCCAGGTCACGGGCGGACAGGCTTTTTCAGGAAAACTACCAAGGCCCTCGGATGCTACGGGCAAGTTTCAAAACGTGAAGCTGGAAAGTGGCGGCCTGATGGGCGGCTTTGTGGGCGAAATCCCGAGCTTTTACCAGGACGCCGCGGTGGTGGCTTACCGGGTACCTTCAGGTGAAAAATCAATCGTCGAACTAAACCCGACGGTCACGTCGAGCGGAGGTACCTTTGCCCTGAAAGACCTGACCGATGGCGACCTGACCAATGCCAGTACGCTGCCCCCCAAAACAGCCGGAGAGGAAATCTGGATTCAGTATACCTTCGACAAGCCGCAGACCATCAAGGCATTCAGCGTGGCGGGCGCTAATCATGTGGGTCTGGAAGATTTTAACGGCGGCCCCGAAAACCGGTCTTTGCAAGTAAGCGACGACGGCGTCACCTTCCGGCAGGTAGCGACGGTGTCGGGCAGTATCGTGCCCCAGAATACGGTAAGCATCACCCCTACCACCGCGAAATATTTCCGGCTGGTGTACAAAACTTTGCAATCGGAACCCAACCTCTTTGCGGCCATGGCGGGCATGAAACCCGAGCCGCCCAAACCCCTGGGCGTGGAAGTAGCCGAGTTTGTCTTATACACAACCAGCCGCATCGATCAGTTTGAGGATAAAGCGGGTTTTACCCCCTGGAAAGAAGAAAAAACTCTGCCCCAATCAGCGGCGGATGCTATTCCAGAAAATGGCGTTGTGGATTTGACCGCCAAAATGAACGCCGACGGTACTCTCGACTGGCAGGTACCTGCGGGCGACTGGATCGTGGTGCGGTTTGGGTATACCCTGACCGGCCGTCAGAATCATCCCGCTTCGCCCGAAGCCACCGGGCTGGAAGTGGACAAGCTGGACAAAGAAGCGGTGAAGAAATATATCAATACCTACCTGGACATGTATAAGGACGCCACCGGAGGTATGATGGGGAGCAAGGGCTTACACTATATGGTGCTGGACAGCTATGAAGCCGGGCACATGACCTGGACCCAACGCTTCCCGGAGGAATTTCGCCAGCGACGCGGCTACGACATCCTGACCTGGCTGCCCGTGCTCACCGGTCGGGTGGTCAAAAGCACCGAGGCCAGCGAAAAGTTTTTGTGGGATTTTCGGAAAACCATCGGCGAGCTGATCGCGGAGAATCATTACGATGTTATCGGCGAAGCCCTCCACAGCCGGGGCATGAAACGCTATACCGAATCGCACGAAAACAAGCGGATTTTTCTGGCCGATGGCATGGATGTCAAGCGCTATGCCGACATACCCATGTCGGCCATGTGGACGCCGGGCAGCCTGGCCGGAGGCAACGACGAAGAGGTACGGAGCAAGGCGGATATCCGCGAATCGGCGTCGGTGGCGCATATCTATGGTCAAAATATTGTGGCGGCCGAATCCATGACCGCCATTGGCAATGCCTTTGCCTACTCACCCGAACGGCTCAAACGCACGGCCGATATGGAAATGGCTTCGGGACTCAACCGCTTCGTGATCCACACCTCAGTGCATCAGCCGCTTGACGATAAGAAACCGGGCTTCAGCCTGGGGCCGTTCGGCCAATGGTTTACGCGCCAGGAAACCTGGGCCGATCAGGCCAAATCCTGGATGGATTATCTGGGGCGAAGTTCGTATCTACTGCAACAAGGGAAGTACGTCGCCGACGTGCTGTACTACTACGGTGAAAACCACAACATCACTTCTACTTTTGCTCAAAGTCTCCCGGCGGTACCCGCTGGCTATGCGTATGATTTTGTCAATGCATCCGCCCTGCTGCATGTCGTACAAGCCAAAAACGGCCAACTTGTTACCCCCAGCGGCATGACCTACAACCTGCTCGTTTTGGACGAAAGTGCCCGGTACATGACGCTCCCCATTCTGAAAAAAATAAGTGAGCTGGTCAAAGCGGGCGTAAAAGTAGCGGGTACCCAGCCCGAAAAATCACCCAGTCTGGCGGATAACGAAGCCGAATTCCAGGCGCTGGTCAAAGAAATCTGGAGCAAGCCGAATGTTTCTTCCCAACCCATCGGCGAAACTTTGAAAGCAGCGGGCATCAACGAAGATGTAGTCATAAAAAATGCCGACGCCGAAATCCTCTACGTCCACCGCCAAACCGCCGATCGGGATATCTACTGGCTCGACAACCGCAGCGATGGTCCCAATGACGCTGAGGTAAGCTTCCGGATAACGGGTAAGGTACCTGAACTATGGAGCCCCGTGACGGGCAAGACCGAGCGCGTTTCGTACCGGGTTCAGGAGGGCCGTACGCAGGTGCTCCTACACTTCGATTCCTGGGATGCCTTTTTTATTGTTTTCAACGATAAAACCACGGCTACCTCGTACACCAAACCAGCCTCAACCGAGAAGCCGCTCCTGACCATTTCCACCCCCTGGCAGGTAAGTTTTCAGGAAGGACGCAGTGCCCCGGCCAAGGCTACCTTCGATAAATTGGGTTCCCTGACCGAAAGCAGCGAACCGGGCATCAAATATTTCTCAGGTACCGCTTCGTACCTGACCGACTTTACGTCTCCGGTGGCGGGCAAGGGTGTGGTGGATTTGGGAGATGTAAAAAACATTGCCGAGGTGTACCTGAACGACAAATACCAGGGTACAGTCTGGAAAAAGCCCTTCCGCCTGGACCTGGTTGATCCGCTGAAAAAAGGTACCAACACCTTGGAAGTAAAAGTCACCAACCTGTGGGTCAACCGGCTTATTGGCGACGCGCAGCCCGAAACGACTCAGAAAATTACGTTTACGACCATGCCTTTCTACCAGGCCAATTCCCCACTGCTGCCTTCGGGCCTATTGGGGCCCGTGACGGTATTCAGTAAACAATGACCTGCTTCAGCCATTAAGAGGCAGCGTAAGGACTAAATAGAAAAATTCAATAAAAAATTTCATTTTTTATTTGGTTAATTCAATTGTTGCTACTATCTTAGCATCATGATATCTGGCAAAAACAATTGTCTCAGGACAAAGCAACCAGACACCAAAACGAAGACCTGCCAGAAATGGCGGGTTTTCGTTTTTTTAGGGCAATTTGTAATGAATAGCACCTTATAAAATTTGTAAGCATGAAGGGGATAATCGGGATTTTTCCGATTATCCCCTTCATGCTTACTTCTATATATAGGTTTCCGGTCAAGTAATTCTTACGGAGGCCAGTCTTTGATACATCATCCAGCCTCCTCTACTCCACTTTGAAACCCACACTTTTCCCCAAATACACGCCCTGAGGCAGGTCCACGATAAAGAGTGTGCTGTTCTGCTCTTCGTCCACTACCGTGCGGAAATTTTCGCCTTTCGCTTTGTAGATGCCACTCACGGACAGCAGCAACCGGCTTTGCTTACGGGACGGATCGGCCAGGGTCAGCTCGTAGAGCCGACCATTCCGCATTTTCAGCATCGCCATGCCGGGGCTGTCCAGCCGTACGTTCACACCTTTTTCAATATCAATTTCGCCCGCCTGGTAGAACGCCAGTTGGGTGATGCCCAGTTTACTTTGTTTGACGGCTTGCAAGGCCGAAGTATTTGATAAGATTTCGATGGCGCGGTTGTTCTGACTGGTAGCGTTCAGTTGCTCCGCCGTGACGTCAGGTACTACGATGTACTGGTAGGAGGCACCATTCGGTTTCTTGCCGTGGTCGAACCACAGCGTAAACACTTCCTCGTTGACGGGTTCCTTGCTGATGTTTTTCTGGTCGGTAATGGCCGCCCAGCTACCCGTTTCGGTCTGATTGGACAGGTTGACGGTGGCCGGTTCTGGAAACAGGTACCCTATCCTGTCGTGGTGCACCCATTTCACATTTTGCAGGGTACGGTTTCCGGTTGAAACCTTCTCCAAGGTACCCGCCTGCATCACGTTTACATCGCTCCGCAGCAGCACCTGGTTGAGCGTCGTGGCGACGTCCAGGTTGGCTTTTGATTTGATATCGGTACCCAGACATACGTACTCATCGTCGAAGAAGAACCACGATTTTTTAGCTTCCAGCGGGTCGTGCGGACTTTTGAAATCAAAAACTACGGCCCCGTACAACCCATCGGTGACGGCTCCCACAAAATCGGTCAGCCCTTCTTTCTGAATCTGATCGGGGCCTGGAAGCTGGGCCTTCTGCACAATGGTGGTACCCGAAATCTTCTGCCAGTCGTAGACGGGCCAGATGTTGAGGTACTCGTCGCCTTTCAGCACCAGGTAGTTGGTACCGTCGGCCCGGTGGTGGGTGAGTTTTCCCGGTCCGTTGTAGGGCTCCTCCATATTCCGGTTACGGGTCGAAAACATGCGGACGGTGGTGTAGAAATTGGGACGCTGGAACACAAAATGTTCGGTCTGCCAGAAGAACTTGGCAAAGGATGCCGACGGTTTGGCTTCGCCTTTCCGCAGCCGGATGATTTCTTCCAGTTCGTCTTTCCGGTAGTCGGTACTCACCAGTACCCGTTCGATTTCGAGGGTACCGTGCGGCTGGAAAGATGACTTACCCGATATGCTGCGGTTTTTCACGCTCACATCGCTATAAATCCCGTAGACCTGCTGCTTGTATATGCCGTCGAGGTAGTAATCGACCAGCTGGTTTATTTTTTCCTTGGAAAAAGCGTAGGGGGTACCCGATACATAGTACGACCATTCGCCGTAGGCATTGGCGTATTTGCCGTACCCGTACGAATCGGTGTTGTTCACGCGGTCGACCCGGTGGTGGAAACTGTAATCGTGCTGCATGCCCCGCTCGCCCGTCGAAAATTTCAGCTCACCCTCGATGATCTTGATGATCTTATCGAACTCCTGGTAGTCTTCCTGAAAGAGGAGGTTTTTGGCCAGAATACCCGCAATCACGATGCGGTCACCGCTGGGGCGGGCGCCGGAAGCATTCATGTTGGCGCGGAAAATCATCGGCTGGGCCTTGGTCACGAGGTCTTTGGGTAGCTCGTCCCCCATCACCAGCATCAGATTACCCAGGTTGGTCGGCGTGGTGATTTGATTGTCGTGCCAGTTATCGCCCACGAAATCGTTTTTTACCCAAAAAGCCAACCCTTTCTCGATCTGTGCTTTGAGCGGCTTGCTGCGGTAGTACTTCGACGCTTTGTTTTTGTAGGCCTTGGCCATGTACACCAGGTCGCGGGTGTGGCCGCCATGCGGAAAGCTGGCCGTACGGCTGAGGTCGTCGTAGTTGATGCCCTTAAAACTACCATCGTCGTTCATTTTGGCCATCAGGGCCTCCACCATCTTATCGTCAATTTCGGTTGCCATCAAATCGGCGACAATGCGCTCCTTGATGATTTTGACATCGTTCTGGGCGAGGGTAAAGGTAGCGATCAGCGCCAGGATCGGCACCATCGTCAAGCTCCGCAGCAGGTACTTCATAGCAAAAGTGATTTTGTAAAAATTTCTGAATTGATTCTCTTTATAAAGCGGGGGATGGCCCTATTCTATTGATCGTTGGGCATGAGAGAAGACGCCCGCTTAGCCGGGTACCTTGCTGTGAGTGCAAGGCATTATAGTTTCCGGTTGCTCCACCAATAAATAAATCCGGTGATGGAAAGTGAGGCGCCGATGAGGGAAGCCATAAAAACCAAAAGCCGGCTGGTAATGCCAAAAAGATTACCCAAATGGATATCATACATCAGTCCATTCCAGGTAGTAAAGCCGCTACTGGCGGTGTGAAGCCCATTCTTAAAATGGCCGGTCAGTCTTTTGCCCGAATACCGGTCAAAGTAGTAGTGATCGACACTAGTTACGGTTCTGTCTTTACTCGATACGGATACCTGAATGGGATCATCGGCCGCGTGGGGATTACTGATCCTGATATTCCGGTCGGGATATTGGTGCCGGAACTGCTCGCCCAGGTAGTCCATCAGGCGATACTGGTCCTGCTCCGATTGCGGGGTACCCTCCACCGAATGCGGCACATCATAGCGGATGAGATCTTCCTGATACAGAGTCCGGATTGAAGATTTCACAACCTGGAATCCCCAGAAAAGTCCCGTCAGCACCAGGAAGATCAGGATCCAGCTACTATAAAATCCCAAAACATTGTGCAAATCGTAATTGAGCCTTTTTTTGGAAGCGCCCCATTTGATGGTGAATCGTTGTTTGCGTTGTGACTTCCGGGTAGGCCACCAGATCACGATTCCGGTAGTGATCATAAGCAGGTAGAGTAAGGTACCCCAATGCACGATTTCGCGTCCGACATCGCCCAGCATAAGATTCCGGTGTAAAAATTTCAGGTTGTTCAGCCAGCCTTTTTTCATATCCTGCAAATGGATCAGCTCCCCGGTGTAGGGGTTCAGGTTGGCGTGATAATACGTCCCGGGCACATAGTAGAGGAGTTGGACAGCCTTCGAGGTACCCCGGTAGTAGACCGTGCGCAAGTCGGCATTCGGTAGGGCGGACTCGACGGATTTTTTAAGGGTGGAAATGGCCACAAAGGGTTTTTGCTGTGGCTCGACGTTTTCCTTATAGGTGATGGCGGCAAATTCCGGCTCCCAACAGTAGAGGGCTCCCGACAGGGAAATCACCAAAAACAAACTCCCCAGGGGAAGCCCCAGCCATAAATGCACCTTTCCGAACCAGTACTTCATTGATTCTCTGTAAATACTTTCGTTGTTTGAGTAGTGTCCGTACTTGCGGAAGAAAGTCGTGCAGGTACCTTCCCTACTATACCGAATGAAATATCACATATGCTCCACTCTGATAGCGACTTTGCACAAAAATTGAATGCAATTCCAAACGACTGCCCCCCCCTATCGCTTTGGCAAGGTACCTACCGCATGCATGGTTAGGCTGCCAATCCTGTACTTTTACTTCTTCAAAGAAGCTTTACTGAATATGTAGTCAGGGATGTTTGGATTGAAATCAATACTAAGGACGATAAAATCGGTCCCCTTCCCGTCTTTGAGCATGTCGCGGTAGTTAATTTTTTTGGGATACCACCTACCCTCGATTTTGGCCACATCGCTCATCAGGGTCTTCTTCAGCAGCTGTCCGCTTTTGGCGTACAATTCCTCCTGCAACGGCACGAAACGCTCCTGATCCACCCACAATTTGCGCCGATCGTAGGTGGCGTCGGGTACCCTGGCTTTCAGATCCAGTACCCAGGCTTTGCGTCCCTCCACCGTTTCCTCGCCGGTGACTTTGGCGGCATACATTTCGGTAAGCTTGCGTTCTTCCATCATGTCTTCGTACGACAGATCGGAACCCATCACTGATTGCCGGAGCATGTGCCCACTCAATTGGATGGTGCGGTCCGACGAGGGGGAATAAATCCAAAGTTTGTCGTCCAGCTTCAGCATCTTGGTACCCTTTTCACGTTCCGGCGAGAGGTACTCCGTGAAGGATTTGCCGGTACCCTCGCTGTACCCTTTGGAAGATACGGTACGGTCGTTGCGACGGCCATGGATGACCATCTGTGACTCGACGATCTGGGTTTTGGCAATCATGTTTTGGTCAACTTTGGCCAGGATGCCAGCGGCATCGGGTCCCTGGCCTTGTGCGTAGCCCGTCAGAACGGCCAGCAACAGCGTATTGATTAATAGATATTTCATAAGTCATCAGGGTGTTTTAAAGTTAAGAGGACTTGTCCTAGAAACGAATCTTTTTTTTGTCATACTTCCAATTCTTTGATAAGGGTCGCGGTTTCGCGGCGGTAGATGGCCAGGCCCGAAAGCATATTACCCAGTACCATGGCAAAGAGGCCGGGGGTAAACCCAATCACAAAAAGGTCGGGACTTACCCTGGCCCGGACTACCGAAGGCATCATCATGGTAGCGTTGTCGAGGTACCGGCCAATGTCGATTCCGTAGGTTTGCAGATACAAGGTACCCGCTAGGCCCACAACCGTTCCTACCACCGAACCAATGGTTCCGATCAGGACGGCTTCCAGCAGGAGTGATCCATAAATCTGCCCCTTGGACTCGCCCAATGCCAGGCGGATGCCGAATTCCTGATAGCGGCGCAAACCACCCAGCAGGCCGGTGTTCCAGAGTACCACCGACATGGCCAGCACGAAAAGCGCCACAAACAGGCCCGAAGTCGATTCGGCGTAGTCGATCAGACTAGCCAGGTTATTTTGCTGTTTCAGTGTTTGCATGATGGGCGCAAACTCATCGTTGTCGTTGGCAAAACCGGCGTTGAAAGTCCCGGCCATCTGTTCGGCTCGGTCGTCATCATACACCTCGTTGGGGAAAAAGCCGAGCAACTCTCCCGTTGCGTCCGGCATGTCGAGCAGCCGCTGGGCATCCTGGATATCCACGATGATGGCGCCCTTGTCCAGGCTGGGGGCACCAAAGCGAATGGTACCGGCAACGCGGAAGTTCTGAAACGTCATGCTGCCGTTCATGGTGGTACCTACGTAGGTGATTTCGTCCCCGAGGCCAATCTCGAGCTTTTTGGCGAAGTCAGCCCCGATGATGGCCTCACCCGATTGGGTGGGGATTTTGCCCGATACCAGAGCGTCAGGGATGTTCATACGCTTAATTTCCGTTTTGTCGCCCGACAGCAAATCCACGGCTATACCCGCCGCGGGCCCCTGCCCTTTGGTCAGCCCATTCTGGTCCGGCGCATCGAGCAGGCCGCCGAAGCGGATGCGTTTTTCCCACACAACCTGCGGAAACCGGCTTTTGAGTTTGGTTATTAATTCTTCCACATCCAGCAAGGCCAGGTCGTTGGGAAGCTGGTCCTTATTTTCGAGATAAGCCCGGGTGGTCACCTTTACGTGTCCGGTCTCGAAGCGGGCGCTCTGATTCACTACATCGCCAAGCACCCCCCGGATATAGCCGCTCAACAGTACGGTGAGCGCTACCCCGATGCTCACAATCAGAATAGGCAACTGGCTGCGGCTTTTGTCGCGCAGAATACCTTTGAAAAGAAACTTGATCATTGCAGTTTGCCTTTGAGGGCGTTTACCGGATTCATGGTGGCAATTTTCCGGGCGGGCAGATAGCTCACTAGGGTGGAGGCCAGTACAATCACCAGCATGGTACCTGCCACCAGCATGAGCCCATACACCGGAAAGATACGTTCGGCCAGTGCTACGCCCATATTTTGACTGGCCGGCGGAATGCCGATGCCGTGGTTGGCAAAATAGATGAACAGGGGAATGCCGTACAGAGCTCCTGCCGCCAGCGCAAACAGACTGTACATCCCCCCTTCGACGGTGAACAGGCCGACTACTTGCTGACGGGTCATACCCAAAGCCACATAGGTACCTATCTCTTTCTGACGCCGGAAAATTGAAAGTACCTGGGTATCGAAAATGGCCAACAGCGCAATCCCCAGCAACAGAATAAACAGTATGTACCCACTGGATTTTTTCATTTCGATAATCTGGGTGATGTTTTGCAGCAAGGTTTCTTTGCTTTTAAACGTCCATCCTGCTACCTGCGGGTTGTCGGGTTCTGAGTCAAAAACCGCCAGGGTAGCCTGTCCGGTAAGGCCCGTCATTTCCCAAAGCTGGTTGATATCAATCCAGATCTGACCATTATCCACCGCACTCACGTCGGTATCGAATACATCCACAATGGTAGCACTTCCCGCATCGAAGGTACCGTGGCGGTCGCGCCAACGTAAAAGAACCTGATCCCCTACCTTGAGATGGGCCGATTCGGCCATGCGTTGGCCGATGATCGCCGGAACTTCCGCCCGGGAGACAGCCAGTTTACGGGTGGGTAGCTTCAGAGTCTTCTGGGCAGGGTCAATTCCCTTCAAAATCACCGACAACATGCGTCCTTCCGGGTAAATGGACGCCTGGCGCATCAGAATGGGTACCAGGGTACCTTGGGCGCGCGGAACAGGTCCATGACCCTCCTGAATCGAAAAAGGATCCTGCGGGTCGTAGGCCTCGTGCAGGAGTTGCCCTTGCCCGAACTCCCAGGCGATGCCATCGCGCCGGGCCTGCTCGTTCCAGCCATCCAGCATACCATTGAAAAAGATGATCAGCACGAAGGAAAAGGAAAGCACCCCCGCGTTGAGTCCGGTGCGCAGCCCCGATCCCAGCAGGTTTCGGAGTGCTAGTTGAAAAGCAAGTTTCATGGGGCGGGTGTTTTGGGTACGACAAGTTCGTCCTCCTGTAATTTCCCGTCGGCCAGGTGTACCATGCGGTCCAGGTACTGCATTACTTTTTCGTCGTGGGTCGAGAAGAGGAAAGTCGTTTTCAGTTCACGATTGAGCGTCTTCATGGTTTGCAGGATCGCGTGTGCATTTTTGGCATCCAGGTTGGCCGTAGGTTCGTCGGCAATCAGAATATCGGGACGTTTGACCATGGCGCGGGCAATGGCCACCCGCTGCCCCTCACCGCCGGATAGTTTGGCGGGCTTCTTATCGGCCATACTCTGCAGCCCTACCCATTCCAAAGCTTCCATCACCGCCTTTTTACGTTCCGCCGCCGATTTGTCTTGCAAGAGCAAAGCAAACTCCACGTTCTCGTAAACCGTATAAACGGGTAGCAGATTGAACACCTGGAAGATGAATCCAATGTGCAGGTTGCGCAGCCGGGCGGATTCTTTATGCGATAGTGAAGCGATGTCTTGACCCATCACCAGCGCCTGCCCTTCCGTGGGGCTATCCAGTGACCCGATGATGTTGAGCAGAGTAGTTTTACCGGAGCCACTTGGCCCTACCAAACCGGCAAACTCGCCCCGCCTGAAATCCAGGGTGATGTTTTCCAGGGCCGTGAACTCGCCGTTACCCACCGGGTACCTTTTGGTGACGTTTTTGAGCTGTACGATTTTTTCAGTTTCCATAGGGTTTTTCAGTCAAGCGCTTCTAATTAATTATTGTACACCAGCATCAGCCGCAAACCAGGTCCGGCAAACGTATTGACCAGCTCATTCTGCCGGATTCCAAGTTGATTGCGTGGATTATAAAAAGCCATAATGTAGGTCGTTATTTTGGGAAACTGATGCTGGAAATTGACAAATAGACTGGGGTCGCGGGTAGTCCAGTTATAGGTGCCCACCCACGACAGGTTGTCGAATAGTCCCAGCGGGTACGACACGTTCATAGCCGTAATGCTGATCGGATCATTCCATTCCAGATTCTTCTCGCTGAAATTCAAAATTAGGTTTTCCAGGACCACATTCAACCCGTTACCGATGCCAAAGGTGTAATCTGCCCCTACATTCAGCAAAGCCTGATTGGTGAGGAGGCCGAGGCTTCGGGCTTTGTGGACATAGGATGCTTCAAACCACAACCCGATGCCCAGATCCCACTTGCCGTCCAGGCCTATCCGGTTTTCCGGAATTTTATCTATAGGTTGTACTCCCGACAGATCCTGAGTATTGGCAGTCCGGTGGTGGTAGGATACCCCTATTTCGCCGCGGGGGGCTGGCAGTTGGACCCGGCCGCCGTATTCAGGTATACGTCGGTTGGTTTCCACCGCATCGAAACCCCGTGTTTTCTTATTTCCATACAGCCCCCATAGCCAGATATTGGCATTGTTGAGGAAATAGTAGCGCACCAATGCACCATATACTCCGTTGGTCAGTTGCAAAGGATCGCGGGGATCTATTTCGTTGAACCACTGCAGCGGTCTCAGCAAAGTAGCCGCACCAAAATCTATTTTCTGCAATCCCACCCGAAATTCAAATTGCCGCCGCGTATACCGCGCCCACAGCCGGTAGGGTGCTAACCTACCCCTGAATTGGACTGATTCGAAAGTATTGGATGAAAATGAACCCGCCACATTGGCTGATGCCTCGAAGTCAATTCGCTGCGCCGTGGCGGAGTCCAGTTGAAAACCATAGCTGATTCGGGGGATATAGCGGACTCCCACAAACAAATCAAGTGCATTGTCCGGCGCATAGCTACCTACCCCCGATACCTGCCCGTCGAAATCCAGACTGTCCTGTCCTACCTGCGCCTGCACTGCACAAGTCCCCAGGAAAAGTAAAATCCCGAACAGCAGGAAAGTTTTCATGGGGCGGTTTCGGGTGTGAGGATTCCGTAAAAGAAGAAATTGGTCAATTCCAGCGCCATTTCTTCTAAACTATCGTACATATTCATAATGGCCGGATCCTGCATTTTTTGGTGCAAAGTATCCAGCATGGCCAGGATTAGCTCAATCCTGATTCCCGGTCTAATCCAGCCTTCTTTTTGGGCGGCCAACAAATCTCCGGCGTACTCGGTCATGAATTCTTGCCGGTGGGTTTCCATGACTTTCCGCAAACTTCCATCCCCGCTCTGGTAGATGTCCTTGATAAACTCATCCCCCATCGTATGAATCTCATTCCGATTCAATTCAATCAGTAGCCTGATTTTTTCAGGGAAGGGTACCTCACTATGCATGATTTCCCGGTACGCTGTCCGCCCCCGCTGGAACATGTCTTCCATGATTCGGACTGCCAGCTCGGTTTTGTTTTCAAAATTGCGGTAAAAGGTCATCTTGCTCAGCTTGGCGGCTTCGCATATTTCATCGACTGTAATCCGCCTGATGCCGTGGCGGTACATCAACTCACGGGCGGCTTCAAAGATCAGCTGATAACTTTTGGATTTGGAATCAAGATATGTGATACTTTCTGATTTCATTGTTACTAATTTTTAATAAATCTATAAAAAAGTAACATTATAATTTATATTTTTTTATCCAACGGATTTTATCCAGGAAGAACGGTACCCTTTGATCTACAATCTAACAATAGAATACTATTTTCAATACACTGATTATAAGAGCATTAAAATTATTATTAATTCCCTTAAACAGGTACCTTGACATAACTCCGCCCTGGCAGCACGGATTTCCGTGAGACTAGGGCGGGGTTGTTATACCGTGAAAGGTAAGCGAAGTAAATCAGGCAAGTGCCTCTTGCATCGGGTGCTTTTCTACTTTCCGTTGTTTCCGGGCAGCCAGCTTCTCCTTGATTACATCGACCGCCAGGTACCCCACGGGCACGATGATCAGCGTCAGGAGCATGGAACTGGTCAAGCCACCGATCAGTACCCAGGCCAAACCGTTTTTCCACTCGGAGCCCGCGCCGGAAGCAATGGCAATGGGAATCATGGCAATGACCATCGCGATAGTCGTCATCAGGATCGGGCGGAAGCGGGCCATGGTACCTTCGATCAGTGCTTCGTAGGAGCTTTTCCCTTCGGCTTTAAGGTGATTTACAAAGTCCACAATCAGAATGGCGTTCTTGATCACCAGACCTACCAGCATAATCAAACCCAGCATGCCGAAGATACTCAGGTTGGTCATGGTCAACGCCAGGGCCAGGAAGGCGCCCGTCATGGCCACCGGTACCGACAGCATCACCACCAGCGGATAAATGTAGTTGTCGTACAGCGCCACCATGATCAGGTACACCAGCACGATGGAAGCCAGCAGGGCGGTCAACAAACTACCAAATGCTTCCGCCTGGTTTTTGACATCACCGGCGGCGGAGATGTATACCCCTCTGGGCAGCGACATGGCATCTATTTTAGCCTGAATCTCCTGCCCTACCGTACCCACCGGACGGCCCACCACCTGCGACTGCACCGTTACGGTAGGTACTTTGTCCTTCCGTTCCAGTTTGGAAGGTCCCGATGAGGAAACTACGTTGGCAAACTGGTTGAGTTTGATCAACTCGCCCCGGGTATTCTGGAAGGTGAGGTTACGGATATCGTCGATATTCTGACGGTCGAATTCGTCGAGTTGTACCTTGATCGGGTATTCGTCGTCGCCCTGCAACAGCTTGCTTTGGTCGTTACCCGTAAAGGCATTTTGCATGGTACTTCCTACCACATCCAGCGAAAGCCCCAGTTCGGCTAGTTTCTGGCGGTCAATCTGCACGGCAATTTCGGGGTTCCCACCTTCAACGGAAGCTTTGACCTCGGAAGTACCTGGGATGGATTTCACGACTTCTTTAAGTTGTTCACTGATCGCCAGAATTGTGTCCAGATCGGCACCTTGAATCTGGAACTGAATGGGGGCCGTACCGGCACCACTCACCATGCTCACGGGAGCGGCCGTAAACTTGGCACCCGGCAGCGTTTCCTGCAATTCGCGCTTGACCTTAGCCGCGTACTCGTTACTCGTCATACCGCGCTGCTCGGCGGGTACCAGCTTGACATTCAACGTAGAAAGGTACGGATTACCGCCCGTGGCGATATTACCACCATCCGATGCTCCCACCGTGGTGAAAACATTTGTTACCATCGGATCGCTCAGCAGCTTCTGCTCTACCTGCTGGGTGAGGAAATTGGTTTGTTCCAGTGGGGTTTCTTTGGGTAGTTCTGCTTTAATCTGGAACTCACCGTTATCGCCGCCCGACACGAACTCAAACCCGATGAAGCCACCACCGATCAGGCCAAAAGAAGCAACTACCAGCGCCATGATGGCAGTGAAGGCAATACGCTTGTGGCGCAGTGACCAATCCAGTATATCCCGATAGAAATTCTGAAAACCCTGGATCAGATTTTCAAACCAGATCAGCGGGCGATCGAGCACGTTCTTCTTGTTCAGGTGTGACAACTTGGTAAAGCGGCTCGACAACCATGGCGTCAGCGTGAACGATACCAGCCAGCTGATCAGCGTAGCCGCAACTACCGTGATGGAAAACTGAAAGAGCAAGTCGGATACTACCCCGGTAACAAAGGTAATGGGCAGGAACACCGCCACAATCACCAGCGTGATGGACGTTACCGAGATCCCGATTTCTTTCCAGGTATCGATAGCGGCCTGTCGGGCAGTTTTGCCCTGCTCCATGTACATGTGGATATTTTCAAGTACCACGATGCTATCGTCTACCAGAATACCAACTACCAGCGACAACGCCAGCAAAGTCATCAGGTTCAGCGAGAAACCCAGCAGCGCCATCACCGCAAAAGTAGAGACAATGGATACCGGAATGGCGACCATGACGATGACCGCATTGCGGATATTATGCAAAAAGAAAAGCATGATAAACGCCACCAGCACAATGGCGATCATGAGGTCATGAATCACCGAATTGGCTGCTTCCAGCGTAAAGTCGGCGCTGTCGTTCGCGATGGTAAAATTCAGATTTTCGGCTTCGTAGCGCTTTTCCAGATCGACCATCGTCTTTTTCACTTCTTCGCTGATACCCACCGTGTTGCCATCGCTGGTTTTGGTGATCAGTACCCCAAGGGACGTTTTGCCATTGATACGCGTCAGGCTACTCGCCTCTTCTTTCGAGTCAAACAGTTCGGCGACGTCTTTCAGGTACACCTGACTGCCATCGGGATTGGTAGTTACGACAAGATTGGACAACTCATCGATGCTGCTGAATTTTCCGCTCAACCGGACAAGTACGTCCTGCTCAGTATTTTTTAGGCTACCCGTCGGGAAGTTCAGGTTAGCGCGGGCAATGGCGTTTGAAATCTGCAGAATCGAGATGTTGTAGTAGCGGAGCTTGTCATTGTTGACGTTGATCTTGATCTCCCGGTTTTCTCCGCCCACTACATTCACCTGCGCTACGCCTTCGATCCGGGCGAGCTCGGGCTGAATGGTTTTTTCAAACAGATTGGTAAACTGAGTTTCGTCCATATCTGAGGAGGCCCCAATCCGCATGATGGGTAGTTCGTCGATGGAGAATTTTCCCAGGCTGGGGTCCTTCACATCGTCGGGCAGCGTGGACTTGATACTGTTCACCTTCCGTTGGGCGTCCTGCAAGGCCATATCAACATCCGTACCGTAAACCATCGTAGCGATGACGATGGATACGCCTTCCTGCGAAATAGCCTGGGTACTTTCCAGATTTCCGAGCGTTGAAATGGCATTTTCTACCTTCTTCGAAACGGCAGTTTCCACTTCGGAGGGAGCCGCGCCAGGATAAACAGTGGTGATGGTCAGGACAGGCGAACTGATTTTGGGTAATAATTCGTAGGTCAGCAGGCTGTATCCCAGTAACCCCAGCAGCACAAGGGCGCTGAAAAGCACGACAACCAGCGTGGGTCTATTGACAGATACTTTGGTAATACTCATGATTATTTAGTTGACAGTTGAAGATGGACAGTTGACAGTTATTTATTTATCGCTCTGGCAATCAGCAACTGATGATTATTAAAATTGAATTTAGATCGGAATAAGTATGCTGAGTTGTGATAATGAAAACTTTATCCCGCTACGTGCGAACTTTCCATTATCAACTCTCAACTCATTCTACTACCCGCACGGTCTGGCCTTCCTGTAAGTTGATTTGGCCCGTCGTGATTACTTTCTCATTTGGCTTCAGACCATTTAGTACAATCACGTCCTCACCGGAAGCATTCTGTACTTCCACGTTGCGGAGCGCCACCTGATTATTTGCGCCCAGCACAAATACCTGCGCATCTTTGATGCTACCCACGATGGCTTTGCGCGGAATGAACAATTTTTCACCCTGGTCAGCCGATTGGGCATCCAGTGCAGCGGTACCAAACATGCCCGCTTTCAGTGAATAAGCGTTATTATTTTTCACTTCTACCTCCACATCGTATTTGCGACCGGCATCGGCTTGTACGCTGATAAGCGTCACGTTGCCCTTGAAGGTATGGTCGGGATACACATCGGTCTGGATGCTGACGGGTTGGCCTTTTTTCAGTTTGATTACATCCTCCTCCGGTACTTTCAGCACCATTTTCAGACTGGAAATATCGACCACGCTACCCAGCTGCATGCCCATGGTGGCAAAACTACCCTGCTCCACTTTCACCTCGCCGATGATGCCCGACATAGGCGAATGCACCACCGTATATTTCATTTGCTGCTGAATGCTGGTCAGACTTGCCCGGGCATTTTCTACATTCAAGGCTACATCTTCGTATTGTTTTTGGCTGATGGCACCGGCTTCCACGAGCCTTTCGTAGCGTTCTTTGTTTTTCACCGCATTATTGTACGATGCTGTAGCCGTAGCCAGGTTGGACTGAATAGCCGTGGGATCGATGCGGGCAACTACCATACCTCGGCTCACGGATTGTCCTTCCCTAATATTCAGTTGGGTAATGGAGCCCTGCGCCTCCGCGATCAGAGGCAGGGTTTTGCGGGCTTCGAACGATCCGGTGAAGCGCAGGCTTTTGTCGAGGTTTTTCAGCTGCGCACTGGCTACTTTTACCGGCATGGCGGTGATCCCCTTTGGCACAGCCTCCGAGCGTTCGTTGATTTCTTTCTTGTTGGCGTACAACCGGAAGCCGATAAAACTAACCAGCAGCACGAGCGTACCAATAACTACCAGGTTCCGGGTTTGAGATTTTTTCTGTGATGCAGTTTTCATTTTTATGATTGTTTTTGATAGGGTACTTGGTTGAATTTAGTTTTGCAGGGGAAGGGCCTGTTTGATAATCTGGGTGAGTTGTCCGCTACTTTGCATCAAGTCTAGCTCGGCCAGGTTGATCTGCAGCATGGCGGTCAGGTATTGGTTCTGAGCTTCTTTCAAGCCATTCTCAGCATTGATCAACTCCGATAACGGTGATATACCCTCGGTATAGGATAGCTTGGCCACGTTGTAGAGTTGTTCGGCCAGCTTCATATTCTCCTGCTGGGCCTGAAGTACCTTCCGGTTCTGCTGCACATTGTTGCGGGCGTTCACGAACTGGTTTTCTACATTCCGCATGAGGTACTTGCGGTTGAGTTCCAGCTGATGTACTTTGTATTGGCTTTGGGTAATCTTACTTTTCTTGGCAAATCCGTCAAAAACCGGGATGCTCAGCCGCAGGCCGTACAAGCCGGAGGGAAAACCCTTCGTAGCTGAGCTGTTAAATAGTTCGTTGGTTTGTGACTGGTAACCAAAGTTGGCAATCAGCGAGAGCGAGGGTAGGTAGCCCGCCCGGATGCTGGCCGTGTTCAGGTCCTGCAATTTGCGCTGGTAGTCTACCAAAGCCAGGTCGATGTTGGCATCCAGGTTCAGTTCCTGCGAAACTGCAATCGGCTCAGTCCCAATATCCGTAATGGCAATGGCTTGTTCGCTGTCCACATTCATCAGCGTTTTCAGATTATTGAGCAACTGAACCCGGCTGTTGGCAACATTGGAAAGCTGAGTAGTCAGGTTCGTGTAGCTCACTTTCAGTTGGTCCACATCCACTTTTTTGACAATACCTTCTTTGAACTGAGCGCTGGTTATATCGATCAGGCGCTGAGTCCGGTCCAGATTGCTTTCTACCAATTCGGTCTGTTTTTCAACCATTTGCAGTTGCATGTACAGGTTGATGACATTGTAAATCAGATCTTCCTTGCTTTTGAAGGTCTGCAATTCATACAGTCCCTGACTGGCCCTGGCGGCTTTCAAACCAATGTTGAGTGCCGGGTTGAACAAAGTTTGTGACACCTGTGCGTTTGCGCCTATCTGATAGCGGGTACCAAACTTGACGGCAATCGACTCACCCGGCCTTCCGAATACTTCACCGGGTAAAATCTGCGAAGCCCGCAGAAAATTATCCGTGTAGGAAGCGTCTGCATTCACCTGGGGCAAGGCTGAGGCTTTCACTTCTTTCACCTTAGCCAAGTTGATTTCTTCGTCCAGTTGTACACTTTGTAGTTGAGGATTCTGCCTGATCGCCAGATTCACCGCTTCTACGAGTGATAGCCGCAACGTGTCGGTAGTTTGCGCGAAGACGGTGCTGGTCAGGAGCAAGAACATTCCTGCAATGCCTGCTTTTCTGATTTCTTTATTCATTTTGTTTTTAATTTATTAGTTAGTTCTAATTTCAAAGAACCATTTGAGGTAAATTTTTTTATTGGTACTTCATTTCAAACTTTTTGTGCAAATCGGGCAGCTCCTCGATCATGAAATGAAGGAAAGCAATAATTTTTTCCAGATTCGCATTGAACTCCACTGTTTCGGTCGGACGCTGATCCCTGATCTGTTGCAGAATATCGACAGCTATTTTCAAACCTTGGTTTTGCTCCTCCATATCCTCCTGCCAGCTTTTGATGCGGCTCCTGAAATACCGCTTCCGGTCTCCCAGCCGGGTGATGTACTCGATCCTGTTGGAGCTCAGGAGTTGGTTAATTGCCACACTGGCCGCACTTTTACTGATTTCGAGCGTTTCCCGGATCTCATCGAATGAAAGCTCGGGATTGTCACTTACCAGCAGCAAGGCCAGAATTTTGGCAACCGCTGGCTGCATGTTCCCTTTTTCGAACAGGACAGCCGCCTTTTCCAGCAATTCAATCTGGTTTTTCCGAAGATCTATCTTATTCTCGCTCATAGTTTTTGCCTTTTGATGGGACAAAGGTAGTTAAGTTCTTTTAGTTCTGCAAATACAGAACTAAATTTATTTTATAATAGTCATTCCGGTCATTAGGAATGACCCAATGAATACGCTTATCTCCCTATGGCATTGGGGTACTCTCCGATTTTAAGGAGGCCTGGGGTACCTGGATCTGGCACCCCGCTATAATGCCTTTCCCTGCTCCAATTGCTTAATAGCCTCGTCAAGCGATTGCCGGTTTACATCGTCCGGCGCTTGCTGGCGGGCGGCTTTGGCATATTCCAATGCCTTTTTCAGATCTCCATTGGCCGAATACCCCCGCATCATACCGACATTAGTTGGCCAGGTACCTTTATGTTTTTTGTAGTTCTGCTCAAAAACAGCCAAAGCCTCTTTTGACTTTTTCTCGCTTAACAATTGCCTACCGTGCTGATGCAATTCAATGGCCGATCCATTTTCCAAGGCTTCATTCATCAGGCTGGCCGCTTCAGTATCTTTACCCATTTTTGCCTGAAGCCGGGCCCTGGTAGAGAGGACGTTGAACGTTCGGATGCCTCCCAGACTGGCGTCAGAAGCCGAAGTTATCCAGCTTAGTGCCTCGGGCAGGTTGGTGTCGTTCTGTAGACACCACCTGGCGGCAGCTATCAGACTGGGTGGATCAAACCCCAAAGCACCGCTCATTTGGGACTTAATACTGGCCAGGACCGTTTCTTTCAGGTCGACTTCAATCGTCATCGGGATTTTCCAGAATTCCCACAACAACGCCAATTCTACTGATTGCTCGGTCTGATGGCCGAATTCATACACCAGACGCTCCTGCAAGGTGGGCAGGTCCTTTTGCTGCCGGGTCGTGACTTTCAGAACATCCTGGGCTTTATCGTAAAAATAGCTTCCCCACCCCTCTGTGTTTTTATTAAAAATCAACGTGCACGAATCGGGATACAAAGCGATAAAAAATCCGTATTTCCCGGCTGACAGGGGCTTTCCATTGATCCGCACATCAGTCGAGAAGGAAATGGTGGTAGCTTCATCGGCACCCGCGCGCCAGGGCGACTCGACGTTGGAACCATAACCAAGCACCGTAAAACCGTAGGGTGCAATGCCGGTACCCCAGATTTTGCCTTCCCGGCCCTTCACACCGGGAGCGTTCCATTTGACCTCGATCACGGTAGCGCCTAAACGCCGGCCTGTAGAATTTGAGAAATTTTGATCGCTAGGTATTCGAAGGGCCTGTCCCTGGGTATCATACGCCCGGAGTGCGCAAATAAGGAACATACTAAACAGACTAAGTGAGTAGTGTTTTTTCATAGCTGAAAAAATTTTAATAAGTAGTAAGCATGCTTGTGGAAAGATACAAAAACGACGACGATTTCTATTCACAAGAGTCATGTAGAATCAAACTTTACAGGAAGGAAGCAACCTGGCTAGTGGGTAAGTCACTGAACATACTTTCTTTTAGGGAGGTGTAGAACCTTATTTCAACGCCCGCTATGAAAAAAAAACTACTGGCCCTTACCTTCCTGCTATTCAAAATCAGTTACCTGTCGGCGCAGGAAATCCTAATGGTAGCCGATGAGTTTCCGGCCATGGAAATTCTGGCCAAAGGCCTGCAAGAGCAGGAAGGGCTCTCATCAAAAATCATCGCGCAGACTGACCTTCCCCAATCTTTGTCGGGGTATCAGGCGGTGGTAGTGTACATTCACAAAGATCTAAATCCGGAGCCGGAGGAGGCCTTCATTCAATATGCCAACGCGGGCGGGAAGCTCATCGTACTCCACCATTCCATTAGCTCGGGTAAGCGAAAAAACAAGGATTGGTTTTCGTTCCTGGGTCTGGAATTGCCCAAAGCGGAAGATACTGCTCCGGCGTACAAGTACATCGACGATATGAACATGGATATTGTGAACCTGGCGCCAACCCATTTTATTACGACAAACAAGGTATCTTACCCCGAGAAAATCAAATATCAGCCGGAAGGTACCTCAAAATCCAGCAAACTCCCCGGCTTCAATTTCCCCAAAACCGAAGTTTATCTCAATCATAAATTATTGACTCCCCGCACGATTCTGCTCGGTTTCAAATTTACCGATCCCGAAGGACGGGAATGGATGCAGGATCGGTCGGCCTGGTGCATGAAGGTAGGGAAAGGCTGGGTATTTTACAGTCAGGCTGGACATTACGCCCAGGATTTTGCCGATCCTACCTACGTCCGGATACTGGCCAATGCTGTGATTTACAAGCCCAATTAGCTTTTTCAAAGACGGGTTTGCTCCGTTTCCTTTTTCAGAGCCGGAATTAGGTCATTGACATCATTGACTACCTTCACAATCTTTCCCTCTCGATTAACGATCAGATGGCTAGGGTACATCATGATACCCAATTTATTTTGCATAAATTCTTCTTGGTTCGGCACAACCGCGTAATTAAACGGCTTTTTTTGAAGGAAGTGTTCTAGCTGAGGCTTGCTATCCATTGCCAAACTAACGAACTGCACCCCGGCATTTTGCTGGTATTCAGAAACAAGTTTGTTTAATTCCGGAAATTCCTTTACGCATGCTACACACCCAATAAACCAGCATTTTAACACCAAAACCTTATCCTTACTTGTTGTACGATCATATAGATTTCCTTTCAAATCCGTAAAGCTGAAATTTGGCATTTCTTTACCTTCCATATTCAGGTTTTTTAGTTCGTTGGAAGCCAAATTTTTGATTGTTGCACTTATACTGGGTTCCCTTTTATTTAGTTTTTGCAAAGTGTACACTGGAACATCATTTCTTTCACTGGTTTTGAGCGCGATAAAATCTCCACTGGTCAGTTTTGTCAGAAAATCTGCCTTTGCCAACAGGCTTGAATCCGTATCGAGTCCGGTAAAGTCTCGGGCCAAATGAATGGTGCGATAATGATAGCTGTACCAAGTCTTGTAGTCTTTTGACAGAGCAACCGCATCGACCACAAAGCTTTTAATCTTTGGCTTGGATCCAGCTTGGCTCGATACTTCAGTACCTTTTTCCCCCTCCCCGCTTTCCCCGGCACTTTGGCATGAAATCAACGAAGGTACCAAGCAAAATATAAGCAAAAGTCTCAGTTTAGATTGCATAGATTAGAATATTAATAAAAGCAGATTGACCAATAGACATATCTTGCCATTACAAGTTCTTCAAATACGTAACGCTATCCTTCAGGGTACCCGGGTTCGATTCCATTTCCACATAGACCACTTTCAATCCTCCTTTTTTGGAGGCCTCAAAGAAATCTTTCCAGTCTACAATACCCTGCCCCAGAACCACCTCTTTTTTATAATCATTGGGATCATAATCCTGCAAGTGCGCCGAGATGAATCGTCCAGGGTACCTCCGGAAATAGTCGGCCGCTTTGTAGCCCAGGGTAGCCACCGCCACCTGAAACTGCATCTTGACGAAATCGGGATTTAACTCCTCCATCAGTACATCGTACATCACTTTTCCATCGAAATTCTTTTCAAATTCTACGTTATGGTTGTGATAACCCGTCGTGAAACCAGCTTTGGCGATTTTCTCACCGATTCGGTTCATCTCAGCACATTTGGCCTTCACCTCGTCCAGAGTAGTTGAAGCCAGTCCGCCGGAACACACGAAATATTTCAGACCCATCTGCCGGGCGAAATCGAGGCGATCGTCCAGATTATCCCGCATTTCGGGCAAAGTGAAGTGGCAACTTTCACACGCAAGTCCCGCATCGGTGATGATTTGTTTCAATTCCCTACCCGAGTACTTTACCAAAGGCGCAAAGGCGAACTTCTGGTACCCCGAGGGGGAACACATTTCTACGTGCTGGTATCCGTACGCTTTCATTTGCTTCAGGGTACCCTCGATGTCTTCACTTATTTCTTTGCGCAGGACATACGACTGGAAGCCGATCGGTTGTTTGACTGCTTTTAAAGGCAACGCGGCCCAAGATTCGCCTGTGGAAAAAGTGAGGGTACCGGCCGCTAGACCCAAAGCGCTGGTTTCAAGGAATGTTCTTCGGTTCATGGGAATTAAGGGGGTAGGTTATCGATTCAATAAGCAAGCGGATTGTGATCCGGAAAGGAAGATACTCATTTCCGGCGATTAATATAATAGTGGGGTAATCGTTGATTTCAATAAAAATCGTACTTTCCCTTTTTATACTGAAAAACTTTACCCGATGCCCCTAGAAGTTAAAACTCCTTCTAACGATCTCCAGACCATCCTCGGTTCGGGTGGCTCCATTGGCGTTGAACTCGCCAAAGCCCTGCCTGAATATACGACCCGCATCCGGCTGGTGAGTCGTTCCCCGAAAAAGATCCATGATTCGGACGAGCTGATGGCTGCCGATCTTTCGAAAGCCAGCGAAATCGACCGGGCGGTCGCAGGCTCAGCCATTGTATACGTAACGGTAGGCTTTGAATACAGCATCAATGTATGGCAGAAAGTATGGCCGCCTTTTATGCGGAATGTCATCGACGCCTGCAAGAAACATAAGGCCAAGCTAGTGTTCTTCGACAATGTTTACATGTACGATCCGGACCATCTGAATCCGATGACCGAAGAAACGCCCATGCGGCCTACCAGTAAAAAAGGAGCGGTACGAAAAGAATTGGTTGAAATGATCATGGCAGAAGTAAAAAGCGGGAAGCTCACCGCACTGATCGCCCGCTCGGCGGACTTCATTGGCCCCAAAAACAGCGTACTGATCGAAACCGTTTATAAGAACTTCCGGCAAGGCAAGAAGGCCAACTGGTTCGCCGATGTGAGCAAATTGCATAATTTTACCTTTACGCCTGACGCAGGTCAGGCTACCGCTCTGCTTGGCAACACACCGGATGCCTATAATCAGGTATGGCACCTACCGACCGACCGGTCTCAGCTGACGGGAAAGCAGTGGATTGAACTGTTTGCCCGGCAGATGAACGTCGAACCCAAGTACCAGGTACTGCCCGTTTGGCTGATGGGTGTACTGGGTATTTTCGTACCAATAATGAGGGAGTTTAAGGAAATGGCTTATCAGTATAGCCGGGATTATGTATTTGACAGTCATAAGTTCGAAGCGCGTTTTCCTGATTTCAAAGTGACAAGTTCGTTGCACGCCGTGCGGGTCATTGTGGATGGAATGGTACTTTGATTCTTGATTTGTAGACAAACCTAGCATGGTACGCTTTACCGCCCAATTACAAAAATTCGGAGAGAAAGGCGAAAAGACAGGCTGGATTTATATCGAAATTCCAATCGACGTCACCGAACAACTCAATCCTGGTGTACGTACTTCATTTCGGGTCAGGGGCAAAATCGACGATCATCCACTCAGGCAAACGGCCCTGATTCCCACCGGCGAAGGTACCTTCATTCTCCCCACAAACGCCGACATGCGTCGGGCCATTCGCAAGCAGGAAGGGGCAACGGCTACCCTGGAACTTGAACGGGATGATTCACCTCTTGAACTATCGGAGGATTTGATGGTCTGCCTGGCCGATGAGCCTGATGCGCTGGAGCATTTCAAAAAACTTCCGAAGAGCCACCAGAACTATTTCTCGAACTGGATTGAAAGTGCCAAAACTCACGACACCAAGGTAAAGCGCATCACTCAGGCTGTGTGGGGTTTGGCTCGGGGCATGGGCTACGGCGAAATGATCAGGTACTTTAAGAAGAAGTAGTGTTTTGTGTTTTGTGTTTTGTGTTTTGTGTTTTGTGTTTTGTGTTTTGTGTTTTGTGTTTTGTGTTTTGTGTTTTGTGTTTAAAAAATACGCACGGTAGTTTTATCTACTGACTTTCAAGTAATTATTCTCAAAGAATACTCCACAATTCAACAAAAAACAATTCAACAGTTTCACAAAAAACAATCCAACAACTTACTGCCCCCCGACCCGACGGCCTTTCTGGGTTTCGTTCTGCCGGTTGATCTGGTTGAGCAGGTCTTTGCTTACGAACAACCGCGCGCCTACCCCCGTTTGAATATCGAAGGTACTGCCGTTGTACATGAATTTGGAGTCATCCATGGTTTCCAGATAGTACTGGTTTCCCTGCAATATGAAGTGCATGCCTTGCTTGTCTTTTTGAGTATCGTCAAAGGACACATTGAGCGAGCCTCCCGTGTTACTCATAACCACGCCGGGTGTAAAGGGGCGTACATTGATGGTCTGCACAGTCTTACCATTCTGGATACTAATCTGTCCCTCGGCATCCACACTGATATCGTTGGCGTTGACTCCCTGCCGTTTGATCATGATTGGCTTATCGTTGTAAAACTGCACCTTGGAAAGCGGAATACCGGCACTTTCAAGGGTACCCCGCAGATCCTCGGTAAAGACAGTGAAATTAGTAAACGGAACGGTGCTTGGGGCACAGGAGGCAAATAAAGCGGCCACCAGCAGGGCAGCGAAAAAAGATTTGTTCAACTTCATTGTCAAGGAGATGGTTTCGTGGCTGCAATATTAACTAAAATGCCTTTCAGATACCAACCGATGGCTCAAATGCGCGCATCATCTGTCAATCTGTCAGCGGGGGACTAATTTTTGGTATTGGAACGCAAATTTGAGGGGGCTATTGTTAGGTAAAAATCATTTTGTAAAAATAAACGCTTGAAGAATATGGAATCAGTGGCACAAGAAAAAGGTACCCTTAGCATTCACACGGAAAACATCTTTCCAATCATTAAGAAATTCCTCTATTCCGACCACGAAATATTTCTGCGGGAATTGGTTTCCAACGCCGTGGATGCCACCCAAAAACTGAAACAGCTGACCTCTTACGGCGAATTCAACGGAGAGCTGGGCGAATTGAAAGTATCTGTAAAACTGGACAAGGAAGCCAAGACGATCACCGTCAGCGACCGCGGCATCGGCATGACCGCCGACGAAATCAAGAAATACATCAACCAGATCGCTTTCTCCGGTGCGGCTGAGTTTGTGGAACAATACAAAGACAAGGAAGGCGGCAAGGAAAACATCATCGGCCATTTTGGCTTAGGCTTCTACTCGGCCTACATGGTAGCTTCCAAAGTCGAGATCGTGACGCTTTCGTATAAAGAAGGTGCGGAAGCCGTACGCTGGGAATGCGATGGTTCTACAGAATTTGAGATTGGTCCCGCCGAGCGCAGCGAGCGCGGGACGGATGTGATCCTGCACATTGCGCCCGATTCGGAGGAATTTTTGAGTGAATTCCGCCTGCGGGAAATTCTGGAAAAGTACGGCAAGTTCCTGCCCGTTGAAATCGAGTTTGAAGACAAGATCATCAACAATCCGAACCCGATCTGGACCAAGAATCCGGCGGATTTGAAAGACGAGGACTACCTTGAATTTTATAAGGAACTGTATCCGTATAGCGAAGACCCGCTGTTCTGGATTCACCTCAATGTGGATTATCCGTTCAATCTGACCGGGGTACTTTATTTCCCCAAATTGAAAAACGATTTCCAGGTTCAGAAAGAGAAAATCAAACTATACAGCCGTCAGGTGTTCATTACCGACGAGGTGAAGGACATCGTACCTGACTTCCTGCAACTGCTGCACGGCGTCATCGACTCACCCGACATTCCACTGAACGTGTCGCGGAGCTACCTACAGGCTGACAGCAACGTGAAGAAGATCAATGGCTACATCACCCGGAAGGTAGCCGACAAACTGTCCGAAATTTTCAAAAATGATCGGGAGGGATTTGAAAAGAAATTCGACGACATCGGGCTGTTCGTGAAGTACGGTATCATCAGCGACGATAAATTTTACGAAAAAGCCAAGGATTTCTGTCTGGTTAAAAATATCGACGGCAAGCACTTTACCTTTGAAGAGTACCGCGAAGCCGTAAAAGACAATCAGACCGATAAAAACGGGAACCAGATTTGGCTATACACCAACGATCCCAAGAAGCAGGATGCTTTTGTCGAGTCAGCCAAAAAGCGCAGCTATGATGTTCTATTGCTGGATACCGTGATCGACCCGCACTTCATTGGGGTACTGGAACAGAAGCTTGAAAAAGTGAATGTAAAGCGCGTGGACGCCGATACGGTCGACAAGCTGATCGAGAAAGACATCACCCTGGAAAGCGTGCTTTCCGAAGAGCAGAAGGAAAAAGCCAAGGTACTCTTCGAGGGTATCATGGAATCCAAGGCCGCCAGCGTACAGGTGGAAGCCATGCCAACCGACGAGCTACCCGTAGTCATTACGTTCCCCGAATTTATGAGGCGCATGACGGATATGCAGGCTATTTCTGGCCAGGCGTCGATGTTTGGCAACATGCCAATGATGTACACCGTATCGGTGAACGCCAATCACCCACTGACCGAAAAAATCCTGGCTACTGAGGATGAAGCCCAGCAAAAAGAACTAGCCAAGCAGGCCTACGACCTGGCCCTGTTGTCGCAGGGTATGTTGAGTGGCAAGGCTTTGACTACCTTTATTCAGCGTACCGTGGAGGTACTTTGATTTGTGGGAGTTGAAAATGTATCTTTATTTGGCCCGGGCGGAAACGTCCGGGCCTTTTTCATTTAAGCTTTTTTAAGACGCAAATTTGGAAAAAATAAATTTCATTTGTAAGAAAAAACTTATGAAACATATTCTTTTGCCTTACTGCTTTTTGCTAAGCTTAATCTCATTTGGTCAAACCCAAAGTGAAATGAATGAAATAGAGAAAGGAAAGTTCTACCGGGGGTTTGAACTCGTGGAAAATAGAGATACAATCAGATTTTTCGTAATCTCAAAACCGGGCGAAGAACTGATAAAAAAACCGATAATTTTATATAGACAGGGTTCGCTTCCTATTCCTATTTTTACTCGTTATCCAGAGGGTGTATCCATTAATTCCCTTCCTCAACAATTTCCTGACTACCTCAAAGAGTACCATATGGTATCGATATCTAAGCCAGGAGTACCCTTGATATTTAATTCTTCGGAGGTAAATCAATATTTTGAGAAAGTCAGGAATGGACGCTTAACGTCAGATAAATATTTGAATAATAATAATCTGAACCAATATGTGGCTTCCTCGGACAAAGTGCTTGGCTTCCTAATTCATCAACCTTGGGTGGATACAAAAAAAGTGGTGTTAGTAGGCGGATCAGAAGGCTATAATGTCGCGGCCAAACTAGCCACAATTAATAAATCAGTCACGCATTTAGTTGCTTATTCCAGTCATCCCAACGGCAGATTCGACTACCTAATCAAGGAACAAAGGCATCAGTATTTGACGGGGAAAGCTACTGCGCAGGAAACGCAGCAACGGATTGATTCACTTTATGTGCTCTGGAAAGATATTTGTGCCCATCCAAAATCTATAGACAAAAAATATTACGATACCTATTATGCTTGGTCGTCTTTTTCAGAACCTGCCATTGAGAGTTTGTTGCAGTTGGATATTCCCATTTATATCTCTTACGGTACGCTAGACGGAGATTGGGATATTGTGGAAGAAAACGACCTGCTCCCGATTCGGTTTGCGAGGGCTGGAAAAACCAATCTTACTCTGAAACCTTGCCTGGATTGTGACCATTCTCTTCAAGAAATTAAGAAAGATTCTCAGGGAAATGTCATTGAAATAATAAACCGAAGTGAGGAATTTGTCAAGAATTATATGAATTGGCTTGACCAGAACTAGCAAATATTTTCAGAAAAAATATCAACAAAAGCGGAGCGCAAGATTGTTGTACCCCGCTTCAATAGAATAGATGAGTCTTAGACCCTCAGTACAATTATTAATTTTTCACTATTCATACCATCAATCCCTACCCCCTACTAGTTTCTCTTGCAACTCCTTCAACTCCTCCCATTTGCCATCACGAGCCAAGGCTGCTTGCTGCGGCCAGGTTTCGGGATCGTGGATTTGGAAGCGCGGCCCGGCAGCGCTCAATAGTCCGGCAATATGCTGCGGGTTGGTGGCCGCAAGTTTGGCAAAGGTTTTTATACCATCCGCGTTGAGCAGGCCTTCGATTTTGGGGCCGATGCCCTCCACAAGTTTCAAGTTATCAGCCACCGATTGTATGCGGCCCGATAAAGTACCTGATTCTGAATGTATCAGGTCGGGAACCGTGGTACCTGCAACGGACGAGGCAGCCGTTTGCTGTTTGGCTTCGCACTCGTCAAGTTCGTTTTGCCGGTCAGCGATGGCTTCGCGTAGGCCGTTAACCCGGCTCGCCATAACCCAACGGGCCAAAAGCCAGCCCACAAAGGCGGAACCCGCCAATAGCAGCACGATTTCTGCAATAGCCACGGGTCGATTGAGAGGAGTCAGTTGTAATAACAACATAAATCTGAAAGATTAGGGTACCTACTTGTAGTCGAGAAAATCGGGCCTTGATGTCAGCTGCCTTATTGGAGAATGTCACGTGGTCCTGCCTTTATGCAGTTCTTCCTGCCAGGCTCGAAGTTCCTCCCATTTACCCGTGGCGGCAAGTTCAGCTTGTCGGGGCCACGAGCCGGGATCATGCATCTGGAACCGCTTTCCGGCCGCCCGTAGAATATCCGTGAGCCGCTCATGGCTCGCCTCGCTCAGATGAACCAATGTGAGAATACCCTCTTTATTAAGTAGCTCTTCGATTTTAGGCCCAATTCCCTCCACAATTTTAAGATCGTCATGAGCAACGGGTGTGTTTTGAGGTACACCGGCCGGGTTTGAAACACGGGAAGCAGGTACCGGAATCATATCGAGTGGTTCGGGAGCAATGAAAGCGGGCTCATCCGAAACGGAAGTTATCGACGGTTTCCCAGGTAGCTTTGTAGCCTGCTGGCAAGAATCGAGCAGGTCGTCCAGTTCGGCAAGTTCCGCCTCGAGCTGCACGGCAATGCCCCGACTTGTGCGGTACCCAATAATGTGGCCAATCAAGGCTGCTACGGCTAGCATCACCAGATGTTGCCACCACGCATCAGGCTGGCCCAATGGATTCAAATCAAACATAGGCGTGAAAGGTTTTTAGGGTAAAACTTTTTATTGAACCACAATAGCCACGCGACGATTGGCCCGACGGCCCTCGGGAGTATCATTAGATTCCTTGGGCTGCGTTTCGCCTTTGCCGTCCGTCACCAGCTGGTCGGCCGTAATTCCAAGTTGCATCAACTGTTTTTTGACACCTTCTGCCCTGTCTCTTGACAAAGTCATATTTATTTCGTCATCGCCTTCATTGTCAGTATGACCGGTCAAGATTAGTTTTTTGTCTTTATTTTCAGCCAAATACCTCTGAGCTTCCTCCACAAACTGTCGGTTTGCATCGGTATTAATGTAATCTGCACTGCCCGTTGGAAAATATAAGTCAATGGGTTTAAATACACTTTCGAACCTTTGAGCGTTGGCCAGCCCTTCTTCGGTTTCGGGGATTGGCTCTTTAAAGATGAAATCAATTCCGCCCCGGAGCGTATCGTTGTGAAAGCTCAGGGAATCCAAAATCATACTACTTGTGGCTATACGCCCGGAAGCAAGCCCCTGCCCCACCAGGTACTGCTTCACGCTTTCCGCCCGGGCGATACCCAGATCCGGAAATGTAGTCGTATTCGTTTCGACCGATGCGTACCTCCCAACCAAAGCCAGCCTTTTACCAGGATGCTCCTGCAAATAAACCACAAGTGAATCCAGCTCATTCCGCACCTGACTCATCTCTGCGTCCGCACCTGATTTTAAGAAGACGAAATTACCTTCCGACACTAGTACCAAGCTGTCCGTATCCTGAATACGCAAGGCCTCCATTGCTACGGCTTCCGAAACTACCTGGGGAGTAACAGGATCTGCACACAATTCTTTGATCTTGCAAACATGCCAGTAAGTCGACAAGCCCATCCACACGATCAGGGCGATCCACCAGGGTACATTGCGGGTAGACATAGCGATATTCAGAAGTTAGGGTAGGCACCTGGCCTGGGTACTCTTACCACACAAAGCGCAGGATTGGTAGAATATAATCAAAAAAAGCCCGCTTCCTGAAGAAAAGCGGGCTTCTGTATGCGACCATCGCATCGGTTTAGCGATTCATCGAAATCAAAAACTCCTCGTTGTTGCGGGTACCTTTCATGTTGTCGAGCAGGAAGTCCATAGATTCCATAGGATTCATGTCGGACATATGCTTGCGAAGTATCCACACTTTCTGCATGGTTTCCTTGTCCAGCAACAGATCCTCACGGCGGGTACCTGAGGCCATCACGTCGATAGCCGGGAACACGCGCTTGTTGGACAGCTTGCGGTCGAGCTGGAGTTCCATGTTGCCGGTACCTTTGAATTCTTCAAAAATCACTTCGTCCATTTTGGAACCCGTGTCAATCAACGCCGTAGCAATAATGGTGAGCGAACCGCCCTTCTCCACATTACGGGCCGCACCGAAGAATCGCTTGGGCTTGTGCAACGCATTGGCATCTACCCCACCCGACAGGATTTTGCCCGATGAAGGTACCACCGTATTGTAGGCACGGGCCAAGCGAGTGATTGAATCCAACAGAATCACTACATCATGTCCGCACTCGACCATACGTTTGGCTTTTTCGAGTACGATGCTGGCTACTTTTACGTGGCGGTCGGCTTGCTCATCAAAGGTGGAGGAAATAACCTCCGCCCGCACGCTGCGCTGCATATCGGTCACCTCTTCGGGACGTTCGTCGATGAGCAGGATGATCAGGAATACCTCGGGGTGGTTGCGGGTGATGGCATTGGCGATTTCTTTCAACAGTACCGTTTTACCGGTTTTGGGCTGGGCCACGATCATACCCCGCTGTCCTTTGCCAATCGGGGCGAACAGATCAAGTACCCGGGTCGAGTATTGATCGGGACGGGTACTGAGATTGAGGCGCTCTTCCGGGAATAGAGGCGTCAGGTATTCGAAGGGTACCCGGTCGCGAATTTCTTCGCTGGTTTTTCCATTTACCGTTTCCACCCGGAGCAGGGCAAAGTACTTCTCTCCTTCTTTGGGCGGGCGGATTTGTCCTTTCACGGTATCGCCGGTTTTTAATCCGAACAGCTTGATCTGCGAAGGAGAAACATAAATGTCGTCGGGACTGGCGAGGTAGTTATAATCCGCCGACCGCATGAAGCCGTAGCCCCCGTCCTGCATGATTTCCAGAACCCCTTCGTTGATGATCAAGCCGTCGAACTCCCGAACGTAATTGTTGTAGTTACGCTTGATCTTATTAGTATGGTCCTCCCGGGCTTGTTCGCGCGACTGGTTGTTGTTAGAGTTGGGGCGTTCCGGGGTGGCAGCGCGGGTTGTTTTATCCGAATCCTTGTGGTTGTCCGAATTTTCAACCACCGGGGCCGGCTGGCTTTCACTTTCATTCCGCACTTCACGTACCGGCTCCTCCGAAGGGCTCACTTCCGTACCTAAATCTTCCGAAATATCCAGATCTGCGCCCTGATCAGCGGCGGTATCCACTACCCGTGAGGATTTAGCAGCTTTGTCGGTACGTCCTCCTGTTTTGGCCGGACGTGCTTTGCGTGCTGGCGTTTTTTCGGCAACTAGGGGTTCAGGAGCGCTTTCGGCCAAAGTAGTTTCCGGCTCCTTAACCGTCGCTGAGGGTTTAGTAGCCACATCTTCGGAAGCGGCCGGCCGACGGGTGCGCTTTTTCTTGGGCTCGTCCCCTTTCTTTACGGTTTCCGAGCTTCCGTTTGAATCGGTTTCAGCACCCGGCATCACTGCCTGCTGGCTGAGAATTTTGTAGATTAGTTCTTTTTTTGAGAGTTTTCCATTGTCTTTTATGGAAAACTTCTCCGCGATAGTTCGTAACTCCGAAAGGAGTTTCAAGTTCAGTTCATCAATTGTAAGCATACGGGAATGGAAAGTAAAGAAACACTTTACCAGATAAGTGATTTGTAACGATTAAGTTTTTTGAATAACTGGGGGCAAAAGTGATTGTAAAAGGTCACTACGAGAGATGCGGTGATACATTCAGAATGATAGGATGAGGAACGAAGAACCAACGAGTGGCAAGATAGTAAGGATACTATGGGGCTTTTACTGACTATGAAGCGTCTGAATTGCCCACAATGTTAATGCAAAATTATGAATTTCCAATAAGGGGACTTGTTTTTGTTCCAAATGGAAGATCAGAAAGGCTCAGCAATCATGTGGTTTCCGATTCGGGAAGGGCTGATGAAGATTCCTGGCGAATATACAACTCCCTACTGGGAAATGCAAATCGGCCACCCGAGTCTTTAACAATTTCCAGGATTTTTAAATTCACTTCCTCTTTTACGCGATTAAATTCACGGGCTATGGCCGTTTGGACATAAAATATGACCAGAACATCCAAAGAACTTTCGCCAAATGCATCAAACCGAATTACCCCCGGCTCTTCGTTGGTCTCGGGATTCTGGTCGATGTGTTGCTGGATCGTTTCCACAATAGCTTTTACAGTAGGGCCGGGGGTATCGTAGGCCAAACGCACCACAAACCGTGCCCTCCGCTGGCGGCGTTCCGACAGATTCTCCAGGGACTGGGAAGTTAACAGGCGGTTGGGAAGGGTCACCAGGCTCCCGTCGAAGGTCTGTAACCGGGTACTTCGAAATCCGAGCTTGACGATGGTACCCTCAGTACCTCCCACGTTAATTGAATCCCCAACCGTAAAGGGCCGGTCGATCATCAGGGCAAACGAGGCGAATAGGTTTTCGAGTGTTTCGCGGGCGGCCAGGGCGATAGCGAGGCCGCCAATACCCAGGCTAGTGACCAACGTAAGCACATCAACGGAGAAGACCCGTCCCAGCGCAATGAAAACCATCCCGATCACAAATAGCATAATCACCAAATCCCGGAAAAATGGGACGAGCTGGTCGTCCAGCTTTGAAGCCGTTTTCTGGGCTTTGAGTTTGAAGAGCAGCCCCATGCACTTGATGAAACGTATGCCCAGCCAGGTAAGAGCCAAAAGAAATGCTGAGAAGTACACCTTTTCAATCAATACCCTGAAATCCAGAGCACCGTCGGACGGGGTACCCCATGCCCCGGGTACCTCAAGGCTTTTGGAAGCCAGGTATAACGCCAGAAGCATAATAAATACTTCAAGCGGAGGACGCAGCAGTCGAAGGAATTCGGTCCAGGGTACCTCCTCATGGCTTTCTTTCCTCACCCATCGAAATACAAATCGGCTCAAAGCAGCTGAAATAGCTTTTTTGAAGGCGATACCTAGCAATATAATGCCGAATGCCCAGCAGTAGTCTGCCAATGAATTGTCCAAAAAACGATACTGCAACCAGTTTACCGCCTTCTCCATCCGGTGATTCCTATTCTTAGCGTTAGTTTATGTGCAAATAAAAGGGGAATTTTGCGGAATCATGAATATAGTGGTCGATTCCGGAAATACATACGCCAAGATCGGGTGGTTCGAGGGACCAGAATTGCTTCGGTTCGAAACCCGGCTTACGTTTGATCAGTTGATCGACGCTGTGCGTTCTTCTTCGGTAGACAACATTCTATTTTCATCGGTGGGTAAAGATGTGGAAGAATTTCGCAGGGCGATCCAACCAAATGCTCCCGTATTGAATCTGGATAGTCAAACACCCCTCCCGATCACCAAAGATTACGAAACCCCGGCTACGTTGGGAGCCGACCGGATTGCCGCGGCCGTGGGAGCGGGTTATCTTTTTCCCAACGAAGATCTGGTTGTAATCGATATGGGTACCTGCATTACGTACGACTATCTGGATCAGGCCGCCCGCTTTCAGGGTGGGCTGATTTCTCCGGGTATGCGCATGCGATTCAAGGCGATGCATACGTTTACACAACGGCTTCCTCTGGTTGAGCCTGGACCCGCGCCAACGTTAATTGGAAAAAATACCCGCCACGCTATGCTGAGTGGCGTCATGAATGGCCTGGTTGCCGAAATCAATGGAATTATGGCGGCCTACCGTACCCAATCGCCCGCCTGCCGAGTGGTACTTTGTGGAGGTGATGTGCCGTTTTTTGAAAGTCTGTTGAAACCGCCCATCTTTGTGGTTCCGCAGCTCGTACTCATAGGATTGAACCGAATTTTACAACATAATGTCAATTTACAAAACGAATAGAACGTTCGCTACCCTTATTGGGGTTTTTATTTTAACTCATTTATTTTCAAAAACTTACGGACAAGGCCTTGGCAATTCGCCCTACACGGTTCTGGGAGCGGGCGAGTCGTACAGCGATGGGTTTGGCTCCAGCCTGGGAATGGGCGAAGCAGGGGTGAGCGTTAGTAACGGCTTCCATATCAACAACCTCAATCCGGCCCTTTGGGTGCGCAACCGATTCACTATGTATGAGTTTGGAGCCATTAGCCAGTACAAACGCATCAGCTCACCCACGGCCCAACAACGTGACTTCGGAGCCAACATTGGGTACCTTGCCCTTTCGTTGCCGGCAGCCCCCAAATGGTCCATTGGTATAAGCCTGAAACCTTACAGTTTTGTGGATTTTGAAAGCCGTACGAATGGTAAGGTACCCGGTACGATTTATAATACCTACTACTATTATTCCGGGAAAGGTGCTATCAACAAAGTATCCCTGACCAATGCCGTCGAAGTGGGCAAATACATCAGCCTGGGCCTTGAAGCCTCCTACTTGTTCGGCAACGTGCGGCGGGCCTCCGAATCCCAATTGCTTATTGGCGATGGCCGCGACTACCTGGTAAGCCGGGCGGAGCGTAACAGCTATACGGATTTTGCATTTCGGGCCGGAACCGCCATCAAGATTCCGTTGAAGCAAAACAACAAACTTAACCTGAATCTGGGGGGTACCTATAGTTTCGGCACGGATCTCAATGCCCGGCAGACCACAAGCTTCGAGTCAAGCCTGAACAGCTTTCCGGTAGGCGTATCGGACACGTTGTCCAACAACACTAAAGGAGGCATCCGACTTCCTTCCCAGTATCGGTTTGGCGCCAGTCTCGAATGGCCTTACAAACTTACTGTGGCTGTGGATTACGAACGGCAAAACTGGTCGGAATACCGGAGTTTTGCCGACTCCAATGATGGCTTGAATGATGCAGGACGCATTCATGCCGGCATTGAGTACATTCCAAAATTTTCCCTCGGCGCCCCTTATTTCCAGAAAGTCGAATACCGGCTTGGACTTACGCATGGTCAAATGCCTTATAGTCCTCCCGGCCTAAAGCTAAACGACACGAATATTAGCCTGGGGGCTTCCTTTCCATTCGGACTGGGTGGTAACTCCCTTACTCTGTCCCTTATTGGAGGAGAACGTGGAGCCATTAGTGCGCAATCCATCAAGGAACGTTATGGACGGGTAGTATTGGGCATTACATTTGCCGACCGCTGGTTCCAAAAACAAAAAATAGATTGATGCCCTGATTTTCAAGCTATTGATTTCACTTTTTATGGCGCATCAAAGAGAAAAGTACGTGTGTGCATTTCACCTGAAATTCCGATTTTTTCTCTTCGGCTATTTACTCATCCTAGCCTTTGGACTTGAATCCTGCAAAGAGAAAGAGAATCCGGAAGTAGAGCTTTACAAAGGTCCTATTGAAGAAGTGCATGACGTACAACTCTTTTATAGTGAGGCTGGAAAGCTCCGGGTTGAAGTAAAAACCCCTCTCCAATACCGGTATGCTAATGAGAACAAGGTATTTCCCGATACGGTCAACATTAATTTTTTCGACCCGACGGGTAGCCAGGTGGTTACGACGCTTCGCTCTGATTCAGGCCATTTCGACAATGCCCAAAATCTGTATATTGTGAAAGGTCACGTAATTGTGGTAAACAAACAGGAACAGCGCCGCTTGACCACCCCGGAATTATCCTGGAATCCTACCACCAAAAAGGTATTTACGGAAGAAGATGTTTCGATAAAAAATCTTTTGACTGGTTCCTATACGAACGGAAAAGGGCTAGATGCCAATCAGGATTTTTCGTACATGAGTATCCGGCGCCCCTACGGAATTTTTGACGTTGACCCCGGCATGCAATAGCCTATTATAATAGGCTCCCGTCACTACATCTGGTCAGAGCGGCAGTAACTGAGTCAATGGGCGTGTAATTCGTTTCTTTTCCCCAGGTGTTGGTAACGTACGTCACAATCTCCGCAATTTCAATATCAGTCAGTTTAGGATTCGCGGGCATCGGGCGATTGTACGTTTTGCTCCCTACCTTAATTTTACCTGACAAACCATTTTTGGTAATACAGATCAAATCATTTTTCCGTGACAGGTAGGTAGACTCCCGAAGAGGCGGATACAAGTCAGCTAGACCCTGGCCATCAGCCTGATGGCAGTTTGAACACTGTGTAGTGTAGAGTTGGTAGCCTTCCGCATAGTACTGCTCAGTCTTGAGCTCTTCCGCACTTTGGCAGCCACAGAGTACCAGCAAAAACACCCACGCAATACTATTTCCTTTCAGAATACTCATCATTTGTATTCGGCTAGCAGAACGTCGATGTCGTTCATCAGTTTCTTGGCTCCTTCGTCGGTAGTGCCATCGTACATACCCCGTACCCGGCGGTCTTTGTCGATCAGCACAAATGCCCCGCTGTGAATATAACCGCCTTCGGCAGTACCATCTTCTTTGGCAGTCACCAGGTAACTTCCCTGACCGATGTCGTAGATCTTTTCCTTGGGACCGGTCAAAAACTCCCATTGGGTACCTTCAACTCCCAAATCCTGGGCGTATTGGTTAAGTACCGCAGGCGTGTCATGCTCAGGATCAATGGAATGGGAGAGAATCATGACATCCGGATTACCCTTAATTTTATCATAAACCTTAATCATTTGCCTTTTCATCACAGGGCAAATGGTGGGACAGGAAGTGAAAAAGAAATCGGTAATGTATATTTTACCAGCCACATCCTTTTGCGTTACGGTATCGCCTTTCTGGTTGATGAAAGCAAAATCCGGGATTGTATTATAAACAGTGTCGATTACCGTTTTTCCATCCACTTCCCGGGTTACCGCATCGCGCTCGCCCAAGATAGGGAGGCGGTTCGGAGTATCGTCGCAGGCCCACATCACCGCTAAAAGCAATGCCAACCCTGTTATTTTAAGTAATCCATTTGAATCCAGCATATTCGGTAATCATTTACTGTTCAAGCCCTGAGGCTCCGTACTCTTTTATTTTATTTCAAAAACTTTTTGGCATCCAGAATGCTTTCATCCGTTATTTTCTGCACATGCTTAATTTTATCCTTTTCGAGTCTGAAATATTCCAGAGCCTCACCATCCGGCAGAGCCTTCGCCGAATCACCCCGGTACTCGTACATCCACCCCATCATCAGGCTGTCGGCCTGGGTCAGTCGTTTGCTTAAGTCCAATACCTGTTGGCGTTCCTGCGCCAGGGTTGTGCTGCTGACTCCCTCCTGCTGCATGCTATCCAACTGGGCTATTTTCTGATCCAACCCTTTTTTCAAAGCCATGATTTCTCCCATTTTGGGCATTACGGCATCATGAATGTCCAGTACTTCCTTTTCCAATTCCTGCACGCGGTCGTCCTTTTGATTACAGGATGAAATGCTAAAAGTTACCAGTATGAACAGCAATATCCGGGTATTCATGATGCTTTGTAGTTGAGGGTAGGTTAAGAAGATAGCGTTTTAAAAAAGTTTGGTTTGCGTTTTTTCATTCATGTGGGCAGTAGTATGGGTCAGGATCTCACGGGCATTGCTTACTACGGTTTCCGAGGGTCTGTTGCCACCGATCATCTGAGCTATTTCCCCTACCCGTTCCTCGAAGCCCAGGCGCCGAATCCGGCTGACGGTTTTATCCGAAGAGTGGTCTTTGTAAACAAAATAATGAGCCGATCCCTGAGCGGCGATCTGGTGCAGATGCGTGATGGCAATAATCTGGTGGTTTTTGGCCATCTGCCGCATCATATTTCCCATTTTGATTGCAATTTCACCCGAAACACCCGTATCGATTTCGTCAAAAACTATTGTCGGAAGTTTGCGTTTGTCGGCCAGGATGTATTTAATTACCAGCATCAGACGCGAGAATTCGCCCCCTGATGCTACATTTTTTAACTCCTGGGGACGAATTCCTTTATTGGCACTGAACAAAAACGAAAAAAAGTCGATCCCATCGCTGGTAGGGGGTACCTCAGAAATCTCAATACTGATGGATGCATTGGGCATTCCCAGATCGATGAGTCCTTCGCATACATTTTTCTCAATCGCCTTCGTGACGTTCTTTCGGGCTGAGGAAAGTTTCCGTGCACTCTGCATCATGCGGTCATGCGTGCGCTCAGTATTTGTCAGAGCCTTGGCCAGTTCATCGTCCATGTTCAGGACTTTGCTTACCTTTTTTTCCAGACTAGCCTGAATCTTCAGTAGGTCAGCGACCGCACGTACCTGATGCTTCTGTTGAAGTTGGTAAATCAAATCCAGTCGCTCACGGACCAGGGTACTGCGGTCATCATCCACCTCAACCTGTCCACCGGCAGTTCCGATCTCATCGGCCAAATCCCGTAATTCGATCAGGGTACTTTGGGCACGGTCGCGTAGGGTAGCATAGTCCTGCACCAGGCGGCTGGCCTGGGTAAGGGTACTTACAGCGTTCTTTAACAGATCAAGAATCGATTGTTCGGGATTATCCAGGTAGTCGTAAGCCAATTGGAGCTTTTCCTTGATTTCTACGGCGTTTTCCAGCAGATTCAATTCCTTTTCCAGCGTTTCCTGCTCGTCAAGCGTCAAGTTCGCTTCGGTGAGCTCCTGATAAAGAAAATTATTGTAGTCAAACTCCCGCCGCAAGCGGTCGGTTTCCTTTTTCAGGGTTTCGTACTGTTCTTTTGCCTGCCGATAGTTCCGATAATCATTTCGGTATTTTTTGAGCAGATTTTCAGTTTGGGCATACACATCCACCACTTCAAGCTGAAACTCATTATTGCCCAGCATGATGGAATCGTGCTGGGAATGAATATCCATCAGTTGGTTGGTTACCCGCCGCAACGTCTCGAGGTTCACAGGGGTATCATTCACAAAGGCCCGTGACTTGCCACTGGGGCTTATTTCACGGCGCACAATGCAATGGGTGCCAAAATCGAGCTCTTCTTCTTCGAATACGTGCTCAAGCGCATAGCCCAGCACATCATAGGTACCTTCGATGATGCATTTTTTAGCAGAATCGTACAAGGATTTCGTATCGGCCCGGTTTCCCAGCAGCAGGCCAATAGCACCCAGCATGATGGATTTCCCAGCTCCGGTTTCACCCGTGATGATATTGAGCTGAGGATCAGGCGCTAATTCGAGATGCTCAATGAGCGCATAATTTTTTATAAGGAGATTCGTGAGCATAAATAGGGGCTACCTGGCTTTCGTCGCGAAGGTAGCAACAAATCAACAATTCAGAAACGTGTGCGGTTCGATGTCGCTACGGGAAACAGAAGATATTTCCCCGGGCGGTCTTTCAGGCTAAAGAAGCGAGCAGCCAGGGGCCGGGAATTTACCTGGAACTTCGGCAATCCTGGATAATTTCCTCGACATCGGATAGTTTTATTTCATGGGAGTGCGAGCGTAAATCTTTAATTGTCAATATGTTATCAATCAAAGATTTCAAGCTACCAAAAAGAGTGTGTCCATTGCGCAGAACCACATGTACCTCTCTGTCCAGGAGGGTAGGAAGTGAATTAGGAATAGCCGGGGCGAAGGTGCGAATCAGGCGTTTGCTCATAGCGAAGAATCCCTTTACTGGATCAATTTCCGATATAGCTCGGTCTTGGTAGGATCCAGCGAAGAAAGTAGGGTAAAGGCCTGCTGGCGGTCGTCGGGAGAAGCCTCCCTGAACATATTGTAGAGTTCCTCCGACTTGGCATCAAAAAATGAATTGACGACTACCGCGCCGGGTCGGAGTTGTGCTACCTGCTTCAGAGTTGTAAGCATTTCCATACCTTTTTTACGGCTCAAACCCGGTGTCTCGGTCACGGTGTCGAGTCCCAGACGATGGTAGTTGTACAAACCTTCCCTGAAGGGCAGAAATTGCTGACTCATCAGATTCTCTACCAGCCAATACCGGTTCCGGGTCTCGGCGGGGTTTGAGTTCCAGGCTTTTTGAAAGGGCGAGGCATTGCGCGCGAGATTTGTCAGGTTGAAGGCCCGCTGTAAATAGGGGGTACCCCCTACTTTACTGAACGAATCGTAATCGAGGGTAAGGGCAATTAACGAATAAAAGGCGAGGGTAAAGGGTAGCTCGTCCGTATAGTTGTTTTCATTAAAAAACATGGGTGTATTGGGCAGGAACGTAAAATTGAAATTACGGTCGACAAAACTGAACAGGACAGTTTCATAGGTAGCATTATACACGGGCCGCGTAACGATCAGCTGGGCATTGGCTTCATAACTTCCCTGAGTTACCGAACGAATCAGGTTTACGTTTAGTTTGCATTTAATCCGCTCTTCGGGCGCGAACTGATCGTTAGTCCAGCGGGTATTATTGATGAAATCACTCATGTAGGTTTTGAGCTGATTCATGGTCTGTTCGTCCGTTTTTTGTTGGGCAAACAACTGGTCGTAATTCAAATTGACCGTACAGTTTATTTCCTGTGCCTCTACGAGTGTAATTCTACTCATCAATACACCAATCAGCATACTCCACCTAATCCAGTAGTTTTTCATGCTTCGCTCCATTTTTCGGTGATAATATCAAGAATATCCTGGGCAACCTCCTCTTTCTTTTTGAGTTCAAAATGACGGATCAGTCCCTCCCTGTCAATAACGGTGATCTTATTGGTATCGTATGCAAATCCTGCACCTGGGTCATTGAGCGAATTCAGGACGATGAAGTCTAGGTTTTTGCTTTCCAGCTTGCGGCGGGCGTTTTCCTGTTCATTCTCCGTTTCCAGGGCGAATCCTACCAGCAGTTGATGTGCGCGCTTCTGTCGCCCCAGCATGAGGGCTATATCCGGAGTTTTAGTCAGATTGAGTTCGAAGGTACCTTCATGTTTCTTGATTTTCTGCTCCGCTACCTCCGAAGGGGCGTAATCGGCCACTGCCGCCGCAAAAACGACCAGATCGCTCGCGGCAAAGTACTCCTGGCTCGCCTCCAGCATCTGCCGGGCAGAACGTACCTTCACCAGCCGTACAGCCGCATCTGGCGCATCGAGCCCTACTGGCCCACTCACTAAAGTCACGTCCGCCCCAGCCTGCGCAAACGTACGGGCGATTGCATACCCCATCTTCCCACTCGAATGATTACTTATGTAGCGAACAGGATCCATAGCCTCCTGGGTAGGTCCCGCGGTGATCAAAACCCGTTTACCCGCAACTACGGGCCGATGATTAAAATGCCGTTGCAATGCTTCCAGTAGTATTTCCGGCTCAGCCAGACGTCCCTCCCCTACCAATCCGCTCGCCAGTTCTCCGTACTCCGCTTCAATGAGTATATTACCGTAAGAACGCAAACGCTGAATGTTGTGCAGAGTGGAGCCGTGGCGATACATATCGAGATCCATGGCGGGTGCAAAGAATACCGGACACCGGGCCGACAGGTACACCGCAGTCAGCAAGTCATCACAAAGGCCATTGGCGCATCGGGCCAGCGTGTGGGCAGTAGCCGGTGCGATTATAAAGGCGTCAGCCCACAGACCGAGTTCCACATGATTATTCCATTGACCTATGCCATCGTCGCTGGCATAGGTAGACAGAACCGGATTTTTGGATAGGGTTGCCAGGGTCAGCGGCGTTATGAATTCGGTTGCGGCGTGGGTCATTAGTACCCTTACTTCGGCTCCCGATTTCACCAGCAAACGTACCAGTACAGCCGATTTATAGGCGGCAATGCTCCCGGAAACGCCTACCAGTATTTTTTTTTCAACCAAATTCACAATAGCAAGATTTTGGTAAAATCAATCCATTGATTTACAAAAAACCAGCCATACGGGCTCGCATGGCTGGCTAAAAAGGGGAAAACCCGAGTACTCTAGTTGTTTTCTTCCAGTTGCCGATAGGCATGGTAGGTTTTTCCCTCCATAAACTCGTCAATGGCCATGCTACCTGCTTTAGGCATACGCTCATAAAACTTCGAAATTTCAATCTGTTCGCGGTTTTCAAATACCTCTTCGAGGTTATCCACCCCGGAAGCGAACTCAGCAAGTTTGTTGTTGAGTTCCTCTTTCATTTTACTTGAAAGCTGACGGGCACGCTTGGAAATTACGGAAACCGATTCGTACAGATTACCCGTCTGAGCGGCGATCTTATCGGTATCACGCGTAATGATGGATGGATTAATGGAAGCCATAGGATTTATTAGTCTGGTTTGTATTGTGCTCTTGGTTAATTTTCGATAGATGAGGTAGTAACCTTAGCAGGTTTCGTAGCAGGATCTACCTTCTTTTCAAGATTTTTCTGCTTCTCTTTCTCTAAGGCCGCAATCCGTTCCAGTTCTTCCTCACTATTGGAATACAATTTCTCAGCATCCTTTAAATAAGAACTCTGAGGATATTTGTCAACAAATTCCTGGTAGTATTTTACCGCGGCTTGGTAGCGCTCTTTCTGCTTATCCGCAAAACTGCTTTTAGCCAAAGTATATTGGGCGTCTACCTTCAGGTAGGAAAGCTCTTCATTATATTGAGAATCTGGAAAATCCTTTTTGAAGTTATCAATTGAGATTACCGATGATTTCAAGGAAGCCAAGTTAAAATCACTGATTTTATAATATAACTTGGCCTTCTCATAAGCCTTCAATTCCAGTTTTCGGCGCAGTTCCATGATATAACCCGTGCACTCGTTTCGAAACGGACTTTCAGGGTAGGCATTGATAAAATCCTGGAGGGCGGCGATGGCGGTCATAGTACTGGTCTGATCCAGTGAAGCGGGCGCTGAGTCCTTATACAACGAGTAAGCGTGCATATAAAGGGCTTCCTGGGCGTAATCACTGCGCGCATAGGTATCGTAGAATTTCTTGAACAGGAACTGACTCATATTGTACTGCTCCTGTTGATACTGCGTGTAGGCGTAGTAAAATTGCGCCATTTCCGATTCCGTACTTCCTTTCAGCAAAGGAATCAGTTCTTCGAAAAGTAGACCGGCGCGGTAAAAATCACCCTTTTGATAGTATTCAAGGGCGGCTTTGTATTTTTCATCATCCGTACCCGACTTTTGCAACTTTGAAAATTTACTACAAGAGGTAAGTAGTGAGAAAGCAAATAACAGCAGGAGGATAGCAGGAATTGTGTTCTTTCGCATAGGGCTGCAAAGGTAATAAAAAAGCTACTCCGATCATAACGAACGGGTAGCCAGGAAAGTATCCAAAAACAAGCTATTGCTGATGACGCACCAGCATTTTCTTGGTGGCCACTTTCTTACCGTCTACTGCGAGTTGGTAGAAATAAACGCTAGTTGGCATTTCGCGGGTATTGATGCGCAATTTGCGGTCGTTTTTGTCCAATGCATACTCAGCTACGGGAGAACCTAACACATTGTAGATGATCACTTTTGCATCACGTACAGAATTTTGGACAGTATAATCCAGTTCAGCAAAGTCGCTGGCCGGATTGGGGTACACATTCGAAACCGTAATGCGATCACTAGAGTAGAGTTGCTCATCAGCGCCACGGGTCTTTTCTTCAAAACCGTAGGTCCGGCGCTCTGTACGCTCTACTGACAGGGGATTGACTTCACTGTTATCGGCTGCCGTGGTACCGGCGGCCACGGGGTTGGCAAAAAGCAAAGCGCGATAGTAGCTGTTGAGTGCTTGAGGTTTCTGAAGCCCCAGCGGCTTGAATTCTATAACCGAAGGCTTAGGTACCAACGCCGGACGATCCAGGCTCATGGATTTTTGCTGGCTCGGCATGTTCAGGCGGCTGCTGTTAGCAGGTACCTGAGCGTATGCCTCCGAGAGCGACAGGATGGAGATAATATATGCAAAAAGTATAGTTCTCTTCATGGCAAATTTGATAGCAATAGAAAACGGATTTATCCGTATGATTTACAAAAATATATAAAAAAAATAGCAGGTTCAAAGTTTATTGTGCAAGCGGGCATTAAAATTTCATTATAATATACCCAATCCAGCTTTGGCTACACATAAAAATAACACAAAAATTATGCTAGGTGTTTTCAAATCATGGCTCTTTTGCTTGATTCACAGATTTATATTTTACTTTTTTTGTTTCTACAGTATCTTTTTTTTGAGGTTCAGGGGCATCTTCCTGCGCCCAAATGGTTTGGGGCAGGGTAGGTTTTTCGGTAATGCGCCAGTTAAAACCCTCTAACTGGCGCTCGGACGACTGGATATTCTGGGGGGGATTAAGCTGCCCACCGGTCGGCCCAAAAAGGCAATGCGGTTTACCCGGTTATTTTTGAACTGCAGATTCATTTTTCCGCATTCCACCCGGTTTAGACCAATCAACTTCTCTTCATCGTCCAGGGCGTAGTACGCACTTTGTCCATTTCCATCCACAAAGACCTGCTTCAGTTTGCTTTCCTCGGTAAAAAATGCGTTGATTGTCCGTCCTTTTACCTGATTGTACTGCTTCACAAGGGTATCTTCCGATATGACAAACGAATTGCTGCGCAAGAGCATCCGATTGACTTTGCTATTGACCAAAAAGGCACTGATCGAATCGGCCTCCATCTGGTAGGTATCACCCCACAGGATGGGATCCCGGAAAAACAGAATAGTAGAGTCCGCTGTATTGTATAGTACCGAATCGCAACGCCCCTGAAAATCTGACTTATAAATAAAAACCCGTTTATCACCAATCAACCGCCGAGTACTATCCAGCTTATTCTCAATGGAATAAAGCGTGTCGGCTCGTATGTACAGGGTATCTTCCGATACAACACTTTTGACCAGCGCATGTCCATAAACCTTTGAAAATCCTTCCAGTCCCCGATAGACGCCTTCATCGCCCAGTAAAAGCGTTTTATCCTCCTTGGCTAATATTTCCACATTGCCCTTGGCAAAACCCAGCTGTTTCTGGCTGTCGTAGAAAAGTGTATCACCAGTTAGGGTATAAGCCTCATTTTCGACCATAGTCCGGTTGCTGAAACTGGATTCCTCCGTTGCCGTATTATACTGCCCTCTTTTGGCCAGCAGGGTACCGTCCTTGTTCACGATTTTGGTAGGACCATTAAAATAAGACCATTTCGTGATGGAATTATAAATGAGGGTATCAGTGGTAAGCGTATACTTTTCATTGACCAGCTTGACATTCCCATAATAGTCGAATACTTTAGACCGGGTATTGTATATTCCTTCTTTACTCGTCAGTACATTGGCCGAATCCACCGTTCTTCCCGGTATGCGGTAATAAGCCAGACCATTAGCCATGTCGTACTCAAGTCGCTTCGAGGTCAACGTCCGTTTTTTATCGGTCAACACCGCTTTGCGACCACTCACGATTGCTAAACGGGTATCGCCATAATAAAGCAGGGTGTCACCGGTAACCGTAATCGTGTCGCCCTGCACGACCTTCACATTTCCATAGGCCTGAATCAGGTTACTGGCCACATTCTGAATCGCCAGATTGCAGTACAGAATAGATCCCTTATGCCGAAACCGAACATTATTGATGACACGCCGGATTTCCATTCCGTTTTCATTGATGATCGTCAGGCTATCCGCCCCGGGCAACAGTTCTACTTTCTCTTCCCCGCCACCTACACTTTGCCCGGGCTGACCCTGCCCAAAAGCAAATACACTACAGAAAAACAACAAAACGAAAACACTGAACCTCATCATCATGGATGCTTTGATAGGAAAGACTCCCAAACGTTTAAAAGGGTTGCCTTCCCTGGGTACTTTTTTCTAAAATTCAGGTGCAAGCAGTTTTGATGTTACCTTTGACCCGGGATTTTATGGCAAAAATACACCTTATTGCTCGCTTGGACCTATGCTGGATTCTTTTTTAACTTTTGTTAACGATCATCGGTTGCCCCTTGGTGAAATGCCTACCCTACTAGCCGTAAGCGGTGGAGTAGACTCGATGGTACTGGCCGAACTTTTCCGGCGAGCGGGGTCCCCCTTTGCTTTGGCCCACTGCAACTTCGGCTTGCGGGGCGATGAATCCGATGCTGACGAGCGTTTTGTACGGCAATGGGCGGAAAATGCAGGGGTACCCTGCCACGTTCATCTTTTTGACACCCAAGCTGAGGCTGACAAACGTCGTATTTCCATTCAAATGGCGGCCCGTGACCTGCGATATGCCTGGTTTAAAGAACTTCTCGACGGGTTTGGGTACCCCTACCTGGCTCTGGCCCATCACGCCGACGATTCGATCGAAACCGTGCTACTCAATCTGGTTCGTGGTACCGGTCTGCCTGGGATGATCGGCATTGCGCCCGTGCGGAATCGCCTCATTCGTCCCTTGCTTTATAGCTCAAAGCACGAGATTCTAAACTTTGCCCGGCATCAAAACATTCCCTGGCGGGAAGACAGCTCCAACGCCACCGATCATTACCGTCGGAATGTATTACGCCATCGAGTAGTGCCTGTACTGCAAGAGCTCAACCCATCCCTGGAAGCCACTTTCCTACAAACCTCCGAACGACTGCGAGCCGCCAGTTCGGTACTGGATGTCTATTTAGCCACCTGGAGGTCGCAGGCCGTACGTCAGGAGGGTGATACACATTTTGTTTCTATCGACATGCTACGTCGCACCCGCGAGCCAGTCTATCTGCTGCATACCGTACTGGAGCCCTTTGGGTACAGTTACGCACAAGTTCAGAATATTGTGGCAACGCTGGATGCCACGAGCGGAAAACAATTCCATTCGCACAGTCATAGTGTTGTGAAGGATCGTACCGAACTAATCATCAGTCCCCAAATCAGCACTCCAGACGTACGGTATTTGCAAATCGCCAAAGGTACCTCTCGAATCCATGTTTCCGAAAAGGGGGTACTTTTACTGACTCATCACACCTATTTCCCTACTTTTGTCCCCACCCCGGATAAACATATTGCGTACTTTGATGAAGCTCTGTTGTGCTTTCCCCTTGTAGTTCGTCCCTGGCAAATCGGCGACTGGTTCTGCCCTTTTGGCATGAGCGGAAAACGCAAGAAAGTGAGTGATCTGCTCGTTGAGCATAAAATACCAGTGTCACACAAACCCAATTGCCTGGTCCTCCTCAATGGTGACCAACAGATTCTCTGGGTTATTGGGCTACGTGCCGACGACCGTTTCCGGCTTGGTCCGCATTCGATAAAATTCCTACAGGTAGAGTACCTAATCAATGCGTAAAATCTTTCTGAAACCCACAGAAAAAAATCAGGATATAGGATATTTTTTTGAACTGAATCAGCCGTATTAATGACAAAAAAAATGATATTTTTCAGTAGTGAAAGAGGTCTTAAATAGTCAATGATTAGTTGCCATCTATATATTTTTGTACCATAATTTTTATTTTGGCATTTTCTTTGCACAGCGGTACCTTACTATACAACATTATTATCCGGTGAAACCACATTTATTTATGAAAGTATGTCGATACGCCCTCCTTCTATCTATGGGTTTGCTCCTGCTTTCAACAGGGGCCAGCGCCCAGAGTGCGCGTCTCAAAGCGGCGAACAAGCAATTTGAAAACATGAGCTACCTCAGCGCGGTGAGGGCTTATGAAGATTTTCTGCGGCTGAACAAACGCAGCGATCCCATGGAAACCCGGGAAGCCCTTGTCAATCTCGGATACAGCTACCGGCGCCTCGAGGACTCCAAAAATGCCGAACGGATTTATAGTGAACTTGTCAATAATTACAATGACCTTCCCAGCGAAGTATATTTGTACTATGCTCAGTCGCTGGCTAAGAATCGCAAGTACCGCGATTCGCAGAAGATGTACGCTAAGTACGGTGAAATGCAGACTGCCGATCTTCGGGGCCGGAAATTCACGGTTTCGTACATGGATATGAACCGGTTTTATAAAGATTCATCGTCCTATCACATCGACTATCTGCCCATCAATTCGCGGCAGGCCGATTTCAGTCCTATGTACTATCAACAAGGCCTGGTGTTTGTTTCAGCCCGGAACGAATCGGGCGTAGTCAAACGCGTTTTTAATTTTAATCAATCTCCTTTTCTGGACCTGTACTTTCAGCCCGACACCGCACTTTTTCATGTGAATGCGGAGCCGACCGCAGGTGCCGCCGTCCTGGGTGGAGGAGAACTCAACAAAGCTGAGGCTGACGGAAGCGTTGCCACCAATGAAGGTACCCTGACCAAATCGGAACTGTTCAGCCGGACACTCAACACCAAATACCACGAAGGCCCGATGACCTTTTTTAAGGATCAGAAGCGGATTATTTTTACCCGGAATAACGATGACCGCGGAAAGTCCGGTAAAAGCGACGATGGGGTTCGTAAGCTGAAACTCTACTACGCCGAGCAAGATGACAGCGGCAAGTGGGTCAATATTGAAGAGCTTCCCTTCAATAGTAAGGATTATTCCTGTGGGCATCCTGCCCTTTCACCCGATGATTCGCGGCTTTATTTTGTTTCCGACATGCCCGGAGGGTACGGCGGCACTGATTTATACGTCGTGGATTACAATGACGGTCAGTGGGGTACCCCAGTCAATCTCGGCCGTGAACTCAATACCGAGGGCAACGAGATGTTCCCTTTCGTGGCGGCTGACAACACGCTCTACTTTTCATCCGACGGCCACGAAGGCCTGGGGGGGCTCGATGTTTTCATGGCCGAAATGAAAGGGGATATTGCGGTGAATGGCGTAGAAAACCTCGGAGCTCCCATCAATTCCGAGCGGGACGATTTCGGCTTCATCACCGATACCCTACGTACCTCCGGCTATTTCAGCTCCAACCGCAAGAGGGGTGCCTCGGATGACAATATCTACAGTTTCCGGCGGCTCTGCAAAGCCATGAACATTTATGTGTATGACGCCAAAACCAAAGAGCCCATTGAGTCGGCCGACGTACGGATTGTCAAGGGCGGGGTAAACCAGGAACTGCAGCAAACCGGCATGGATGGCAGCATCAGGCTCTGTATGGACTCCAATACCGAATACGAATTCAGGGGAATCAAGGAAGGGTACGCCGCCAACAGTGTCCGTTTCTCTACCCTTACCCAGTCTACCAACCCTTCGATGGGGATTTCGATTTACCTGGATCGTAATGAAAACACTTCAATCGTGAAAGGTACCATCCGCAAGGAAGTGGATTTGCAGCCCGCCGATGGGGTTCGAGTAACGCTTCGCAATGAGAAAGACAAGACCGAAGAAACCGTAACCACGGGTCCTGATGGAGGCTATGAATTCGATATGGATCCCAATTCGAATTATACCATCACCACCGAAAAAGACCGCTACACCCGGGACCAAAATCAAATAAAAACGCCCAAACGTGGCGAAGTGGTAGAAAATAACGTGGGTATCTACGGGGAGGGCGATGTGTTCAAACTGGACAATATCTACTATGACCTTGATAAGTTTTTCATTCGTCCCGATGCCGCCAAGGAACTGGAACGTGTGGTGGCGTTGCTGAAAAAATATCCCGAAATGACCGTAGAGCTACGCTCCCACACCGATAGTCGGGCCAGTAATTTTTATAACGAAAAACTGTCCGAACGCCGGGCCCGGGCCGCTTACGACTATTTGGTGCGTCGCGGAATCAGCCCGATGCGACTGGTAGCCAAGGGATATGGAGAAACAGACCCCGTAAACGATTGTGTGGATGGCGAAGAATGCACCGAAGATGAATACCAGCTCAATCGCCGGACCGAATTTAAAATCCTGGCTGTACAGTAGCCGATTTGGTAAATGAATTTAAGGTACCTGAGTCACTTTTCTCAAAGGTACCCTTTATATCCATGAGTGCCCCGCTGCTTGTCGGGGCACTCTTTTTTGTAGAAACTCATAACTTGCGTTAAACCAGTATTCGACCAAAAGACAGAATGAGGTAAAACCTCCAAAATCTGTTATATCTCGATGAACAATCATCCAAAACCCAGAAAAACTTACACAGATATTTCACTTCCGGAAATGAAGCGAATTCAGTCAGAACCTAATACGATTGTAGTGGACGTGCGTGAGCCCTGGGAGTTTGAAGAATTCAATGAAGGCGGTATCAATATTCCACTGTCGACGATCCGAGAGAAAAGGCAAGTACTGGAAACATTCGACACGATTGTCGTTATCTGTACCAACGGTACCCGCAGCAAAGTAGCCGCGCTAGATTACTGTAGGGTACCTACCTGGGCCGACAAATCCATTTATCACCTTCGGGGAGGTATCCTTGAAGCTGAGTAAGAGGGGCGGAAGTATTTGTCAGAAAGGCAGGTAAAAGCTACGGATGGGACTTAGATTGTCTCAATTTCTAAGGTACCCTCGTACACCCGTACTGCCGGGCCAATCAGATAAATATCGTCAAATTGTCCTGATTCCAGTTTCCGGAATTCGACCTGAAGGTTTCCACCCACCACAGCGATATCAACCGGACTTTCCCAGCCAAAATGGGCGTGCGACGAGAGTGCGCAGGCCGTCACACCCGTGCCACAAGAGTAAGTTTCGTCTTCTACTCCGCGTTCGTAAGTACGTACTTTGAGAAAATTGGGAGATACAACTTGCACGAAATTCACATTGGTCCCCCCGCGAGGACCGTAGGTTTCGCCATAGCGGACGGCTCGCCCAATGGTGACTACATCGGTTTTGTCCACGTCATCGACATAGGCCACATAGTGTGGAGAGCCTGTATCCAGAAAATCGTAGGTTTCATGTTGCTCAGAATCACCTACCGGGCTCATTTTCAACCGTATCGAATGCTCATTTGCCGTCGCTTCGTGAACTCCATCCACCGCCATGAACGTGGTATGCTCCTGGAATATACCCAAATCGTGCGCAAACCGGACCGTACAGCGGCCACCGTTTCCACACATACTGCCTTCGGCGCCGTCGGCGTTGAAGTAGACCATTCGGAAGTCATAGCCAGGTTCATTCCGCAGCAAAATCAGGCCATCGGCTCCGATACCGAAACGCCGGTGGCAAAGCCGGGCTACCAATTGCGTCGAAACCGGAAATGATTCGGTCCGATCGTCAATCAGAATGAAATCATTTCCGGTACCCTGGTATTTATAGAAATTGAGAAGCATGCTTTTTATCCTTTGCTGGGTTAATTCCTGTAATGATTGTTTTAAAGAATTGGTTCAAGAGTATTCACTCCTTCCTGCTTTATATAGAAAAAGCCCCGCTGGAAAAAACCGGCGGGGCTGCTGCGACCATTGAGGTAGCCTGGAAAAACAAGGATTATGCTTTTTCAGCTACTTTGGCCGACTTCAGTTCCTTGATACGAGCCGCCTTACCCTGACGTCCGCGCAGGTAGAACAGGCGAGCCCGACGTACCTTACCCCGGCGAAGTAGCTCGATTTTGGCGATGGTAGGAGAAAGAATAGGGAAAATACGCTCTACCCCTACTCCGTTAGAAATCTTGCGCACGGTAAACGTTTCACCCGCGCTATTGGGATTACGGCGCTGAATGACGGTACCCTGGAACAACTGAAGACGCTCCTTGGCACCCTCACGGATTTTCACGTGCACAACGATGGTGTCGCCCGATTTGAAATCGGGAAATTCAGACTTACGATTCTCATTCGTAGCCTCAACGAGTTTGATTAATTCACTCATGATGATTTTTGAAAAATAAACAGGTAAAAGCTAATTTCCAGCGGATGGGGTGACGCCCCTTCATTCAAAACAGCCTGGTAAAAAACGAGTGCAAAGATAAGGGTACTTTTTGGGATATGAAAGGAATTGCTATTTTTACAATATGAAAATTCTATCCGCATCCCAGGTCCGCGAACTCGACGCCTATACCATTCAAAATGAGCCTGTTTCTTCCCTCGATCTGATGGAAAGGGCGGCGCGGGCCTTCGTGTGCTGGCTATGCGCACGCTATGACAACCGGAAGAGAATTGTAATTTTCTGTGGTAAGGGCAATAATGGCGGTGACGGATTGGCCATTGGGCGTCTTTTGTCGGGAAAAGGGTACCCGGTAAGTGTACACGTAGTGCACTATACCCAAAAAGCTACGGATGATTTTCAAGCCAACCTGGATCAACTGGGTGATTTCCTGGCTATCCATGACATCCGCCACGTCGAAGACATTCCCAACTTACCTGCCGGTGACCTGCTGATCGATGCCCTACTTGGTTCCGGACTCTCGCGCCCCGCATCGGGACTGTTGGAAAAAGTGATCGGTGCCCTAAATGATAGCCCGGCCGAAGTGATCTCGGTGGATATTGCGAGTGGCTTATACATGGATAAAGTCAACGACACCACCGATGCCGTTGTCAAACCCAACCATACGGTGAGCTTCCAATTGCCCAAACTGGCCTTCATGATGCCTCATAATGGTCCTTTCGTTGGCAACTGGCACGTGGTGGATATTGGCTTGTCACAAACCCGCATCGACCAAACTGAAACACCTTACTATTTTACGGATGCTCCTGCCGCCAGGCACCTGATTCGTGCGCGGGAAAAATTTTCTCACAAAGGTACCTTCGGGCATGCCCTGCTTCTGGCGGGTAGCTATGGCAAAATGGGAGCGGCCCAGCTATCGGGCGGCGCGTGCCTGCGAGCGGGGGTAGGTTTGCTCACGGTGCATGTAGCCCGCTGCGGGTATACGATCATGCAAATTGCCCTACCCGAAGCGATGGTGTCTGTAGACATACACGAACAATTGATTACCACACTGCCCGAGCTTGCCCCTTATACGGCTATTGGGGTAGGTCCCGGCCTGGGCAAGGAACCTCAAACTCTGAAGGCCCTGGATGAGCTGATTGAACAGGCAAAGGTACCCATGGTTTGGGATGCCGATGCTCTTAATCTTCTTTCGGAAAATCCTGACCTACTCAAAAGACTTCCTGCAGGTACCCTCATCACTCCCCACCCCAAAGAGTTCGAACGACTGGCCGGAAAGAGCAATGATGACTATGAGCGGCTGGAATTGGCTCGTCGTTTTGCACAGGAGCATTCGCTGGTGGTATGTCTCAAAGGAGCGCACACGGCCGTTATTTTTCCTAATGGCAGCGTTCACTTCAACGCAACGGGCAACGCGGGCATGGCCACGGGTGGCAGTGGTGACGTATTGACGGGGATTTTGACTTCCCTTTTAGCCCAAAAATATCCGCCTGAGGATGCTGCCCGGCTTGGGGTATATCAGCACGGCGTAGCGGGCGACCGGGCATCGCGGGCACGGTCCAAGGTATCCATGATTGCTTCCGATATTGTGGAAAACCTGGGTTGGTGAGCAGGTACCTCTTTTTTCCTGGCACCCTCTACTGAATTCTGAAAAATTTCCTTTTTCTTCCAACCTTTCAGCAACCAGGTTGCTCTAATAGGCGTATATGAGGATATAGGTAAAACTACCCGTTTTTGGAATAAGGGGATTCTACGCTATGAATTTTTTCCAGTTAGCACGAGATTTGCAAGACCTACCATTATAATAAAGCACCATTTAACAATTTATCAATATTAGCCATGATCCAACGTAATTGGGGAGCAGCAAGCTCCAACAAAAAAGAAGCCAGGTTAGCCATCGATCAGACCACGTTGCTGGGAGGATTAGGCGTACTTATTTTCGCCTACATTGTTTTTCGATTCATCTATCCGCTGGTCGAAAAAGGAGTTTTGTGGTAGAAATCTACCAATTCACATCAGCTTAGGAGCTGGTAGGTAATCCAGGCCGAGAGGTAAGCCAGCCCCATGGTGTAGAATAGCTGCACCAGGGGCCATTTCCAGCCATGAGTCTCGCGATATACTACGGCCAAGGTACTCATGCACATCATAGCAAACACATAGAACATAAGCAGGGAAAAGGAAACTGCCGGGGTGTACATAGGTCCACCCGTGCGCGGGTTCCTTTCTTTTTGTAGGCGCTGGCGAATTGTAACGGCATCTTCACTGGCATCGCCGCCAATACTATAGATTGTGGACATGGTACCTACGAATACTTCCCGGGCGGCGAAGGATGTGATGAGGGCTATCCCAATTTTCCAGTCGTAACCCAGTGGGCGAATGGCAGGCTCGATGAAGCGCCCGAAGTGTCCGGCATAAGAGCTTTCCAGACGGGCTGAGGCCACGGTGGCTTCACGTGCCTCGGGGCTCACGTTTTCAGTCAGGCTGCTCAACGCCTGTTCGCTGGCCTGTTCCATACTGTCGCCGGGGCCATACGAAGCCAGCACCCACAGTACGATGGAAATGGCTATGATGATTTTACCCGCTTCCAAAACAAAAGACTTTACGCTATCGAACATCATGATACCCAGGTGACTCCAACGGGGCAGCTTGTAGGTAGGCATTTCTAAAATAAAATAGCTGGGCTCGCGGCGGGGTATAAACAGGGAGAATAACCAGGCCGAAGCCAAAGCACCTACCAACCCCAGCAGATAGAGGCCCAGTAAAACGAGTCCCTGCAGGTTAAGTACCCCAAGCACCGTTTCGTCAGGTACCACCAGTGCGATTAGAATCGTGTAAATAGGTAGGCGGGCCGAGCAACTCATCAGCGGAGTTACCAGAATAGTGAGCAACCGTTCATAAGCATTGTTAATACTCCGGGTGGTCATGATGGCCGGCACTGCGCAGGCTACACCTGAGATAAGCGGCACCACGCTTCGCCCATTCAGGCCGAATTTGCGCATCAGCTTATCCATGATCACCATGACCCGCGCCATGTACCCCGACTCTTCCAATAACCCGACCAAGCCAAACAAAAAGGCAATTTGGGGAATAAAAATTATGACCCCGCCAATTCCAGCCATGAGGCCATCGGTTAGCAAATCATTTAAAACGCCCGCAGGCAGAGTATTCTTAGTCCATTCAATCGCCTGTGCCGTAGCCAGATCCAGCCAGTCCATCGGGTACTGAGCCCAGGCAAAAACGGCTTGGAAAATGACCAACAGTACTCCCAAAAAAGCCACATAACCCCAGAATGGATGAAGTAAGATTTTGTCAAGCCGTCGCGTCCAGGCAGGTTGGTCGCTTTCGCCTACTATCGTTACAGCTTTTTGTACCAGAGGTCGCAGACGCTCGTAGCGGGTGATGGTTTCGTAAGCCAGGAAATCGGTTTTATCAAAACCATGACTAGCCACCAAGTTATCGAGTTGGGTACGTTGCGACGGATCCAGAAACGTAAAAGCCTCGTGCTGACACACATACTGCATGGCCAGATAGTTATTTTCCAACCCAAAAGCTTTCTTGGTCTCCTCAATCAGGGCCTCGTGTTCTTCGGACGGGTCCATGAAATACGCCGACTGTGGCAGGGAAATGGTAGAGGCTCGCTGCACAGCATCACGCAGAAGTTCGGTACCTTCACCCGTCCGGGCGTTAATTTTGACTACCGGTACGTGCAACTGCATTGCCAACTGCACGGCGTTTACGCGCAGATTCATGCTATCGGCCACATCCAGCATGTTAAGTGCCAGTACCGTAGGCAAACCCAAGTCAGCGATTTCGGTGAATAAGAGCAGATTACGTTGCAGATTGGAAGCATCGGCCACCACGATAACCGCATCGGGATAGTCAGGGTGGCGGGGATTGGCCAGAATATCCATTACCACCTGCTCATCCCTGGATTTGGGATAAATGCTGTAAATACCGGGCAGGTCAATCAGAATAGCCTCAGAAGGTGTTACCGGGGACGGTGGCCGATCAGTAGTTATCTCCGGTTCGGTGGGTACTGCCACTGCCTCCGGGATGGAGGCGAAGCGCATAATACCGGATTTTTTATCGACTGTGACACCGGGAAAATTCCCGGTTTTCTGACGTAAACCCGTCAGTTGATTAAATAGGGAGGATTTACCGGAATTAGGGTTGCCAATTAAGGCAATTTTATAGGAAGTAGATCTCAATGCTAGGTGTCACCAAAATAATAGAGCTAATACGCGTGGTTTTACTCCACCACAATGCTGGCGGCTTCGTTACGCCGCAACGACAGGCAGTAGCAGCCGCCCACCCGTACACAAATCGGATCCCCAAAGGGGGCTACGGCATCCAAACGTACCTCACAACCCGGCAAGCAGCCCATTTCCAAAAGTTTCAGTGACATAGCGCGGTCGCTGAAAGACTTAATGACGGCGCTTTCGCCTTTTTTCAGGTCGGCAACATTGCGGACAGCTAGCATGGGCTTATTTAGATTTAATATAATTAAACACAAAATAAAGGCATAGACACGACATTATCAAATGATTGCCCTCATGTTTTTTAATTCCTGACCAAAGTCAGTTAGAAAGCTACTGAAGTTGGTGCGGTGGTAACGCTTTATAGCGTACTTTTGCTTACTCAATGATTAAATGACAACCTGGGGGGCTCGCTAACTGGGGGTACTTTGACCCGATCCGTCCCCACCTCAGGAAAAGCCTGATTGTCAACTGTCGACCGATAGCTTTGCAAGAAGTAAAAACCCTCATCTGGAAAGAAATCACGCTGGAATGGCGGCAACGTTACGCACTGAGCGGTATGCTGCTCTACGTAGTGAGTACGGTTTTCATATGCTACCTAAGTTTCAACTTGAAGCGCAACGAACTCACCCCCATTGTCTGGAATACGCTCTTGTGGATTATCCTGCTGTTCACTGCCGTGAATGCCATTGCCCGGAGTTTCGCCCAGGAGCGCCACGCTAGGCTACTGTATTATTACACCCTCGCCAGTCCACAGGCCATTATCCTCTCTAAAATTATCTATAATACGCTGCTGATGCTGGCATTGGCGGGAATTGGTTTTGGCTTTTACACGTTTGTGATGGGAAGCCCCGTGGTAGATCTAGGGCTTTACCTGATCAGTATTGTTCTGGGTTCAGTTGGGTTTGCGTCGGTGTTGACACTTGTGTCGGGTATCTCTTCCAAAGCTGAAAACAGTGGTACCCTAATGGCTGTTCTGAGCTTTCCGATCATCCTTCCGATGTTACTTATGACGATTCGTCTGGCAAAAAATGCACTTGATGGACTTGACCGAAGCGTGAGTACTGACGAAATAAGTACCTTGCTGGCAATAGATGCTATTGTGATCACACTTTCGTATTTATTGTTTCCTTATTTGTGGAGAAGCTGAAAATTAATTTTGAATAAATGATTGATCGAGAGAAGTAGAGAACAGTACTTTCGCCAATTTATTCACTCAATTACTCAATTCAATATTGAACGTTTATGAAAAAAAGCTGGTGGAAAATCCTGACAGTCTTCATTATGTTTTATGTCATTTTCCAGGGATTGCTGGGAGGGGTACCCCGCCAACCGATCCTGAACGAGACGATCCGTAACTTGTATTTCCACGTTACCATGTGGCCTGCGATGATTACGATGCTATTGGTATCCATGATTTACGGAATCCGTTTTTTGAGCACGAACCAAATCAGCGACGATGACAAATCGGCGGTTTTTGCCAAAACCGGAATCTTATTCGGAGTCCTGGGATGTTTGTCAGGCTCGTTATGGGCTAACTTTACTTGGGGAGATCCCTGGCCTAATGACGCTAAGCTCAACAGCGCTGCCGTGGGAATGCTGATTTATTTTGCCTACCTCTTATTACGGTCCTCCTTTGAAGATGAGCAGAGACGGGCACGTATTGCAGCGGTATACAACATCTTTGCTTTTGCTGTATTTTTGCCGTTGATTTTTGTACTCCCCCGGCTGACGGATTCGCTGCATCCCGGCAATGGCGGTAATCCGGGTTTTGGTTCGCTGGACATCGATGGGAATATGCGTATGGTATTCTATCCGGCCATCATTGGCTGGACCTTATTGGCTACTTGGATTACCACGATACGCTATCGCCTGCGGGTTATTCAGCGGGTACAGGATGAAAAAGTTTCGTTCCAGAACAATCCGGTTCCAAACCATTGAATTTTCAATTTAGTAGAATAAAACGTCATGGGGCGTTGTTCATATAGTACTATTCATTTTTCAGTTTATTTAGCATGAAACGCGTTTTTTCTCTTCTCTTAGCCCTAAACCTGATTTCGCTTTCTCTGTTTGCCCAACAATCTGATGTAGCCATGGCCGACCAAATGCGGGCCGATGGCAAAATATGGGTAGTTGTGGGCGTTATTGCGCTTATCTTTGCCGGTATTATTACGTATCTGGTCCGTTTGGACAGCAAATTAACCAAGCTGGAAAAAGATTTGAATATCAAATAACCTGATGTAAGACGTTAAATAGGAGAAGCCATCCTTCGTTAGGCCTATTATTCAAGGTTCGCTATCCAATAATCATTATCACCATGAAAAAAATCCATATTTTCGGAATCGGCGTGATTGCCATTGCTATTGCCATCATTGTATCTACGGCGGGTGACGCCAGTACCTACGTCAACTTCTCGCAAGCCGAAGAGCTTGCTCTCAACGGCAACAACGGTAGCATTCATGTGGTGGGAAAACTCAAAAAAGACGCCGCGGGGCAAATTCAGGAAATGGCTTACAAGCCCGAACTGGACCCCAATTATTTTGAATTTACTTTGCTGGACAACAACCAACGTGAACAAAAGGTAGTATACCGTAGCCCCAAGCCCCAGGATTTCGACAAGTCCGAACAAGTGGTGGTGATCGGGCGTATGGAGAAAGACCATTTTGAGGCGGAAAAAATTCTGCTGAAATGCCCATCCAAGTACAATAACGAGAAACTGGAAACTACCGAATACCAAGCCGCCCAATTATGATCCATACTGCCTACGGAGATGCTGGCCGCCTATTCGTAATCATTGCCTTTGTATCGGCTCTGGTTGCGACCTTTGCCTATTTCAAGTCCGTGATTTCTTCCACCCGGCTTGATGAGGTACCTGTGTGGAAACGATTTGCGCGGGGCGCATTCTTCATCCACGCGGCGGCGGTCGCCGGTGTGGTGTTCTGCTTGTACTGGATCATCGGCAACCACTATTTTGAATACCACTACGCCTGGGACAATTCGTCGCTCTCGCTACCTACAGGTTTTGTCATATCCAGCTTCTGGCAGGATCAGGAAGGTAGCTTCCTGCTCTGGATTTTCTGGAACGTTGTATTGGGGCTGGTTCTGATCGTAACCAATCGTTCTTGGGAAGGGCCGGTAATGGCGATTTTCGCGTTGGTCCAGGCTTTCCTCGCTTCAATGATTCTGGGAGTGGTAATTCCCGGCCTTGACCTGAAAATCGGCTCCACACCCTTCCTGCTTTTGCGGGAAGCAATGCCCGATATTCAGATCTGGCAAACCAATCCTAATTTTATCCCCAAAGACGGTAACGGCCTTAACCCTCTTTTGCAGAACTATTGGATGGTGATCCACCCTCCTACCCTGTTCCTGGGTTTTGCCACCACATTGATTCCCTTCTCATTTGCCATGGCGGGTTTATGGACCAAGCAGGTGAAAGAATGGATCCGTCCGGCTTTGCCCTGGGCGTTGCTATCGGCTATGATTCTGGGGGTAGGTATCCTGATGGGAGCGTACTGGGCCTACGAGACACTTAATTTCGGCGGGTACTGGAACTGGGATCCGGTAGAAAATACTTCTTTCGTACCCTGGCTCGTATTGGTGGCGAGTATTCACACCATGATTATCGGCCGTAGGAACGCCACAGCCCTCAAAACGTCTTTTATTCTGGCTATTGCTACCTTCGTCATGATCCTCTACTCGACGTTCATGACCCGAAGTGGCGTACTGGGTAACGAATCCGTGCATTCTTTTACTGATTTGGGCTTATCGGGTCAACTTCTCATTTACCTGATGACCTTTGTGGTGCTGGCAGTGGGACTGCTGATCGCCCGTTGGAAGCTGCTTCCCTCAGACAATGAGGAAGTATCCTCCTACTCGCCGGAATTCTGGATTTTCATTGGTGCTACCTTACTGTGTTTGGCAGGATTCCAAATTCTCGCCACCACTTCCATTCCGGTGTACAATGCCATTGCCGAGAGTTTTGGAAAAATCCTCAATCTAGCTCTTCCGACCAATCCGATCGCTCACTACAACAAGTTTCAAATCTGGTTTTTTGCTCTTATTACCCTGCTTACGGGCATTGGCCAGTTTTTCTGGTGGAAACGCACTGGAGAAGGCAGATTGGGTACCCTGTACCCACCCCTGCTGATTACGTTGATCCTGAGTGCCGTCTTTATTACGCTGGGAGAAGTTCGCACGATTTCCTATATCGTACTCCTTACCGCCGCTACCTTTGCAGTGGTTGCCAATGGTACCATTCTGCTCAATATCCTCCGGGGCAACTACAAGCTTTCGGGTGGGGCGGTAACCCACATTGGCGTGGCGCTCATGCTGATCGGAATCCTCTTTTCATCGGGTTATACCCGGGTAATATCCCTCAATAATTCCGGACTGATGATTTCCCGTTCGGAAGAATTTACTAAAAACGACAACAAAGAAAACAAGGAAAACGTAACGCTCTGGCTCAACCGCCCCGAGCAAATGGGCCAGTATATGCTGACATGGCGGGACGTGCGCGTAGAACCACGCCATATTCCCGAATACATTCCTAAAAGCTGGGTGGAGATTATCGAAAACGATTTCCACGCCGTGGCGCTGCGGGATATTGTCGTCAAGGACAAGACCTACTACAAAACCGGGGATACTTTGGAAATCTATCCCGAGAATTTTTACTACGAAATAGAGTACCGTGCTCCTTCGGGCAAGGTATTCACGCTGTTTCCAAGAGCACAGATCAATCCGCGGATGGGTCTGATCTCTTCGCCTGACATCCAGCGCAAATACGATAAAGATTTGTATACCTACGTGTCGATGGTAACCAATCCGAACGAGGAAGGCAAATGGAGTGCCACCGAAGAGTTTACGGTAGCCATGAAAGACACCTTTTTTGTGAATGACTACGTGGCGATTCTGGACAATGTTGTCCGCACGGATAAAGTGGATGGCCTTCCGCTGAGGGAGAACGATGCCGCCGTCAAAGCGATCATTCGGGTGCTCGACAGCGAAAAAGAGTACATCATTGATCCTTCCTTCGTAATCCGTGATCGTACGGTGGGCCGCAAGGCTGCGGTGAGCGATGAACTGGGCTTACGCATCCAATTCCGCGAAATAAATCCGCAAACGGGTCAATTCACCTTCGCTGTCAATACCAAACAACGCGATTTCATAGTAATGAAGGCCATCGAAAAACCCCTGATCAATGTACTCTGGCTGGGTACCTTTGTGCTGGTGATTGGGTTCATGATGGCTACAGTCCGTCGCTTCCGGGATTTTTCCAAGAATCAGAGACGGGAGATGGCCTCTCCAAAGAAGCAGAAAATCCGGACTCCTCAATTCAACGCTGACAGCGTTTAAAGCGTTGTCAGCGTTTCCTATGGATCCGCAACAATTTCTACCCGGTTACCATCCGGATCCAGTATCACGCTTTCGTAATAGCCATCGCCCGTACGACGAGGCTCACCTACGACCGTATATCCATCCGTCCGCAAACGCTCGGTTAGTGAGTCCACTTCTTCCTGGCGTCCTACCGAAAGAGCTAGATGCGTGATTCCCAGGTACTCCTCACCTATCCCGGCCCCACTTGCCGATACGGAATCTTTCTGCATGATTTCCAACCGTGCGTCTCCCCCAAAACTCAAAAAGTACGACGCAAATCCCTTACGTAGGTTTAGATACTTTTCATTGGAAGTAGCCTGGAAGTAACGGAGGTAGAAAGCACGCAAGACTTCCAATTGCGTGGTGTAAACGGCCAAATGATCGAGTCGAGCCATAGTGTTGGTAAATTAGGTGGGTTGAATTATGGAAAGGCACATTCCTCAAACAAGCTTTTCTTTATATTTGATTCTTTCTTAACCTACCTGTTACCCTCTCTCATGCGAAATTTTCTAAAAATCCTGGGACTTGCCCTGGTTATTCTTATTGTTGTACTGCTTTGGAATACGTTCCGTTTCGAATCAAAACAGCTTACTAATGTACCCCCTGCGCCTCCAATCGCCATCCCCGATTCGGCCCTCCTGCGTCTCAGCCAGGCAGTACAATACCGCACCATTTCGTATCAGGACTCCGCGCTGACCGACACTACCCAGTTTAAGGCCTTCATTACTTTTCTAGAAAGGTCTTTTCCTATGGTGCACAAGCAGATGACCCGCGAACAGATCAATGACTATGCCTTGCTTTTTCAGTTGAAGGGGAGTAATCCCTCCCTGAAACCCATGCTGATGATGGGCCACTATGATGTGGTACCGGTAGTAGAGGGTACCGAAAAAATGTGGAAAAGTGCGCCTTTCGCTGGACTTGTGCAGGATGGATTTGTCTACGGCCGGGGTACTCTCGACGATAAAAGCACCGTGCTGGGCTTGCTGGAGGCCATGGAAATCTTACTACGTCAGAGCTTTCAACCCAGTCGTACCATCTACTTTTCCTTTGGTCACGATGAAGAAGTAAGTGGACGAAAAGGAGGGCAGGCCTTGGCCCGGACGCTTGAACGACGGGGTATCCAACTGGAAATGGTTATTGATGAAGGGGGTACCATTAAGACCGATGGCGTGGCTGGCCTGACTCAACCCGTAGCCCTAATCGGCACCGCCGAAAAGGGCTATACCAGTGTGGCACTGACCGCCCACGGCGAGGGAGGACATTCCTCCATGCCTCCTCCCAAGACCAGCATCGGGATGTTGGCCAGTGCCCTGGATAATCTGCAAAAAGCTCCATTCAAATCCTCCCTGGGAGGTACCGTCGGCGAGATGCTTCGGTACCTGGGCCCGGAAATGCCTTTTGCTCAGAAGTTGGCGGTTGCCAACCAGTGGCTGCTGGCGCCGGTCCTGATTAATTCCTTTAGTGTTACAAACTCAGGTGCTGCCAGTACTCACACCACTATTGCTCCCACTATTCTGAAGGCAGGTATAAAAGACAACGTGCTGCCGATCGATGCTACGGCAATCGTCAATTTCCGTATTCTGCCCGGCGATTCGGTGCAGGGCGTAGTCAACCATGTCAAAAACGCCATTGCTAATCCTGACATTGAGGTAGAATCCCTCCGAGAATTCGACTCAGAGCCTTCACCGGTTTCCTCGCCCGAGGCACCTCCCTTTCAGATTCTGAGCCGAACTATCAAGAGTTGTTACCCTAACGTCCTGATCACCCCGTATCTGGTACTCGGGGCCACGGATGCCCGGTATTACCGCTCGTTAAGCCCAAACATTTACCGCTTCACACCTTACCAGCTCGACGAAGAAGACCTTAAACGTCCGCATGGTACCAATGAGCGAATCAGGACAGATACCTACAAGGAAATGATCCGCTTTTATGTGACGCTTCTGAAAAACGCAGCGCAGTAATCTCAACTACCTCAGGGGTACCTTTCGAATTAAATTGGATTAAACCCGGATAGTCGGGGAACCTAACTCCTGGTGAGTTTTGTATAGATAGCGGGACTTTTGTAAAACCTACCCCTAAAACTCGGGGAATTCTGTTAATATAATTCCACAATTTTGCCGATCACAGGCAAGAAAATTCCCCAACGGGCGTTTGAGAAAAAAGATTGATGCTAACGCCGGGTATACTAATAAAACCAGAAATCAATAGACCACTATGAGGAAAATAGGAGCAGTGTTGGCCATGGGAATTGTGTTGTTAGGGATGATGGCTGGCTTTAAAAGCATCGAGAAAAAGAAGATTTTTTCACTTGCATCCACCCAAATTGTTGCCACAAATAACCTGAACGTATCCCTCACCCCCGAAGAAGCAAATGAAACGGCCTGCTCCAATCTATATGATTCCTTACAGCTAGCGGTCGCCGGTCTGTCAAAAGAGGCTTTCCGCTACGCTTGGTTCGGATTCCAGCAAGCGGGTTTTTCAAAGCCTATACTTGCCATTGCCGATTTCAGCCAATCGTCACGTCACAAGCGACTTTATGTCATCGACTTTCTGAATAAAAAGGTGTTGCTGAATACCTACGTGGCGCATGGACGCAACTCCGGTCAGGAATACGCCAGTAAATTTTCAAATGCCAATTCCTCCTACCAGTCTAGCCTTGGTTTCTATAAAGCACTAGGTACCTATCACGGAAAGCATGGGCTTTCTTTGCGGTTGCAGGGCCTCGAAAAGAATATAAACGACCAGGCTTTTGAGCGGGCTATTGTCATGCACGGGGCCGACTACGTCAGTGAAGATTTTATCCGTCAAACGGGCCGACTTGGGCGCAGTCTAGGATGCCCGGCTGTTTCACAAGCCGAACATCAGCAATTGATTAAACTCCTGCGCAACGGGGCTGGGTTATTTTTGTATTATCCCGATGCCAATTATCTCAGCAAATCCAAAATACTACATCAAGCAGTAGCTGCTGTTCAGAGGGTTGTACCTTCCAATTCATAAACATCCTTGAAGTACATCAGGTTGCCCGCCTGGTCAACGTCTGCAGGCATGTAGTACAGAAACGTAGGTACCTTCTTCTTCAAAGGGTGAGTAGTCGGCTTTCGGTCTTCTTCTTTGGATTCAAGGGCTTCTTCTATAAAATTATCGTCCAGCAGAGGTTCGGCGGCAATAAAATTGGCAAGTTGGGCGGGATTTTCCAGTCGTACGCAGCCATGACTTCGCCAGCGCTGTTTCGCGTCGAACAGGGTTCGTACATTCGTGTCGTGCAGGTAAATAGCTAGCGGATTCTGAATATTCACCTTCATAAATCCCAGTGAGTTATCTTCACCGGTGTCCTGTCTAAACCGGTAAGGAAAGTGATCGGCGTTCATGTCGCTCCAGTCGATCTCGTGTTCATCTACCACATTTCCCCGGTTGTCAATTACCTTGATCCCGTTTCTTTCCAAATAATAGATGTTCTCCTGAATCCGGGGAATCATTTCCTTTACAGCAATACTTTTAGGTACATTCCAGTAAGGAAACGTAATGACATTGGTGGCATAGGTATCTATGCCGGGGGTCGGAGAATCGGCCTTTCCTACAATTACCTTCATGCGCAAAGATTCTTTTCCCAGTGAATCCATCCCCACCAGATAAGCACCCCGAATATTTACCAGTACCAGTCGATCGGCTCCCTGCGCCTGGCGGTGAATCCAGCGGTAGGTGTTCAGGCTTTGCGCTACTAAGGCAGCACTATCAGCCTGCCCAGCCTGCGTTAGACGGAGATAATGGTTTTTCAGCGCAGTGTAAGCGGGATAAGGGGGCTCCAAGTCTTTCAAAACATCTTCGAGTTTTAATCCCTGCGCCAGTTCCCAACCGGCCTTCTTGATTCGGCTGGTATCTGCCGGGATTACCTTCTCGATATAGCGGAGATGTTCAGGTTTGTGACCAAAGCCAATTTCTTCCAGGTAGCGGAATAAATCACGTTCTTGATTTGCTGTATCAAGTTGGATGCCAACCGTTTTCCCGTAGGCAATCAGTTTCTCATAGTTTTTGTTATTCTTTACTTCAGAGGCGATCTCGGCCTCTGTTACACTGAAACGGTCTTTTTTCTTACAGCCGTTAACTCCAAGAAAAACCAGTATGAGGTAGGGTACCAGTGGGAGGATTTTTTTTACAGACATGGTATTAAAGTTGGTTGTTATCTTTTCTATATCAGAAAAGACCCGTGCTAACTTATGCTGCTCAGTATATATCAGTGGGTCAGCATGTTGCAAAAACCAATTCTATTCACATCTTTCAATATGTAGAATAACATACTCATATACCTAGACAAAGTATCTCTATCCTGTAACTTTATACGAGTAGCCCCTTCTTTGATAGTCTGATTAAATGTTCCACCAGTAGGTGAGTTTGAGTACCAGAGCGCGGGTTTTTACGTGAAAATTTTCGGGGAGGTAATTATCGGTATATACGATAAACAAATCGGAAGCCGGCTTGTAGCGCCACTGTAGGCGGGTGTTCAAATTGATATTATCCGCCTGATTATTGTACTGGACAAACGTGGTCAGGAAAAGGTTATTACGAAAGGTAACATCCACGCGTGGCCCCACGAGCCAGTATTCCACCCGATTCCAGGGGGCAGGCAATAAAATATTGTTATAATTGCTGCTGAGGGTTAGAGCGACATAGGGTTGGAAGCGGTACCCAAGATCGGCGGCAAAATTGGTACGCTCTCCTCCCTGATAGTACCCTCCCACGCGGCTTGAAACCGTATAAGTAAAATTGCGCTTGGGGCTTGAGTTGAATTCAAATCCAGCCGATTTCCAGTGGTGCTCCGTGCCGGTAGCCAGTTGTTCACGTCCCGAATTGGTAGGATCGAAGGGTCGTAACAAACGCACATAATTGGTGGCGGCCCAAATATTGGCAGTACCCCGGTTCTTGAAATTGAAATTATAGAAAAGTACCGTCTCGTTGTCAGTAAGGGTATGTTGCTTATTCCAGTAGAAGGTACTTTGCAGGCGGGGTCCGTGGCTGATGAGGGTATTGGATTTTACGAAAAACAGGTAATCGACCCGGGGGCTAATTTTATAGTAGCCGTTTCGGATGGCGTTTGGCACATAGCCAACCTCGGCATTGTAGTTAGAACCTACGTATTCGTGCTGCCATTGCCACGCAAAGTGGGTATTGGCATAGGTAATGTCCGCGGCATGGGCCAAATCATCGCCTTTCCGATCGGGGGTGAAGGATTTCAGGAACATCACCTTGCCCGTCCACAGGTTATTGACCGAAGCCAGGTTGAACTCCGCCCCTACGTTGCGGTTGTAACGGTTAAATTCCCCATTTACCTCGGGGCGGTAGTGGATCGCGTCCTTATTGACCATCATAAGCCTCACGTTGGAACGAGCCAGTACCTGCCGCTGCAAGGCCACGACGGCAAAGTTTTGTCCCGGCAGGCTATCCTGCGATGAGGTCTGTACATTGAGTACCCCCAGTCGCCAGTTCTGATTGAGCTTACCGCTCAAACGGGCCCCATACAAGATCGGTACCCCCAAACCTACCCTACGCGAGAAAAAGGGCCGAATGGAAGCATATCCAAAATTGGCAAACAAATCGGCGTTCTCAAGGAAAAACTGTCTCCTTTCAGGAAAAAAAAGCTCAAAACGATCCAGATTGGTCTGCTGTACATCCACATCAACCTGGGAAAAATCGGGGTTGACTGTCAAATCCAGATTCAATGAGGGCGTAATGCCAATTTTAACATCTCCGCCTGCCTGTAGCTTTCGTTTAGTGCCATCATGCTGACGGAAGTCTTTATTCAAACCGGTGGCCACGTACGGAATCACCGAAATGTTAGCCCCCGGATCAGGCGGTGGTTGGTCCCAGATTAGTCCTCCGGTATAGGCCAATGAGGCCGTTGCAAACTGCCGGGGAACGGGCGCCCAAGCCGATTTCTCGGCAATAGTCAGATCGAGTCGGCTAAAATTGATGCCCCAGGTCGTAATTCCGGGTTTATAGCGGATACTCTTGAAGGGTATGGCCGCCTCCCACACCCATTTTTCATCATCGTTCTTTACAGCGGTTTCCCAGCGGTTATCCCAGCTTAGGTTCACGGCGGCACCATCGTACTGCTGCCCGTCCCAAGGAGCGCCCGCGGCATTGGAACCAAACGAAAACCCATTGGTTCGGTCATCGAAGGTGTCCATGAAGAGCAGAAAATTATCATTCTTATTGAAGGTGAAATCTCGCCTCAGCGACTCAACGATCAGGGTACCCGGGACCGGCTTGAAGTTAGTGACCAGGATGTAAATGTTCTGTTTGTCATAGGTCATGCGCACTTCGGTTTTGGCACGCGCAAAACTGGTATCGATTGGTTGGACCATGTAGAAATCACCTGCCACCTCCACATTTTGCCAGGCGGCCTCATTTCCTATGCCATCCACGCGGATGGCCGACTGGGCAGGATAGATATGGTACTGATAATTATCGTTGGGCTTCTGGGCAAAAGTAGACCCGGAACTTCCGGCAAAAAGTATACAGATGAAGATACCAGACAGTAATGGGCGCACGAAAATAGAGTTAATGCAGAAGCGGAATTTAATTTACAGTAGCAAAGGTAAGCCACCAGTCAATCTACTCCTAAACCTGGCACCTCCGGCTCGCCCGGATTCTGAGGTAGCATCTGCTCAACTGGATGCGGCACCGGAGTAGGTTTCCATTGAAAAGCTTTTGCGTCCAGCGCGCGCATGGTACAGAGTATACCTTCAAGGTGATCATATTCATGCTGAAGCAGCTCAGCCATATCATCACGTAATTCCTGTTCATGCTCTACCCACTCAAGATCATAGTACCGTATTCGGATTGTGCGGTGGCGGCTCAGGCGAACCAGCAGGTTGGGTAGGCTCATGCAGTCGTCCCAGAGTTCCATCATTTCTTCGCTTTTATATGTTACCACCGGGTTAATGAAAACCGTAGATTTTCCGGCAATATTCATATAAATGAGACTTTTCATGTAACCCATCTGTGAAGCCGCAATTGCCCGCCCAGCCTGGTATTTCTCACGAAATTCCATCAAAGCATTATGAAGGTTGCTGATTATTTCGGTTATCAGTTCCGTATCTTCACGACCTAGGGGTGAACAGGCCTGGTAAAGCCTTTCATCGCCCAGGAGAAGTATATCGGCTAGCCCTTTGGTAGGTTCCATATTAAAAGAAAACACCCCTTGAATGAAGGGGTGCCTTAATTAAACCACAAGATGAGAAAGTGTGTGTATAGTAAGTGGTTTGATAGTTTTATAAAAACAAGACAATAATGAGAAATGCAACGTTCAGAAGGAAGAGTACCCCTGGTATGTACCGAAAAACAAGGTTACCAGCAAGAGCGATTTTTCGTAATATTTCCAAATCCTCTATACAATTATACTATGATTATCAGTATTCTACAAATAGTTTATTAAAAAAAATACTAAAAAAAAATACTTTAATAAGTAATTTAAATTATATGTAAATAAAAGTTAAAAGTACGTTTTTCAATAAATCACCGTGTAGTTAACCGTTTCTACATCATCGGTACTTTTATATTCAAGCTTTAAAAGATACCCGATGGAAGATCCGGAAAGATACATCGTACCAAACTCGTTGCCCAAAGTGAGGCTGCTGATATGTATATACGTAGATACTACGCTGGAAGATTACAGGCCTAAAACTACTTGCGAGAATATAGCCAATTAGTTTTTTTGCAAGCGCACAGGCAACGCATGGAAAGTCGGAATAATTCTATAATGCTTTGGGTATACGTTACTCCCAACGAACAATATACTCTACTTTTGCAAACGGGCCGGATAGCTCGATTCGGTTCCACAGCTATCGCTTCAATCGGTCATTCACCCGTATGCTTTCTACTGCTTCCGCCCGGCGCCACCCCCTCCTTAGCACGTTAACCACATTCTTCTCTAATCCGCTGGCACGGGCGGTAGGTTTTGTATTTGCCTTGGATAGCTTCTTGTTTGGCAGCTGGGTAGCGCGGATTCCACACGTAAAATATACGCTCGGGCTTAATGATGCTCAACTCGGACTGGCTTTATTTGCGCTTCCGATTGGTTCTATTGTGATGAACCCCTTCACCGGTCGCCTCATTCGTCGCTTTGGCGCCGCCTGCTGCAGTATGTGGGGAGGAATTGGATTTTTTATAAGCGTACTGCTGCCTATTCAGGCACCTGATGCCTTTTTCCTGACTTTGGGGTTGTTTATCATGGGCATATTCACAGCCTTGCTCAATGTATCGATGAATACCTGCGCAGCGAATCTGGAAAAAGAACAGGGCATCCGGATCATGTCTACCTGTCATGGTATGTGGAGTCTGGGGGTATGTTGGGAAGTACATTTGCCGGTCTCATGATCTGGGTGGGTAACCCAGCTTCTCTACATATGCTGGGCGTGGTAGTGGTGCTGGTGGTTTTTATGCTGAGGTTACGAAGGTACCTAGCAGCCATTCACGAAGAACCCTCGCCCCACAGCGTTTCTCTGGCTAAGCCTACTCCTGCACTTTTACTGTTGATTGTGATCGGTATGGCGGTTTCGATGGGAGAAGGTCTGGCCTTCGACTGGAGTGCGGTGTACCTACGGGAAGTAGCCCACTCCACGGCTTCGGTATCCGCTCTGGGGTTTGCCGTTTTTTCGCTAGCCATGACCTTGGGACGCTTCATCGGGGATAGCATCATCCCCCGTATTGGTCAGAAACGCCTGCTGATGTTTGGCGGCCTGACTGCAGGTTTCGGTCTTTTACTAGCCATTCTAATTCCTGAACCATTAGTAGTCATGGTTGGTTTTTTGGTGCTGGGGCTAGGCTGTTCGCTGGGCGCGCCAATGCTCTATACTGCTTCCATGCAATTGCCAGGTACCTCCCCCGCGGCAGGACTAGCCACGTTTGCTACCTTAAGTTTCATTGGCTTCATGGCCGGCCCACCCATCGTAGGATTCATAGCCGAAGGCTATGGACTCCCCTACGGACTTTTGTTTGTGGCAGTTTTATTGATGGGAAGTGGCTTACTAAGTCGGTGGGCCCGCATCTAAGGTATTATTTTCCTCTCTCCTACCCTTTCTTTTTACCAATCGAAATCAAAACCACACCGGCTACTATAATAGTGGCTGACAAGAGCGATTGACTGGTAAGTACTTCACCCGCAAAAGCCCATCCCAGTAGCATGGCCACCACTGGATTGACATAAGCATAGGTAGAAAGCAGCTGTGGAGGCGCGTTACGTGCCAGCCAGGCAAACGAAGAAAATCCAATGAGCGAGCCGAAAACAATGAGGTAGATCAACGCCCCGATGGCCTTGGTAGGCGCATGGCTGATACTCAGTAGGGTAACGGGCTCGACGAGTAGACTGACTACTAACAAGACGCCCCCGCCCACCAACATCTGTACCGCGCTCGATACAATTTGGGTGGGTAGCTTCAATCGCCCCGAAAGTAGGGTACCCAAGGCCCATGAAATATTACCCAGCGTGATGATGGCAATACCGAGCCAGCTTTCGCTCGATGTTGCTTCAAAACCACCGGGCTTCACCAGTAAGCCAATACCTACCATACCCACCAACAAACCTGCCATGGCGAGTCTTGTGGGCCTGGCCTTACTAAAGGTAAGCCAGTTGAGCATCATGATGAACAACGGAAGCATCCCCGCCAACAGGGCAGCTACACCCGTAGGTACATACTGCAGGGCGACGGTCATTCCTCCATTTGCTACGGTCAATAGCAATATTCCAATGAGTCCTGCTGAAAGCCATTCCTGGCGGGAGGGACGGGCGCTGCCTGTCATGCGAGCAAATGGGTACAGAATTAGGCCCGCCGTCAATAACCGACAACCAGCCATGTACATAGGTGGCATATGCTCGGTCATGAAATGGATAAATAGGTAGGTAGACCCCCATAATATATACACGGACAGCAAGTTGAGAATCAATTTGGTACGTTGGGGAGTTTCCAGACCCGTGCCGCTTAATCTGGATCTGAAACCGGGGAGTGAAATAAGCGCCATAACGAACAATTTTATTGCCTATATCCCTGATCCAACAGGGTCTTTCTTCTGTAAAGTTCCACATTCGGCCCGATTCTCCAACGTACCTTGTGAACATTTTAATCGTACTCTGAATTGTACTATTAATAGTCAATAAAATAGTATAAATGCTTCATTGCCTTGAATAAAAATGGCCCTGAGGCAATGGATGAGATCCGTGAAACGAATTCTCCCTGCCTCAGGGCCAGTAGAAACCCAGCGCCGCAGCTGTTTAATAAAGGTACCTCTCTACTTCTTGGGATTGCCGCCCATGGTGGCGGGTGCTGTTTTCGTGGCAGGATTATCTTTCTTGGCCTTTTCAAAATCGCCCGCTTTGATCACCGTAATTTTAGAGTAATCGATGTATTTGGCGGCGGCGGCTTTTACAGCTTCGGGCGTGAGCGCTTCAATCTTCTTTTCAAAATCAGCCTCCCAGTCCATCGTGCGGTTCAGGTACAGATTATTCGAAAGGGTACCGGCCAGGGATGCATCCTGAGCCCGGCTCACCTGGCGCGATTGTAGATACCCCGACTTGGCGGCTTTCAGTTCATCGGCCGTAAAGCCCTCTTTTGTTACTTTTTCAAGTTCTTCTTTAAAGGCCTGCTCCAGCTTCTCCACATTCTGAGGGGCATAAATCGCGTATGCCAAAAAACTACCGTTTTTGTCCAGCGAACTGGCGTTGAATTGGGAGCCGACGCCGTAGCTGAGTCCATCCTTTTGACGAATCCGGGTAGCGAGGCGGGAGTTAAGAAAGCCTCCACCGAGCATGTAGTTGGCCATGACTAGGGCCGGATAGTCCGGGTCGGTATCCTGAAGGGGCATATTGAAACCCGCCACAAACATGGCATTGGCCTTATCGGGCGTTTCGAACGACTTGTTCTCGGCTTTTACTGGCTGGTAGGGCGAGGCGATTCGCGTAAAGGGCTTCGCGCTTTTCCAGGTATTGAAATTGTCGTCAATGATTTTCTGAATCTGCTCTTTGTCGAAATCCCCTACCACGGCCAGTGAAGCGTTATCGGCTCCGTAGAAATCCTTATAAAAGGCTTTCACCTGATCCAGTGTTGCGGCTTTTACCTCGGCTACGTCTTCATCAAATGTAGTAATATAACGAATGTCTCCCTTCGGGTAGGGGGAAGTAATGCGGCGGAATTCGTTGATGGCGATGGCCTGCGGCTCGCTGCGCTGGGCTTCAATCTGGGCCAACTGCTCCTGCTTCAGCTTTTCGAATTCATTGGCATCGAATGCCGGATTCCTAAGCACATCGGCCACAAGTTTCATTACTTCCGGCAAGTTGTCGCGGGTGGTCTCAATCGTAACCCCAGCCTGGTTATTGCCACCAAAGAAATTGACCCGGGCTTTCAGGCGGTCCAATTCATCCTTAATCTGTTGTCTGGTTTTGTTGGTGGTACCTTTGTCGAGCATGGATGCCGTCAGACTGGCGATGGTACCTTTATTCATCAGACTTTTTACGTCTCCGAGGCGGAGGGTCATGCGGGCGGCTACCACGTTGCCGCGCGTTTGCTTGGGCAGTAATGCTACCTCAAGGGCATTGGGCTTTTCCACTTTTGTCGTGCGGCTCTCTATGTTCTCAGGCGATGGATCAAATGCTTCCCCCTGCGCCATGAGCGCTTCTCCCTTGTAATCCTTCACAAGTTCCTCTATGTTAGGAGCGGCAGGTACTTCCACGCGGTCGGGATTGGCCGTGGGAATGAAGGTACCCGTGGTACGGTTGGAAGGCTTGAAATACTGCTGCGCTACACGGAATACATCGTCAGGAGTTACTTTACGGACAATATCACGGAATAGAAAGGCCAGGCGCCAGTCGCCCAGGGCGATATATTCACTAATGCCGAGTCCGACACGCTCGGAACTACGGAACTGCAAATCCCAATTTTTGAGAATCGAGGCCTTAGCCCGCTCCACGTCCTCAGCCGAGGGCTTCGACATAGCAGCCGAATCAAGCGTGGCCAACATGGCCACGCGCGCCTCATCAAGTGATTTTTCTTTCAGTACTTCGGCCAGAAAAAATACATAGCCCGGATCGTGCAGCGTAAAACTGAATCCACCCTGACTGGACGCCTTTTTGGTGTCCACCAGGTTTTTATAGAGTTTTCCGTTGGGTTCGGCGGTAAGGATCTCAATCAACACTTCCATAGCCGGAAAGTCTTCGTGCGAGCCCGGCATAATGTGGTACACGCAGGCGGCCATCTGAATGTCGCCGGTCCGGCGCAGATTGACAAATTTCTCCCCATCCTGCGTCGGTTCCACAGTATAGCTCACCGGAAGTTTACGGGTAGGTTTAGGGATTTTGCCAAAATAGTCGTTAATCAAAGCCAGGGTTTTGGCTTCATCGATTTTTCCCGCCACGGTCAGCACGGCGTTATCGGGCTGGTAGTAGCGCTGGTAAAATGCCTGTAGATTCTCGATGGGTACATTCTCAATATCGGAGCGATTGCCAATCGTCGATTTGCCATAGTTATGCCACTCATAAGCGGCCGAAGCCAACCGCTGCCACAAAACCCGGAAAGGGCTGTTTTCGCCCGATTCGAATTCATTCCTTACCACACTGAACTCACTTTCCAGATCCTTCTTGGCAATGTAGGAGTTCACCATCCGGTCCGCCTCCAGGTCGAGGGCCCATTTCAGGTTTTCGTCGCTGGATGAAAACGTTTCGAAATAATTGGTACGGTCGTACGAGGTAGTTCCATTGGGCCGGGCCCCATGTTCGGTAAGTTCCTGCGGGATGTTGGGGTGTTTGGGGGTACCTTTGAACACCATGTGTTCCAGAAGGTGCGCCATGCCCGTTTCGCCGTACCCCTCGTGCCGCGAGCCCACCAGGTAGGTCATGTTGACCGTAGCGGTGGGTTTGGAAGGGTCAGGAAAGATCAGGACCTTCAGGCCGTTGTCGAGCTGGTATTCAGTTATCCCTTCCACGGAAGTGACCTTCTTCATGCCTTTGGGAAGGTCCTGGGCCAGGGTACCCTGCAGACCAAGCGTACCCGTCAGCAATGCAAGTAACAGGAAGCGGGAAGTCGATGAATTTTTCATGCGTATCTGTTTCATTAGGTGAATTGATTGACTTTGAGGCTACTAATCTAAACTGCAATGTAGGTAAGAATGATTTTTTTTGCCAGGACATTCGTGACAAGCGGTTCATAAGGCCCGCGAATAGTGCCGGCACGTTTGTCCTTCACTTCACACGTTGCCAGGTATCGGTGCGGCCTATGAGCGAAATACCTACATACCCTCGCACATCGAGGGTGTTGTTGCCCCGGAGCGTCAGCCTACAGCTGTACTCTTTTCCGTTTTCGGGATCGTACACTTTTCCCTGATCCCACACATTGGCGCCGCTGAAGCTAAAATTTCGTAGATTGACCAATCCGAGCAGGGGCTGTTCTTTTTTTGAGACATCAGGATTGTTGCGGTCGGTTTTAGGTTGGTTGGTTTTGGGATCATCGGGTTCTTGCAACCACACAATTTTTCCAAAATACCGATTCCCCTGTTTGTAGATTTGCACCCGTCCTTTTTGGCTGCCCGTCAGCCAGGTACCTAGGATGGCATCGGGATTGTCGGCCGGGCCGGAGAACACTCCCTTTGTTTGTAGGGAAAGCAAGACAAACCCCAAAACTAGGTACAGGCAGGTGTTTTTCATACCTTAAAGGAATGATTGTGTAAATAAAGCGTTCTATAAAAACCTCTAACGAAAAAAATAATACCTGATTATGGCGAAAACCCGTTTAGTGCGTGCCTTTTCATTTCTTTTGCTGCCCTGTGTATTTGCCGCCTGTTTCCGGCCTGCTATACCCATCTCAACAGGCCCCAATTACCCTATCGACGTATTCATGAGCGACCAGTCGCCCGACCGACCCTACACCGAAATCCAGTGGGTGGAAATCAGTCATGAAGATACGCTCGATGCCCGTCAGAAAAAAGAAAGCAACCGGATGGTCTACCGCGGAAACGACGCTCAGACGAAGGACCTGCTTACCGCCCAGCTTGTGATCAAGGCCCAGAAAGTAGGAGCTGACGCCCTGATTAATGTGCAGTACCGGTATTTTACATCGGCTACCGTGGAAGGTTACACCATGAAGGGACTGGCCGTACGGTATCGAGGCGACTGAGATTAAGGGATAAAGTATGCCAGCTCCTACTTCGCGCCTTCCAATTTGGATGTGAGCTTGCCCGATGGCGGCACCTCGGACGGTTGTGATCCGGGCTCTACGGGTGTGGAAATCTCGGGTTTGGGAAGTGGCTTGAAACGGTTGAAGCTGTGTGTGAATTGCATACTGACCCCACCTGTGGTAATGAGGGTATTGTTGAGTAACAGGGAGTTTTGAATATTACGATTGTAAGCCTTCAGACGAACTCCGCCATTCTGCGCCAACCAGTACTCCAGGGTCCATTCACCCAACAGGCTGGTTGCGTCAAACTGAGAGGTACCTGCCTGATTGGTACCGTAACTAAAACGCCCATCGCGGGTGATGCGGAAGCGGTCGTTGAGAAACCGGTAGGATAAGCGGAGTTGCAAATTATTGAAAGCATTCTGGTCAAGCGAAAGGCCTGTCACCCCCACTTCCAGATTTTCGTTCATAGCGGAGGCCCAGCGGCTAATTTGGTTGGATACCAGTTCGCTGAGGCTATTTCCCAGAAATGTCTGACTCTGATTGGCCTGCCCCAGAAAAACCTCCTGGGGACTCAGCAATTGATTGAATAACAGTAGACTGCTCACCTGACGGCTCAGTTCCTGCTCGTCGCTCTTCAACCGGTTTTCAAACGCCGCCACCGCGGAGCGGTACTCTCCCGACGACGGATACTGCTGCACGGCCAGGTTATAGGCAATGGTGGGAGTCATAAGCTGGTCGGTGAGGGCGATGGTGACCTCTACGGGATAGCGGCGGGTCTGCAGATCACTGCTCCCGCTTCCCGTTCCTGTGTTGAGGCCCGGTAGCACATTTGCGAGAGATGCCATTTGGGTGTAGCCTGCCTTCACGTCGAGCATCGCGCCGTAGGGATCACCCGACCAGGTAATCCGACTGCCGGGCTTGATAGTAAATTTCTTATTCAGGGCATTCTGAAAGGTAAAGGTATAGTCACCACGGTCGATTTCGTAGTTGCCCGTCATCGTAAAATCGCCTTTGGTATCCACTTTCATGTTCAACAGCCCCTGTCCGTAGGCTTTGATGATGTCACCCGCCTGACGGTCCAGTTGAATTTCACAGTAGGCATCGGGTGTGATATTGAAATTGAAATCCATTTTCACACCGCCCGTGCTGGCTCCCCGCCGGGATTCGTCCTTTTGATCGAGACTATCCTGCTTTACTTTCTGGCTCACAAACTGAATGTAATCCAGCGTGGTGACGTCGGTAGCGCCATCCAATGGTATGTACATCCGGGTACCCCGATTACTGGTGACACTGGCCTCAATATTCAGGTTGTCCAGGGGCCCAAACAGGCTGGCCTTACCCGTCACATAGGCCGTTCCATAAAACAGGTCGTTATCTTTACTCGTGGTATTGAGGATTTTGAAATTGCGTAAATCCGCGTTGAATCCTAACGAGAACAGTTTGAACCCATCGTGGTACACCCCGCCCCGCACGGTGGCCGTGTTGCCTTCCGGATCAGTGACGACCATGTTTTTAGCCGATATTTCGGTTTCGCTGAATGTCAATTCGTCACTGAACGAGAGCACCGATTGCAGGTACTCAAAGGTTAGTTTTCCCTGGTCTATTTTTACCTGACCGTTCAGTACGGGATTCGAGGGGGTACCTTTCACCAATACCTGCCCCTTAACCTTTCCACTGACATCCGATATCAGGTCCTGGCTGAATGGCTCGATCATTTTCAGATCGGCATTGTTAAAATTTGCCCGCAGATTGAGCGAGTTCCCATCCCGATCGGGATTGTAGCTACCCGTGAGCGCAAAGACCCGCGCGAGGTTACGGTCCAGATGGGCGTCAAGATTGAACTGCCTGATGAGCTGATCCCATTCACCCCGGCCCGAGAAATTACCCAGTTCGTAGTTATCGTAGCTCAGGCCTTCTACACTGAAATCGCTGTTCAGTTCGGCAGAATCGTACAGGTCGTGCAGGGTAGTGGTACCATCCAAAATTCCCCCCAGCTTAGTATCCAGTACGGGATTGAGGGTACCCAGCTTGAAGTTTTTCACCTCAAACATCAGATTCCGTACGGAATCACTGATCATTTCACCTTCCAAAGACACCCGCTGCTTTTGGTTTACCAGTGCCAGGTTGCTGACTGTAGTTTTACGATCGGCGACGGAAATAAGATTATTTGGATTGATCCGCCATACTTCGTCCAGCAGCACGAGGTCGGATTTTTCCAGACGCAGGGTGAGGCCCGAAGGCAGAAAATGCACATCCCCGTTAAGATTGGCCCGATTGGTACTGTTGGCCTGCCTGAGTCCACTAGTAAAATGCAAGTGATCCTGGTTCCAGGCCGCCTCGATGCTCAGCCGCTCGGTGGGGGTCAGGGCACTGATTTTTTGCTGCTGGGAGGTCACCAAAGCCGAGGCCAGTACCTCGGCGTTACTCACAAATTTAGAAGTGGTAAAGTCAAAGTTAGAAGCAATGAACTGGCTGTTATTAACCCGAATCGTATCGGCCTGGGCATCGAGACTCAAAAAAGCCGTATTACCCATCCGGAGCAGTCCCTCAATCCGGCTACCGGGCGAAACGAAGGCCGTAGGGTATAAAAATTCCAGCAATGGGGTCATGTGGCGGCCTTCCAACTCAAAATTGATGGTGTATAACCGAGGATTTCGGGAAATCGCTTTCTGATTATAGTAGGCCTGCCGGGTAGCCTCATCTCCCATAAAATAGAGCTTGTATTCTTTCAGCAAACGCTCCACATCTTCGACGGCCTCGCTCAGGATATAGTTGCCGCTGACCCGGGCGGTCAAAAACTCACTATGCACATCCATGGCGCGCTCGTCGCCATCCTGCACGGACACCAGCTGCAGGTTATCCATCACCAGATTGCGTTTATTGCGGGGGGTAAGCAAAGAGGTATTCAGGAAAGTTGCCTGCCCCACCAACGAATCGACGGTGTTCCCCTGCACCTGGGCATCGATCTGGGTTTTCAGGGTAAGGGGTACTTCGGAAAAGCCCAAGGCCATCAGGTTGGCTTTTTCCAGTCGGCCCTGTAGATCGAATGAGTTTTGTGGTTTGGACAAATCTATTTCGCCATCCAGGATGAATGTCAAATTGGTATCGCGCGAGCTGACCTGTCCGTTGAAGTAGGCTTTCTGCAAATTCCCCCGCAACTGTACATTCCGGTAGTCGTACTGATTGAATCCGAGCCGGTTTACTGTAGCGTTCAGGTTCACAGCCGCCGTAGAGATCGCAAAACCTTTGCCATTGAGTTGCCCCGAAAAATCCAGCTTTTGCAAAGTTTCGGGACGGTCAAAGAGTACACCCAGATCCAGGTTGGCCGTTTTAAGCAGCCCCTTGTAGGTAGAAGTATAGCGATCCTGAATATGAAAAAGCATATCCGTGTTCAGATCACCGATATCGGTTTTTACGTGGCTCTTCAGATCGAAATCCACGGAGGTACCCTTGAAGGTACCATCAATGGCCACAAGGCCAAACTTTTTGAATGTTTCGTGCAAATCGGTTTCGGGATAGTACTGCACCAGATCGTTGGTTTCGATCCGCGAGCTCACGAGGTCGAAATCCATGGTGGTTCGACTGAATTCTGGTAGTCCCCTGAAGTCGAACCTCCCCGCCAGTCGGCTACCTTTCCCAAAACGCAGGTCGGTATTTTTGACGCTGAAATCGTGCACCGTCCCATCGAAATCGCCCGACAGCCGCCAGGTTTCATTCAGAGTCAGCAGGTATTCATGGAATAGCCCCAGGTCGTCGGAGTACACGCGGCTGTTGTCAAAGTGCGCCACCATCCGAACCTTCTCATTGAAATCGCCAAAAGCCGAGGGATGCTTGTAATTGAAACTCAAATAGTTGGTTAGATAGGACCCCCCGATGTAGGCGCTCAGGGCAGCGAGTTCTACTTTCTTGGCGCAGTACATGAATTTCGTATCGAGATCATGTACCTTCAGCGAAGTCTGCCGGTCGATGGTGGTCAAGTCATTGGCCACAAATTTGATAGTGTCGCCCAGGACCAGAAAGTCTTTCAATTGCGCATTTAGCTCACGCAGTTCGAAATGGTAATAATCAAAAACACTGGCTTTTCTGTCAAAGGGCTCACGCGGATCGTCGTAGTGAAAGGTACCTTCGGTGAGAGTGGCTTTGCCAATCGTAAAAGGGATATTCTGGTCGGGCACGTAGCCAGTGGTATCGCCGGAATTGGCCATTTCATTCACGCGCGCGATGAAAAAATCCATATTCGTATCCCCCGAATTGGTCTTCACCAGCCGTACCTCGGGACGGTAGACATTCACTTCGTCGAGGTGGATTTCGCTTGCCGAATTGAGCAGGATAGCCTCTATATCGAAATTGATGTCGAGCCGACCGACATCGATCATGGGTTGATTGTTGAGATCCTTTATCGAAACCTGCTCCAGCGAAATGACATCGAGCCACTTGATATTGATACGTCCAATCGAAATGGGGTACCCCATACGGGCGGAGATTTCCTTGACGGCTTTCTGGGTGGCCCAGGTTTGTACGGTGGGAAACTGGAAGACGATTGTTCCTATGCCAAGCGCATAAAGCGCCAGGATCAGAAACATCACCAGGCCATTGCCTATTTTTTTAAGGATGTTCACCATGCAGGGTTATGGGCGACGAACGTGTCCCAACTTGCAGTAATTTACTTATTTTTGTGCAAATTTTAACGATTTGCATGAATATTCTGGCCATCGAATCCTCCTGTGATGAAACCTCTGCTGCTATTTTTTCTAACGGAACTATACGCTCCAATGTTGTAGCCACGCAGCTCATTCACCAGGCCTACGGGGGCGTGGTACCCGAACTGGCCTCACGCGCACACCAGCAGATGGTACTTCCCGTGGTGGAAAAAGCCCTTCTGGATGCAAAAATAGAGAAAAAAGAGTTGCAAGCCATCGCTTTCACGCGGGGGCCGGGGTTGATGGGGGCCTTGCTGGTAGGTACCTCCTTTGCCAAATCCATGGCTTTGGGGCTGGATATTCCTCTCATCGAGGTCAATCATATGCAGGCGCATGTGTTGGCTCATTTTATCGAAGCACCCCGACCTACCTTCCCCTTTCTTTGCCTGACCGTCAGCGGGGGTCACACCCAGATCGTGCTGGTGCGAGATTATCTGGATATGGAAATCATTGGCCAAACCCTCGACGATGCCGTGGGCGAAGCCTTTGACAAATCGGCCAAACTACTCAACCTACCCTACCCCGGCGGCCCACTGATCGATAAGCACGCACAGCTGGGTAATCCAAAGGCATTTGAGTTTCCGATCCCTGATATTGCGGGGCTTGATTTCTCGTTCAGTGGGATTAAAACCTCTATTTTGTACTTTTTACAAAAAAACACCAGAGAAAACCCGGCCTTTGTGTCGGAATATTTGGACGATATTTGCGCGAGTATTCAGCATACCCTTATCAAAATTCTTTTGAAGAAAATAGGAAAGGCAGCCCGGCAAACGGGAATCCGCGAAATAGCGATCGCCGGGGGGTTTCGGCCAATTCGGGGCTGCGCTCCGCTTTGCAGCAAACCGGACTGGAAGAGGGCTGGAACGTCTACATCCCGCGCTTTGAGTACTGTACCGACAATGCCGCCATGATCGCCATCGCGGCTTACTACAAGTACCTGAAAAACGATTTTGCCGACCAAACCGTCAGCCCCCTGGCCCGTATGGATTGGTAGATATTGTGTAATTGTGTAATTGTGTAATTGTGTAATTGTGTAAAATGAAATTCCGTCTTCGTTCTATACTACTTATCAGATAATTATTTTTAACTAAAACTAAAATTTAACTTATCCACGATTCAATACTTACACAACCTATGATTCTTTCCGAAATCTGGATTTACCCCATCAAATCGCTCGGCGGCATCTCACTATCCGAAGCCACCGTGGAGGAACGTGGCTTACAGTACGACCGTCGCTGGATGCTGGTGGATGCTGGGGGTAAATTCATTACTCAGCGGAAAGTCCACGCAATGACGTTGATCGATGTGAGTTTTGCGGAGGCAGGATTCTTAGCAATGCACCGTTCGTTTCCCCAAGATCCGCTTTTTATCCCCTTCGAGCCAAAAAGCCAAGAACCCGTTCAGGTAAAAGTGTGGGACGATGATGTGGAGGCTATCACTGTAAGCGACGAAGCCGACCGCTGGTTCAGCAGGTACCTTCGTCAGACCCTCCGTTTGGTAAAAATGCCCGAGGCAAGTAAACGTCTGGTAGACTCCCGCTACGCCCAGCATGGAGAGTCCGTCAGCTTTGCGGATGGGTACCCACTGCTGGTAATCGGTCAGGCGTCGCTCGACGAGTTGAATAAGCGCCTACCCGAGCCCGTCTCGATGCGCCGCTTCCGGCCCAACCTGGTTGTTACGGGTACCTCTCCCTTTGCCGAAGACTACTGGACGGATTTGCAAATCGGCTCCGCTACCTTTAATGCCGTAAAACCCTGCGCCCGTTGTGTATTGACCACTATTGATCCTGACACCGGCCAAACCGGAGCCGAACCATTGAAAACCTTAGCCACCTACCGAAAGCATAAAGGCAAGATTCTGTTCGGCATGAATCTTTTGGCCATGCCGGGCCATATTGCCGTGGGAGATCGTGTCGAAATTCACTAGTTCATGTCAGAATCGAACCCTCCGCCTTATCGTTTCCGGGCCAGTCACCTGCATTGGCTCAGCCTCGACGTCGTTGCGGGAGCCGTAGTGTCGCATATTGCTGCCAACCGGATGCCTACCGGAAAACAACCGCTCAATGCCTGGGTTACCGTGATTTTGGGATTGGTCGTTTTAGGCATCTACACCCTGGACCATCTGCTCGACAATAGGAAGCCAGAACAACCCCGTACCCAACGTCATGCGTTTATCCGCGAGCACGAGGCCGTCATTTGGCGTATTACACTTGGGTCCCTGGGGCTGGCCGCCCTACTTTCCTGGCTCATTCCCCGGTACCTTTGGGAGTTCGGTCTTGGCATGGTCATACTGGTCGCCCTGTATTTGTGGGGGGTGTCCCGCATACCCATGAAGAGCCACCAACAAGCCCTGAAAGAACCAATTACCTCGTTGATTTATGCAGCAGGCGTGTGGGGAAGTACCTGGTTTTTGGGAGATTCGGTTACGTGGGAAAGTATCGTACTTGGAATAATTTTCTATCTGATCACCGTACAGAGTCTACTCCTCTTTTCTCACATCGAGGCGATTCAGTACCGCGAAGTTTTTAACATGGCCCGGTGGTTGAAACGACCTCTGACGCTTGGCATTCTGAAGGGAATTTCGCTCATTACGCTTATCGTCTGTTTGGTGGTGTGTTTTCTGACCGAGTACCACTTTACCCAACGGCTCTCGGTCCTGTTCATCCTGATGTCGCTCGTACATTACTGGATGGTTCTCAATCCGGAGAAAGTCGTTTCGGACGAGCGGTTTCGGTTGGTGGGAGAGCTGGTTTTTATTATGCCAGGGCTTGTTCTTTAGGTACCTAAGGTACCTACCTCTTTTCAGGACTCGTCTCCTTTCAGGCTTCCTCACCTACCGTCAACCGAACGAGTTCGATCCGGGTATCCTGCATCGAAATCACCTGAAAGGTGTAGGGGGGTAGATCAATAAGATCGTTGACTTTGGGCAAATCGCCGTGAATATGAATCAGCATGCCGGCGAGGGTATCGTAGTCGCCCTCGGGTAATTCCCAGTCATATTTTTCGTTGAGGTAGTCTACTTCGTGGCGGGCACTCAGCAGGTAGGTGTTCTCGTCGACTTTCCTTTCCGTCCAGTCTTCGGTGGAGTCGTATTCGTCCTGGATTTCCCCAAATATTTGCTCCACCACATCCTCCACGCTCACTAGCCCCGAGGTACCTCCGAACTCATCCACGACCAGGGCCAGGCTTTTTCGTTCTTCCAGAAACCGTAACATCAGGTCACTGGCGGGCATCGCCTCCGGCACGATCAGCATGGGCGTTACGATACTGGCGATCTCCTTGGGTTTGCGAAACAGGGCCAGGGAGTGGCAGTACCCCGCCACATCGTCGATCGATTCGCGGTAGACAATGATTTTGGAATGTCCGCTACTGATAAAGGCCTGCCGTAGGTCTTCTATCTCGTCGTCCAGCGCCACAGCGGTAATCTCGGTGCGCGGGATCATGCAATCCCGGATACGGACGTCCTTAAAATCCAGCGCGTTGATAAACATGCGTTCCTCGATCCGGTTATCCTCGAAATCCGAATCATCCGCCACCGCCGTTTCATCACGGATCTGGCTGACCAGGCGTCCCGCCGTGGCCGGCGGAGCACTCTTGATGAAGGGTTCGACCAACCAGTAGACTGGTGTCAAGAGCCACTCAGCCAGCCGCACCGGAAAAGCACGCATCGACACCAGCCGCGGAAAAGCCCGCCCCGCCCGCAGCCAAAGTACGTAGGTGACTACCCACGCCGCAAAGGCTACTAGGCTGAATACGACCCAATACAGTGCTCGGGGCCAGTCCAATACTTCGGGCCAGACGGTATGATTGGAAGCCACCAGGCAAAAACACCCAAAGGCCACCAGCATCAATCGGTTCATGCGCAGCATCCGGCGCCAGTAGGCAAGTGAATGGGCTTTGACATCACTTTCCGGGCTCATTTGCATCCATTCCAGCGGTGAGTCCAGCAGGATTGCCCGCACGGCTCCATAATACCCTGCCAATACAAAGAAGAACACCGCAAGCACCGGATAGGGATTAATCATTTTTTCTTCTGTTTAGTGGATTTCGTTTTGGGAGAAGCTTTCGGATTCTCGGGCAAAGTGCGCAAACGGTAGTACTGGTGCAAGAGCAGGAAGGTCAGACTGAGCATCATCAACCAATAGCTATGGCTCAAATCGGTCCGTAGAATTTCCAGGATCCACAGCAGAAAAAAGCCCAGTGCGGCGGCCAGCAGAAGGGTCTTGATCAGTTTAGGATTCATGGCAGTTCAATCAGCAGGTGGGGTACCCCGGGAAGTACTTCATAAAGTCAAAAGTAAGAAGAATCCTCAAAAATAGCGTATCCAATTGCTTTAACAACCTTTTACCCGTTTCAGGCCATTCCTTTCATTGGCAAAAAAATAGTTATCTTGCATACTCGAACCCCGGTATTTTGATAATTATCGAATACCCTAAATTTTTTCTTTAAATAATCCTTAAATCTTACCATGAGCGATACAATGACCCGCTTTAAGCCCGGCGTAGTTACGGGCGAAGGCGTAAGCGAAATTTTCCGTCATGCCAACGAGAACGACTATGCCCTACCGGCTGTCAATGTCGTGGGTACCAACTCGGTGAACGCCGTTCTGGAAACCGCTCGGGCGGTCAATAGCCCCGTGATGATTCAATTCTCTAACGGTGGCTCCATATTCTATGCGGGCAAGAGCCTGCCCAACACCGATCAGAAGGCCGCCATCGCCGGGGGTATCTCAGGAGCCATGCACGTACATCAGATGGCAGGGCACTACGGCATACCGGTGATTCTGCACACGGACCACTGCGCTAAGAAACTGCTCCCCTGGATCGACGGTCTACTCGATGCCGGTGAAAAATATTTCGACCAGCACGGGGTACCCCTTTATAGCTCGCACATGCTGGATCTTTCGGAAGAACCCATCGAGGAAAATATCGAGATCAGCGCCAAATACTTCGAGCGTATGGCCAAAATGGGCATGACGCTGGAAATTGAATTGGGCGTGACGGGCGGCGAGGAAGATGGCGTGGACAACAGCGACGTAGATAGCTCAAAGTTGTACACCCAACCCGAAGAGGTAGCTTATGCCTATGAGGAGCTCAGCAAAATATCGCCGAATTTCACCATTGCGGCGGCATTCGGCAATGTGCATGGGGTATACAAGCCAGGTAATGTGAAGCTGCAACCTAAGATTCTGCACAATTCACAGGAGTACATCATCAAGAAATTCGGCACAGGTCCCCTACCCGTCAATTTTGTATTCCATGGGGGCTCGGGGTCGACCCGTGAAGAGATTCGGGAAGCCATTCAGTACGGCGCCGTCAAAATGAACATTGATACCGATATGCAATGGGCTACCTGGGAAGGTATCTTGAAATATTACCACAAATCTGAACATTACCTGCAAACCCAGCTCGGCAATCCCGATGGCAGCGATTCACCCAACAAGAAGTATTACGATCCCCGCGTGTGGCTGCGTAAAGGAGAAGAAAGCATGGTAGAACGGCTTAAGGTAGCTTTCGAGGATTTGAACTGCATCAACCGGCTCGCTTAAAGCCGTTGAGTATTACGAATGAAGACAGCTTGTCAGCGCGTGCTGTGATAAAAAGGGCGAACCGTACGGTTCGCCCTTTTTATTGAAGTCTGGAAAATGTTAAATTCCCGCTTCCAGGTTGGTGCCAATTTTACTGACATTTTCCGAATGAATTATCGGCTCCGTAAAAGGTAAAAACCAGCTTATCGGTCTGTAAATCTTTCAGGCCGTAGGACCAGGTACCCTCTCCATTGACACCAAAATTAGAAATCAGTATAGCCTTGTTGTCGTCCGCGATTTTCCATTGGCCGCTTTGCGTCTGGCCATTTTGCCGCTGCCGGTAGTTACCCTCCGCGCCGAAATACTGGTCGGGAAGAATCGACTGGTTGTCGCACCACCAGGTTTCGGTCAGGCTGGCTACTATTTTCGGTTGTACATCCTTCTCATTTTGACAGGAAAACCCGACCATCAGGCCCAGCCCTACTGCCCATTTAGCAAACTTTACCCCTATCATATTGTACTGGTTTGTAAGAAACAGATTTGTTTAGCTGAAAAACGAATCTTCTCGCCAAAAAGTACCTTCTAAGGACAACTACCGCCCGCTAATGGTCGAACAGGGCAGCAGGGTATGAATAGAACGACTATCACCCCGAACCGTGAATTGGAGTTTATTCTGCTTGATTTCACCGATCTCATAATAATAGTCAGAATTCGGTTTACCCTCCAATACCGGGAAATTCAGCTTTTCATTGTTAGCTGACAGTTCCCATTTCCCTAAATACTCTACTCCTTTGTAACGCTGTTTGAAGGTACCGTCGCTGTCGAAGTACTGATCTGTCATGGTACTGGTGTAGTCACACCACCATTTACCCACCAGCAATTCGCGCGTGCTGGGTTCGGCTTCTTTCTTTTGGCAGGAGAACATTCCTACCAAAAAAAGTCCAACTATTGCAGTTAACAGTCGGGTGTACGTGCGGCTTTGTTTTTTCATTGGATGTAGATTTTTGTAAGCAAATTGGTTTAATCATTTTACAAAAAAAAGAACGTACCACCCGTTATAAAAAATACAGTATTCCTACCAAAAACAGCTACTAGGGACAGGGAGCAAATGTATAGTCGCCGATGTAATTAAGTACAAGCTTGCTGGATGACACTTCCTTGAGGCCATATGTCCAGCTGTCCACCAGATTATTCGATACGTCCGAAATGGAAATGGTTTTTTTATCAGAAGACAGCGACCACTTACCGGTTGACGTAACTCCATTGAAACGCTGCTGGAATGTCCCGTCGGCACCAAAGAATTGGTCGGCCAGGGTTTTGTTACTGTCACACCACCATTTTCCGCTTAGCTGAGCACTGACATCCGGCCCGGGATCATCATCCGACTTGCAGGAGAACATGACCAAAAGGCCAAAGAGGAAGGTCCATTTGAGGGTTTGGGTAATAGATTGGCTGTGCTTTTTCATGAGAGTATGTTTTAAGATGACTAATATTTATATCGCAAATAAATCAGTCATTCCAAAAAAACATAGTTTAATCCCCCTGATTTTCACACCATTTAGTAAACGGCGCTCCTGATTATAATACCTTTCAGGTCATTTCGGAGGCTTCTTCCACTGCCGGTACCTCAATCCGGTCTTTTCCCCAAAAACTCGCCAGCAACGAACCGGTGATGTTCATAATCGGACCAAAAAGCGCCGGTGCAAGACCCACAGTAGCTACCTTGCCCATTTGCAAAGCTAGTCCGGAAGCCAGTCCTCCGTTCTGTAATCCCACTTCCAGCGCCACCGTGCGGCAATCCTGCTCGGGCAGCCGCAGCAAGCGGGCCAGTCCATAACCCAGCGAATAGCCCAGCAGATTGTGGATGAGGGTACAGACTACCAGTGCGGCACCGATCGTGAGCAGGCTTTCGCGTCCCGCGGCCGTAATGATACAGATGATGAGGGCGATGCCGATCATCGACACCAGCGGCATGTAGCGGTTGAGCCAGGCCGACTGCTTTCGGAATATGTAATTGACGAGCAGCCCCAGCCCGATGGGCAGGATGATCATTTTCAGGATATCCACCATCATTTTCAGAAAATCCACTTCCACGAAGGTACCCGCCAGCCATTTCATGAGGGCAGGAGTCAACAAGGGTGCCAGCAGGGTCGCTACGGCCGTGATGGTCAGCGATAGGGCCACGTTGGCCTTAGCAATGTAGGACATGACGTTGGAAGCCAGGCCGCTGGGTGAGCAGCCAATCAGAATTACCCCGGCCGCTACCTCGGGCGGGAAATCGAAACTTGTGGCCAGGGTGTAGCCTATGACGGGCATAATCGAAAACTGGCAAATCAGCCCGATCAGCACTGAACGCGGCGACTTGATTACGCTTTCAAAGTCTTTCAAACCCATGGTGGTACCCATACCGAACATGATAATCATCAGCAAGGGCACGATCAGGTTCTTAAGCTCAAAACCTCCCAGGCTGGTAAATGGACCCGGAAAAATCATGGCCAGGGTAGCCGCTACGATGATGGAAAGGGTATAGAGATACGATTTCATAAGGAAGTTTGATTTGGAAGAAAAGAAAGACATCCTGCCAAACTACTTATGGCCCCGAATAGACTCAGGATACTGGAAGGTACCCCATTTTGGTTACACATAATATTTGCTATCTCATCCATATTAGTTTGATCAAATACATTTTACAAGCACAAAAGGCACTATTTTTGCGTATTTATTGGTTACTCCATTAGGTAGCATTCTTACCAACCCGATATTGACACTATCAAGCGTATTATAATCTTTCGCTCAAAACAGAACTCGATGCTATTTTTCAGGAAGCGCTTTTTTGGGAAAAGTATCTGTGTGATTTTCGCCTGCTTCTTCCTGCACTTCAATGCGTTTTCACAATGTCCGCAGAGTTACTCCTGGACGGAATGGAGTAGTTTCAATGGTATGAATGCGACAGGGAGCGTTCTGGTCGACAATAAGGTCATCGGCGTCACCATGACCGCCAATTATTCCTTTGATTCAACCGAAACCATTTTTCGACTGGCCGATTATTTCGCGCCGTTCAGCGGCTATTCCCAGATTAAGGACGGGACAGTTCCGCGAATGACCTGGTCGGTGGGACAAGGGGGCAAAACCACCATCTGTTTTTCGGAGCCCGTTACCAATCCCATACTCCTGTTTGCCTCTCTGGGCCGTCCAAGTGCAGCCGTTACACTCAGTTTTTCAGAACCCTACGTCCCCATGTTTGACGGGGGAGGGATGGATTTTCTGGATGGTTATTCCCTGAGTGGCAATGAGGGAAACTGCATTATTCTGTTTCCAGGCACCTTCAGCTGCGTTACCATCAACTCCACGACTCCCGAGTACTATACGAACATTACCTGGGGCTTACAGCCCCCTGCTTTCCCGGTAACGATCACGGAAAAGGCAGCGGCCTGCGGTAGTACGATTCTCACGGCCCAGGGTGGAGTAAGCTACCGATGGAATGGAGGGAACAATCCTCAACAGGCTAGCAATCTGATCGATACGAGCGGAATTTACACCGTCACGGCTACCGACGCCAGAGGATGTACGTCCGTAGCGCTGAAAAACATTTCCGAACTCCCCAAGGCCACAGTCACTTCGGAAATCGAACAAACTATTTGCCAGGGACAATCCTATCTGGGCTATACCGCCAGCGGGGTGTACCATGATACCCTGACGAACAGTAAAGGGTGCGACAGCATCCGAACTGTTCGCCTCACCGTGGTAGACACACCCAAACTGGATTTGGGGGGTAACCGGGAAATTTGTGAGGGAGAATCGCTTGAAATTGTACCCGCCGTGCAGGGTACGGGCCCTTTTACCTACCGCTGGTCGACGGGTGAAACCTCCCCAAACCGCACCGTCGATAAAGCAGGGAAGTATAGGCTTACCGTTGGGCAAGGGGCTTGTTCGGTCAGTGATTCAGTGCAACTCACGGTAAATCCCCGGCCCGTGGCTACTCCGGACGAAACAGTATGCAGGAATCAACCGCTGGTCGCTGGACTGGCCGACCCCAACGTATCCTACCGCTGGGTACCTTCTAACGAAACAACCCGGGAAATATCGGCAGCCCATGAAGGCATCTATCAAGTGACGCTCACGAATCAATTCGGTTGCTCAACCCTAAAAACTTTTACAGTTGTAGGCACCTGTGCGGCCCTTATTTTCGCGCCGGATGCCTTTTCACCCAACGGCGATGCGGTGAATGATGTCTTCAAGGTACTGATAACCGGAGGAGTTCCGCTTAGCTTTACTATTTTCAACCGATGGGGGAATCCCGTGTATGCCAACCAGGAAAGCGAAACGGGATGGGATGGAACTCTGAATGATCAACCATGCGCCGAAGGTACCTACGTGTACGTGTTGCGGTATAAAAACCTTCTGGATAATTCAATAGCCGAGTATCGGGGTAGCCTGCTTCTGATGCGGTAATTGTCCCAACAGGTTTACTCACCGATAGGGTAATCTTCGCAAGTAGGGTACCTTACCCTGCTACTGCTGCGCCAGCAAATACAGCACGGCCATGCGCACGGCCACGCCATTCTCTACCTGATTCAGGATAATGGAATGGGACGAATCGGCGGCATCCGAGGAGAGTTCCACGCCACGATTGATGGGGCCGGGATGCATCAGCACGATCTCGCGGTCGAGTTCATCGAGCATGGCTTTGTTGATGCCAAAGTACAGTGAGTACTCACGCAGCGAAGGGAAATACTTGATCTGCTGCCGTTCCAGTTGAATACGCAGCACATTGGCGACATCGCACCAGCGGAGGGCGGTGCGTACATCATGGCCTACCTTCACGCCCAGTTCGGGCAGGTACTTGGGAATGAGCGTCGCGGGACCACATACCATCACCTCGGCACCTAGCTTCTGTAAACAGAAAATATTCGAAAGCGCTACCCTGGAATGCAGGATATCCCCGATGATGGCAATTTTACGGCCTTTCAGATCACCCAGTTTTTCGCGCATCGAGAAGGCGTCGAGCAAAGCCTGGGTGGGATGTTCATGGGTACCATCACCCGCATTAACCACATTGGCCGAAATCCGGGTAGACAAATAATGCGGAGCACCCGGGCTACTGTGCCGCATCACGATCATGTCTACCTTCATGGCCAAAATATTATTGACCGTATCGAGCAAGGTTTCTCCTTTTTTGACCGAGCTGCCGGAGGCCGAAAAATTGACCACATCCGCCGAAAGCCGCTTCTCGGCCAGCTCGAACGACAGACGGGTACGGGTGGAATTTTCGAAAAAAACGTTGGCAATGGTAATGTCGCGTAGGGAGGGCACCTTCTTGATCGGGCGATTGATCACTTCTTTGAACTGGGTCGCGGTATCTAATATCGTATGAATGTCGTTTTCTGTGAGATTCTTGACGCCTAGTAAATGCCGAACCGAAAGTTGTGCCATTGCGAGTGTACGGGAAAGTTTGGCAAAGATAGAAAAAAGTGCCGTTTGAACTTCGACGCACATCCGCTGAGTTTCGCAAACCTTACCCAAGGTCAATCGACGAGCCCTAAATATTATTTTTAAAGTCGATATCCGAAATGGAAACCCATCGACAAACTGCCCGTAGGACGGTAGCGGCCGGGGATGTCGGTGCGGATACTGAAAAAATCGACCTGGTCATCGCTTCTGGTGTTCCGGGGCAAGCCCAGGTACCTCACATTCAGCGCCCGGATGCCCAGGCCCAGATATATATCCATCAGCCAACGCTCGCCCATGACGATCTGACCGCCCCATTTGATATGGAAAGCATTCACAAAACGTCCCAGATGCGTATCCTGGTTCTTGAAATAGGCACACTGCTGATTGAACCGGCCACCGGTGCAGTCGTACCCTACACTTTCAAATTGTTCTTCGCTATTTTTTTTGAAAAGGTACTCTCCGGCTATGTAGGCACTTTGCTGGTTGCGCTTGTGGAAGTAGTAGCGGATCTGGGAGCGGGAGCGCCAGGTTTCGCGGTGGGGATGCTCGTCTCTTTCTACATGCCAAAGATTGAAGGCCGAGTGCCCATAACCTACCTCCTGCTGTACCGTCCAGGCGGGGTTCCACAAAGGTACCTCGATGCCTGCCTGCACCGTATTGTCCAGATCGAACAGCGCCAGCGGCGTGACTTTCAGGATAATCACCGAACCCAGCGTGTCGGGGCTAGGTACCTGGGCGTATGCCGAAGCCAGGCTGCACACAAAAAGTACCCCTAACAGACATTTTCTCATTCCACCGGAATTTTACTGAGGAAATCGAACTGGTCCTTGTCGTCATAACGGTACTGATAAATCCCCTGCTCGCCCGTGATGATCAGCGTGGAGCGGTACGGAATCACATCATAGGTAGGTATGTCTTCCCGGAATTCTTTCAAAACAGGCTGCTCGGGGTTGGAAATATCGAAGAGTTTCAGCCCCCGGGTACCTTCACCCACAAAAAGCCGGTTTCCATCTGCCCCCAGGCCGTAGGGCGATTCCATCGGCAAGCTGGTTTTCAGCTGTGGACTGGAAAGGTTGGAGATATCCACCACATCAAGCGTCGAGCGGGAAACGAACTGCCGACAGACCGTCGCGTTGCGCAACGTTACGTAGGCATAGATACCCTGCACTACCACCGGATCGCAGCTCATTACGTGGGTATATTTGGTAAGCAGGCGGGGCGATTGGGGCTGCGCATTTTCAAAAATGTACATCCCGTCGTTGGCCCCAACAAACAGGTTGTTTTTGTAGGGAAAAATGGTTTCTATTCCCACGCCCAAATCCGTTTTGGTCGCTTTTACGGGTTGATCGGGCTGGGTAATATCATAGACATCGAGGCTTTGCCGAGTCACGATATAAAGAGTATTACCCGTAATGGCAAAGCGCGCCATGGAACCGCCTGTGCCCGTCTGAGAACCTGGTGAGATATCGGCAGAGCGCGAGACAGAATCGCAACCCGAGATCGCAAAAGTCGCACTCCCGATGACCATTAGGTACATTACAATTCGCAGGGTACTGTTTTTCATAGGTACTATTGGTTTGGGTTACCCCTGAAAAATTTGAATCATTAACGGAAACAGGCTGGCGGCGCCGAAACCGACACTTTCTCCCAGCTTACTACAAATCCTTTTTTGCTATCCACACACTCAAAGTAGATATTCTGGAATGGAGGAAAATCGTACTGTGGTATCGCCTGCCCGATTCTTTTTACCGTCTTGATCGCCGTAGGATTACTAATATCAAATACCACCAGGTCGCGACCATTGTCGGCATAGAGGTAGTTGCCTTTCACGGCCATATCATAGTTGGCTAGGATACTGAGAAAAGCTATCTTCTCTGGCTTAGCAGGATCACTATTGTCGATCACATGAATCCCTTCGCCCAGTTCATTTACAAACAAATAGTCGCCCTTGACGTAGATTTTACCCGGCTTCCGCAGAGGGCGGGGTTCCTGGGTCTCTATTTTGGTCAGTTCCGCCTGGGTAGCATAGACGGGTCGGTAAGCGGTGTTGTCAAATACAGGTCCATTGGGAACCTCATCACGGACAGGCTCACAGCCAGCCATAACGGCCAGTATTCCAAATAGTAGAAAGTAGTTTTTCTTCATTGGTTCGAGCCTTTTATTTCAAGAGTTTTTACCGGAAAGAATGGTTGTAAAGCGGTGAAAAAATATCCCAGAAAATAACACTGAGTATTTTTGTACCCTTCGTCCCCCCGCTGGTTTACTATTTTAATGATTGTATACCTTCCCAATGCCTCTGGTACCCGACAAAAAAACATGAATACAGACTTACTGTGAGATCAGCGGCTAACAGATACTTTACAAAGAGGATAAACTACCTTATCCTTTTATAATCAAAATAGTAGAATTTATTTAATAAAATTTTTAATTAAATATCGAGTATAAATTAAACAAATTTCGGTTCTTTGTTGAAAAAAAGAACATCCATGTCGAGTAGCCAAACTGCCGTATAGTTGTTTTAAAGTTTTTACAGTCAATCGTTTACCTTACATTCTCACTTTTAACCTTGTATTGTATGAAACACAATTCCTCACTAAAAACCGGAATCTGCCAATCGCGCAGAAATCCCTTGCTCCGAGTCAGGCTGCTGATTCTGATGGCAGTGATTATTTCCTGCTTCACCGTCCAGGCTCACACGGTGAGCACACCCGACTTTGGCGCAACGACAGCACCATTTGCAGATAAAACCGTAAAAGGTAGAGTAACCGATGTGGCCAATGGACAGGGACTTCCCGGTGTCAATGTGGTCGTGAAAGGTACCAGTGTGGGTACTACCACGGATGAGCGGGGTGACTATTCAATCAGCGTACCCGAAAATTCGTCGGTTTTGGTATTTAGTTTCGTTGGGTACCTTAGCCAAGAAGTTCCCGTTGGTAATCGTACGACCATCGACCTGGCTCTGGCCTCCGATACCAAGGTGCTGAGTGAAGTGGTTGTGATCGGCTACGGAACTGCCAAGAAGTCCGACTTGACCGGAGCGGTGGGCTCGGTGAAAGAATCGGAATTGCGCGAGCGTCCGGCCCCTTCACTGAACCAGCAATTGGCTGGTCGGTTGCCGGGCGTACAGGTCAACACAAACTCGGGCCGTCCGGGTGGTCGTACTAACGTGCGGATCCGGGGTTTTAGCTCGATCAACTCCTCCAACAACCCGCTATACGTAGTAGACGGTGTGATGCTGCCCCAGGGTAACCTTTCGCAGTACAGCTCCGCCATTGACTACCTCAACCCCAATGACATCGTGTCGGTAGAAGTTTTGAAAGACGCTTCTTCTACGGCCATCTACGGAGCACGGGGCGCCAACGGCGTAATTCTGGTAACGACCAAAAAAGGAAAGGCGGGCGAAAGTTCGGTAACGTATAGCGTAGATTTGAGCGTACCTACCATCGGTCCCAAGCGTCCGCAGGTGTTGAATGCTCAGGAGTACCTCGATACGGAAGATCTGGCCTATACCAACATCGCCAAGTATGATCCCGCGGGCTGGGCTTCGGGCAAATACGCCAACCTCAACCCTATCACTCGGCGCCGGGACTACAATGCCAAATTCCCCGGCGTGTTCCGGGAAGAAAACGGCGTATTTCTCCCAAATTACGATACCAATTGGTTTAAGGAAGCCACCCAGAACCGGGTTTCTCAAAACCACCAACTGGGCTTCAGTGGCGGTAACCAGCGCACTACCTATGCCCTTTCGCTCAACTACCGCGATGAGGAAGGTCTGATCAAAACCACCTACCAGAAGCGCTATGCCGCCCGGTTCAGTATCGATGATCAGGTGAAAAAGTGGATGCGGATTGGCGCTACGCTGAGCTACAACAATCAGAACGAAAACCTCTCGGACATCAACGACGCCGTTTCGCGCCAGATCGTGGAAGACTTCCCCTTCCTGCCCGTAAAATACGCCGATGGCTCCTATGCCAACAACCGCGACTATCCGCAAGCTGAAGGCAGTATGAGCTCGGTACACCGCCTTATGGATCGCAAGTACATCATTGCTACGCAGAACACACTCGGTAGCTTGTACGCCAATCTGACCCTGGCCCCCGGCCTGGAATTACGGTCGGTACTGGGTGCGAATGTCATCACGCAAGAGATTAACCAGTCCAGTACCCGTACCCTATCCATCTCACAGTTTGGTACGGCCGAGAAAGTCAACAACAAATCGGTGTTCTGGTCGTGGGAAAACTACCTGACCTACAACAAGACGTTTAACGGCATCCATGCCTTTACCGGCTTAGCGGGTATATCGTGGCAGGAAACGAACAATACCGGCTTACGTGCCTACATCCAGAACTTTGCCACCGACTACTTCGGCTATGACAACCTGGGTGCGGGAGCTACTAACCCGCAGGTAGGTTCGGGTGCGTCGCGCTTTGCGTTCAACTCGTACTTTGGCCGGATCAATTATAGCCTGAAAGACAAGTACCTGGTGACCGTGACGGGCCGGGCCGATGGCTCTTCCAAGTTCGGAGAGAACCACAAGTTTGCCTTCTTCCCCTCCGGAGCTTTAGCCTGGAAAGTGTCAGAAGAAGATTTCCTGAAAGGCAATCCGGTGATTTCCAACTTGAAACTACGGACCAGCTACGGCGTAACGGGTAACTCCGAGATTCCTCCCTACTCGTCACTTTCGCTGCTTAGCTCCAACTACGCTGCCGTGTATGGCGACACCCGCGTGGGCGGTACGGGTCGCAACCGCCTGGCCAACCCCGATTTGCGCTGGGAGAAAACCGCCCAGACCGACGTGGGTGCCGAAATCAGTTTCCTGAAAGGCCGCATTTCATTTGAAGCCGACTACTATTACCGCAAAACCACCGATATGCTGCTGGATGCCCCGGTACCCCGTACGAGTGGTTATTCTGTAATTCGCAAAAACATCGGGTCTATGCAGAACCAGGGCTTCGAGTTTGCGCTCAACACGGTCAATGTCGAGAGCGGAAGCTTCACCTGGACCTCCAACTTCAATATTTCACTGAACCGCAACAAGGTACTTTCGCTGGCTACGCCTTCGGACATCTTTGGTGTAGGTGGTCCCAACTTCACCAACCAGACCAGCATCATCCGCATTGGCGAACCAGTCGGTTCGTTTTGGGGCTTGATCCGGGAAGGTACCTGGAGCGAGGCTGAGCGCGATGAGGCCGCCCAGTTCCGCAGCTACCGGAATAACCTGACCATGCTGCCCGGTGATATCAAATACAAAGACCTGAACGGCGACAAGGCTATCACCGATGCCGACCGTACCATCATTGGTAATGGTAGCCCCAAGGGCTGGGGTTCGTTCATGAACACGGTTCGCTTTGGCAACTTCGACCTGATGCTCGATCTGCAATTCACCTACGGCAACGACGTATTGGACCTTACGTTGCACCCCAGCGAAGACCGTCAGGCCATTGCCAACAGCTACAAGACTGTGCTGGATGCCTGGACGCCCACCAACCAGGATACGCCCGTTGCTGAAATCCGGGAAACGCGCGCGGGCTACGTGACCAATGTGGATTCACACTGGGTATTCGATGGCTCATTCCTGCGGGGACGTAACCTGCTGCTGGGCTACAACGTACCCGCTGACCTGACCAGCAAACTGAAGATGAGCAAAATCCGCCTGTATGTTTCGGCGCAGAACTTCTTCCTGCTGACCAAGTACCCCCACGGCGATCCCGAAGTGACGCCTACAAACGGCGATGCAGCAAGCAATGTGTTCTCACAGGGTATTATCTGGCACGGCTATCCCAAACCTACCATTTACATGGGCGGTATCCAGGTGGCGTTTTAAGTGTTAAAGTTTAGTAATTGATCCAATAAGTTATAGACAAATATGAAACGATATAATTTTAAGAAAACAGCGAAAATACTCCTGTGCGGATTTGTGCTGCTGGGGCCGACAGCCTGCAAGGACTTTCTGGAAGAGCAAGATCCGGCTAACCTGACTCCCGAGAGTTTCTATACCATTCCTGACCACGCCGAAGCCGCCATCGCAGCCGCCTACGCCGAAATGCGTTTCTACGGCGATGGCTCCGGGATTTTCTCGTCCAACTGGCAGATGCTAGAAGCTGTAACGGGTACTTCCACGACCGAAACCGCCCAGAATTCGGACTTGAACAACCTGTATTCGCTCTCGTACGACGGTAACACGCAGCACCCGATCAATTTCTGGAATGGCCTGTACCGGGTGATCGCCAACGCCAACCTGGTGCTGGAAAAGGTACCCCCTATCACCCCCATGCCCGAAGCACAGAAAACCAAAATTCTGGGGGAAGCCCGCTTCCTCCGCGCCTGGTCGTATTTCTACCTGGTACGGTTGTGGGGTGATGTACCCATCATCACCATGCCACAAACGGCTTCTTCCGAGAACTTCTATCCTGCCCGTGCGCCCCAGGAAGAGGTGTATCAGCTTATCGTAGACGACTTGAAAGTAGCCGAGGCAGCTGGCTTACCCTGGATGGACGTAACGGGTCGGGCCAACCTGGCCGCGGCCAAATCGCTACTCGCTAAGGTGTACCTGACGATGGCCGGATTCCCATTGAGCAAGGGGGCTACCCATTACAAGTTAGCTGCCGATAAGGCCAAGGAAGTGATCGACTACGCCAATGCCAACCCGACCACGATCAACCTGTTCCCGAATTATAAGGATGTACACAACGAAACCCTCAAAAACCGGCTGGAGCATATTTTCATGATTCAGTACAACTCCACGGTTGCGGGTAATCCGATGGACAACTTCTACCCTAACTTTAAGCCCGTCACCTATTCGGGCCCGGGAGGTACGGGTAGTTCGGTACCTACACGGTCGTTCTATGATTCGTATGAAACGGGCGACCGCCGCACCAAGGATCAGGAGGGATGGTTTTATACCACCTACTTCACCAATGGCAACGGCGCGCGCTTCGACCTGGGTGCTCCCTATGTCTTCAAGCACTTCAACTTCATTGCCAATGGCACCGAAGGCCTGGCTGGTACCCGGAATAACAATCTCAATGTACCCCTTATCCGTTACGCCGAGGTGCTATTGATTTTTGCCGAAGCCCAAAACGAGGTGACGGGCCCCACCCAGGAAGCTTATGATGCCTACAAGCGTATTCGCGACCGCGCTACTCTGACCACTCCCGCTCTGGGTACCTTCGACAAGGCATCTTTCCGGGAAGCGGTTTGGCGCGAGCGCTGGTACGAACTGGCCTACGAAGGCAAAACCTGGTTCGACATGGTGCGCCTGCGCAAGGTATTCAATGAAAAAACCAAAAAGTTTGACGATTTTGTGGGTCACGTAAACCTGAACACGAATGTACCCCTGGCCGAGAAACACCTGTTGTTCCCGCTGGGCATTCAGGAGATGCTCAATAATCCGAATCTGAAGCCGCAGAACCCTGGCTACAACTAATCAGATTGCTTGATTAACCAAAAGCGCCGCCTTCCCGAATCGGGAAGGCGGCGCTTTTGGTTAACAACATATGCATATGGTCGATCGAACCAGCCTACCAGTTCGATACGCCGACGGCCATTTCTTTCCCCTCCTGATCAAGCAGCCAGTGCATCAGTTCACCCCTTCCCGGATGGCTGGAAACACTGGTGATCAAATCCTGCCGGGTGCATTCTTTCTTGAATTGAATCTCGATTTCAGTACAGAAATGGCTGGCCAAAAATTCAGGAGGAAGCGGCTCCAACATCCATTGAAAATAAACGCTATTGTTCACATGCGCATTCGAGTCGATCTCATTGTGCCGGGCGCGGAGTTCCGCCCTGGGCAAATCTCTCAACTGGGGTGAGAGAAATTTTCGGGTAGGCCGGGATAGAAAAGGCAGATGTCTGTAGGGCTCAAAAATAGCTTGAAAATGTGCCGCCGGGGTAGTCAGGCCTCTTTTGGTGGTATCGAAAACCAGCCAGGTTGACGAGGCCGAAATGAGCAGGGTACGGGCTTGGTCGTACATCCTGAAATCCCGATACACATACACGCGTTCCAGGCCCGCGGGGTGGGTTTCAATGGTAATTTCTTCGGCGAGCCTTGGCCAACGGCTAATCGAAATCTTCATGCGGTGCAGTACCCATGACAACCCCAGTTCAGCCAGGGCGGGCATACCTACCCCCAACTGGATCGCGTGCCGGTCGGCGGCGTCCTGCAGGTAATTGGCCAGCGAATACAAGGTAAGATTTCCCTGGCTGTCGGTTTCGAAGTTACGGACCCGTAGGGTTTCGGTATGAATCATAACAAGAGGTATATTCCAGGGAAGTAGGGTACCCTTCCTACGGGTTTCAAAGCTACTAAAATTTTTCGGCCCCTGAATCCTTCGTCAAAGGGGTAGCTTAGATGAGTAGAATAGCGCTTTTTTGGTTTATAATATTTGCTGGGGTACCTTACTTTTCAAATTACTCGAACCTGTTTATTCGCTTATGAAACCAACGCGCAGAACTTTCCTGAAAAACATTTCCGCTGCCTCAGCGGCACTGGCCACCGCCGGAGTGGCTGGTACTGGGCTAGCCAAGGCAGGCGTGGCCCGTCCCTTCTCGATCATCCGGGATTTAAAGAAGGTCAGTCCCAATGACAAAATTCGCATTGCGACCATCGGCATGGGTATTCAAGGCAATTTCGATACCCAGGCGGCTCTCCGTAGTTCGCCCGACACTGAACTGGTAGCTGTAGCCGACCTGTACGACGGGCGCTTGCAACGGGTGAAGGAAACCTTCGGAAAAGATATTTTCACCACCCGCGACTACCGCGAAATCCTGGCCCGAAAGGATATTGATGCCGTGCTTATCGTCACGCCCGACCATTGGCACGACCACATCACTAAGGAGGCTCTGAAAGCCGGGAAAAACGTCTACTGCGAAAAACCCATGGTACACCACATCGACGAAGGTTTGTCGGTGATCGATGCCTGGAAAAAATCGGGAAAAACCATGCAGGTAGGTAGTCAGCGGATCAGTGGCGCGGCGCATAGAGAGGCCAAGCGAATGATCGATGCAGGCGATATCGGCGCCATCAATTATATAGAGTCCAACAACGACCGCTTCGGAGCCATCGGTGCCTGGAATTACTCCATCCCGCCCGATGCCTCCCCGGCTACCTGCGATTGGGAACGCTTCCTAGGCGATGCACCGAAGGTACCCTTCGACGCCAAACGGTTTTTCCGTTGGCGCAACTACCGCGACTACGGTACGGGCGTAGCCGGCGATCTGTTCGTCCACCTGATCACGGGTGTACATTTTGTGACGAGTTCGCTGGGGCCGGAACGTATATTTTCGTCCGGGGAGCTAAGCTACTGGAAGGATGGCCGCGACGTACCCGACGTACTGGTTTCCATCCTGGAATACCCCAAAACCTCCATTCACGAAAAATTCCAGATGGTGCTGCGGGTGAATTTCGCCAATGCGGGCTCCATCAAAAACAACACCCGGATCATCGGAACGGAAGGACAGATCGAGTTTGACGGCTCAGGTATTGTCCTGACCAAGAAAAAGCTCCCTGTGGCTCCTGGCTACGGCAACTACGACAGTTTCTTCACCTTTCCCGAAGCCACGCAAAAGGAATTCGTCAAGCAGTACGACGCTCAATATCCCCCCGACACGCGCAAAGCCGACCCGGTGAAGGAAATCAAGTTCAGTGCTCCCGACAAAGAAGACGAGCACGCCAATCACTTCGCCAATTTCTTTGAGAATGTTCGCAAAGGCAGCCAGGGTACCATCGAAGATCCGGTTTTTGCTTTCCGGGCTGCCGCACCTGTGCTGGCCTGTAATGAGAGCTACTTCGATCAGAAAACCGTATACTGGGATCCCGTGGCGATGAAGCAGCTGAAGAAGAAATAATCTACCGTTGCTTGCTAAGGTACCCTTAAAAACAGCGAAAGCCCCTCTGAGAAGAGGGGCTTTCGCTTCATTATGTGTATGGTAAGGCTTAGGCAAGCTTAACATTCACCGCGTTAAGGCCCTTACGACCTTCCTGTAAGTCAAAGGTAACTTCGTCGTTTTCCCGGATTTCGTCGACAAGCCCTGAAATGTGTACGAAATAGTCCTGTCCAGTTTGGGTATCCTTGATAAAGCCGTACCCTTTCGAATCATTGAAAAATTTTACTGTTCCCTGGTTCATAACTCCCTTTTGTGTATTTGTTTTTCACAAAAATAGTAGTTCTAAACATTTTTCCAAACAAATTTCACTACGCGCGCCCGAGGCTAATACTTGCGTTTCTCTTTCGCACTTTGAAGCTTTCTATTTAGTTTTGCGATTTAGATAGCTACCATGACCGAACAAATCCTTATTCTCGATTTCGGCTCCCAGTATACTCAATTGATCGCCCGGCGGGTTCGCGAACTTGATGTCTATTGCGAGATTCATCCCTTCAACCACATTCCGGCATTCACCCCCAACATCAAGGGGGTTATTCTTTCGGGTAGCCCCTGCTCAGTGCGCGACAGCGACTCACCGCGCGTGGATCTGAGCCAATTCCGCGGGAAGGTACCCGTATTGGGTGTTTGCTACGGCGCACAGCTGATGGCCCAGATGCTCGGCGGTGATGTGCTGCCCTCCCAGCACCGCGAATACGGCCGCGCCAAACTGGAAATCATCGATGACGACTCGTCCCTGCTAGCCGGTCTTTCCGAAACCTCGCAGGTATGGATGTCGCACGCCGACACCATTGTGCGTATTCCTGACAATTTCCGGATTATCGCTTCTACGGATTCGGTGGAAGTGGCGGCATTCAAAATTGAGAACGAACTGAGCTACGGCATTCAGTTTCACCCCGAAGTGACCCATACTACCGAAGGAAAGCAACTTCTCCACAACTTTGTGGTGGGCATTTGCGGTTGCCACCAGGATTGGACCGCCGAATCGTTCGTTGAATCGACCATTCATAGCCTGCGGATGAAAATTGGGAATGATAAAGTGGTCATGGCCCTGTCGGGTGGGGTCGACTCTACGGTTGCCGCCACGCTCGTGCACCGCGCCATCGGCGACAATCTGTATTGTATTTTTGTCGATAATGGCCTGCTGCGCAAAAACGAATTTGAAGAAGTACTCCACTCCTACCTGGATATGGGCCTCAATATCAAGGGTGTGGATGCTGTACAACAATTTTACAAATCGCTGAAAGGACTCGAAGATCCTGAAGATAAGCGTAAAGCCATTGGCCGCACCTTCATTGAGGTATTTGACCAGGAGGCGCATCTTATCCAGGATGTGAAATGGCTGGGGCAGGGTACCATCTACCCCGACGTCATTGAGTCGGTTTCGGTGAAAGGACCTTCCGCCACCATCAAATCGCACCATAACGTAGGCGGCCTGCCTGATCTGATGAACCTGAAAGTGGTGGAACCACTGAATACGCTGTTCAAAGACGAAGTACGGGCCGTGGGACGGACCCTTGGAATTTCTGACAAGATTCTCAGCCGTCACCCCTTCCCAGGCCCTGGGCTGGCTATCCGGATTCTGGGTGAAATTACGCCGGAGCGCGTGGCTATTTTACAGGAGGTCGATGCCATTTTCATCAATGGCCTTAAAAAGCACAACTTATACCACGATGTGTGGCAGGCAGGTACCATGCTCCTACCCATTCAGAGCGTGGGGGTGATGGGCGACGAGCGTACCTATGAACGCGTGGTGGCGCTGCGGGCCGTTACCTCCGTCGACGGCATGACCGCCGACTGGGCCCACCTACCCTATGAGTTTCTGGCCGAGGTTTCCAACGATATCATCAATCGGGTTAAAGGCGTCAACCGCGTCGTATACGATATATCCTCCAAGCCGCCCGCCACCATTGAGTGGGAATAGGAAAGGCACATAAAAAGGGAAGGGGCGACCAAATGGTCGCCCCTTCCCTTTTTATGTGCTCTGCTTTACTTCGTTAAAGTCGGGATCTGCCGAAGATGAGGCTGATCACAAAAAGAACGATAAATACAAAAAACAGAATCTTAGCGATTCCGGCTGCTCCGGCTGCAATGCCTCCGAAGCCAAGGACACCGGCAATGATTGCCACAACGAGGAATATGATGGTCCATTTAAGCATGATTGAAAAGGGGTCTAGTGAAAAATGTTTGTTGATCTAGCTAAATAAAAAGCCTGTACCAGATAGCGAATTCAAGGCTTATGTTTCCTTCATAACCCGTTTTAGGCCTTCTGACGATAAGGAGGCCTAAAATATGGGGTACTTTATACCCATATTTCTATTCACTGAACGACCACATACCATTATTCCCCTCCTTGGACGTTACTGTAATACCCTCCACGCTTTAATTCCTGTCTTTATGCGCGTATTCCTACTGCTCTTTGTCCTGCAGGGTTTACTCCTACAATCCGTATCCGCTCAGGTGGTTGCGGCCCAGCGCCCTGTAACGCTTTTTACGGTGAGAGCTGTGGATCAACAGACTACGAAGGAGATTGCAGCTTCATTCAAGATTTTTCTCCATGCGGCTAATAAAAGGTTTGAAGGAGCCAATGGCCCCGAGAAAGTAGCCAACTTTAGTGTAAAAATGTTTAGCTCCGACACTGTGACCATTGAAACAGAGGCCGAGGGGTACTTTCCTATTGAGGAGATTCTGCTGGTGTCTTGCGATACCTGCGGATTTTACCAGTATACTGCGCTGATGGAAAAACAGGTCGATTCGGTCTTTACTAACCTTAAAGTCAACGATGTCATCAAGTTGGACAAAATTTACTTTGATCAGAGCAAATACGACCTCCGGCCCGAATCCCGCGATCAGTTGGAAAAACTTTACCGTACCTTACGAAACAACCCGAAGCTGAAAATAGAAATCGCCGGACATACCGACAACGTAGGCGATGCCCGGCTGAATCAGTACCTGTCCGAAAACCGGGCAAGAGTTATTTACTCCTATCTGCTTCGGAAAGACATTGCGTCTAACCGCCTGCGTCACCAGGGCTATGGCTCCTCGAAACCGGTGGCTCCCAACGACACCGAGGAAAACAAATCGTTAAACCGTCGGGTCGAATTTGTGGTTTTGGACAATTGACACTCTCCCCAGCTGTTCCGCCTGGTTGAAATAGTTTTCAGAAAGGGGCGTTTAGCCAATAGGCATACTTTTAGTGCTTCGCCGTGCAACGCAAATCCATAAAGCCATGAACCGATTTCCCGCTTTCATTTGTACAGGCCTAGTATGCCTGTTTTTCTCCATTGCGGCCAATGCTCAACGTTTTCTGGGTATCGCCTCTCAGGCCAACGGGGGCTTCTATTCGGCGTACCAGAATCCGGCTTTCCTGGCCGACAATCGGTACCCTATTAGGTTGCACCTGCTCACGGGGGGCTGCACCTTGACAACAACTACGTGCGTTACGCCGCGCCTTTTTCCATGCTCGATTTATTACGGCAGAAAAATAGCCGCCCGCTCGATCCTTATGATCTGGAAGAAATCCGCAACGGAAAACCCAAAAATGGTACCTTGTCCGGAGAACTACGGGGCCCGGCTGTTTCGTTTCGCCTGGGCAACCGCACCAACCTGGGCATCATGACCCGGGTTCGCAGTGGGTTCCAGGTGACCGATGCTTCCGAACGGCTCATGGCCATTACGCGGCTGGGTTTGGCCAATCAAAGCAATCTACAGGATCTGGGGTACCTGGCTTTATTTGCCTCGCAATCTGAAAATCGCTTCAACCTGACCAGTCAGGCTTATTCGGAATGGGCCTTTTCGCTGGGTCAGGTACTGATCGAGACGGATGCTTTTCGTGTTAAGGGAGGCTTTACCCTAAAAAGGTACTTTGGCTACGCCGGGGGCTATGTCCAAAACCGGAGCCTCAACTACCGACTCCTGCCCGACTCTACTACCACCAATGCCGCCTATATGCAGATCGATCGTTTCGACGCTACTATGGGCTACACCGATGCTGACCGTGCTTCTTTCTTGTCGCCGGGCTGGTTGTTCGGACGTAACGCCAGTGGGCGGGGCTGGGGCTGGGACGTTGGTTTGGCGTACGAAACCCTGGCCGAAGAGGGTACCCTACCTACCTTGCGCCTGAGCGCTTCGTTAACTGACGCGGGACAAATTCACTACGCGGGACAAGGTGTCAAGAACTACCACATTCAGGCCGATGACCGCCAGATCACCGAAGAAGAATGGCGGGGATACAGCTCACCCCAGGAAGGCGAAAACCAACTCAACGCATTCGGCCGCCTTTTTGAAGAAGAATTTGGCCTCAAGGATGACGACAACACCGGCGAATTCACACTAGCTACCCCTACGGCCCTCAACCTCAGCGCCGATGTGCAGGTGGTCAATCACTTTTACATCAACGCCACGGTCATCCAGAGCATTAAGCGCACAAGCGTCCCGCAGCTTCGCCAGACCAGCCTTTGGGCCGTAGTTCCCCGCTACGAGTCCGAGAAGGTCGGACTTTCCTTTCCGATCATCCGGCAAAACGGCGGATGGGCGGTGGGTACCGGCTTGCGGGTGGGAGGACTGGTTGTTGGGTCGGACAATCTGCTGGGGCTCTTCTCCCGCAACGGCCGCTTCAAAGCCCAGGGTGTCGATATCTACGGAGGAGTAAGTTTCGGACTTAATCCCAGAAAAAACTAACGGCTGTTTCAGCCGAAGCGTTTCCTGGGATTAAACCTAACTTTTCTCACTTAAAAGTATAGAGGCTAACGTTTTCGCAAATGTTTCAGAAAAAAAGATCCGCTGTCCGATTCACTTGCATCGCCTGCGGCTACCCGCAGGGCCGAAATTTTATTGGAAAAGCCATCATTGTCCTTGGAAACCCGGATAGAACCCACATCGACCAATAGGTCATCGGGGTCATTCTTTTCCAGTACATAAAAAGCATGTTGGGTGTTCTTGATCCCATCACTACTCCATTCTCCCGAGAATATCTCCAAAGATTTGGTGGTGGCGGTCTCATACTGCGAGTTCGTTACAAGGTAGGCCGTAAACTTATTACCCGCACCCGCTACAAAACCTTCGGTGCTGCTCCCGGTTTGGGTACCGATCTTGTAATTCATTTTAATGGTCTGATCGCTTTCATTCTGATTGGTGAGTTGAAAGCGGTCCGAATCATCGAAAACGTGCCCCACATCCCAGTCATTGGGTATATTGGTCGCAGTCAGTTCCACGGGCTTCATTTCATAGATGCCCGCAATTTGCACGGGCTTGCCCGTCTCAATCAGAGTCATACCCAACGCTTTAAGTTCGGCAATTACGCTACTGGATGCCAACTGCTGCGTAAGCTGGGGATCTGGCTCAGTCTCATCTTTCTTGCAGCTACTCATGCCTACGAGGCATATTACCAGGAAAAAAATCGGGGTACCTTTCGCAAATGATTTCATGTTGAGTTGGTTTGATGGTAAGATAATTCAGAGCAATAACCTCATATTCAAGGGGGCAATCAAGCTTTCGACCGGGTAGTTAGTAAACGGTAGCCCCCGTAAGGCGTTACAAAATAGTGTCGGCATACTTTTTTCATACACTGTTGGTGAACCATTTCCCCACAGATGAAACAAAATATCGCTACTTTCTCAAACTGGATTATAGTATTAGTAGGTATCCCGGCGCTCATGTATTTGGGCCGCCCCTTCCTTGTTACTTTTTTCATCGCCATTATTCTCGCCATGGTATTGAGTCCGGTCATGGACTGGCTCATTAAAAAAGGCCTTGGTCGAGGGTGGGCGGTATTGGTTTGTACACTCATTGTGGTACTTTTCTTCGCGATTCTGGCGGGATTGTTGACCTACCAGATCAGCCTGGTAGCCAAAGACCTGCCCCGCATGGAACAGAAAGCCAACGACCTGTTGAATCAAGCCCAGAGTTTCATTCAGGACAAAACCGGCATGGCTCCTGAAAAGCAGATGGATGAGGTCAAGCAACAGGTCGCCAAATTAGGATCTTTGGGTATGTCGTTCTTTGGTTCGTTTACCAACACGGTTACCAATTTCTTTCTGATGTTCGTGTATTTGGTTCTGTTGCTTTCACATCGCCATAAGATTCAGAAGTTTCTCATCAGTTGTGTGGAGCCGAGCGATAAACAACAGGCCTATAAGCTCATCTTCAAGGCACGTGATACCGCCAGTATGTACATCTGGGGCATGCTCAAGGACGTAACTGCGATGGCTATCGTATATGCGATCGGTTTCATGATCGGAGGTATCAAACACGGTATTTTTCTAGCGATCATCGCGGCTGTTTTTTCTTTCCTGCCCTACATCGGCAATATCATCGGAGGCGGGACGGCCGCCGTACTCGCCATGATTTCGGGCGAGCCCTCGGCGTTTCTGATCGTGGTGGGCGTGATGACGGTCGCTCAAATTATTGAAAACTACACCCTTTCGCCCTTCCTGGTCGGCAACGCCGTAGGCCTGAATCCTTTTTTCAGTATTGTTTCGATTATTGTGATCAGCATGATCTGGGGTATCGGTGGGGCTATCATCGCCTTGCCCCTTACTGGGGTAATCCGGGTAGCCCTCTTGTTCTCGCCCCACACCAAGCCCATGGCCGAATTTATGGGCGACGATGATGCATCCTGAATAACGCTCTCACCGTATGTATTCTTGATTCGGTTTTCCGGGTGCAAGCTTGGTGGCGCATGAGTTAATTTGGATCAGCTTTGACCCAGGCATTGCGTGGCACCGGTTAAATGCCTATTTTTCTGAAATATACTGATCGATTGTCTATGAGTGTCACTACCCTACAGGCCACCCTGGGTGAAGAAAACTACCTGGTATCCCTACATGCCCGCCATCATGAAATACTCGCCGACGAGCCCGTCATACTTGGGGGGCAGGATCAGGGCATAGCGCCCTATGAGCTGATTCTGGCGGGTCTGGGAGCATGCACCAGTATAACCCTCAAAATGTACGCCCAACGGAAAGGCTGGGTTTTGAAAGAGGTAGATGTAACACTGGAAATGTCCGTTGCTCCGGGTACTAGGCCGGTGATTTCCCGGCGTATTCAAATAAAAGGGGAAGTAACGCCTGCGCAATGTGACCGCCTGCTCGCCATCGCCAATTCGTGCCCGGTGCATAAGCTTCTCAGCCATTCGATCCAGATAGAATCTGCTTTATTTGAAGATTGACTCATGCGGTGAAACCTAAAGTACCCCCTCCAAAAAGCATTTTCAATTTCCCATCAACTTTCCACTACATGAAACACGTCGTCATACTCGGAAACGGTATCAGTGGGATTACGGCCGCCCGGTACATACGCAAGTACTCCGACTATCGGATTACGGTTATTTCTGCCGAAACCGAGCATTTTTTCTCCCGTACCGCACTCATGTACATCTACATGGGTCATATGAAATACGAGCATACCAAACCCTACGAGGACTATTTCTGGGAGAAAAACCGCATCGAACTCCGGCACGCCTGGGTACAGGCTTTTGACTTCGCCAATAAAACCCTTACCCTCACCGAGCAGGGTACCGATGTGCCGGGTACGCTCACCTACGATATTCTGATTCTGGGGGTAGGCTCGGTGAGCAATCGGTTCGGTTGGCCGGGTCAGGATCTGGAAGGCGTACAGGGCTTGTACAACTATCAGGATCTCGAAGCCATGGAAGCCAATTCGGAGGGAGTCGAACGGGCCGTCATAGTGGGTGGAGGATTGATCGGCATAGAAATGGCCGAAATGCTTCGGACGCGTGACATTGCCGTAACGATGCTGGTTCGGGAAAAAGAGTTCTGGGATGCTGTATTGCAGGTCGAAGAAGCGAAGATGATCGGCCGACACATCCGCGAACATGGAGTGGACCTTCGGCTGGTCACCGAGCTGGAGGAAATCACCGCTCAGGGCGAACGGGTGGGAGGCGTGGTTATGAAGAATGGCGAAAAACTCGACTGCCAGTTCGTAGGGCTAACCGTGGGCGTGAGTCCTAATATCGAGCAATTCAGAGATACGGAGCTGGAAACCGAAAAGGGCATACTAGTCAATCGGTTTCTGGAAACCAACCTGCCCGATGTGTATGCTATCGGAGACTGTGTGCAGCACCGTGAGCCGCCCGAAGGCCGCAAACCGGTGGAGCAGATCTGGTACACGGGCCGCATCATGGGTGAAACCGTCGCACGCAGCATATGCCAGGCCAAAACGCAGTATCAGCCCGGCGTTTTCTTCAACTCGGCCAAATTCTTCGATATCGAATATCAGACTTATGGACAGGTACCTGCGCAGGTACCCGCGGGCTTCCAGACCTTTTACTGGGAGCATGCAGAGGGTAGGATAGCCTTGCGGATCAACTACCGAAGCGGCAATGAGGCCGTCACAGGCATCAACGCCTTTGGAATGCGCCTCCGCCACGAAGTATGCGAAAAGTGGATCAAAGGCAAGAAAAGCGTGGGGTACATGCTGTCGCACCTGCGCGACGCCCATTTCGACCCGGAGTTTTTTAAGCGTCATGAAAAAGCCATTGTCCGAGCCTTCAATAAAACGCACCACGACCATACCATCCGACTGGGCGGCAGGCCAGCTTTTTGGGAAAAAGTGTTTGGATAAAGAAATAGTACAGCCGGTCCCCCCTCCCATAATTCCACAAATAAATACTACAACAACGCTATGACTGCTGTTCAAAAAATCGGCCTAACGTTATTTTCCATGGGCTTTGCCATCTGGATCGTCACGCTCAGTCTGGGCCAATGCACCCTCACACCGGATATCCTGAGCGACACTACGCTCATTAAAAAAGAACATTATGAATTGATAAGAGCCTCCGCCGCCCCCATGCTGGGTAAAACCTACACCACGGCGTTTTCCTTCGGCAACGCGTTTAGGGGAGCGGTCGATGAGGTCAACCAGAAATTCAGAGACCAGCAGCAATACGACAAAGTAATTTATGACAATTACGCTTTTCCCGTGACCAAAGCCGCCTCGGTGGGGGCCATCACCGAGTATACCGCCCTATGGTTCTGGTTGAGCATCGGGCTGGCGATTGTGGGGGCGCTGATGTACATTTTTCCTAAAAAGCGCCTCCTGCCCGGCATCAAGAACGACCATATTTTTCACCATCCGGCCACGTCACGCGGTTGGCTCGGAATCTTGCTAGGTACCTTTCTGATTTTGTTCTACGTCGTGCTCTACTTTTACCCCGAGTACATCGTCAACTGGGTCATCCTGGTCGATCCGATTAGCCGGGCGCTCAACGGGGGACCCGCTTCGCAATGGTTCCTGTACGGCTTTCTGTATTCACTCTGCATCCTGGTCATGGGAGTTCGGATGATCATCAAGTACCGCCATTCACCTTATCAGCAAATCCGGTCAGTGTCGGTAATGTTTTTTCAGACTTCGTTTGCCTTTCTGATTCCCGAAATTCTGGTGCGGCTCAACCGGCCCTACTATGATTTCAAGAACATGTGGCCGCTAGATTATGACTTTTTCTTTGACTACAACCTCAACCAAATGCTGAGCAACGGTACCCTGGGGCTTTTCATGCTGGTGTGGGGGATTGCGCTGTTCGTGCTGGCGGTACCCATCTTCACCTACATCTACGGCAAGCGCTGGTACTGCTCATGGGTATGCGGCTGCGGCGGACTGGCCGAAACCCTCGGCGATCCGCACCGCCAGCTTTCCGACAAGTCGATGCGCGCCTGGAAAATCGAGCGCTATACGGTGCACGGGGTGCTGGTTTTTGCCATCGTGATGACCGCTTTCGTATTGTACACTTACTTCACCGGACAATCCAACATCGGGCCCATCGATAGCTATTCGGTGCGCTCGGCCTACGGATTTTACATTGGCTCTATTTTTTCGGGCATCGTGGGGGTAGGTTTCTATCCGCTGATGGGCAACCGCGTGTGGTGCCGCTTTGGCTGTCCACTAGCCGCCTACCTGGGGCTGGTACAACGCTTCAGGTCCCGCTTCCGCATCACGACCAACGGCGGACAGTGTATATCGTGCGGCAATTGCTCTACCTATTGCGAAATGGGTATCGACGTGCGCGCTTACGCCCAAAAAGGCCAGGACATTGTCCGTGCTTCGTGCGTAGGCTGCGGCATCTGCTCGGCGGTTTGCCCCCGTGGGGTGCTGAATCTGGAAAACGCCGATCCTGACAGTCGGGTGATGATTGCGCCGGAAGTAATGGTGGGAAATGACATGCCGAAGATCAGGAAACGGTAAAGACGTTCAGACACTAACTGAAAACACCGGGCCAGGGTACCTTACTTTTCCGCCTCGGCATGTAGCAACTCCATCCCCGTGGAGGTGCGTGGTTTGAACCCTGTCCAGGTCTTTTCGTTTGATTTTTCGGGTACATCCAGGTATTTTGCATAATCCGCGCCTTTCAGGTACTTCCCCAGAAAAGCCGTCACAAAATGCTGGTTGATATTATTGAGGCGGCGCTCGTCCCAGGCAGGCTCGGCGTAGCGGTAGTACTCGTCAAAAGGCAGGCCGGGTTGTAATGCCTCGGCAGGGGGCGGATTGGGCGCTACGTTGTGTCGGGCGTTTTGGTAGGTCAGCAGGTAGCGCTCGGCGTTGACCGCTCCGATGTAAATGGCTTTGATGCCTTTTTCGTAGCCTGATACGTCGTCCTGATCCCCGGCCACAAAGAAGGTAGGTACCTTCAATCCTTTCAGACTTTCGACATCCCACACCCCGCGCTCCATGCCCCAGGGTGCGAAAGCCACCACCGCCTTCACCCGAGGATCGATTGATTTTTCGTAGTCTACATTTCCGCTGGTACGTACCGCAAGAGCCTGACTGCCGCCCGTCATGCCACCGAACGCTTTGGCAAAAGTTTCACTGTACCCCGCGCCGGCGGCGTTCAATACGCCGTATCCGCCCATGGAGTAGCCGACCAGCCCGGTGGTACCCGCATCCACCAGCCCCGAAAGAAAACTGGTACTTCCTGGTTTTCCTAAATCAGCCACCTGATTGAGCACGAACAGTATATCCTTGGAACGATTGAGCAGCGTACTGGGAAAGGGTGCCGCATCGCGGAAGGTAGATTCGGTATGGTCGATGGCGACGACGATGTAGCCTTTGGAAGCCAGATTCTCGGTCAGGTAGCTCAAGAGGTACCTTGAACCCACATAGCCATGCGACACGATGACCAACGGAAAAGCGCCCGCCGTAGCAAGCGGCGCAGCTTCGCGGGAGGCTCTGCCCCGAAATGTGAACGGAATCAATGGCCGTTTGGGATCGTTGGCTGTGCCCATTACTTCTTCGTACGTGATGAGTTCGGACTGTTCCGCGGACAAAGCCGCAGGGTACCATACTTCCACTTTCACCGGACGGTCGTAGCGGGCCTCTACGCCATTTTTTGATTTCAGTATATCGATCTGATCTTTATTGACAAAGTCGAGGGTACGTACCCCAATCTTGTACTCACCCCGCGCGGACAGTTCGGGTGCATCGGGCAGCGCGTCGCCGTACACGAACCCCTGGGCGAAGGAAAAGGGATGAAGCAGAATCTGAGCGATCAGGACACCGACAAAAATCAACCGGAATTGGGGAAAGCGAGGAATCATGGAATCGATGAAAAGTTGGAAAATGAAGGTAGGGTACCCTGTAAAACTTGAAGGATATGGGCAACAAAGCAGGGTTTGACCGGTTTCTCCTGCCGTTCTGATCCAGTAAATCGATTTTCCCGTCTGTAGGCGGGGAAATAAGTGGTAATTTGTCAGCGTTTATCAGAACCAATCCTATTACTATTTCTTATGAAATACTGCCTCTTGCTCCTGGTTTTCGGTATAATGCCTTGGCTGAACTCCATTTCCGAGGAAAGTCCTGCCTCACCCAAAAGCGTTTCCAATTCCGGAGTACCCATTCGATCGACGGAACTGGTGAATGCCAAAAAGGCGCTAGTGACGGGCGCAGACCAAACCTCGGCCTACCTTAGCTACTTACAGGGAAAACGCATTGGCATTCTGGTCAATCAGACTTCGATCATTGGCAGCACGCCCATCGTGGATAGCCTGGTAGCACTGGGAGTCAATGTGGTACGTATTTTCGGACCTGAGCACGGCTTCCGGGGTACGGCCAGCAATGGCGATAAAGTGAGCGACAGCGTGGACCCCAAGACCGGCATCCCGGTCGTTTCGCTGTATGGTAAGCAAAATAAGCCCAATCCCGCGCAGCTTGCCGACCTGGATTTGCTGATTTTTGATATCCAGGATGTCGGCGCTCGGTTTTATACTTACATCAACACCCTCGGCCACGTGATGGAGGCCTGCGCCGCAAGCGGCAAGGAAATGCTGATTCTGGATCGCCCCAATCCCAACGGTTTTCTGGTGGACGGACCGCTGCTGGAAGATCATTTGCACTCGGGCATTGGCATGTACCGCATTCCCATCAGTCATGGGCTGACCATCGCCGAGTTTGCTCAGATGATCAACGGCGAAGGCTGGCTGCCCAACCGGCTCCACTGCAAGCTGAAAATCATCAAAGTAGCCAACTACACCCACGATACGCCCTACATCCTTCCGGTGGCGCCTTCGCCCAACCTTAACACCCAGCAGTCGGTGATGCTATATCCGCATATTTGTATGTTCGAAGGTACCATCATCAGCCAGGGCCGGGGTACCTACATGCCTTTCACGGTGCTGGGAGCGCCGCTTTTGCAAGGGAAGTACGATTTTTCCTTTACCCCAAAGAGTATCAAGGGCATGAGTGAAACCCCGCTCCACCAGAACGAAGCCTGCTACGGCCTGGATCTGCGTACCTATGACGTTGAAAAGCTCCGGCAGGCCAATAAAATAAATCTGCAATGGCTCATGGAAATGTACAGGGCTTATCCGGCCAAAGAAAAATTCTTTGACCGCAGCCAGAGCAAACAGATGGGAGACATTAATTTGCTGGCCGGAACCGAAAATTTGAAAAAGCAGATTATCGCCGGAGCCACCGAAACCGAAATTCGTCAAAGCTGGGAACCCGGCCTGTCGGAGTACAAGCGGATGCGGGCCAGGTACCTGCTGTACCCCTAAGCTAGGGTACCTTTTTGTCCGGGAAGATATTTTCCCTACTTTTCGGATGCGTCGTAAAACCCCGCCCCATCGCCATGAAAGTACTGATCGTTTGTACCAATCACGCCACCTTTCCCACCAGAAACAACAAAACCGGGCTTTGGCTGAGTGAATTGACCCATTTTTATCACGTGCTAGCCCGGCGCAATATAGTTATGGATCTGGCCAGTCCACAGGGTGGAGTTATCCCCATCGACGAGCGGAGTCTGGATCTGGACGATGAGCAAAACAAATTGTACTACGACCACGAAGCCTTTCGGCAACGGCTGGAAAATTCGTTGAAGCCCTCCGTGCTGAACCCGAACGACTACAGGCTTATTTATTTCACCGGTGGGCACGGTGCTCTTTGGGATTTTCCTGAAAATACGGAATTACAGGCACTAACGAGAAACATCTACGAAAATGGAGGTACGATTGCCGCCGTGGCCCATGGCGTGAGTGCCCTGCTCAATGTTCGGCTTTCGGATGGTACCCTGCTGATTCATGAAAAATACCTGACTGGCTTTTCCAACATGGAGGAAAAGCTGTCCAGCATGGTAAGCGAGGTACCTTTCTCGCTCGAAGACCGGCTGCGTCAAAGCGGAGCCCACTACACCAAAGCCCTGCTTCCCTTCTCGCAGTACATCGAACTGGACGATCGCCTCATCACGGGCCAGAACCCAAGCTCAGCCGGAAAGATCGCCACTAAGTTGATGGAGGAATTGAACGAGAAATAGCGGGGTACCCTACCTCGTAGCTGTATTCTATCTCAAAAGGCAGGTGGCGGCTAGGACAACTGCTTCTCAAATAAGGATTTGAAAGTGGGCAGCTCCTTATCCTTGTCTGACACGATCGGATGGGCAATTCCCCAATCGATATTCAGGACGGGATCGTTCCAGATGATACCTGCTTCGCAAGCCTTATTGTACAGATTGGTACACTTGTAGCTGAAAACAGAGTCTTCCAGCGCCGCAAAACCATGGGCAAAGCCTTCCGGAATATAGGCCATATTACACCGCTTCGCGTCCAGTTCGAACAGTTCGTATTGGCCAAAGGTGGGTGACTCGGGGCGTATGTCCACGGCCACATCAATGACCCGGCCCACGATGACCCGCACTAGTTTGCCCTGGGCAAAGGGTGAATTTTGAAAATGCAGACCCCGGACTACGCCTTTGACCGAAAACGATTGATTATCCTGGACGAAGCCCGTAGGTAGGCCGGCTTTCTGGAAAGCTTCCACATTGAACGACACAAAAAACGCACCGCGTTCATCTTCAAAAACACGGGGTGTCAGCTCCACAAGGCCAGCGATTGACGTTTCTCGAATCTGCATGATTGTTTTTTCTCTTAGGTTGATATCGGGGGTGACGATTGTTCTATTGTTGCTGCAAATTTATGAATCTATTCGCAGAGGTTGTAATTTCGGCCCAATATTCTCCAAGAAGATGACCTACCAGGAATTATTTGCCTCCATACTCCACCAGAAATCCTACCTCTGTGTGGGCCTCGATACCGACCTGCGCAAGATTCCCGCGCATTTGCAAAGCGAAGCTGATCCCGTATTTGCGTTCAACCGGGCCATCATCGATGCCACGGCCGAGTATTGCGTAGCCTACAAACCCAATATCGCTTTTTACGAAGCCCAGGGGCCCAAAGGCTGGGAGAGTCTGCGCAAAACGCTGGACTATATTCCCAAAACTCATTTTACCATTGCTGATGCCAAGCGCGGCGACATCGGCAACACCTCGGGCCTGTATGCCCGTACCTTTTTCGATCCTTCGTCGGCAGGCCTTGAATTTGACTCAGTCACCGTTGCACCCTACATGGGTAGCGATTCCGTACAACCCTTTTTGGAATTCGAGGGTAAATGGGTAATTCTGTTGGCCCTGACCTCTAATCCCGGCGGGGCTGATTTCCAGCGCCTGTCAGTGAACGGAAAACCCCTCTACGAACAGGTACTTACCACCTCGCAGCAGTGGGCGGGGGCTGATCGGATGATGTACGTCGTGGGAGCCACCCAGGCCGATGCCTTTGCGGACATCCGTCGGTTGGCCCCGGATCATTTCCTTTTAGTACCCGGCGTGGGTGCGCAGGGTGGCAGCCTGGAAGCCGTTTCGCGCCACGGCATGAACAGCCATTGCGGGCTTTTGGTCAATTCGGCTCGTGGAATCATCTACGCCAGCAGTGGCCCTGATTTTGCCCAGAAAGCACGCCTCGAGGCCCGGGCCATCCAGCAGGAAATGGAGAAGTACCTCGATCAGTTTCTTCCCCACTAACGAAGGGTTTAGCACATTTCCTTCATTTTCAATTTTCCACTTTTCCTTTTCATTCATCCCTTGTCGACTATTAATAACCCACTATTCGAAGAGCTTAGCCAGCAGTATGGCACGCCCCTCTATGTATATGACGGCGGGATCGTCCGGCGTCAGGTTCACAACCTGCAGGCTGCTTTTCAGGGTGTAGACATGCACATCAAATATGCCTGCAAAGCAAATACCAATCTGGCCCTTATGCGCCTTATGCGCAGCCTGGGTGTTGAGGTGGATGTGGTGTCGATGGGCGAGATGCACATGGCTTTGCTCGCGGGTTATTCACCACGTCAGATCACCTTTACGCCCAGCGGGGTACCTTTCGGGGAGGTTCGGGAGGCCGTGGAAGCGGGTGCCACCGTGAACGTGGACAGTCTGCCGCTGCTCGAATGGTTCGGACAAACGTACGGCTCCAGCAAGCCCTGCCTGATTCGCCTGAAACCGAACGTAGCGGCGGGTGGTAATTTCAAGATCATGACCGGCCACAGCGACTCCAAGTTTGGTATCTCGGTGGATTTACTGGATGAAATACTGGAAATTGTAAAACGCTATGATCTGAAAATCATCGGCTTGCACCAGCATACCGGCTCCGACATTAAAGAGGCTGAGGCATTTCTACAGGCTGCGGAAGTTATTTTCAAAGCCGCCCTGCGGTTTCCCGATTTACAGATTATCGACCTGGGGGGCGGCTTCAAGGTAGCTTACAAACCCGAAGATGCGGTAACCGACATGCAACACCTGGGTCAGGAAATCACGAAAGGTTTTCAGGAGTTTTGTAAAAACTACGGCCGTGAATTGCAACTCTGGTTCGAACCTGGCAAGTACCTGGTGAGTGAATGCGGGTACCTGCTGGTACGCGCCACGGTGATCAAGGAAGATCCCGCCCGTACCTTCGTTCATGTCGATTCGGGCCTGAATCACCTCATCCGCCCGATGATGTACGGTGCTTACCACCACATCCTGAATGTGTCCAATCCGGAAGGGGTACCTCACACTTATAACGTGGTGGGGTACATTTGCGAAACCGACACTTTCGCTACCGACCGTACCTTACCCGAAGTACGCCCCGGCGACCTGTTGGCTTTCCTGAACGCGGGTGCCTACGGCTTCACCATGAGCTCGCACTACAACGCCCGCTACCGGCCTGCCGAGGTGCTGATCGACGAGGGAAAAGCTACCCTGGTGCGGCGGCGTGACACGCTGGACGATCTGCTTCGCTCCCAGCTGGACCTCGCCTGATGGGTACCCTATCCGTTTTGTATGAGGACGAATACCTGGTTGCGATCAATAAGCCGCCGGGTCTGCTGGTACATCGCTCGCGCATTGCCCGCGATGCCACCGAATTTGCTATACAACTCCTGCGTGACCAATTGGGCGAACGGGTATACCCGGCACATCGCCTCGATCGGAAGACGAGTGGTGTCCTGCTTTTCGCCCGGGATGAAATCACCAACGTTTCCATGCAGAAGCAATTTGCCACGGGGGCGGTTCACAAAAGGTACCTCGCGGTGGTGCGGGGCTTTACGGAGGAATCTTTCGAGATCGACTACGCCCTTCGCCATGATGATACGGGGATATTACAGGATGCTTTTACCCAGGGTCGAACTTTAAAACGCACCGAGATTCCAATTCCGCAAGGTACCCATCCCACTTCACGGTATTCACTGTTAGAGCTCACTCCTACCACTGGCCGGATGCACCAGTTACGCAAACATATGGCGCATGTTTTTCACCCTATCATTGGCGACCGTCCCCATGGCTGCAACAAACAGAACCGCTTTTTCAAAGCCCATTTTGGTTTAAGCGAAATGCTCCTCCATGCCCTGGAACTCCGGTTCACTCACCCTATTTCGGGCCATGAGGTACAGATCCAAGCTCCCCTATCAGCAGAATTTGAGCGAATGCAGGTAGCGCTGGGGCTATGATTTATAAGAATTAAATTACCCCTTGCATTCACGCAAACTTGTACACTCCAATCAAAAAATCAGAGCCGAAGCGAATCATCACCCCGGCTCAAAAAAACGGTCAACTTTTCACTAACACCTATCCACTAATAAAGTACCCAGGTATCCTTTCCGCCGCCGCCCTGCGACGAATTGACCACGAGCGAACCTTTGCGCAGCGCCACGCGGGTAAGTCCACCAGGAATTACGTGAATATCCTCACCATAGAGAATGTAGGGCCGTAAATCCACGTGCCGCCCCTCAGCGTGGTCCTCGATCATGCAAGGTACCCGCGAGAGTGAAATGGTAGGCTGCGCGATGTAGTTACGGGGGTTATCGCGGATTTTCTGGCGGAACAGTTCGTGCTCTTCAGGCGGGGCTTTGGGGCCGATCAGCATCCCGTAGCCGCCTGCTTCGTTGGCCTCCTTCACCACCAATTGCTCGATATTTTCCAACACATAGTCAAAATCCTCCTTTTCCCGGCAGATGTAGGTTTTCACATTGGGGATAATAGCTTCCTCGCCCAGGTAGTACTCAATGATGCGGGGTACGTAGGCATAAATTACCTTATCGTCGGCCACGCCCGTACCGGGTGCGTTGGCCAGCGCTACTTTTCCGTTTTTGAACACTTCGAAAATACCCGGAACACCCAGCATGGACTTGGGATTAAAAGCTAGGGGATCGAGAAAAGTATCGTCCAGGCGGCGATAAATGACATCCACAATCTCAAAACCCTTGGTGGTACGCATCTTAACATAGCCATCCGAAACGACCAGATCACGAGCATCCACCAGTTCGACCCCCATCTGCTGGGCCAGGTAGGAATGCTCAAAATAGGCCGAATTATAGATGCCCGGCGTCAGCACGGCCACGGTCGGATTAGGTCGATCGCTAAGGTACTGGAGCATTTCGAGCAGTCGGGTTCCGTAGTCCGACACCGGCCGTACGCCCGTACTGGCCAGTACTTCGGGGAATATCTGCTTGGACAGTTCCCGATTTTCGAGCATGTACGACACGCCCGACGGACAGCGCAGATTGTCTTCCAGCACCATGAAGGTACCATCCTCGCCCCGGATCAGGTCGGTGCCCGTGATATGACACCAGATGCCCTTCGGTGGCTTGATACCCATGCAGGCTCTTAAAAACGACTGACTGGATTCGATCAGGTCACGGGGCACAACGTCGTCGTTCAGAATTTTTTGATCATTGTACACATCATGAATGAACATGTTGAGCGCTTTGATGCGTTGCTTGAGTCCTTTTTCCAAATGCGCCCACTCGGCCCCGGTGATGATCCGCGGAATGATGTCGATGGGCATCGTACGCTCGGTTCCTTCTCCTTCAAAGTAAACATTAAAAGTAATTCCCATCGACAGCATGGAGTGCTCAGCAGCCTGTTGGCGACCGAGTAAATCCTGGCTGGTCAGACCCTCAAATTTGTTCTTCAAGATTTCGTAACCCCGGCGGATTTGTCCGTCGGAATTGAACATCTCATCATAAAAATTTTCAGTACTATAATCAGAAAAGGAAAATTTCATATTATTCAAAATAAGGTTGGTTATTTAACCGGTTTCGCCAAACAATTTAGAGCAAGCCTTCGGAATTACCAAATTCTTAAAAAAATGTCAAATGAGACTTTTCTCTCCGGGTTGTCTACCGGTAGGTAATATACTGGCAATGAGCCGGGCGGGATTCAGTCAAAGTTGCACTTATTTTTCATAACTGTTCATTTATTACGACTTTTGACTTTCTCTCTGCGCTAATTTTCCGCAGCGGTACGTTTAGCTGATAACATGACCCGACTTTTACTCCCGGTTTCTTTCATGGTGTTCCTTCTGGGAGCGCCCGTCTGCTCCCAGCATCTGCCCGGCGTGGCCATGGGGAATTACGCCGGCACGCAGGCGCTATACCACAATCCGGCTTTCGTCGCCGACTCCCGGTACAGTGTTCACGCCAATCTGGTGGGAGCACAAATGTACCTGGCCAATAACCACATCAAGTACGATGTACCCTACTCTTTCCTGAGCCTGCTTACCAATACGGTCCCGAACCGCTACCGCAACGAAAAAGGGGCAATTATTTTGCCCCGCACGGATCTCGAACAAAAACTGAATGGACGTCCCAAGCACCTTAATCTGGGCTTAGAAGCCCGGGGCCCCTCCCTGATGGTTTCTTTGCTCGACGGCAAGGTAGGTTTCGGCCTGAGTTCCCGGCTACGTACCGTCCTGAATCTCACGCAAACCACTGAGCCGATAGCCCGAGCCCTGCGCGGCAGGGGCAAAGGAGAGGATATCCAGCGTCAACTCTTCGAAAACCAGTCAAGTACCCTGCATATCAATGGTTTGGGTGAAGTAGCTTTAACGCTGGGTGGCGTGTTGATGGATAATGAAACCGATTTTTTCAAGGTAGGTATCACCGCTAAGCGGCTGATCGGCCTATATAATGCCCATATCCTAGTCGACGACGGCTCCTTCTCCATTCTACCCGATGCCAACTATGCCAACGAAAAAGAGTTGATCCGCCTACCGTCGATCAGTACCCGCTATGGATATACCACCGACCGGGCCTTTAAGGACATCCGTCCTACCCCCGCCTGGTTGCTGGGCAATGCCCCGGCGGGCAGCGGATGGGGGTTCGATCTGGGTATGGTGTATGAGTATCGGCCGAGCATACAACGGTACACGTATACGGAGAGAGGCGTGCGCCGGCGCGACGGAAGCAAGAACAAGTACCTCTACCGCCTGTCGGTCGCGCTAACCGATGTGGGAAGTGTCCGCTTTAAGAATCCAAATTATGTCAGTGCCTTTCAGGCTGATACGTCCAACCGTACCCTACGGTACGCCCGCTTTCAGAAACTGAAAGGTACCGAAGGCTTCTTCAATGCCGTGAACCAGTCCCTGGGGGTCGATCCCAACGCTCGCACCACGTCCTTTCGTTCGGTCTTGCCAATGGCCTTGCAGACCAGTCTGGACTACCAGATCCAACCCAATGTGTACGTGAACGCGCTTTGGGTGCAGAATCTGGTTTCGGCCAAAGCTTTCGGCATGAAAGGCGAGTCGGTGCTGGCCATCACGCCGCGCTACGAACACCGCTGGTACGAAGTATCGGTACCCCTATCGGTGATGAACCGGTACGGCTCGCTGGGAATTGGCCTGGCTGGCCGCGTAGGACCCGTATGGTTCGGCACCGATCACCTCACGGGGCTACTCAACATTGGCAAGCCCAAAACCTTCAACCTGTACGCAGGCGTGTCGGCGGGGCTATTCCGCAGGCCGCCCCGCTCGCCCAATGCCTGTTTCCTGCCCGACGGCGAAACGTTCTGGCAGCGACTGTTTCGGAAGCGATATTAAAGGTAAAGTTCCTGATCTGGCATCCTTACAGATCAAACCAGGAACTTGAAGGTACCCCTATCCTCTTTCGTACCGCGACTTACTTTGCCAATTGCGCTTGGACTTTTCGGGTGAAGGCTTCCGGCGGTCGGGTCGGGGGCCACGCTGCTGCTTGGGGGCAGGCTCGGGATTATGATCCATCAAAGGGTAAGGATGCCCGTCGATAACCGGAATTTTTTTACCGATCAATTTTTCAATTCCTTTTAAATCCGTTTTTTCCTCGGCATCACAAAACGACAGGGCTGTGCCGTTCGCACCAGCCCGACCGGTACGCCCGATGCGGTGGACGTACGTTTCGGCGATGTTGGGAATTTCGAAATTGATTACGTACTCAAGATCATCCACGTCGATTCCCCGCGCAGCGATATCCGTAGCTACCAGCACCCGTGTAGTTTGCGCCTTGAAATTGGCCAGCGCACGCTGCCGGGCATTTTGGGCTTTGTTGCCGTGGATTGCCTCGGCTTTTATGTCATGCTTCACCAGCATCTTCACTACTTTATCCGCTCCGTGCTTCGTGCGGGTAAAAACCAGGGCGGTCTTGATTTTAGGATCATTCAGCACATGCAGCAGCAGGGCGTTTTTATTTCCTTTATCCACAAAATACAGAAACTGACTCACCGTATCGGCTGTGGAAGATACCGGCGTCACCTCTACCTTACTCGGATTTTGCAGGATCGAGTCGGCTAGTTTGACGATCTCGGGGGGCATCGTGGCGGAGAAAAAGAGCGACTGCCGCTTGCGGGGCAATACGGCCAGAAGTTTTTTGACATCATGAATAAAACCCATGTCCAGCATGCGGTCGGCTTCGTCCAGCACAAAGATTTCAACGTCCTTTAACGAAACAAAACCCTGGTTCATCAAATCCAGCAGCCGACCTGGCGTCGCTACGAGGATATCCACCCCGCGTTGCAACGCTTTGGTCTGGGGAGTCTGTCCGACTCCTCCAAAAATGACCGCGCACGTAAGCCCGGTATGCCGACCGTAGGCTTTGAAGCTTTCTTCGATCTGGATCGCGAGCTCGCGGGTAGGCGTCACGATCAGGCTCCTGATCTTTTTCCGGCGGTCAAAAGGCTTATCGTGGTTCAGTAATTGTAGAATGGGGATGGCAAAGGCGGCGGTTTTTCCAGTACCCGTCTGGGCGCAACCCAGGAGGTCGTTTCCCCGTAATACCAACGGAATAGCCTGGGCTTGAATGGGGGTAGGGGTAGTATAGCCTTCTTCCTGGACGGCTTTGAGAAGCGGAGCTTCGAGATTTAATGATTCAAACGACATGCAATACAAGTTTAATAAAAAAGGCCTGAAGGGCGGAATTGCCCCAGGCCCGAACAAAGTAGGGCGCAAGATACGGCTTAATTGCGGAAAAATTTCGGATGGGTTGGTTTTGAGGCGAGTGTGCCACAAACTACCCTGGTAAACCAAACCCCTCGATTCAACGTTTATTTAGGCAGGTAATAGCTTCTTCGGACTGGTTCTCCGAGCCCTTGATTGTACTAAGAACCACCAATTGATCAACTAAATTCAAAAAGTACCCATGAAAACACTGCGAATGCTTACCCTATTCAGTACCTTTTTCGGAATTTTCTCCTGTACTCAGGCGCAGAAAAAAACGGATGAAGCCGACGCCCAGCCCCGCCAGGTTCAGAAAACGGACGCTGAATGGAAAAAAGAACTGACTCCCGAGCAATATAATGTTCTCCGCAAGGAAGGTACCGAGCGGCCTTTTTCCAGCCCGCTCAATGCCAATAAAAAAAAGGGAATCTATGTGTGCGCCGCCTGCCAAACACCGCTGTTTAGCTCGGAAGCCAAATTTGAGTCCGGTACCGGCTGGCCTAGCTTTTATAAACCACTCTATGCCAAGAATGTAGACGAGAAAACCGACCGTTCGCTCGGGATGGCGCGTACTGAAGTACTGTGTCATGTCTGCGGCGGACACCTGGGCCACGTATTCGACGATGGTCCTAAACCGACTGGACTGCGCTACTGCATGAATGGAGTGGCCCTAAACTTTAAGCCGAAAGAATAAAGCCCGGCCATAAGAATAATCCCAGGCTTCGAAAGCCGGACGTACCTACATTCGTCCGGCTTTCGTTATATTTGGCCCTGCATGGACTGTGGCGCCCACCAGGCCCCATCCGCCGGGCTACGACGAAACAACCCCTATATGGAAGCTATCAAGGCTTTTTTCAATAAAATCAACCACGCATACCAGCTCGCGGGGAACCGACTGACCGAGTATCTCCGGGCCGCTTTTTACTCGCTCTCCGTCAAGCTGTTTGGCCAGCCACGTACCGATTCCTTCCTGACAGCTATCCGCACCCGTTATCGGTCCGTTCACAACTACTTTTCCAGCTATATCGACCGGCACTCGGCTTATTATAAGCCCATTGCGATACTTTGGAAAACCGCAGTCTGGGGCTTTCTGGCCGTTGTTTTTTACATTTTTTGCGTCGAAACCAACTTCTTGTGGCTGATGGGCAGCATGCCCAGTGTGGAGGACCTGCAGAACCCCAAGATATCCCAGTCGTCGGAAATTTATACTGCCGATGGCGTGATGATCGGCAAGTTTTATACCGAAAACCGGACGCCCGTACCCTATGACAAAATCTCCCCCAACCTGGTCAACGCCCTGATTGCGACCGAGGACGCACGGTTTTATGACCACTCAGGCATCGACCTGCGCGCCATGGCGGGGGTAGCAGCGGGTATCCTCACCGGCGAAACCGACCGGGGCGGTGGTAGCACCGTTACGCAGCAGCTGGCGAAGAAACTCTTCAAGACCCGCCGCCGCTCGGCCCGGGGACTACTAAGTGCCATTCCAGGCGTCAGTACGTTAGTGTATAAAACCAAGGAATGGCTAACAGCTATCAAACTGGAGCGCAATTTCACGAAGGAAGAAATTCTGACGATGTATTTCAATACGGTAGACTACGGCAACAATACGTACGGAATCAATACCGCTACGCAGTCGTATTACAGCAAATCGCCCGATAGCCTCAATGTGCAGGAAGCGGCCGTGCTGGTGGGTCTGCAAAAAGCTACCACCACCTACAATCCCATTCGCAACAAAGAGCGTTCGCTCGAGCGCCGCAATGTGGTGCTAGCGCAGATGGCCAAATACAACTTCCTCACTGAGGCTGAGGCCGACTCCATTAGCAAACTGCCGATTGAGCTGAAACTGAAATTTGAAACGCCCTACGACGGCAACGCCAATTACTTCAAGAATGCGGTGGTGGACTACGTCAAAAAATGGGGCGACGAAAACGGCTATGATCTCTACACCGACGGCCTGAAAATCTACACGACGATCGATTCCAGAATGCAGGAATACGCCGAACGTTCGCTGGAGGAAAAAATGAAAAAACTACAGGAAACCTTCGAAAGCCATTGGGGAAAACAGAATCCCTGGCGCGATGAAAACGGCAAGGAGATTCCCAACTTCCTGGAAGATGTCATCAAGCGTACAAGCCGCTACAAGTCGTTGGCTACCCGGTTCCCTAATCAGCCGGACTCCGTGGACTTCTATCTGAATAAAAGAGACACCATGACAGTCTACGACTGGAAAACGGGTGGCGCGATGGTCAAATACTGGAGTTCCATGGATTCGCTGAATTACTACAAGCGGATCATGCGGGCGGGCATGATGGCCATGCACCCCCAAACCGGCCAGATCAAGGCCTGGGTGGGGGGCCTGGATTATAATTTCTTCAAGTACGACCACGTGAAGCAGGCCAAGCGCCAACCCGGCTCCACGTTCAAGCCTTTTGTGTACACAGCGGCCATTGACGACACGACCTATGACATGACTCCCTGCGACCGGATTGTGGACAAACCCTACACGAAGGAAGTCCTGATCGACGGCAAAATGCAGAACTGGTCGCCCAAAAACTCCACGGGCTATTTTACCTATGCCAATATGACCCTACGCCGGGCTCTGGCGCAGTCGGTCAATTCCATTACGGTACAACTCACCGAAAAGGTAGGTCCCAAGGATGTGGTACGTTATGCCAAGAAAATGGGGATAAGTACCCCCCTGCGGGCCGAAATGGGCATCGGGCTGGGCATATTCGACGTGTCGCTCTACGATATGGTGGCGGCCTACTGCGTATTTGTCAACTCGGGTACCTATACTACACCCGTACTGGTGACCCGCATCGAAGACCAGCGCGGCAATGTTATCGAGGAATTTGTGCCCGAGCGGCACCAGGCCATCCGGCCCGAGTCCGCTTTCCTGATGCGGCACATGCTCAAGGGCGGCATCGAAGAACCGGGGGGTACCTCGCGGGCTTTGTATAACTTTCAGGTAGGGCTAAACCAGCGCAACGAAATCGGCGGCAAAACCGGCACCACCTCCAACAACTCCGACGGCTGGTACATGTGCATCACCCGCGACCTGGTGCTGGGTGCCTGGGTGGGCGGCGACGACCGCTCGATCCACTTCCGCAGTACCGATCTGGGGCAGGGCTCGCGCATGGCGCTCCCGCTGGTGGGTAGCTTCCTGGAAAAGGTTTATAAGGACAAATCCGTGGGCGTGGAACCGGGGCCCTTTACCCCGCCCTTGGTCAAAATCGATAAGGAATACCAATGTACCTATGTCGTTGAGGAAGCGGACACGCTGGAATTTGAACCCGAAGAAGATGTTTTTCTACCCGATGAGGTAGGTGCGCCCATTGGACCACCGCCGCCGCCGCCACCTTTGCCCGCTACGGATACCACCAAAAAAAATCAATAGTATCCTTCCCTTTCTCGTCATTGGATACGAGGCAGAATGGATTTTTTCAAGCGGATGGCGCGTCTTTTCAAACGCCACCCGCTTGAAAAGCAGTAGGGCTACACGCTTCCCTACTTTTTAGAGCGTTATTCATGACAACGCCCTTGCTTATGTATGCCATCCGACTGCTATTTCCTTTCCTGCTTACTGCACTCGTCTTGTCAAAACCCGACAACGCGCCCTTTGCTGCTTTGCCCATTACCGATACTCTGAAAGTCGACCGAGACTATGCCCTTGAAGCTTTTATGGTCGGCTTTTTTGCGCCCGACGGCTCCCGTAACCCTACCCTGCGGGCCAATAAAGGCGATCGCGTGCGGATCACGATTACGAACGGCGAACTGATGACGCACGACATTTCGCTGGAAAAGCTGGGCATCAAAAGCAAAGTGATCCTGGAAAAAGGCTCCAAAGCGAGTGTCATTTTTACGGCCCAGCAGAGTGATACGTATTTCTGCTCTATTCCCGGGCACCGCGCCGCGGGCATGGTGGGTGGTTTCGAGGTGGTGGAAGGGGCGCTTGGCAGTGCCGTCGCCCAGGGACAGACCCCAATGCGGAACGGCCAACCGCTCAACCTTGATTTTGAAACAGGTACCCTAAAGGATTGGATCGCCACGGGCGATGCTTTTTCTCAGCCCGTTTTTTCGAATGACCCATCGCCGGTGCACGATAAGGAAATGAAAATCGGTTTTGAGGGAAAGCACTTCCTCAGCAGCGGGGGTACCTTGAACTATAAACAAACCGGTACCATGACTTCCGTGCCGTTTACCGTAACCCAGCCGTTTGCCGCTTTCAAAGTTTCCGGTGGGGCGCTGGTCGATACGCGGGTGGAACTGGTAGAGGCCGCTACGAAAAATGTTATTTTTCATATCACGGGCAATGGCAAGCCTACCTTACTTCCCGTGGTGGTGGATTTGAAACCCTACCTCAACAAGGAGATTTTCATTCGCATCGTCGACAACGAAACCGGGATTTCCCAGATTCCCTATATCAAAGACGACATTTGGGCGCATATCAATTTCGACGATTTCCGCTTCTACCCTACCCGCCCAAATTTCCCCAATGAACTCAAACCCGGCGACATCATCGTACTGCCCCCGCTTGACCCCGTGCTGAATGCGGGCCTGTCGGGTCCGGAGGCCGCTAAGGCCATGACCCTGCCGCCAGGGTTTAAGATCACCCTGGCCGCTTCGGAACCCGATATCGTGCGCCCGATTGCCTTTACACTCGATGCCCGGGGCCGGTTGTGGGTGGTAGAAGCCCACACCTACCCCGTACCCGCGCCCGAAGGACAGGGGAAAGACCGTATTCTGATTTTTGAAGATACCGACGGCGATGGTACCCTGGACAAACGCAAAATATTCACCGAAGGTCTCAATCTGGTCAGTGGGATCGAGGTAGGCATGGGTGGTGTGTGGCTGGGTGCAGCCCCCAATTTGCTTTTCATTCCGGCTGATTTTAACAATGACAAACCCACCGGACCGCCGCAGGTACTGCTCGACGGCTGGGGTACCCACGATACCCACGAGGTTCTCAACAGCTTCCGCTGGGGACCCGATGGCTGGCTGTATGGTACCCACGGCGTGTTCACACACTCCAACGTAGGCAAGCCAGGGGCACCCGACGACCAGCGTATCAAACTGAACGGCGGTATCTGGCGGTACCACCCGACCAAACACATTTTTGAGCTTTTCTCCGAAGGTACCAGCAATCCCTGGGGCTTGATTTCAACGATTATGGCCATGCGTTCGTCACGGTCTGTGTGATTCCCCACATGTACCACGTCATTCAGGGCGCCCACTTCCAGCGGCAGGCGGGTAAACATTTTAATCCCTACATCTACGACGACATCAAGACGATTGCCGACCATGTGCACTGGGTGGGCGAGCGCGGCCCCCACGCCGGGAATTTCCGGTCGGCGTCGGCGGGTGGCGGACACGCCCACGCCGGGGCGATGATTTACCTCGGTGGCACTGGCTGGCCGAAAGAGTACCGCAACGAGATTTTCATGAACAACATCAACGGCGCGCGCATGGACGTCGACCATTTCGAGCGGGCGGGCTCGGGCTACCAGGCTACCCACCGGCCCGACTTCATCGTGATGAATGATTCGTGGTCCCAATGGCTCAATTTCAAGTACGACCCCAGCGGCTCTGTGTACGCCATCGACTGGTACGACAAGAACCAGTGCCACAGTCCCAATCCCGACGTACACGACAAAACGATGGGGCGGATTTTCAAAATCACCCATGAAAATGACCAATGGGTACAGGTTGACCTGAGCAAAGCTTCGGACATGGAGCTAGTCAACTACCAGCTTCACGTCAACGACTGGTACGTGCGGCAGGCCCGGCAACTTTTGCAGGAGCGTGGTCCCAATAAGAAGGTACACAAAGCATTAAAAGACATTCTGGCCAAGAATCCTGACGTAACCCGGAAGTTGCGTGCCCTGTGGGCACTGCACGTCACGCAGGGATTGACCGACAAAGAGTTGACGGATTTGCTGGGTCATGAAAGCGAGTATGTCCGCAGTTGGGCCGTTCAACTTCTGACGGAAGATCAAAAAGTTTCGCCCGAAATCCTGAAGCGTTTTGCCGCGCTGGCGCAATCCGACAACTCGGCACTGGTGCGGCTGTACCTAAGTTCGGCCATGCTGCGACTGGAACCCACCCAACGCTGGGAGGTGGTGGAGGCTCTCGCCCAAAAAGTACAGGACAAAGACGATCATAACCTACCCCTCATGGTGTGGTACGCCGCCGAGCCGCTGGCCGCCGTCGATACCAAGCGCGCCATTCAACTGGCCGAGAAATCCAAGCTTCCCAAAATCCTGGATTACACCATTCAACGCGTAGCCGCCATTGGGACGGAGGACGCGAAAAAAGCCCTAAAAGAACTGAACGAGCGCTTGGGCAAGGCAGACACCCACGAACACCACGAGCAGCAGATGCTGATTGGGAAGTTGCTGGAAGAGTAATATTCCTACTTAAATGGTTCAAACCCCGGGATTGGTTGCACCAGTGTAATCTACCCCGGGGTTTTATATTTTATTGATTCTTAAACAACTGTTTTCCAAAGCAATGCCTGCTATTTTCAGTTTTTTACACATATATCTTTTTCAAAACATCGACCTAAATGTTTCCTTATTTTGGGAATATTACGACAAAGCCATAGTCAAATTTTTCTTTACAATTTAAACCCTTACAACTATGGCTCTTGAATTTCAAACAGTCCGAATCAATTTCCCTTCGAGAAGGGATGCTGAACAGTCCATCAATCAAACCACCAACTTCTCCCGTAACATCCGGACGGTCGGTGCGGCCATCAATGGCTTCGATGTCAGATTCACCAATGGTGACCATCACCTACTACGGGAAAAGGTCGATATCAGTCCCATCGCTGTGAATGGCCGAACCGCTACCTTTAGTGTAAATATGTTACTGCGGGATTCCAGCGGCAACATTGACGACCCCTATTCGGGCTTCGTGGATGTAATGCTCATTGCGGATACGATTTAGGACGGCTAGGAGTAGGGCGGGGGCACTTGCCCTACTCCTTTGAAACAAGTTTATTTCTCACCCGTGCCTAGAAGTTCCTTTACTACCCATAATCAGGCCTAAAATGAGTATTTTCGGGATTCCAATCCGAACTGCTTCCCGATGCTCGACTTCCGCCTGCTTGTCTTTTACACCGTTGCCAAAAAACTGAGTTTTACCAAAGCTGCCGCCGAACTTTTCATTACACAGCCCGCCGTTTCGCGTCACATCCAGGAATTGGAGCAGCAGGTAGGTATGGCGCTGTTTGAGCGCTCGGGCAAGCAGATCAGCCTCACACCCGCCGGAGAGGTAGCCCTGCGCCACGCCGAAATCATCCAGGCCAACTACCGCCAGCTCGAATACGACCTGAACGCGCTCAAAGGAAAACGCGCAGGCGGCCTCCATATCGGGGCCAGTTCTACCGTAGCCCAGTATGTACTTCCTCCGGTGCTGGCCCACTTTCACGAAAAATACGCCGACGTGGCGATTTCGCTCATCAGTGGCAATACCGAACATATCGAACAGGCCCTGCTCAACAAAGACATCGAGGTAGGTATCGTGGAAGGACGGACGCATCTGCACGAACTACATTACGAGCCTTTCCTGGAAGACGAGATTGTCCTGATTGCCAAGGTCGATCATCCGCTGGCCCAGCGCGACGAGGTTACGCTCGAGGAGTTAAAGACCTACCCCATGGTCCTGCGCGAACGAGGCTCGGGTACCCTGGAAGTGATCGAGTACGCGCTGAAAGAACAGGGAATCAAGCTGGCCGACCTGAACGTAGCGATGTACCTAGGCAGCACCGAAAGCATCAAATCTTACCTTTTTCATTCCAATGGTCTGGCTTTCATTTCGGTGTATGCCGTGGAGAATGAACTTCGCAGCGGTACGATCCGGATCATCGACGTCAAAGACCTGACCATTTCCCGCTTTCTCTATACCATTCAACGACAGGGCGACACCGAACCCCTGGCCGACTCGTTTCTGCGCTTCGCCCGTCGATACTATAACCAAAGCTAATGATCCATAACCAATGGTTATTGGTCTGAGACTTTTTCTCTATCTACCTTTGAGACTCAAATAGCTAATAGTCACCAAATAACAGCTATTAGCATAAAAATGACTCAATTCAACATAAATAAAAGTTATGATCACCACTGATCTTTGCATCATCGGCGCCGGGCCGGTCGGTCTGTTCGCCGTATTTGAAGCCGGACTACTCAAGATGCGCTGCCACCTCATCGATGCTCTGCCGCAGGTAGGCGGACAGCTTTCGGAAATATATCCCCAAAAACCCATTTACGACATTCCAGGGTACCCCGAAGTAAAAGCCCAGGAACTCGTGGATAATCTGATGAAACAGATTGAAGCCTTCAAGCCTACCTTCAGCCTGGGCGAGCGGGTGGAGCTGCTGGACAAACAGCCGGATGGCTCGTTCATCGTTGGTACCAACGAGGGTACCCTGGTACACTGCCAGGTGGTGGTGATTGCGGGAGGACTCGGCTGCTTCGAACCCCGCAAACCCGAGATCGCCAACCTGGAACAATTTGAAGGAAAAGGCGTGGGGTACATGGTAAAAAATCCCGAACTGCTGCGCGACCGGCGGGTGGTACTGGCGGGCGGCGGTGACTCCGCCCTGGATTGGACCCTCTATCTGGCCAATATAGCCAAAGAGGTGACCCTGGTACACCGCAGCGATTCGTTCCGGGGTGCACCCGACTCGGCCGAGAAAGTGTTCGATCTGGCCAGTCAGGGAAAAATAAACCTGATTCTGAATTCCAACATTAGTACCATCAGTGGCAACGGGGTACTCAAAGAAGTAACGGTAGTCAATAAAGATAAGAGTCAGCATACCTTCGCGGCCGACAACCTCATTGCTCTCTTCGGACTTACTCCCAAGCTAGGCCCCATCGCCGACTGGAAACTGGCGATAGAAAAATCGGCCATTCGGGTCGATACCGTGGATTATAGCACCAACGTGGAGCGCATCTACGCCATCGGCGACATTAACACCTACCCCGGCAAGCTCAAACTCATTCTGTGCGGCTTCCACGAAGCGGCCCTCATGTGTCAGAGTGCTTTCAAGTACGTGTTTCCCAGCCAGAAACTGAGTTTCAAATACACAACCGTCAACGGGGTACCTACCTTTTAGCATGATCAATTTCGTAGTAGAAGACCGCGACGGCTCCCAAAAAACCGTGGAGGTACCCGAGGGCATCGGACTCAATCTGATGGAGGTATTGAAAGCATCTGAATACGATATCCTCGCCACCTGTGGCGGCATGGCCTTGTGCGCCACGTGCCATGTACGGGTGCTGGAAGGCCATGACCAGCTGCCTCCCGTGAGCGATGCCGAACTCGACATACTGGACACCCTACCCACCGCCCACGACGACAGTCGGCTGGCCTGCCAGTTGCGGGTGGATGAATGTCTGGAGGGTACCTTGTTCAGAATTGCCAGCGAGGCGAATAGCTGAGCGATAGAGGCCGGTAGTATGTTTTGTCGGTTGATTTGATGGATTCAGGGAATACCAAAGGTTCACCATTATGTCCTGCGGACCAACGGGTAGAAAAAAACTTCCTCTTCTTCCAACCTTTTGCCACACTACGGCGTCCAGTACTCAAATCATTTATCAGCCATGAAAAATACATCTTCCAATTCTCTTCCCGCAGGGGGTACATTGCTCCTGCTTGCTTTTTTGACTACCGCCTTTGCGGCCTGCCGTACCGCCGAAATTCCGGTCACGGATACACTTACAAACGAAGCGACTTCCTACCCAGTCAAAGGAAGGCAGGGTTTTCAGATCGGCCAGGTACTTTCATTTGGGGAGTATCGCACCAGTAAGGTACAGCGCGGCTGGACCAAAAGCTACGCAATTCCTTTTGTAGTAAAATTCAGCGGTGCCCGCGAGAAGCTTGCTTTTCAACAGTATGGGCCAGGTGGTCGGGTAGCCGACGTAGCCCTTGTCAGCCGGTTTCGCGAAACGGAATTTGCTCCGCTCAAAGAATATTTCTCCCTATCGGTAAAAAACAAAAACTACTTCGCCGGGGGAATCGAACTCAGTGGCTCGAAGGAAAGCTGGGAATTTATCGTGCACAATGTCGATGGCGGCGGAAATTCCTTTAAGAATAATACGGTAGGGTACGTACGCAGTAAAGTGGATCAGCTACAAATTGATATTGTCGGAATCCGCGAATTGGAAGGTGCTTCGCCCTTGCTAACGATGATGGACGTCTACGGTTATGAATTCCGAATGGATGGAAAAACCATCGGGGCAGTATCGACCGTTAATAACGGGAAAGTCTGGCTGAAAAATACCCTACATCCCGAATTAAAGCTGGTACTGGCAAGTGTTTCATCAGGACTGATGCTTCGGAATTCGGTGCGAGAGGAAGCCGAGCAACTTAGTATGAACCGCTAGAAACGATGGTTCGGGTTTCAGGATTCAATATTTTGAGTACATACCACAGGTACCCCTAAGTACTCAAAATATTGAGTTCGGCACTATCTCAAACCATCTCCTTATACTGCATCCGGTAGAGGTTGGCGTAGAAACCGTTCCGTTCCAGCAGTTCCTCGTGGGTACCCTGCTCCTTGATTTCACCCTTGTCGAGCACGATGATCTTGTCGGCTTTCTGAATGGTCGACAGGCGGTGCGCAATGACGATGGCCGTGCGGCCCTGCATGAGGGTTTCGATGGCGTGTTGAATAAGTTCTTCGGTTTCGCTGTCCACCGATGAGGTAGCTTCATCCAAGACCGTGATTTTCGGGTCGTGCACCATGGCCCGCACAAACGAAATCAACTGCCGCTGTCCTACCGACAGGGTGCTTCCCCGCTCCATCACATTGTACTGATAGCCACCAGGCAAGCGCTCGATGAATTCATGTACCCCCACCAGCTTGGCAGCCTCCACGATCTGATCGTGTGTAATGGCAGGATTTCCCAAAGTGATGTTATTTTCAATGGTATCCGAAAACAGAAACACATCCTGCAACACGACCCCGATGTGGCGGCGCAGGGCGGTCAGTTCGTACTCATGGATATCCACATTATCGATGAGGATTTCTCCTTTGTTGATGTCATAAAAACGGCTCAACAGATTGATCACCGACGATTTTCCCGCTCCAGTGGCACCCACGAAAGCAATGGTCTCGCCCTCGTTCATGTGGAAATTAATGTCTTTCAGTACATATTCATCCTCATTGTAGGCAAACCACACGTTCTTGAACTCCACCTTGCCCCGTACGGTTTGGGGTTCATAGGTACCGTTGTTTTCGGTATAGTCGTTGCTATCAAGCAATTTCAGAATTCGGTCGGTACTCACGATACCCATCTGAAGCGTATTGAAGCGATCAGCCAACTGGCGGATGGGACGGAAAAACAACCCAATGAACATCACGAAGGCAGTCACGGTACCAAAGGTCACGTCCTGCGCCAGAATTTGCTTGGAACCATACCATACCACCAGTCCCGTACCCGCCGCCGCAATGACATCGGCTACGGGGAAGTAGATGGAATAGTAGAGGATCGAACGGATATTGGAGTCGCGGTGCTCCTTATTGATTTTTTCAAATTTCTCATACTCAGTTTCCTCGCTCCCAAAAATCTGCACGATATTCATACCCGTAATGTGCTCCTGCACAAAGGAGTTAAGATTCGATACGGCAGCCCGTACTTCGTTGAAGGCATCCTTGATTTTTTCCTTGAACACGTAGGTACTGAACAACATCAGCGGAATCATGGACAGGCTGATGAGCGAGAGTTTCCAGTCGGTGTAGAACATGACCGCAATGATAAGTACTAATTGCAGGATATCACCCGCGATGGCGGCCATACCGTCGCTGAATACATTGGAAAGCGTCTCTACATCGGAAATGGTACGGGTCACAAGGCGGCCAATGGGGGTCTGGTCGAAAAACCGCAGCCGCAGATTAATGATCTTTTCGTAAAGCGTTATACGGATATCGCGAATGATGTACTGCCCGAGCCACCCCGACAGGTAGGTATTGACAAACGAAACCAAACCCTGCACAATAAGTACCCCGATCATGATCGCCATCATCAGGGCCAGTTCGTTGTAGTCGCCAATCGCAATAGGTCCATCGATGGTATATTTGATCATCAACGGCAGCACGGGTGCCAGCACCGAGCTCACCAGAATAATGGCTATCAGGCCGAAGAATTGTTTTTTGTAGGGTCCTACGAAGGTATAAAGGCGTCGGAGCGTAGGAAGATCAAATATCTGGCCGCTTTTGGTTTCCTGATTCACGGGGTTCTGAGAGTATCGGTTTGGGTAGCTAACATTAGAAAGCGGTAGAAAGTTGGCTTTTGCAGGTATATATTCGCCGCAAAGACCCCAGGACGCCACATGACAAATTCTTAGCGCCCTTACGCCTTAGGTGTTCAAATTTATAAAAAATGGAATTATTCCTCAGCATTGCTCTGGGCATCGGCCTCAGTGCCAGCACCGGATTTCGTATATTTATCCCGGCGTTACTGGCCAACATCGCCTGCCTGTATGGTTGGATCACGCCCTCCGAAAACTTCGCCTGGTTGGCTACCTGGCCAGCTTTTTTTGCGCTGCTAAGCGCTACGGTGGTTGAAATTGGCGCGTACTACATCCCGTTTGTGGACAATTTGCTCGATACCATTGCCGCCCCCCTTTCGGTGGTGGCAGGTACCTTGCTCACCACCTCGTTTGTGGAAATTGACGATCCCGTGCTCAGATGGGGACTGGGCCTTATCGTGGGCGGAGGTACCGCCGGACTGGTGCAGGCAGGTACCAGTCTGCTGCGGCTGGGTTCTTCGAAATTCACCGCGGGGCTAGGCAATCCGGTCGTGTCAACGGCCGAGAATGTGGCTTCCTTTGGATTTTCGGCGCTGGCTATTTTCTTACCGATTGTGGCTTTGGTGGCCGTTTTGGGGTTATTGTGGTGGCTGTTTGGACGGATCAGGCGATTTCGCAGGAGAAAGGCGGTTTAACTAGCTCTTATCCGCAATGCCACACCTGCCTCCGCTCCGGTATATAATTAAAAAACCAAAATTATCGGATTCGCAAACAGTATGGGGTCGACCTGTTGCATTAAAAATTGTAAATATCAAGTGCACGATTTTTCCATTGGGATCTCGCTTTATAACCTTGATTTCTATTTTGTCTTTAAACCATTTTGCGGCTTCTTGTTCAGCTTCCTTAATTTGTTTGTCCGTAAAATCGGGCGTGACTTTAATTTCATCGGCAATGAAGCTAAAACTGAATACCGAAAATGCGATCACCAGGAAGATGCTCTTAAGTTTCATTGCCTGTGGATTTAAGTTAGTTTTCATAAAACAAGGTAATACTAACCTTGCTATTTGAAAAGATCATTTTCAAAAAACGATGACCGAGCGTATCCCCATTCACCAACTTCCTTCCGATGAAGCTTCCGTCCCGGCGCTGAAGATTTTTCGCTTCAAAAATAGTCCCCCGGAAGAAGCAGAGAGCGCTTCTTCCCTACCCATCACGCCTCTGCCCACCAATGCGCCGCACCGGCATACCTACTACGAAATTCTGTTCATTGAAGAAGGGCAGGGATTTCATGAAATCGATTTCCGCACCTACCCCATCCAGGGTGCTGGGATGCATTTTCTGATGCCCGGACAGGTACACCTCCTCCACTTTACGAGTTCCTGCGCGGGCTACATCGTAGCTTTTTCCGAAGACTTTTACGCGTTTTATAACCCTGAAAGTCAGAGCCTGGCGAATTATGCCTTTTTCCGATCTACCCAACGGCATCCGGTGCTGGCCCTGGAACCCCATGAACGTACCTATTTTCATAACCTGTTAGAAAATATGGTGACCGATCATCTTACTTCCGATGCCGGCAATGCTATGACCGGAAAGTACCTCGGGCTATTGTTGCAAAAGTGCAGCCTCCTCGCCCGTAAATACGAGGCGGAACAGCCCACCACTTTTGCTACGCCCGATCTGGTCCGGCGTTTTCAGGAACTGGTGGATAAGTATTTTCGCGAACAGCACGCCGTACAGCACTACGCGGAGGTACTTCAGGTTTCGCCAGACTACCTGAGCAAATCCATCAAGAAGCACTTGGGCGTGGCGGCAAGCGACCATATCCAGACCAAGCTCCTGCTGGAAGCGAAGCGCCTGCTGGTCTTTACCTCTATGAGCAGTAAGGAAATTACCTACGCGCTGCATATCGAAGACCCCTCCTACTTCGGTCGGCTTTTCAAGCGCAAAACCGGACTTACCCCTAACGAATACCGGGCCTCGGTACGGAAAAGTGCCATACTTTGACACGTTTGTACCTTGATGGCGTTTTTTTGCAGTTCTATCTTTGTTCCGTCCTAAACTGTTAGCCTGAAAACTACCAGTTACCAAGCTGACGGCTATTGGCTGTTCGCTATTAGCCTTTTTCAGCTTCAAAGAAAGGTTCGTTTTAAAGGTTATGCCAGGTTCAGTCAAAACTTATCCATAAAAACTATTTTGCCAACAGCTATCAGCTAATGGCCATTCTCTTCAAAACTTCTACCCAGGAATCAATCGCACTTATGAAAATTAAAAATAACCTGACCGCTGCGGACTTGCAACCCAAACTTGACCGTCTGTGGCAGTTATCAGGAGAGAAAATCAACCTGCTCAACGCGCAGTACGACCCTGCCAAGGGCTCACCCGTATTTACCGTCAGGGGTGAGTACACGACACGTGGCTGGACTGAATGGACCGAAGGTTTTCGCTATGGAGCCGAGGTACTTCAGTATGACGCCACGGGCGACGAGCAGTTTCTAACGGCCGCCAAAGCCCATACGGTACAGCAAATGGCCTCGCACGTGGGACACTTCGGAGTACACGACCACGGTTTCAACAACGTAAGTACCTATGGCAATTTGGTACGCCTGATGAACGAAGGCCGGATCGCGGAACAGGAATGGGAACGTAATTTCTACGAGATAGCGCTGAAAATTTCCGGGGCGGTACAGGCCAAACGTTGGACGCCCATTAAAGACGGGGGGTACATCTATTCATTCAATGGCCCGCATTCGTTATTTGTAGATACCATCCGCTCGGTACGCGCTTTGATGGTTTCGCATTTGTTGGGCCATAGTTTGATGGGCGAGAACGACCTGAAAACCAGCCTTCTGGAACGCGGCGTGATGCATGCCTTAGCTACGGCCAAATACGCGCTGTATTACGGCGAAGGTCGTGACACGTACGACGTATGGGGTCGCGCCGCACATGAGTCTGTTTTCAACGTCAACGACGGCAACTACCGCTGTCCGAATACTCAGCAGGGCTTTTCGGGCTTCACCACCTGGACGCGCGGCCTGGCCTGGGCGATGGTAGGTTTTCCTGAACAACTCGAAACCCTGGCCTACTTTACCGATGAAGAATTAGCTCCGTTTGGTGGACGCGAGGCCGTAGAAGCGATCTACCTCAAAGCTGCCCGCGCTACCTGCGATTTCTTCATTGACAACACCGCTGCCGATGGTATTCCTTACTGGGATACGGGCGCACCACAGCTCTATAAACTGGGTGCTTATACCGAAGAGAAATCGAACCCATATAATCCCTACGAACCCATTGATAGTTCAGCGGCCGCTATCGGCGCGCAGGGTTTATTGCGATTGGGCAAATACCTCAGCGATAAAGGTCGAACCGACGAAGGTAACCGCTATTGGCAGGCCGGACTTACGTCGCTGGACACGCTGTTCGACGAACCCTACCTATCCACTGATCCGCAACATCAGGGCCTGATCCTGCACTCGGTATACCATCAGCCCAATGGCTGGGACTACATTCCTGAAGGACAGCAGGTACCCTGCGGCGAGTCGAGCATGTGGGGCGATTACCACGCCCGGGAGGTAGCCCTATATATCCAGCGGATTATCAAAGACCAACCGTATTATTCGTATTTGGGGGCAGTAAAGTAGGTAGGTTAGCTCTCAACCTAAAACCTTTCTGCCTCATACTTTAACAACCTAGAAATGAACCTCGACCGCTGCTGCATCCATACCATTACCACCAAACCCTGGACTCTGGCCGAGTCAGTAGAACACTACGCCGCGGCGGGAGTAAAAGGCATTAGTGTGTGGCAAAATGCCGTGGAAGGCATGACTCACGCCCAGGCGGGTGACCTCATTCGCCGGAACGGGCTGGATGTGGTATCTTACGTACGGGGCGGATTTTATCCCCACACAAGTGCTGCTGAACGCGCCAAAGCCATCGACCATAACAAAAAACTAATCGAGGAAGCCGCCGCGCTGGGTGCACCGCTCATCGTGTTGGTGTGTGGCGCCTCGCCCGACCAACCGCTGGAAGTGTCGCGTCAACAAATCCGGGAAGGCATCGAAGCTACCCTACCCCTGGCCGAGCAAATGGGCGTCAAACTGGCCATCGAACCCCTGCACCCAATGTACGCTGCCGACCGCTCGGCTATCAACTCCCTTGCTCAGGCCAATGAAATGGCCGAGGCCATCGGTTCTGCGCAGGTAGGTATTGCCGTAGATGTGTACCACGTCTGGTGGGAACCCAATCTGGAAGCCGAAATCAAGCGCTGCGGAACCCATGGCAATCTGCTGGCCTACCACGTCTGCGACTGGAAAGTCAATACCGTGGATATGCTCAACGATCGGGGCCTCATGGGCGAAGGCTGCATCGATGTAAAGAAAATCAGTAGCTGGGTGGATCAAACCGGCTTTGATGGCTATGTGGAAGTCGAGATTTTCTCCAATATCCACTGGGCTACCGACCAGCACGAGTTTCTGGGCAAGATCGTTCAGGCGTTTGAAGAAAGAGTCTAGGGAGCTTATTGCTAATGGCCGATGGCTACTGTCTTTTAAGTTTTTGCTCCAAATATTTTGACATATCATAATTTGAAAACCATAAACAAGCTATCAGCCAATAGCTAGCAGTTTACTACAAACCTCCAAAACAATCCATGACAACACATACCATCGGAATTATCATGAACGGCGTTACGGGCCGTATGGGTACCAACCAGCACTTGTTGCGGTCCATTGCCGCCATTCGCCAGCAGGGCGGGGTGAAACTGTCGGCCGACGAGGTCATCATGCCCGACCCCATTCTGGTCGGTCGCAACGAGGCCAAACTGAAAGATTTGTGCGAGCGCTCAGGCGTGGACAAGTACACCACCGATCTGGATTCGGTCATGAGTGATCCGCAGTATCAGGTTTATTTCGACGCTCAGGTGACGGGTCGCCGGGCGACGGCCGTCAAGAAGGCCATCGAAGCCGGCAAGCACATTTACTGCGAGAAGCCGACGGGCACCTCCGTCGCCGAAGCGATGGAACTCTATGAATTGGCCGAAAAAGCCGGTATCAAGCATGGCGTGGTGCAGGACAAACTATGGCTGCCCGGCATGCTGAAGCTGAAACGCCTGATGGAAAATGATTTCTTCGGCGAAATTCTGTCGGTGCGCGGTGAATTTGGCTACTGGGTTTTTGAAGGTCATAGCGTACCGGCCCAGCGTCCATCCTGGAACTACCGCAAGGAAGACGACGGAGGCATCATCGTGGACATGCTCTGTCACTGGCGCTACGTGCTGGACAATCTGTTTGGCAACGTAAAATCCGTTTCGTGCCTGGGTGCTACCCACATTGCCGAGCGCATCGACGAGCAGGGCAATCCCTATAAATGTACCGCCGACGACGCCTGCTACGCCACTTTTGAACTGGAAGGCGGCGTGATCGCACAATTCAATTCTTCCTGGACTACCCGCGTCCGACGCGACGATTTGCTTACCTTGCACGTGGATGGTACCAAAGGCTCGGCCGTAGCCGGTCTGCGCGAGTGCGTGACGCAGCACTATGGCAACACGCCTAAGCCCGTCTGGAACCCCGACATCAAACAACCGATTGATTTCTTCGATGGATGGTCCAAGGTACCTGAGCAGGAAGTATTCGACAATGCTTTCAAAGCGCAATGGGAGCTTTTCCTGAAACATATCGTGAAGGACACGCCATTCCCCTGGGGATTGAAGGAAGGTGCCAAAGGCGTTCAACTCGCCGAACTGGGCATCGAAAGCTGGGAAAAGCGGTGCTGGGTGGATGTGGAGGCATTGTAGTATTGAAGTACAGGAGTACAAAAGTTCAGAAGTACAAAAGTATTTTTAGCTGACTAGTGAAAAAGTACGGGAGTACCCGGTACAGAAGTATTTCCAGATGATTCCGAACTTTGGCACTGAGGTACTTTTTACTTCTGTACTAAGCCTCTTCTGTACTCCTGTACTTTTCCGCTTTCGTACTAAAAAACTAAAAACATGAAAACAGCACTCATTACTGGAGGAAGCCGGGGCATCGGTCTGGGTATTGCACAATGCCTGGCCCGCGAGGGATATAATCTGGCCATCAATGGGGTACGTCCCGAAGAGGCCGTGCAGGAAACGCTGAACGACCTGCGGGAACTCGGTACCGAAGTGATCTATTGCCAGGGTAGCATTGCCTCCGCCGACGACCGGGCCCGCATTGTGCATGAAGTCTATAAAAAATGGGGTACCCTCCATGTGCTGGTCAACAACGCGGGCATCGCGCCTAAACAGCGCCTCGACCTACTGGATACCACGCCTGAAAGTTTCCGCGACTTGCTGGACACCAACCTGGAAGGCCCCTTTTTCCTGACCCAGGCTATTGCTAACCGCATGGCAAGCGCCAAAGAAGCCGACGCTGGCTTTCAGGGTACCATCGTCTTTGTCACGTCCATATCCGCGACGGTCGCCAGTATCAATCGGGGTGAGTATTGTATTTCCAAAGCTGGGCTGGCCATGACTGCTGCGCTGTTTGCCGTTAAAATGGCTGAGTACGGCATTCCGGTGTATGAAGTACGTCCTGGTGTGATCGCCACCGATATGACGTCTAAAGTCCAGTCGAAATACGATCAGCTGTTCGATGGCGGTATGGCGCTGCAACCCCGCTGGGGTACCCCCGACGACGTGGGCAAAGCCGTAGCTTCGCTCGTGCGCGGCGATTTCCCCTACTCCACCGGACAGGTAATTCACGTGGACGGCGGTATGTTGATTGACAGACTTTAATTAATTGAAAGTTGAAGATGGAAAACGGAAAGTTCTTTCAGATTCATTTTTAATTGGCATATAACCCTGTTTCCATTTTTAACCGCCGGACGGTCCCGTTTCCATTTTCAACTTTCAACTGAATGAACGCTCAAGCGAAAAACCCTTCCGTCCTTTCCCAACTCCTTAAAATTCCCGTTCTCGTGGCGGCGCTGGGGTACCTGGTCGATATGTACGACCTGTTCCTGTTCAGCGTCGTACGGGTACCTAGCCTGAAAGAACTGGGCGTGACAGGCGACCAACTCCTGCCCGAAGGCATCACGCTTTTGAATATGCAGATGGCCGGGATGCTCATCGGGGGGTACTTTGGGGCGTTTTGGGCGATAAGCGCGGGCGTTTATCCGTATTGTTCGGTTCCATCATCATGTACTCGCTGGCCAATATTGCCAACGGCTTCGTCAACAGTCTGGAAATGTACGCCGTGCTTCGGTTTATTGCGGGGGTAGGTCTGGCGGGCGAACTGGGCGCTGGCATTACACTCGTGACGGAGGTACTACCCAAAGAAATACGCGGCTACGGCACCACGCTGGTGGCTACCCTGGGCGTACTGGGAGCTATTCTAGCCTACTTCGTAGCGGACTTGTTCCAGTGGCGGGTTTCTTACTTCGTGGGCGGCGGACTGGGCCTGGCATTGCTCATCCTCCGGTTCAACGTCTTCGAATCAGGTATGTTCCAGCATCTGAAAGAAAAAGCCGTCAGCCGGGGCGATATTCTCAGCATTTTCACCAACGGTGCCCGGCTTCGTAAGTACCTCATGGCCATTTTGGTCGGTCTGCCGATCTGGTTTGTAGTCGGTATCCTCATTACCTTCTCTCCCGAATTTGCCGCTGCCAAAGGCATCGAAGGTATCAATGCCGGCAAGGCCGTGATGCTGGCCTTCACGGGTCAAGTATTTGGGGATATTTTCAGTGGCTTATTCAGTCAGTACCTCAAAAGCCGCAAGCAGGTCATTGGGTTGTTTATCATCATGTCCGTCGTGATGATGGCCTTTTATCTGCTCCTGCCCGTTTCGGAGGCGTTTTCTTTCTACATGCTCTGTGCATTCCTGGGCTTCTGCAATGGTTATTGGACTTTGTTCATCACCATTGCGGCAGAGCTTTTTGGTACCAACATCCGCGCTACCGTCGCCACCACGATCCCCAACTTCGTGCGCGGGGCCACCATTCCTTTGGCTTCACTGTTTGTTTATCTCAAACCTACCTTCGGCGTGATCAACGCAGGACTGATTCTGGGGGTAGCTACGGCCGCCATCGCCCTGCTTTCGCTGGCATTTCTGGAAGAGACTTTTACCAAGGATTTGGATTATCTGGAAGGGGAAGCGCCGGGGATTTGAGGATAGCAGTACTTACTATTCGTTTACTTACCCAATTTTCTTTTTACCCAATTAAAATTTTGGCGGGCATCAGCGTGGTTGGGCACTTTTTGAAGAAGATTTTTATACACGTCATAGGCTATTAGAAAATGTTCCTTACCGCTATTTCCCATTTCTTCCATCACATCACCCAGAAAAATTAAGCTTGTACCATAACTGTATTGGTAATCAACCTGCTCGGGGTAGCTCTCATGAAGAGAACTCATCAGTTCAAGGTATTTTTGATAACAGCCCAGGGCCTCACTCATCCGACCTTCCGATCGATGCACATCCCCTAATCGTTCGTAGGCAATCCCCAATCCATTTTTGTAAAAAACCTGCTCGGGGTAGCGCTCATGCAGGGATTTTGAGATTTCAAGGTCTTTTTGATAACAGCCCAGGGTCTCACTCATCCGACCTTCCGATTTGTACACATCCCCTAATCGCTGATAGGCAATCCCCAATCCATTTTTGTAAGAAACCTGCTCGGGGTAGCGCTCATGCAGGGATTTTGAGATTTCAAGGTCTTTTTGATAACAGCCCAGGGTCTCACTCGTCCGACCTTCCGATTTATACACATCGCCCATAATGCTTTGTGTTGCAGCATTGAGAAAAAGCCAATCATTTGAGTTCTTGTCAGCCAAAATAGTCTCAATTCTGGCAAACCATGTTTTCGCTTTTTCGTTATTTAAATAATTACTGTAATGCCGCATTACTCTTTTGGCTAACAGGATTGTCGCATATTCTTCAGAAAGGCAGGCGTTCAAAACACTTTCGGCATACAGGGCATACAGGCTGGTTTCTTTATAGTCTGGATTTTCGCCATGTACTTTCTCAGACCAGCCTTCATAGGCCAATTCATTACTTAGGCTGTTTATCAGTAATAAGGAATCAGCAGGTAATCGGTCAGCATTCTTATTTCTGATTATTTCCTGAACTACGGGGCTTATTTTTATTTCTTTCTCCTTCCGGTTAAAATCCAGCCAGCCTTTAAGTGCCAGTTTTTTAAGGGCGTTGTCCCACCAGGCTGTTTCCGGTAAAAGGATATCTAACGTTTTTATTTGGATACCTTCCGGTGGCAAAACCGCCATCACAGAGCCTAGTTTTCTTTCGTCATCGCTCAGTTCTTCCAAATCATACAGGGCCGCAATGACATCCTCAGGCCTGGCCTTTTGATATTTCTGATAATTCAGTTGCACTTCACTGCTGTGCTGCAACCGGAAAATACCCTTCGTTTGCAGGTCAGCGATCAAATCAGCCAACCGGTATTTTTCGCGTAGGTCATTTGCCTCTTTGAGTTGCTTGGCCATCAGCTCCAGCACCAGGGTATTCCCGTTTACGGCCGTATAAAGTGCATCAAAACGGGCTTGTTCTTCATGGGCTACGGCAGGGTAGTATCTTTGAAACAGTTCCAGGGCTGTTTCTTTGGGCAAACTCCTGATTTCCTTGGTACGGGCTTGCCCGAATTCGGTAATTCGCGTAGTCAAAAGAATATGAAAATTTGAACATCGGTTTAGCAGCTTGTAGTAGGTATTCAGGTCTTCGTAGTCATTCGCATTATCTATGACAAGCAGGCAGGGCTTTTTCAGGTTCGACAGTCTGGTCAGGAGAATATCAAGGCGCTCATTTCGCGATTGAAGCGGGTCAAACTGAATATGCAGATTCGGAGCCAATGCCAGAATCGCATCGCCAATGGACGTCTCTCTGAGTACCCAGGCCATGTGGCTGTATTGCTCCTGATACTCGTGATAGTAACGGGAAGCAAGGGATGTTTTTCCTACTCCTCCCTTGCCATTTACCAAGAGCAACAAATGGTTTTCATCAAACAAAATCCGTCGAATATCTTCTATATCATCCTGCCGACCCAAAAAGACAGTGGGACGAAAGGGTTCCTTGATAAGATGTTTTTCAATAACCGGATTCCTTTCACCAACCGGATTAATTGAATTTAGTTTTTCTATGATTTCATTCCCTTTACTATTTACGGAATCAATGATTCGTTTTTCAGATCGTATAATTTCGGCGATTACTTTACCAAAAGTGCGGTTAATTTCCTTTCTTAATTGTCGTATGTCGTTTTCAAGGAGGTTATTCAGTACTGCCTGGCTTTGCGTTTGCAAATTATTTTCCAGGGCAAGCAGGGTTATTTTTATTTCGTCCAGTTTCAGGTGTGTGTCACTATTTTGCTGGACCACCGTTTCAAGCACAAACATCTGAAAAGCTTTATAGGCTTTCAGGTTCCGCTCGTCTTTCAGGGCTTCCTTGAAGGATAAATCGTAAATCCAGGGAAGATTTTCTTCAAAATAGTTCTTCAACTCCTGCCATCTTTCTTCGTTTTCAATTTCAGGGAATTTAAAAAGCTCATTTGTAAGCTTAGGCAGGCCAGTCCATGAGCCATCCCTTAACCAAATAGAAAGATCAAAATCAATCTTTTCATCATCGCTGAGCGACTCCCCAAATTCCTTTTGGTATTCCTCTTCCCGCAATAGATTTTTTCTAAGCAGCTTAAAAGCCCGTTTGACTTCTTCAAAGGGCCTGTCCTTTGCTTTTTGCCATAACGTGAAGTCCGTTTCAGCTTCCAGCTTTTCCAGGTAGGCAGTTTCTATATGATGCAAGGCCTGTAGCAGCGCATCCTTCATCAACTGGTCCAGATCGTGGTTTAAATCTCCGGGGTGGGGCCTTACCAGGAAATCTTTAAAACGACGATAATCCATTCCTGACAGAAACTGATGGGCAAAGTTAGGCGCAAGCGCGTCAACCACTTTGAATGCAATACTCGGGTCTGGCAAAACCGTACCACAGGCAGTCATAGCGATACCCGAAAGTACAATTCCGGCGATGTTGGGAAGTTCAGCTTTTAATGGATTCATGGGAAATCCGTAAGATAAAGTGGAAGGTTCGAGAGGGCGTAATATTTACTGGTGGATAAAAATTCTTATATCTTATGCTCGCTCAAAAATTTATTAACATAAATCGAGGCAACCATCTCAGTAATCTAGTGTGCTGATGCAGAATTACTCAATGCATTATTCCATGGTTATCCATATAGAATACAGACCCAACAATAAAGAGTATAAGTATGGGCAAAGATATATATCGAAGCAAGAAAAATCCGCTAAAACTATCAAGCGGTAGGCCGTGGAATTGGAGATAGAGTGGCGTCGGGCCGAACACCTGACGCCACTCTATCCATCAATCAGCGTTCTACTTCCCCGCCACTAACCCCGCTTCACTCAGCAGAATCAGCAGCGTACGTTGCAAGGCCAGATGCGACTTGTCGGCCATCCACCATTCGTGCAGTGAATGGGCACCGCTGCCGGTACCGCCCGCGCCCATCGTGATGGCAGGTATCCCTTTGGAAAACGGTATATTGGAATTGGTAGAACCTACCCGCAAGGCGGGTTCCTGGCCCACGTACTTCGTCGCGGCAATGGCCCGCTGCACCAGCGGACTGCTCTCAGGAATACTACCCGAAGGACGATCCCCTACCAGTTCGATATCGACAGTAAGATCGGGACCAAGGCGCTTCATGGCGTTCTCTTCCTTCAATGCTTTTTGGACGGCCTCCTGAAATAATTTATCGATGCCGCTGAGTTGCTCGGGGCTTTCCGAGCGCATATCCACCTGCATGTAGGATTCGAACGGAATCGCGTTCACGGAGGTACCCCCGCCAATAACGCCCACATTATACGTCGTCCGCACGCCCTGCTTTGTGAATGTATCGGCCGACTGCGTGAAGTAGTAAATAGCCCGCGCCAAGGCACCATGCGGATTGACCAGTCCAAAGGCCCCCGACGAATGCCCGCCCGGCCCTTTGAAAGTCACTTTGTAGCGGTGCGAGCCCAGGCCCCGGTGAGTGATGCTCGTCGAGCCCAGTCCGTCGATAGCAATATAGGAGTCTATTTTCAGGCCGGGCGTGCTGAACAGTTTCTTCACCCCGCGCAGGTCGCCGAGTCCCTCTTCGCCCACGGTACCAATGAAGAGTACATCCGCGTCGGTCTCGAGGCTGGTTTTTTCCATGACGTCCAGCACCGTCAGTACCATCGCCAGGCCCCGGGTGTCGTCGCCGATGCCCGGCGCGTAAAGGGTATCGCCTTTTTGCTTTATTTTCACATCGGTACCTTCGGGAAACACCGTGTCGAGGTGGGCTTCCAGAACTACCTTCTTCTTACGGGTTTTGCCCCGGCGCAACGCCAATACATTACCTACCTCGTCGGTCCAGACCGAATCCGCCCCGGCGGTACGTAGCAGGTCGGCGTAGACACGGCCCCGTTCCTGCTCCATAAACGGTGGCGCGGGGATTTCGGTCAACATGCGCAGATTTTTCACCGTCCAGGGCTCCTGCGCTTCCAGCATGGCCAGGGCTTTTTTCACACTGGGTTTCCCGGCCAGGGCCGAGATTTCGTCGGTGTATGGTTTTCCGGCGGTTACCGATTCTTTTTTGGCGGGCTGCTTGTCGTCGTCGTCCTGGGCTTGTACCCGGTCAATCGAAACCAGGCTAAGAAACAAGCTAAGAATTCCAAGGGGTAAAAAGAACTTCATCATGGTTGCGTTACAGGTTTTTGTTTGATCAAATATAGTATTTCCCCTTCGTAAAGGTTGCTTTGACAAATGAATTATTGCGTTTTATAGGTAATGCCGGGAGAATTTCCCCGGGTATTACAACTAGTGACAGAATAAAATCCCAATTGGTGTGATTGTTTTAGCTTTCATTGCAGACAAATAGTCGCCTCTCTTTCAATACATTCAAAAATCCATTATGAAAAATATCTTCTTTGATTCCTGGGAAAGTGTTATCCGCATCATCATCATCACCATCCTGGCCTATGCTACCCTGATTGTGATGCTCCGCGTTTCTGGCAAACGGACGTTGTCCAAGATGAATGCCTTCGATTTCGTGGTCACGGTGGCTCTGGGATCTACCCTGGCCACGGTCATACTGAGTAAAGATGTTGCGCTTCTGGACGGCGCGCTGGCCTTTTTCATGTTAATTTTTCTGCAATATTGCATTACCTGGCTGTCGGTCCGGCACAAAGGCGTGAAGCAAATGATCACCAGCGACCCGACCCTGCTGTTATACAAGGGCGAGGTACTCCCTCAGGCCCTCAAAAAGGAAAGAATAACCGTGGAAGAGATTTATGTTGCAGCCCGGAACAATGGCCTGACCGATTTGACCCAAATCCACGCCATTGTCCTGGAAACCACAGGTACCCTAAGCGTTCTGTCCGAGCGGTCCGAAAGCGGCGTGGACGCCCTGTCCGATATAGAAAACCATTCCTTTAAGGAATAGTACCCTGAAAGAAAGACCATGCAATTCCCCAAAGTACGCGTAGGCGTAGTGCAGGCCACGCCCGTTTTTTTCGACCTGGCCGCTAGCATCGAGAAAGTAGTTGCCTGGATCGAAAAGGGCAAACAGGCCGGCTGCCAGTTGCTGCTGTTTCCGGAGTCGTTTCTGCCGGGGTACCCCCGCGGACTCCGCTTCGACGCCGTGGTAGGTCGCCGGACCGACGCGGGGCGTGCCACCTGGATGGACTATTGGTCTAATAGCGTGGATGTCAGGAGTTCGGTGTTAGAACCCATCGAAGTTGCCATCCGCGAAGCAGGGATTTTTGTGGCATTGGGCGTTACAGAGCGCGAATCCGTGGGCGGTTCGCTCTACTGCTCGCTGCTCTACTTTGGACCTGATGGTACCCTGCTAGGCGTGCATCGCAAACTCAAACCTACCGGACTGGAACGCTACGTGTGGGCCGAAGGTGATGGAGGTACCCTGCATACCTACCATACGTCGTTGGGCCGCATCGGCGGGTTGATCTGCTGGGAAAACTACATGCCGCTGGCGCGCACGGCGATGTATCAGAAAGGCGTGGAAATCTACCTGGCTCCCACGGCCGACGGCCGTCCGTCGTGGCAGGGTACCCTACAGCATATTGCGTTGGAAGGACGCTGTTTTGTCCTAGGTTGCAACCAATATAGCCGCAAGGTCGATTATCCTGAACGCTACCGGCAGGAAATTGAAGACGAACCCGAAATCATGTCGGCCGGAGGCAGCGTGATTGTGGCCCCAACGGGTGAGGTACTGGCCGGGCCGCTTTGGAATCAGGAAGGCTTACTGACCGCCGAACTGGATTTCTCGATTCTGGCCAAAAGCAAACTCGACTTCGATGTAACGGGGCACTACGCCCGGCCCGATGTCTTCAAATTTGAAGCCGTAGGTCAGCCTGATACACGAATTGTTTAATATTCTGACTACTTCTTTCCGCCACTGGGCGCTATTTGGGGCAAGGTACCCTACTTCAAGGTACCTAACTTAATGAAGTAGAAAAAGGACTGGGCAGTGCTTTAAAGCAAAACCCAACCTCTAACATTCATGCGTTCAAATCGCCGCCAATTTCTGAATTCTGCTCTGGCCCTCACCACCACGGCTTCATTGAGTTCTTTGCAGCATGTCTCGGCCAAAAAGCTACACTTTCCTATCTCCTGTAATCAATATACCTGGTTTACGTTTTTTAACCGGGAAGGCCGCGAGTGGGGAGCGAATCTGGATGCTTCCCTGGCGGAGTACGTCAAGTCGGGTTTTCAGGCTTTTGAGCCAAGTTTTACGAACTTGGAGGAGGTGATCAAACTGGGTCCCTTACTGAAAAAATACAATCTGGCCCTCCCCTCTTTCTACGTCAACAGTACCCTGCACCGCGCCGATGAAGCCCAGAAGTCGATCGACACGGTGCTAGCCATCGCGAAAGCCGCCCAACCGCTGGGAGCCAAAATCGTGGTGACCAACCCTAGCCCCATCCGCTGGGGTGGACCGGAAAACAAAAACGACGCCGAGCTTACCGAACAGGCCCGTAATCTTGACCGCCTGGGAGCTGCCCTACGAAAAATAGGCATGACGCTTTCCTACCATACCCATGACATCGAACTTCGGGCCGGGGCGCGCGAGTTCCACCATATGCTGCTGGCTACCGATCCCGAGAACGTCACTTTTTGTATGGATGTACATTGGGTATACCGCGGATCGGGCAATTCGGAGCTGGCGGTTTTCGACGTACTGAAACTCTATGGTGAGCGCATTACGGAACTGCACCTTCGACAATCCAAAAATGGTGTTTGGCTGGAAACCTTCCAGCCCGAGGGCGACATCGATTATCCCCGATTGGTACAGGAATTGAAAAATAAGGGCGTCACGCCGCATTTGGTGGTGGAGCAGTGCCTGGAAGAAAAATCGCCCCACGTGCTGACTACCGTGGAAGCCCACCAACGTGACCTGGCCGCCGTAAAGCAAACGTTCAGAGCGTTGATTTGAGGGTTAAAGGAAAATGGCTATTGGGCGATTGCTACTCATTTTTGATGATATTTCTTTCCCGTTTCAGGAATTAATTCCCGTTTTTTTCTCCCTTTACCGTTAACCATTTTACCATTAACCCAAAAAACATCTGCCTTCCTTTCACTCCAACTTCCCCGGATTCAGCATTAATTTTACCATTCCCCACGCGACGAACAGCATCAAAATCAGGGCCGGAAATCCACCCAGATTGGAGAGAATTTTGACACCTTCGAGTCCTTTGTCTTTGCCTTCTCCGGCAAAGGATACCATAATCCAGGAAATCAGGCCAATCAAACTACCCCAGGCAATTTTTACGTAGAGGGGTGGTTCGTCGCTGATGCGGGCATCATCGGATGGGGTGTCGGCAGGGGTACCTTGGCGGTGGACGCTGATGCCGCTCATGGCGGTGGTATTGGAATCGGCCGCGGTGACGTAGGAAAGAAAGGCCGTTGCTAGAAAAACGAAGCTGGTGATTTTGGCAAAAGGCAATTGGGCGAGGATGGAAAAAATAACCTGGCTCGCCCCGCCTTCCTGGTTTAGCACGGCATACAGCGGCGAATCGGGCGACTGGAAATCGAAATGAATGGCGCTGACACTGAACACCATGATCCAGGCGCAGGCAAACAGGGCAGGTAGGAACAGATTGAACACAATGAACTGTCGTACTGTGTACCCTATCGCGATCCGACCCAGAAACAGAGCCGTGATGGGCGTCCAGGCCAGCCAGTTGGTCCAGTTGAAGATCGTCCAACTCTTGGCCCATTCCTTATCCGGGGTAATGGTACCGATGAGGCTGCGTTGGAAGAAATGCGTCAGAAACTCACCCATCGATTCCAGTCCAAAAGTAAGGAGGTATAGGGTTGGCCCCGCCAGGAACATGAAGATGCCCAGGATGATAAAAACCGTGACATTGATTTCAGACAGAATTCGGATACCCCGCAGCAGTCCGCTCGCCGCCGACGCCACGAACGACGCCACAATGGCCAGCGCTACCAACCCCGTGGTCAGGATACTATGCGGAATACCCAGCATTTGCGTCAGTCCACCGGAAACAATCAGAATGCCCGCACCCAAGGAAGCCGCCATGCCCGCCACGAGGCAAAACAGGCAGAGCGCGTCGATCCAGGTATCCACCGAACGGGGTACTCTGCCCCCAAAAATGGGATACACCATAGAACCCAAACTGAAAGGTTGCTTGAGATTGTGGTAGCAGAGCGCGAACATAAGCCCCGCCAGGGTATAAATGCCGTAGGGAATCAGTGACCAGTGCATGTACATGGTCGAAACGGCAAAGGTAGCTGCCTGGCGGCTATTGGGTGCGATGCCCAGGCTCGGCGGCGGCGCGTGCAGGTGGAAAAGCGGCTCGGCGGTACCCCAAAACAGAATGCCCGTGGCAATGGTGGTACAAAGCGTGATGGCAAACCAACGCCAGCGGGTCAGCAGAGGTACGGCCCGTTTTCCTCCGATTCGGATCTTGCCGAGGGGTGAAACAAACACCACCAGGCACAGCAGAAAAAACGCCAGCGCTCCCACCGAAAATAGCCAACCCAGGGTACCCATCATACCCGAGTTGAGCGCCGCGATAACGCCAATCATGGCCTGCGGGTCAATCAGGCTCACAAAGCAGACTAAGATAAGTACCAGAAAGGGCGGCCAGAAAACGAAAGGACGAAGTTGGTTCATCCGGCTAAGATACCTACTTTACCTCCACGCCTTTCCAGAAAGCCACATAACCTGCAATATTTTTGGCAGCCTCTTTGGGATGAGGATAGTACCAGGCAGCATCCTTATTGGCCTTTCCCTCTACTTCCAGACTGTAATAGGAGGCCGTTCCTTTCCAGGGGCACACGCTATGCGTGTCGGATTCTTTCAAGAACTCACTCTTTACCGATTCAATGGGAAAATAATGATTGTTTTCCACCACAATCGTGTCGTCACTTTCGGCAATGGTTTGGTTGTTCCAGGTAGCTTTCATTGTTGTTGTATACTGGTTGATTCGTGTGATTGTTGAGTTAATACGTAGCGTTAGGGCCCAAGGTACCCCCTGGTAGTACTTGCCACTTGGGCGTTTGGTTTTGAGAAAGGTATTATTTTTTTAATTCATCTTAGCGAATTCAGTAAGGTGCGATTAGGGGTAGTATTGGAAAAATACCAATTCTTCGTTGGATCAACCTGGTCAGTACGTGCGCAATGCCGTACCTTTGTCTTCGAAATTTCTTTGAGAAAAAAAGCCATGAACAAGAAGGAATTAAAGAAAATCATCCTACTGCTGGGCGTCCTTTCGGCACTGGGGCCTTTCAGTATCGACATGTACCTGCCGGGCTTTCCCGACATCGCCACCGACCTGCACACGTCCATTGCCCAGGTAGGCTATTCCCTGACGAGCTATTTCATCGGAATCAGTGTGGGCCAACTGCTCTACGGACCCATTGTGGATCGGTTTGGCCGGAAGAAACCCCTGGTCTTTGGACTTTCCCTGTATGTAGTGGCGGCTTTATGCTGCGCTTTGTCCCCCACGGTGCAATGGCTCATTGGACTCCGCGGCTTGCTGGCCATCGGCGGTTGTGCGGGGATGGTAGCCGGGCGCGCGGTCGTGCGCGACCTGTTTCCTCCCACCGAAATCGCCAAAGTAATTTCCACTCTGATGCTCATCATGGGGGTAGCGCCGCTCATTGCGCCTTCCATCGGAGGCTGGATGGTGACCACCCTCGGCTGGCGTGCCATATTCGTTACTCTGGCCTCGATCAGTGCCGTCATGCTCACCTCAGTACTACTCATTCTACCCGAAAGCCGGGGGCCCGATGCTACCGTCTCGCTGGCACCCGCAGCTGTACTGGGTAGGTACTGGTCCGTTTTCAAAGAACCGGCTTTCATCGTTTTTGGGCTGGCAGGTGCCTTTACGCAGGGGAGCCTGTTTGCTTACATCAGCGGTTCTCCTTTCCTCTACATGGAAAAACTGCACTTTACCCAAACCCAGTACGGACTGCTGTTCAGTTTCAATTCGTTTGGCTTCATCGGCGGCAGTCAGCTCAACCGCTTGTTGTTGCGGCGTTACGACAGCCTGCGGCTAGCGGAGGCAGGTTCACTGGCCATTGCTGTTCTGGGGGCTCTAATGGTACTCTGCGCCACATGGGCTGGTTCCGCCTCCTCGGGCGTCGCGATTAGCCTGGTGCTTGTAATCCTATTCTTGTTTCTGATGGTAGGGGGTATGCTGGGGCCTAATTCCACGGCACTGGCGCTTGCCCCTTTCTCGGCCAACGCCGGTAGCGCCTCGGCATTGATCGGGTTCAGCCAGATGTTATTTGGCGCGCTGGCCTCGGGGCTGGTGAGTGCCCTGCACAATCAGACCATCCTGCCCATGTCGGGTGTGATGGCCGTTTGCGCACTGGCGAGTACCCTATTGATTACTGGGCAACGGATACTGCTGAAACGGCGACTGGTGGCGCAGTAAGCGAAGGTACCTTCGCCCAGCTATGAGACAAATCCTTATTTTTGTTTTCTGTATACAACCTACTCTATGACCATCGCCAACACCCCCGCCCCACCCTACTACGCCGTCATTTTCACGAACCTGCGTACCGAAGTCGATGCCAACTACGGTGCTACCGCCGAACGCATGGAAGAACTGGCCACACAGCAACCCGGCTACCTCGGCCACGAGAGCGTGCGCGAAGGCCTGGGCATTACCGTTTCGTACTGGGAAAGCCTGGAAGCCATCCGAAACTGGAAAAAAAATACCGAGCATTTGCTGGCGCAGCAGGCGGGACGCGACCAATGGTACTCGGCTTATAAAACGAGGATTTGCCGTGTGGAGCGGGATTATGAATTTGACGAATCCACGCAGGTACTATGACGAATGCCGGCACCCACTGGGCAGTCCCTGAGAAAAGAATATTTTCATAGGTCGCATTTTTCCTCTTAATTTTCGGCTTTAATCAACAGTTCATGTACCCATGGCGTCTACTCTTGCTTCCGAATTCATCGAGCAATCCCTGCATTACTTCCACCTGAATACGCCGCGCATTATCAAATGCCTGGACGAATTGAGCGAAGAAGAAGTATGGCAGCGGCCCAATGGTGCTTCCAACAGCGTGGGCAACCTGATCCTGCACCTGTGCGGCAATATCCGGCAGTACATCATTTCGGGGCTGGGCAATCAACCCGACACCCGCACCCGGTCGGTGGAGTTTTCAGTCACTGAAGGATTTTCCAAAGCGGAATTGCTGCAAAAGCTGAACGAAACCCTGCACGTAGCCGATACCGTAATTCGTGCTGCGGATGACGAAAACCTGCTACGGGAGCGAAGAGTACAGGCCTACACGCTGACCGGTTTGGGAATTATTATTCATGTAGTAGAACATTATTCCTACCATACCGGCCAAATCGCGTTCTGGACCAAGCAGTTACGTAATCAGGATTTGGGATTTTACGCCGGTGTAAATCTAAACGCGACAAATTGAAAGCTTTACTAACCTACCTTTCGACCCATCGTTGGCCCGCACTATTGTGGACTTTCCTTATTGTACTGGCCTGCACCTGGCCCGGAAAAGATTTGCCGGAAGCACCCGTTATGGGTTTCGATAAAATCGTCCATGCCGGGATGTTCATCGGCTGGACCTGCCTTTGGCTGCTTCTTTTCCCTAAATACAGGGTGTTTATTATGCTGCTAGGCGTAGGTTTCGGAATTTTTCTGGAATTCTACCAGCAGTGGCTTCCCTTCGACCGTACCTTCGACTGGTGGGATGCCGCCGCCGATGGGTTGGGAGTAGTGCTGGGCCTGGGATTTTACCTTCTGCTTACGAAGCTAGTGGGAAGCAGGTACCCTCAGTGATTGAGCTGGAGGGTGCCATTGTTGGCCACCTGGACTTGGCCACCATCCAGCGCGACATTTTTGGCATAAGCCGTGATGCCATCCACCACTACATTATGGCCGGTGTGCACCACAACTTCATCGGTGTAGGCGGGCACACAGGCGCACGACCAGGTACCTGGGTCGTTCCAGTTGCCCGAGGCGATGCTTTCGATGGTGGGAGGCGTGTATACGAACCGATTCAATGAACTGGCACCCCGGTGCAGGTAGTACAGGTTGCCGTCGGGTCCTGCCGTCATGCTTACCAGCCCGGTCCCAAATCCCTTCGCGAAAAGCGTCGAACCATTGGCCGGGATGTGGGCTGGATCGATGTACCTGAACCAGCCGTTGCAATAATCCATAAAAAAATACTTACCCAGGTACTGAGCCGGATAATTTGAGGTCGGAGCATTGAGAAAGGTACCCCCTAATACCGAACACCCACTGGAATCGGAATCGACAACTTGTGAATTATTGGCGTAGTAGTATACCGGTCCGGAAAAACCAGGTTGGGGCGGTCCCTCCTGCGTAGGCCAGCCAAAATTCTGTCCCCCTTGGGTGGCATCGTTGATTTCCTCGTATTGGTTTCCTCCTACATCGTTCACAAAAATAGTCCCAGTAGCCGGGGCAATGGCAAAACTGTACGGATTGCGCAGTCCCAGCGCCCACAGGCGCTGGCTGGCGGCGGTTGGTGGGGTACCGTCGGGGGTGGACGCATAAAATGGATTGTCCGTGGGGGCCGAGCCATCGGAATTGATTCGGAGCAGCTTGCCCAGGTAATTATCGTAGTTCTGGGCATTGGCCGTTACGGCGTTTTCCCCGATCGCCACGTACAATTTTCCATCCGGGCCGAATTTCAGCGAACCACCGTTGTGATTGGTAGCGCTCAGGGGATCGAATTGGAGTACCAGCGACTCGCTGCCAGCCAGCATGACATCCAGGTTGGCAGGGTTGCTCGTCAGGCGGGAAACCCGGTTTCGCAGCGGTGATCCGGTTCGGGTGTAGTAGACGTACACATAGCCATTGGTGGCATAATTGGGGTCAAACGTCAATCCCAATAAGCCTCGTTCGCCGTTACTGTCCACCGAAAGTTGTGTGAAGGAGGTACCCAGTAAAGCTCCATCCTTGAAAACTTTGATGGTTCCGTTTTGTTGCCCGATGAAAAGCCGTCCATCGGGAGCAAAAGCCATGCAGGTAGGGGCACTGATTCCCGTGGCCAGGGTTTGGGTAGTGAATCCACTGGGTAAAGTCTGGGAGAACGTAGCGTGAAAACTCAACATCCCCCGATCAGCAAACAGTATACTATACGCATAAGTCCGATTGATTAGCTGAAATACACTTTTTCAACGTCTGAAATACCCCGTTGGCATGAGGGATTTCACAAGACTTACACAAGTTACAGGTTTTTATATTTTCAATCAATACTACACCAAGCGGATACAAAAAACTATTGCGAAAGCATGAGACTGCCCCCGCTTTGGTATTGAATGTTTCCGTTCTGAATAAATACGTTTTTAGCCTTGGCGGGGGTACCTATACTAATCGTATGGCCTTCGTTGATTCTGACATCGGTAGCGGGGGTGGGTAAACATCCGCACGACCAGGTGGCGGTACTGCCCCAATCGCCCGAAGCAACGCTCTCGACGATACTGACTACCTGCACAGACACCGAACTTTGCGCCTGACAGCCGTACGCATTCTTGGCCGACACCGTATAGGTACCTGACTGGCTGGCTGTCGCATTGGAAATCAAGACATTCGGTTGCGTACTGGTGAACTGGTTGGGGCCAGTCCAGGCAAACGAGCAGGCATTGGAAGAGGATGACTGGAGTGTAAGATTATCGCCCTGACTTACGGTGGTAGTACCGCTTGCCGAAACATCGGCTGCCGTGCTCACGGGCACGGCCACAGCGGGAGAAAGCACGGTATTCTGCAAGGCGTCCCTCACTTTCAGGACATAATTTCCTGTCGTGGCCGTCCAGTTCTGGTCGAAACTCAGAGTTTGGTTGCAGTCAGTCACCGGATGCCACTGGTACGACACCCAGCCCCCGGGAGCCTGAAAGGTAAGTGCGTTGTTGCCCCCACACTGGGCCAGTACCTGCGGAGGCGGGATAGGCAGGTACGGTTGAGAATTGGCAATAAAGAGGTTATTCAAGCTCGAGACCCACGACTGGGCCAGCGCTACTAACCCGTTTCCCGTAAAGTGAATATTGTCGGAGGTGCGAAAGGCGGGACCTTCCAGCGGATCGGTTTGAGGGCCGGGGAAAACATTGGGCAGTACCAGATTCGGATCATTGCCGTTCACGCCGATCACATCGTTCTGGCCATCGATAACGGGTTGCCATATCCGGGAAACTCCGTCTTTGGTGAAGCGCGACGCCCGCGCCACGACCCAGGCCAGATTGGGCTTACCACTGAGCGAACGGCTCGCCTGGATAATAGCCCTCAGGCCATTCCGATACCCCTCCCGGCTATTCTCAATAAAATTGTCAGCTTCTCCCTGATGCCAGAGAACCGCACGATAGCCCTGCTGAGCAATATAGTAATTTAAAGCCAGGCGCAGGTGGCCAAAGGGCAGGCCCGTAGGGTACGGGTTGCCGAAAGTACTCACGGTTGTAGCATTGGGATCGATGCTTTCCTGCCAATTGTACATCGCCGATCCCGCCCAGCCCGCATTGAAGATCATCACGGGTACGTTGAGGCGTCGGGCCAGCGAATCACCAAAAATCCCCCAACACCAGGCATAGTTGCCGAAGGGGGCGGTTTTTACCTCGGCATCCAGATGCACAAATTCCGGACAAGGCAGCTGGACATTGGAATAGGGCTGGATGGTACCGTTGTTGGGATTGTAATTCTGGAAATTGACGCTGTTGACCCGGTCGTCGGTGGCACTGGGGCCGTTGGGCAACCCGTCGCCGCCGGTGGAATTGGATTGACCGGCCACCAGAAACACCTCACCTACCCCCACCCGCTCGACGGTGCTCGTTCCCGTCACGTTGCCGCCTAGCTTACCCCGCACCTCCAGATTGTACCAGCCTCCGGTAACAGAAATACTGCCGTAAAACTGTCCCCCGCTGGGAGCAATCTGAATCAAAGTCCAGTCCGTAGCGGTCCCCTGCCCGCCCGCCCGCGGTACGACCCGCGCCTCCACCTGATCGAGGCAGTTGGCAAAGGTACCCCCCATGTAGAGCGTAGTCTGGTTGGCATTGTCGCGCTGAAAAACGGCGCGGGTAGTGGGAAAGGTAACGGTCAATTGGGCCAAAGTCACAGGATTTATCCCCAGACACAGGAAGAGAAACCCGATAATGCGTGTGTGCATAGTTCTGTTACAGTTGTGGTCTTTTCGTGTTAGTATAGTTTCTACGTCAGGTACCTTATGCAAGCGTATGAGCCAGACCTCATCGCCAATTTTTATACAAATTGATCAGACCATTCGTAGAACTATCGTGATCCGAGATGGGCCAGTCGTTTTGCAATTCGGGGTAAATTTTATTGGCCAGCTGTTTGCCCAGTTCCACGCCCCATTGATCGAAACTGAATACATTCCAGATAATCCCCTGCACGAATATTTTGTGTTCATATAGGGCAATCAAGCTACCTAATACCCGGGGGGTGATCTTCTTGACCAAAATGGAATTAGTCGGTCGATTTCCTTCGAATACTTTGAACGGCGTTAGAAAATCAACTTCTTCGGCACTCTTCTCGGAGGCTTCCAACTCGGCGCGGGCTTCCGCGGCCGTTTTACCATTCATCAGGGCTTCGGTCTGGGCAAAGAAATTGGAAAGCAGCATTTTATGATGATCGGCCAGGGGATTATGGCTGATGGCCGGGGCAATAAAGTCGCAGGGAATCAGCTTGGTACCCTGATGAATCAACTGATAAAAGGCATGTTGCCCGTTGGTACCCGGCTCTCCCCAGATTACCGGGCCGGTCTGATAGTCGACGGGCTGGCCGTCGCGGCCCACGTACTTGCCGTTACTCTCCATATCGCCCTGCTGAAAATACGCCGCAAAACGGTGCAGGTACTGGTCGTAAGGTAGAATGGCCTCGGTCTGGGCTCCGAAAAAATTGTTGTACCAAATCCCCAGCAACGCCAGCATCACCGGCATATTCCGCTCGAACTTGGTGTGGCGGAAATGGTTGTCCATGTCATACGCTCCGGCCAGAAGCTGCTCGAAATTCTGGAAACCGATAAAACAGGCAATGGACAGCCCGATGGCCGACCATAGGGAGTACCTACCCCCTACCCAATCCCAGAATCCGAACATATTGGCCGGATCGATCCCAAACTCTTCCACCTTTTCCTGATTCGTAGAAATGGCCACAAAATGCTTCTTCACGTGTTCCGCCTCCCGCGCCGATTCCAGAAACCAGCTACGGGCCGAATGAGCATTGGCCATCGTTTCCTGGGTGGTGAAAGTCTTCGACGCAATCATAAAGAGCGTCGTTTCGGGATCGAGGTTTTTAAGCGCCTCGGCGATGTGGGTACCGTCCACATTGGAGACGAAATGCACGTTCAGGCCCTTTTTTCCATACGACTTCAACGCCTCAGTCACCATCACGGGCCCCAAGTCGCTGCCCCCGATGCCGACATTCACAATATCCGTAATTTTTTTTCCGGTATAGCCTTTCCACGCACCCGACCTTACCTGCGTGGAAAATTCTTTCATTTTCTCCAAAACCTCGTTCACGTCGGGCATTATGTCCTTACCATCCACCAGAACGGGCGTATTAGACCGATTACGCAAGGCCGTGTGCAGTACCGCCCGGTTTTCGGTCGCGTTGATTTTCTCCCCCGTAAACATCTGCTCGATGGCATCCCCCAACTGACACTCCTCGGCCAATTGCACCAGGTAGGCTCTGGTACGGCCATTGATGCGGTTTTTGGAGTAATCAAGCAGGATATCGCCTAGCCGGATCGAAAACTTATTGAACCGCCGGGGATCTTCCGCGAAGAGTTCACGAAGATGTTTTTTGGAAATGGATTTATGGTGGGTTTTGAGTTTTCTGTAAGCGGCGGTTTGATCGAACGGGATGGAAGGTAGCATGAATCAGCAGGGTTTTATGGAAAAATCGAAATGGATAAAGCACAAAAATAGTGTTTCCGATGGTTTCTTCCTCGTCTTTCCTGTTAACACCAAACGTATTTGAATGTACTTTACACCGTTGACTACTTATTTTTTACGCCCTCTATTCCTCTTCCACGGCGTCGATAGATTGGTAATCGGTATCTTTACCCCTAAAAAGGATACCCCACAATCCTATCCTTATCGCTCATGGCCCGCATCTTACTTTTAGAAGACGACAGTATCCTGTCCAACGAAATCAGTACTTTTCTAAAAGCGAAGGGATTCGCCTGCGACTGCGTGTTCGATGGGGATGTGTTTTTCCGTCAATTGAATGCCGGGCCGTATGACCTGTACCTCCTCGACATCAACGTACCCCGGATGAATGGACTGGAAGTATGTAAACAGCTGCGCACGACCGACCAGGGTACCCCCATCCTGATGCTGACCGCTTATGGCGAAATTCAGGACAAGTTCGATGCTTTCGAGCGCGGAGCCGACGACTACCTCGTCAAGCCGTTTCATCTCGACGAACTGTACATCCGTATTCTGGCCTTGCTCCGCCGCAGTACCCAGCCGCAGGAAAAGCGGGACATTCTGAGCATAGCCGACCTGGAAATCGACCTAACCGAAATGAAAGTCAAACGAGCCGGGCAACCCATCGACCTGACCCCCAAAGAGTACCATTTGCTGGTATTCCTGGCGCAGGCTAAGGGGAGGACGGTATCCAAGCAGACCATCGCTGAGGAAGTTTGGGATATTCATTTTGAAACCAGCCTGAATACCATCGAAGTGTACATCAATTTCCTGCGCAAGAAAATCGATAAGGACTTCCCCCAAAAACTCATCCACACCCGTCCGGGGTACGGCTATTACCTCAATGTTGAATGATCGATTGATACTATGACCCTTAAACGACGCCTTTCGATCTACATCAGTGCCGCCTTCTCGATCCTGTTCGGGATCGGGATTACGATCGTGTACCTGTCGTTTGCGTCGTTTCGGAAGGAAGAGTTCAGCGATCGGCTGGAAGAGAAGGCCCTTACGACGGTGGAACTGCTGCTCAATGTGAAGGAGATAGACAAACAGATGCTGAAAGTCATCGACCAGAATAGCATCAATAAGCTCTACAACGAAAAGACCCTGGTCTTCGACGAAAATTACAAACTCATTTACAGTAGTATCGACGATGCTTCGATCGAATGGAACCAGCAGGAACTGGTCAATCTCAAACAAACGAAAAGGGAATTCAAAATTGCGGGAGACAAAGAGTTGCTGAGTATATTTTATGATTTCAGGGATGCCGACTACTACGTACTGATCGCGGCCGAAGACTTGTACGGAAACAGCAAACTACAGTACCTGTTCTATTCGTTGCTGGTCATGTTTGTGGTAGGTACCTCGCTGGTGTGGACTTCGACCTATTTCATTATCCGGCACCTGACCCGGCCGCTGGATGTGTTTCAGGAAAAAATCATGGATATTTCGGCCAATGCGCTCAATACCCAGTTGCCCGTCAACCCAAACCAGAACGACGAAATCACCCTGCTCACCCGTACCTTCAACCAGATGCTGGCGCGCATCGAAAAATCCTTCGCCGCCCAGCGTGAGTTTACGGCCAATGCCTCCCACGAGCTGCGTACGCCCATCAGCCGGATCACGTTTCAACTGGACAATTTATTACAATCACCCGATCACTCCCCCGCTACCCGACAGTACCTCACCCGTATCTCGGATAATGTCAGCCAGTTGACCGAACTCATCAATTCCCTATTGTTACTGGCTAAGAACAGTGGGTCAGACACGGAAGCCCAGTTTAAAACCGAACGGGTGGACGAAATTCTTTTTCTGGCCTATGAGCAGGTACGTCGGACTTATCCTGATTTCAAGATGAATTTTGAAATCGTCGAAAGCGAAGACATCGCCAACGGCCTGGAAATCAAAGCAGCCAAATCAGTCCTGGAAATTGCCCTGGCCAACCTGTTGCGGAACGCCTACCAATATTCGTTCGACCACACCGCCACGGTACTTCTGGCCCAGTCAAACCCCGATTCGCTTACCCTGTCTATTTCCAGCGAGGGTACCCCCCTGACCGAAAGCGAGCAAAACAATCTTTTCCAACCCTTCGCGCGGGGCGCCAACGCCCGACAGACCCATGGCTCCGGCCTGGGCCTTCGGATTGTGAAGCGTATCCTCGACCACCACGGAGCCAGCATCAGGTACTTTGCCGATTCGGCGACGACCCACCGGTTCGAGCTTGTTTTTACGATTTAAGTTTTTTTTAAGGGTACCTTAAAGGCCATTTTAAGAACCCTGCCGCACATTTGCGTCGAACATAAAGTTTCGTCGCGCCCATGAAGTGCCTGCCCGTCCTATTTTGCCTTTTCGCTTTACTCCCCATACACACACACGCCCAGATCACCCTCCAACAGAGCGAGGATGCTTTCCGACAGAACAACCTGCTTCTGCTGGCCGAGCAATACAATATCAATGCCGCCCAGGCGGCGGTAATCCAGGCCCGGATCTGGGAGCTACCCTACCTGTCGGTCGAACTGAATGCCCTGAATCCCCAGCAACAACGCGCGTTCGATGTGGGCGGCAGGGGGCAGAAAACCCTGGCCATCCAGCAGTTGATTTACATGGGGGGCAAAAAGAAAAACGAAATCGAGTTTGCCAAAGCGAACGTAGGGTTGGCCGAGCTGCAGTTTGAACAGCTTGTCCGGACGCTGCGGTTTCAGCTCCGGCAGCAATATTACAGCCTGTATTTCGACCTCCGGAAAATAGAAAGTATTACTTCCCAAGCGGCCCGGGTAGATACCCTGGCGCAGGCCTATACGGTGCAGGTACAGAAAGGGAACATTCCCCTGAAAGATCTGGTCAGGCTGCAGTCGCTGGCCCTGAACCTGGGCAACGAACTCACCTCCCTACAGCAGAATGCCATTCAGGAGCAGCGCGACCTAAGCCTGCTGACGGGCCTCGGCACGCCCATCATCCCGTTGGTCACTGAGGCTGAATTGCAAACCCGCTACGATGCCAATACGGTACCCGGCGTGGATGAATTGCTGGAAATGGCCAAAGAAAACAATCCTGACTACCGCAGTTTCCTGAAAATCATGGAAAGCAATGAGCTGTACCTGAAATGGCAGCGCTCATTGGCTACTCCCGATCTCACCGCCGGAGCCTCATACGACCAGCGGGGTGGGGCGTTCAACAACCAGGTGAACCTGACGCTGGGGTACCCCTCCCCTTTTGGAACCGCAACCGGGGCAACATCAAGGTCGCCGAATGGCAGGTAGGGCAGTCGCGGCTTCAGAAAGACTACAAAATAATGGAACTCCGTATGCAAATCGAGAGCGCGTTGCGCGCCTGGGAGCAGCAGCAGGTGCAATACCGGCAACTGGCCACCAGCACCCAGAATTTCGATATCGTTTACAATTCCATCATCCAGAATTTCCGGCGGGGCAATATTCCCATCCTCGAATTCACCGATTTCATGGAAAGCTACAACCAGAGTATCCTGCAAATGAACGAACTGCGCAAGCAACTCATCCTGTCGGAAGAAGCGGTCAACCAGCTGGTGAATACCACAGTGTTTTGATTTTTTAGGAGCAAAGGCACAAAGAAAAGAGACAGAGGCACAAAGCGACAAAGTACCAAAGTAAAGGTCTGGGATCCTGTCAGAGATTGCTAGTCTACCCCATTCATCACTCATCATTCCTCATTCAGCATTTTATGAAAAAGTACCCCTTCTTATCCCTTCTCCTGCTCGCGGCCTGTAGCCACGAACAACCGCCCAAAGCGGAAATGAACGAAACCTTCGTGCTGAGTGATAAAATGCTGTCGACCTCACGGGTAGAGGAAGCCAAAATGGAGCCGTTACGCAATGAACTGGGCTTTTATGGCAAAATAACCGCCGACAACAACAAACTCATCGAGGTGTACCCGGTCGTGGGAGGTAACGTAACCAAGGTGTATGTGGAATTGGGCGACTACGTAAAAAAAGGGCAGCTATTGGCTACCATCCGCAGTACCGACGTGGCAGGCTTTGAGAAAGACCTTGACGACGCCCAGAACGATGTAGCCGTGGCCAAGAACGGCCTCAAGGTAGCCGAAGAACTGTACGAAGGCAAGCTCAACGCCGAGCGGGATGTAGTGGAGGCGCGGGGCCAGCTGGACAAGGCGTTGTCGCAACTGAACCGCATCCAGGAAACCTACAAAATATACAGCATCAAGAAAGGAGCGATTTATGAGGTACGCTCGCCCCTGAACGGCTTCATCATTCAAAAGAACATCAACCAGGACATGCTTTTGCGCAGTGACCGCAGTGATAATATTTTCGACATCGCGCAGATTGACGAAGTGTGGGCCATCGCCAATGTCAACGAGAGCGATATTGAGCAGGTAAAGTTGGGAGTGGATGCCGATGTGACTACCCTAAGCTACCCTGACAAAATTTTCAAAGGCAAGGTGGACAAAATTTTCAACATCATCGATCCGGAAACCAAAGCCATGAAAATCCGCATCCGGCTCGACAACGCCGATTATTTGCTCAAACCCGAAATGCGGGCTACCATCAAACTCTCTTTCCTGGAAGATCAGACTATGCTGACGGTACCTTCCTCAGCGGTGATTTTTGACAAGAGCAAAAATTTCGTAATGGTCTTCAAAGACCGCAACAACATCGAAACCCGGCCCGTGGGGGTATTCCGGCAGATCGGTGATGTCACCTACCTTACGGCCGGCCTCAAAGCTGGCGAAAAGGTAATGACGGCCAATCAGTTACTGGTGTACGACGCACTGAATGATTAAGTTTTGAAGTTGGATTCGGGATTTTAGACCCCGGATATTCCAGATGGCTAAAACAATAATCGCCTATCGTCTCCTGATCAAGCATTAGGCGGTCAGCATCTGTTATCCGGCAATCAAAATCCAGTAGTCAACATCCATTATCTAGAATCCAGCCTCTCGTAACCAAACTATGAACAAATTCATCAAAGGCATCATTGCCTTTTCGCTTAAAAATAAAGCATTCACTTTCTTCTGGGTGGGCGTACTCGTCATTTCGGGTTTTGTGGCCTTTCGTAACATGCCCATCGAGGCTTTTCCCGACGTTACCAACACCCAGATCATCATCGTAACCGAGTGGAATGGTCGCTCGGCCGAGGAAATCGAGCGATTCGTTACTACCCCTATCGAAATTGCCATGAACTCGGTACAGAAAAAGACGAGCGTGCGTAGTATTACCATGTTCGGTCTGTCGGTCATCAAGATTATCTTCGACGATGACGTGGAGGACTTCTTCGCCCGGCAACAGGTCAACAACCAGCTCCGCAACGTGTCCCTGCCCGATGATGTAGAACCCGACGTACAGCCGCCCTACGGCCCCACGGGGGAAATTTTCCGTTACGTGCTAAAAAGTCCCGGCCGGAACACGCGCGATCTGCTCACGATCCAAACCTGGACCATCGACCGGCAGCTGCGGGCCATACCCGGTGTGGCCGACATCGTGGCTTTCGGCGGCCAGGAAAAAACCTACGAAGTGAGCGTGGACCCCAATCGTCTGTCCAAGTACGATATTACTCCTTTACAGGTGTACGAGGCCGTCAATCAGAGCAATATCAACGTAGGGGGTGATATCATCGAGAAAAACAGCCAGGCGTATGTCGTGCGCGGGGTCGGGCTGCTGAATTCCACGCAGGATATCGAAAACATCATCATCGATGATGCGGGCGGCAATCCCATTCTGGTCAAAAACGTGGCCGATGTGCGCGAGAGCTCCATGCCCCGGGTAGGTCAGGTAGGTCTGAACGACAACGACGACGTCGTGGAGGGTATCGTCGTGATGCGCAAGGGCGAAAATCCCAATGAGGTACTGGCCCGGGTAAAAGACAAAATCACCGAACTCAACGAGCGGGTACTGCCATCGGACGTCAAGATGGAAACCTTCTACGACCGCGACAATCTGATGAATTTCACGACCCATACGGTGATGCACAATGTCATCGAGGGCATCGTGCTGGTGACGGTCATTGTGTTCCTCTTCATGGCCGACTGGCGTACCACGGTCACCGTGTCCATCATCATTCCGTTGGCACTGCTATTTGCTTTTCTATGTCTAAAGGCCAAAGGCATGAGCGCCAACCTGCTCTCACTGGGGGCCGTAGATTTCGGAATCATCATCGACGGGGCCGTGGTGATGGTGGAGGGGATTTTCGTGGCACTCGACCATATGGCGCATCGAATGGGTATGGAGAAATTTAACAAACTGGCCATTGGTAGCGTCATAAAAAAAACGGGTACGGAGTTGGGAAAGGCCATTTTTTTCTCCAAACTCATCATCATTACCGCCTTGCTCCCGATTTTTGCCTTTCAGAAAGTAGAAGGCAAAATGTTCTCGCCCCTGGCCTACACGCTGGGCTTTGCGTTGCTGGGAGCTTTACTTTTCACTCTCACGCTGGTGCCCGTACTCTGCCATATTTTTCTAAATAAGAACGTCCGCGAAAAGCACAATCCCTTCGTCAATTTCTGGAACCGCATCGTCGAGAAAGGGTTCCTCTGGACGTTTGCGCACAAAAAGCTGACGCTACTGGCGTCTATGGCACTTATTGTGGTCACTTTTTTCTCGGCCACTCTTCTGGGTAGCGAATTCCTCCCGCAACTCAACGAAGGCGCCCTGTGGGTGGAAGCCAAAATGCCCATGAGCTATAGCCTGCCCGAAACCATCCGCATGACCACCGTGCTGCGGAAAGAACTCGGTGAGTTCCCCGAAGTGAACGGGGTACTTTCGCAGGCCGGACGCAGCAACGACGGTACCGATCCGAGCGGCTTTTACTACGTGCAAATGCAGGTAAATCTTAAACCTAAGGACGACTGGACCCGGAAAATTTCCATGGACGACCTGGTACGGGAAATGGATGATTCGCTGACGAAGTACCAGGGGATTGGCTACAATTATTCCCAGCCTATCATCGACAATGTGGCCGAAAGTGTAGCGGGCATCAACGCCTCCAATGCCGTGAAGATTTACGGCGACGACCTGGAAAAACTTGACGAGCTATCCAATCAGGTCATCAAACAAATCGAAAACGTACAGGGTATCAAGGATGTGGGAATTCTGCGCAACGTGGGTCAACCCGAAGTAAGTGTCATCCTCGACCGCGAGCGTATGGCCGCCTATGGCATCAAAGTCGCCGATGCCCAGGCCGTACTGGAGATGGCATTCGGGGGAAAAACCGCCACCCAGAAATACGAAGGCGAAAAGAAATTCGATATCCGGGTACGGTACGCCCAGGAGTACCGCAAGGATGAAACCGACATGGCCGCCCTAAAGGTACCTACCATCCATGGCACCAAGATTCCGCTCAAGGAAATTGCCACGATTCGCAAAATCACCGGGCCCGCCTTTATTTACCGTGACAACACCAAACGCTTCATCGGGGTAAAATTTTCGGTCCGCGACCGCGACCTGGGCAGTACCATCGCCGAAGCCCAGACCAACGTAAAAAACCACATCAAGCTACCTCCGGGCTACAGCATAGGCTGGACGGGCGAATTCGAAAATCAGGTGCGGGCCACGGCACGGTTGGCGCAGGTGGTACCCATCAGTCTGATCGGCATTTTTGTTATCCTGTTCGTGATGTTTGGCAATATCAAGGATTCCCTGATCGTGCTGGCCAATGTACCCTTCGCCATCGTCGGCGGCATCATCGCGCTCCACCTGACGGGCATCAACTTCGGCATCTCGGCGGGGGTAGGGTTCATTGCCCTGCTCGGAATTTGTATTCAAAACGGCGTGATTCTGATCTCCGAATTCCACAACAACCTCCGTCAGAGGCTTAGCCTCAACGAGTCCATTCTCGAAGGCGTGAAAGTGCGGACCCGACCTGTCGTGATGACGGCCCTCATGGCTTCTATTGGCCTTATGCCTGCTGCCATTTCCACGGGTATCGGTTCCGAGTCACAGAAACCGCTGGCGGTGATTATCATTGGCGGACTAATTACAGCAACCATTCTGACCCTACTCGTATTTCCGATTATCTTCTGGATTTTTCACCGGAAAAAGCATCTGGCGATTGTATAATCGTAAGTTTTTATTTTGATATTCCGTAACCACTGGATACCTTAGCGCTTAATATTCTCACCTCAACTAATCTAATCAGTAATACTATGAAAACGTTGTTTCTGCTGACTGGGCTTTGCTGTATGGCTTTCCTTTCGAAGGGTCAGACCCATTATTCCACCGATTCGACCGAGATTTTTACAAAAACAGAAAATTTGTACGTGAAAGGCCAGTTTGATGCAGAACGGTACTATTCTAAATACAAGGCAGCCGGGACGGCTACCTTGCTTACCAGTCTCGTATCGCCTATTATTGGTTTACTCCCGGCTATTCCCACATCGGCCACTTCGCCAAAAATTGAAAATCTAGGATATCCAGATCCAAATTTGATCAAACAACAAGATTATTATCTTGGCTACACCCAAAAGGCCAAGAAGATCAAGCAAAGGAAAGTATGGACAAATTGGGGCATTGGCTTAGGAGCCAACATAATTGCTGTGTTAATTATCAGCGCTTCCAGATAGATACCTGATTTCCTCTCTTTGTATCGAATTACAGCCAAGGCAAGTCATTGCCTTGGCTTTTGTGGCTTTTTCCCCAATCAATACCTTCTCTACCAAGCATCCTTTCTTACTTACCATACCTAGCCTACCCGGCCTGGTCGACAAAACCATCGAAATGGGCTATTTATCAACTTATACCCTGCTCAAAGCGTAGAAAAAGTCTTGCTGGGACAAACAAAAGCCCAGAAGCGGCTATATTGCCCGAAAATCGGCTTTTCATCGCAAAGTTACCCCGGCGCGTGGGCCCCAATGTTAGCAAAATACCCTGAATGGCTTCCCTTTCCCGCACCTACGATACCCGCAAACTACTCGGGCAGGTCTATACCCCGCCGCACATCGTGGACAAAATCCTGGATGAAGTCGGCTTTACGTCAACCGATTTCTTGGGCAAATCCGTGCTAGATCCCGCTTGCGGCGACGGGCGTTTTCTGCGGGAAGTGATCCGGCGGATCATTCGTTATTCGCCCAAAGGTACCCTGGCAGAAAACTTACAAAAAGTCCAGGGGTGGGATATTGACGCTGAGGCGCTCGCTTTGTGCCGGGCGACATTGAATCAAGAAATCGAGCCGTTGGGGCTGAAAATTGCATGGGAGTTGCAGGAGCGTGACGCCCTCCACCAACTCAACGCTACGCAGCGTTTCGATTTCATTGTGGGGAATCCGCCCTACATCCGCATCCAGCATTTGCCCGAAACCCAACGGCAGTACCTTCAGGACAACTATCGATTTTGTAGCTCCGGCTCCACCGATACCTACGTAGCTTTTTTCGAATTGGCCAATCGGCTGTTGAAAAAAACGGGCGTCTGCGGATTCATTACGCCCAATTCCTATTTTTTTTCGGAAACCGCCCGCCCGCTACGCTGCTATTTTCAGCAAGAGCAAAACCTGCGACTCATCACTAATTTTGGTTCAGTGCGCGTTTTCGAGAAAACAGGTACCTACGCCGCCATTACGGTATTTGGCAAAAACCATCAGGAAAATTTCCGCTACGAATTAAGTGACGCAAATTTCGGGTACACCAGTCGCCTTATTTCTTTCCAGGAACTCAATGGGTACGATTTGTGGCAGCTTTCTGTGAAAAAGCCCACTCCGGACAAAGGTACCAGGCTGGCCGATATTTGCCGGATTTCGGTGGGCATCACCACACTGAGCGACAAGATTTATCTGTTTACGATTCAGGATGACAACAGCGGAAATCATGTTTGGGGTACTTCGGGATTGGGGCAAAAAGTAAAACTGGAACGGACGATTTTGAAACCCATCGTAAAAGCATCCCGGCTGAAAGCGGGTCACGAACCCATTACGGAATACGTCCTTTTTCCCTACCGAAAAAATGAAGCCGGAAAACATTCCATCATTCCCGAAGCGGTACTCCGAATGGAATATCCTTTTGCCTACGCTTATCTGCAAGCGCAAAAACCAGCGCTTGACCGTCGCGACAACGGCAAGCCCAATGCAGTGGCCTGGTACGCGTTCGGGCGGGCGCAAAGTTTGGATTCTTCCTTCGGGAAGAAAATTATTTTTTCTCCCATGAACCGGTTACCTAATTTCATACTCCACGAAAATCCCGAGGCTACCCTGTACTCGGGTTATTTTATCAAGTACGAGGGTGATTATCACAAGCTCCTACCCCTGCTGAACTCTCAGGACATGGCCGAGTATATGGCCGTTGCGGGGCGGGATTTTCGAGGGGGCTGGAAAGGGTACAGTAAGAAAATTGTGGAGAATTTTCGGTTGGATATCGCCGCGTTGAAGGATTGAAAGCTCGGAAAACAAAATTTTGTCGCGCACAGGTACCGCCCCAGCCAGAATCTTTACCACCTTTGTGATTGTATTATAAGCACTGGAATACCCTGACTACATGAGAAAAGTACTGTTCATCGACCGCGACGGCACGATCATCGTGGAGCCCATAAGCGACCAACAGGTCGATTCGCTGGAAAAATTGGAATTCCTGCCCAAAGCCATTTCCAACCTGCGGCGCATTGCCGAAGAAACTGACTACGAACTGGTGATGGTGACCAATCAGGATGGGCTGGGTACCGATTCGTTTCCCGAAGGTACCTTCTGGCCCGCTCACAATAAAATGATGCAAACGCTGGCGGGTGAAAATATTCATTTTGAAGCAGTACTCATTGACCGTACTTTCCCTCACGAGCAGGCTCCTACCCGCAAGCCCGGAACCGGCCTGCTGACGGAATATATGAAAGGTACCTATGACCTGGCCAATAGCTACGTGATCGGTGACCGCCTCACCGATGTGCAACTGGCGGTCAATCTCGGAGCCAAAGCGTTGCTCATCGCGCCGAAACGTCCCGCTGAGGGAATTTCAGAAGAAATGAATTCAGCGATTGCCCTGGTTACCGACGACTGGGATACGATTTTCGAAAAACTAAAACTACCCGCCCGTACGGCGATCGTACAGCGCAACACCAAAGAAACCGAAATCAGTGTTCGGCTGAACCTGGATGGTACCGGTCAGTCGGCCATGCAGACGGGCCTGGGTTTTTTCGACCACATGCTCGACCAACTCGCCCGGCACTCGGGCGCCGACCTGGCCATTACGGTAAAAGGCGACCTGCACATCGACGAACACCATACCATCGAGGATACCGCTCTGGCCTTGGGCGAAGCCTACCGACAGGCGCTGGGTGACAAGCGCGGCATCAGCCGTTATGGCTTCCTGCTGCCGATGGATGAAGCCCTGGCTCAGGTTGCTATTGATTTTTCGGGAAGGCCCTGGTTGGTGTGGGAAGCCGAGTTCCGGCGGGAGAAAATCGGCGAGATGCCCACCGAAATGTTCTACCATTTTTTCAAGTCCTTTTCCGACGCCTCGCTCTGTAACCTGAATATCAAAGTAGAAGGTCAGAACGAGCACCACAAGATCGAAGCTATTTTCAAGGCCTTCGCAAAAGCCATCAAAATGGCGGTGCAGCGCGATATCAAGTCCCTGGATGTCTTGCCCTCTACCAAGGGAGTATTATAAATTTTTGAGAAAGATTGCTCTGCTCGTGTTTCCGTTTGTATTTTTGCACAAAACAAAATCATCCCACAAAAGTACTCGCCTTATGTTCATGAATATCGTTGCCCTCGTGTTCTATACCCTACTTTTAGGTTCTGCTTTTATAGTAGGTCGATGGCTGGAAAGACACGAAAAAGGCTACAAACGCCCAAACTACCGGGATTAACGGGAACAATTTGGGGTTTCTGTTCGTTGTGTTGTCTGGAAAAAATACCTGAATTACCATGAAACACGTACTATATGCCTTCCTGATAAGCATATGCGTCATGAGCAGCATTGCGAATGGCAAAAAGTACGTTTTTGAGGGTGATTCTGTGGTGGCCGAGAACTGCGAAGCACCCGATTCCGACGAAAGCGACACCACGCTGGATTTCTCCCTTTTTACTTCGGAAGCTGGCCATACGGCCACTTTTTTACTTTCTGACATTTGCCTGATCAATCCGTTCAGGTACCTATCCAAGTCATTTTCTCCAATCGATTTGGATTATTTCTCCCCCCCACCCAATTCTTTTTGCCCCGTTTTATCCTAAGGGAAAGCGTTCTTCTTACCCTGGTTATCTGCTGTGACCGGATCGCCTGATCCTATCATTTCCATTGCCTTAGGGCATGCATCTTACAGCGGATTTTTAGGCTAATTACTTCGTATTTTTTTTTTAACTTTCCAGGATTCGTTTCGCAGGTGAAATGAGGTAGATCTTTGATTTCCAATTCTTATTACTATTTATTTTATAAACTAAATCAGCTACATAAAATGCCTCAGTCGTATCATCAATTGTTCGATAATAACGTAAAATGGGTAGATCAGATGAACCAGGAAGATCCTGACTTTTTCCATCGGTTAGCCAATGGACAGAGTCCGAATTTTCTATGGATAGGATGTGCCGACAGCCGGGTGCCTGCCAATCAAATCACCGGCACCGCCCCCGGCGATGTTTTCGTTCACCGAAACATCGCCAATATGGTCATCCACACGGACATGAGTATGCTGAGTGTGCTGGATTATTCTGTCAATGTATTGGGAGTGAAGCATATTATCGTGTGTGGGCATTATGGATGTGGGGGAGTCAACGCCGCGATGGGAAACAAATCGGTCGGCCTGATCGATAACTGGCTGCGCCACATCAAGGATGTGTATCGTCTGCATCGGGAAGAGCTAGATGCTATCGAGGACATGACCGCACGGAGTAATCGCTTTGTGGAATTGAATGTGATCGAACAGTCCCTCGACCTGTGCAAGACTTCCATCGTTCAAAACGCCTGGAAGCAGGGGCAATTTCTGGAAATACATGGCATCGTGTACGATGTGGCCAATGGTCTGCTCAAAGACCTCAATGTGCCGACGAGCAGCACCAAAGATATGGAGCAAGTGTATATTCTGGACCCTAAGGGAGCCGCCTGACATCCCTATTTTCCGATTCGACCAGTCAAGAAAAATTCACACAAGCAAGCCAAGTATGTCTGAAGTCAAGAAAAATCTATTTGCCAATTTAAAGTCCGATCTTCCCGCCGGGCTGGTCGTCTCCCTTGTGGCCCTACCTTTGTGCCTGGGGATTGCCTTAGCCTCCACGGGGCGTCCTGACCTTCTGTTCTCTGGAATAATTGCGGGTATCGTCGGGGGCATCGTCGTAGGCTTTGTAAGTGGTTCGCCCCTGGGAGTATCGGGGCCAGCGGCGGGCTTGGTAGTCATCGTGCTTGGAGCCCTGGAATCACTAGGCAGTTTTGAGGCTTTTCTGCTGGCGGTGGTGCTGGCCGGTGTGATCCAGATCGTTGCGGGTTTTCTGAACGCGGGGATCATCGGCTACTATTTTCCTTCGTCGGTGATCAAGGGTATGCTGGCAGCAATCGGCATCACACTTATCCTTAAGGAAATCCCACACGCATTCGGTTACGACAAGGATTTTTTTGGAGATGACGCTTTCACGCAGTTCGACGGTCATAACACCTTCACTGAAATTTACTATTCGATTCGTTACAGCCATACAGGCGCCATCATCATTTCTCTGGTTTCGCTGGGACTCCTGATTCTGTTCGAGCGGCCCTTCATGAAGAAAATCCAGTTGTTCAGGTTTCTGCCAGGTGCGCTTTTCGTGGTGGTGCTGGGCGTCGTACTCAATAAGTTATTCCCGGCATTACAACCCGAATGGGCATTGCGGGGCGAGCACCTCGTACAACTGCCGGTGGCTTCCAATGCGCAGGAATTTCTCAGTTTCTTTACGCTTCCCGACTTTTCGGCTTTCACCAACCCCCATGTGTATACCGTGGCTTTTACATTGGCCATCGTAGCCAGCTTGGAAACCCTCCTTTGTGTGGAGGCAACGGACAAGCTCGATCCCTACAAACGTAATACACCCACTAACCGGGAACTCAAGGCTCAGGGAATCGGAAACGTAGTCTCGGGGCTTATTGGAGGGCTGCCCATTACTCAGGTAATCGTGCGAAGTTCTGCCAATATCAGTTCGGGGGGGAAAACCAAACTCTCCACTATTTTTCACGGTCTTATCCTGCTCGTCACCGTCATCTTCATTCCCTACTACATGAACATGATCCCGCTCGCTTCTTTGGCGGCCATCCTGCTGCTGGTAGGCTATAAACTGTCGAAGGTGTCGCTCTACAGGAATATGTATAAACTCGGTTGGGAGCAGTTCATCCCCTTCATCGTTACCATTTTGGCCATTCTGATGACCGATCTGCTGAGAGGTATTGCCATTGGTATGGTGGTAGCGATTTACTACATTCTGCGCAAGAATTATAGACACTCTTACTATTACAAGAAAGAAAAGCACCAGCAAGGCGATGTCATTACGCTCCAGCTGTCCGAAGAGGTAACTTTTCTAAACAAGGGCAGCATTGATCATACCCTGCAGAATCTGCCCCATAACTCGACAGTAGTCATCGACGGTTCCAAATCATTGGATATTGATTACGATGTACTGGAAATCATCCAGGACTTTAAGAATCATACCGCTCCTTCACGCAACATCACCGTTAAAACGAAGAATATCAAAGGCGTGGAAGTTACGGGTGGGCATTGAGGAATAAGATGTAGTACTAACAAGCGGTGCGCCCCTACCCGATGACAGCGAGCGTTCGTCTCTAATGGAGCCGAACGCTCGCTGTATTAAAACCAATCTGCTCTATTTCAGATAGTACGTCAAGGCCAGGCGGGCGAAGAAAGGACTACCGGCAGTGAAGTGGATTTCTTCCACGGGTTGGGTTTCGTTTTTCAGGCGGCTCTCGGTAGCAAATTGCGTCTCTTTCCATTCGGTATTGAAAATATTCAGGATGGAAAGTCCTAGGTTGTACCTTTTCTGGGTGTAATTCAGCTGCGCGTCGGCTATAAAGTACCCCTTCGCCACGATGCTGTTGTCCTCATTGGCGGGACGGTCGCCCATATACCGGTACCGCAACGATCCGTTCCAGCCCGTGGGTTTGCGGAAGGTGAGCCCACCGGTGGAGGTACTCCGCGGAGCCAGGGGAATGTAATTCATGCCCACTTCCTCGTCCACCGAGCGAGGATTGGTGACGTTGACATCGGTATCGAAATACAGGTACCTTCCGATCTGATAACGTACTGAAAGATCGATCCCCTGCCGCACGGTCCGGCCACTGGGTTCCACTACCCCCTCATCACCTACATACACAAATTCCTGCTTCAGCCATAGGTACCACGCGGCGGCATTGATGTATAGCTTGGGAAAAGGCTTCCAGTTGATTCCTAAATCGGTACCATAGCCAGGGGGCAGAATGTCTTTGCCACCCTGCGGTACCACCACCCGGACATCGTTGGAATGAAAACCTTTCCCGGTATTGAGGTATAGTTGGATATTACGGAAAGGTGTGTAGTACAGGTTTACTTTGGGAGAAACTATTCCGGCCCCAACCGACCCCAGGGTACCTGACAGCAAATTATCATACTTGTTTTGGAAGTAATCGTAGCGTAGCCCGGCATTCAGACTCAGGCTATTACTGAACGTAAACGTCTCACTCACAAAAGCCCCGATGCTGGCTTCATTGATATCGCCCAGCTGCAATGGGTCGGTCACGATGGTACGGTTTACCGTTCGTGAAAGCTCCGTGTTGTCGGTCAGGTCCTGGCGGTAGTTGACGCCCGCGCTGAATTCGGCGGGGGTATTGCCCCAGTAGGCCGTTTTGGTATAGCTACCGTTGTACCCGAACAGATTTCGATTTTCCTTCTGCCGAATCTGGTCGCCATTGATGGGATCATTCAGGAAAAAAGTAAAATTGGAATACAGTTCAAACTGATAATGGGAATAATACACCTGATTTTTCAGCAGACCTCCACCGGGCGTTTGGGTGGTCAATTGCAAGTTGGCATTGGTGCGGGACGTTAGCCCGCCTTCAGTATCGTCGATAGCTCCATAGTGTGAAATTAGTCCCGCGGCGACAGCCCGGTCGGGGATCTGGCCCGAATGGTTCCACTTGGACCAGAAATGGGACAGCGAAGCCGTGAGGTAGGATCGTTCCTTGATCCGGATGTTGTACTTGGCCAGACCGTTTATTCGCTTAAAATGCTGGGGTGAATCGAAATAGCTGTTGCTGAAATTATATTCACCGGCTACGTAAGCCGATTCGCCTTTTTCTTTTTTTGCGGCACTAAGTAGATCCAAAGCCCCCACCGCCCGGTAGGTGTCAAATTGCCCTACTTCGGCCTTGACAAAACTTCGGTCCAGTACATCCCGGGTTCGGAAGTCTACCCACCCGGCCGTGGCAAAGTCACCTTTATCCACGGTATAGGGGCCTTTTTTGAAATCCACCCGATCGATGAGTTCAGGAATGATGAAATGCAGGTCAGCATAGCCCTGCCCGTGGGCATGCGAAACCATGTTAACGGGCATCCCGTCGGCAGAAATATTGATGTCGGTGCCATGGTCGATATCGAAGCCCCGCAGGAAGATTTGCTCGGCTTTCCCACCTCCGGCGTGTTGGCCGATGAACAGCCCCGGCACAATACGAAGTACCTCCTGAGAATTCTGAATGGGCCGTACGTTGATGTCAATCTGACTGATGGTTTGCTGAGCATGAGCCATGGGAGCCTGCACACTTACCTCCGACAACTCCACCGTGCCCGATTTCATGAGCACGTCCAGCAGGGTACTTTCGCCGTCGCGGATCGTGAAGGATTTCTGCATTAATTCAAAACCCACATAGGTGACGCTCAGCGAGTAATTACCGGGATCCAGGTTTCGGATTTTGAATTCACCGAGCGTGTTCGTAATAGTCGAGATTCCCAGTTTTTCAATCGTAACCGTGGCCCCTTTTAAAGGTACCCTGGTATCCTGGTCATACACAAAACCATTCAATGTGCCAGTATGGGCAAAAACTTGTAGACTGGCAAGAACCACCAACCAGGAAAGGAAGAAGCTCTTTTTAATTCTACGGCGAGTTTCGTAAATTATTTTCATATATCGGTTTTTGGCGGTTCAGGCTGGTTAACGAAGAAAGCACCAGGCAGGCAGACGATTTGAGCATCCTGATAAAAGAAACATACCCGCACCAAGCGCGAGTTACCCTCCGAATGTCTAGCTGATAAGGTACAGTATGTTATATACGACTCTGCGAGCAAGAAAGATTAAGGAGGGTACCTTACATATTCCGACGGTACTGCCCTCCGGCCCGGTAGAGTACCGATGAGAGCTGCCCCAGCGTACACACCTTCGTAGCTTCCATGAGGTGCTCGAAGATATTTTCTCCCCCTTGCGCCGCTTCGAATAGCATGTGAAGGGCTGCCTGCGCTACCTCTTCATTTTTTCGCTGGAAATCCAGTTTTGACTGCACGGCGTATTGCTTTTCGTCCTCATGAGCCCGAATCACCTCGCCGGGCTGCACGGTGGGTGAGCCTTTGGGATCAAGGTAGGTATTGACCCCGACCAGAGGTAGCTCACCCGTATGTTTTTTCATTTCATAGTGCATGGATTCGTCTTGAATCCTACCGCGCTGATACATGCGCTCCATCGCCCCCAGTACCCCACCCCGTTCGTTCAGACACAGGAACTCCTGGTACACGGCCTCTTCGACCAGATCTGTAAGTTCTTCCACAACAAAAGAGCCCTGTAATGGATTCTCGTTTTTGGTCAGGCCAAATTCTTTATTGATAATAAGCTGGATCGCCACCGCCCGGCGCACACTTTCCTCGGTGGGCGTGGTAATAGCCTCATCGTATGCATTGGTATGGAGCGAATTACAGTTGTCGTACACGGCCAGTAAAGCCTGTAAGGTTGTACGAATGTCGTTGAAAGCTATTTCCTGCGCGTGGAGGCTGCGACCGGAAGTCTGGATATGATACTTGAGTTTCTGGCTACGCTCGTTGGCTTTGTACTTGAATTTCATGGCTTTGGCCCAAATCCGCCGCGCCACTCTTCCCAACACTGTATATTCGGGATCCATGCCATTGGAAAAGAAGAACGAAAGATTGGGAGCGAAGTCATCAACATGCATGCCCCGCGCCAGGTAGTATTCCACGAAAGTAAAGCCATTGGACAAGGTGAACGCCAATTGCGAAACCGGATTGGCACCCGCCTCGGCGATATGGTACCCTGATATGGAAACCGAATAGAAATTCTGCACCTGATTCTGTACGAAATGAGCCTGGATATCGCCCATCATGCGCAAGGCAAATTCGGTGGAGAAAATGCAGGTATTTTGAGCCTGATCTTCTTTCAGGATGTCGGCCTGCACGGTACCCCGCACTTTTTTCAAAGTACTGGCTTTTATCCGGGCGTAGGTGTCGGCGGGTAGTACCTGATCGCCTGAGGTACCCAGCAGTAGCAAACCCAGTCCATCGTTTCCTTCGGGCAGGTTGTCAAGGTACCTCATGGCGGGGGCAGTGTCGAACGGTTGCAGCCATCCTTCAGCTATGCCTTTCTCCACCCCGCCTTTTTCTTTAATGTACAGCTCGCATTGCTGGTCGATGGCGGCATTCAGAAAAAAACCCAAGAGCATGGGAGCCGGACCATTGATCGTCATCGAAACGGACGTAGCGGGATCGCAGAGGTTAAATCCGGAATACAGAATTTTGGCATCGTCCAGCTTGCAGACGTTCACGCCTGAGTTGCCCACTTTCCCGTAAATGTCCGGGCGAAAATCGGGATCTTCGCCGTAGAGCGTCACCGAGTCGAAGGCCGTCGAAAGCCGCTTGGCTGACATACCCCGCGAGACGTAATGGAAGCGGCGGTTGGTCCGGTCGGGGCCGCCTTCACCGGCGAACATCCGGGTAGGGTCTTCACCCTCGCGTTTGAGGGGAAACACCCCTGCCGTAAAAGGAAATTCCCCTGGCACGTTTTCGGTCAGCTGCCAGCGAAGAATATCACCCCAATCCTTATACGCAGGCAGAGCTACCCGGGGTACCTTTAGTCCCGAAAGCGTTTCTGTGAATAGCTGTTGCTCGAGTACCTTACCCCTGACCTGGAACTGGTAAACGGGCTGGGCGTAGCGATGCTTCATCTCGGTCCAACCGTTGAGCATTTTCCGACATTTGGGGTCAAGCTTCGTTTCGGTTTCAGAAATTAATTCTTCAATCCCATCGATAAGCCCTTTCCCTGAGAACCCATCCTCGTTTCCTAGCATTTCCCGCGTCCCGGTCAACTGGTAGAGACGCGTGGCCAGTTGGCTTTGTGACTTTACGAACTCCGCGTACGAGCGCGCCGATTCCACGATTTCAGCCAGGTACCTTATCCGTTCTGCGGGAATTATGGCAGAAGTTTGCGTCGAATCTTTTTGCGGTATCTCCTGATTTCCCTCTGCTTTTTCCACTTCCTCCTCCCCGTTTTCTAATTCTCTCAACAACCAGGCAAAGAGAGCATCCATACCCGGATCATTAAATTGGGACGCTATGGTTCCAAAAATGGGTAGCGACTCGTCGGTACTTTCCCATAGCGTATGATTGCGGCGATACTGCTTACGTACCTCGCGCAACGCATCCAGCGAGCCCCGTTTGTCAAATTTGTTGACGGCGATAGCGTCCGCAAAATCCAGCATGTCTATTTTTTCCAGTTGGGTAGCGGCACCATAGTCGGCGGTCATGATATACAGACATAGATCAGCAAATTCCGTAATTTCCGTATCCGACTGCCCGATGCCTGACGATTCCAGTATAATCAGGCTGTACCCGGCACGCTGGCAAATAGCGATGGCATCCCGCACGTACGGACTCAGACTGCGGTTTCCCCCACGGGTAGCGAGCGAGCGCATATATACCCGACCGTTATGAAATTCCGGGTTGAGGGAATTCATGCGAATCCGATCGCCAAGCAGGGCGCCTCCTGACTTGCGCTTACTGGGATCGACCGAAAGGATAGCGACCGTTTTCTGGGTATCTTCCAGCAGGTACCTCCGCACGAGCTCATCCACTACCGACGACTTACCTGCTCCGCCGGTACCCGTTATTCCCAGCACCGGGCTTTTTCCAAATGATATAGGTAAGGTACTGAAGAGTTGTTTATAAGCAATAGGATCGTTTTCTGCAACGGTTATCAGACGGGCTACCGCACTTTCTCCTGAGATTTCAGGTGAAGTAAAGGGTAACGTGTCACCTTTCCATTTCAATGGAAAATCACAAGCTTGCAGCAGATCGTCGATCATGCCCTGCAAACCCATCCTGCGGCCGTCGTCGGGCGAATAAAGGCGTGTGACACCATAATCGTGCAACTCATTGATTTCGTGGGGCAGAATGGTACCCCCTCCACCGCCGAATACCTGGATATAACCCGCATTTCTCTCGCGCAGCAGGTCGATTATGTATTTGAAAAACTCAACGTGTCCCCCTGATAGCTAGTGATCGCGATACCCTGTACATCTTCCTGTACCGCAGCTTCCACAATTTCGAGGGCCGAGCGATTATGTCCCAGATGGATCACCTCTGCCCCGGAAGCCTGCATGATCCGACGCATGATGTTGATGGCTGCGTCGTGTCCGTCGAAGAGGCTACCTGCCGTGAGGATGCGTATCGGGTACCTGTATTTTTTCACGTTCAATTCATCCGCCTTCATTTTCTTATAAGGTTTTATGACTGCCTGGGCCGTACCTTCTGTTGCTATGCCAAGCGAGCGTATATCTTTTCTTGAAATCCGATGAATTTACCACGATATCATCACAATCCAACTCCTGGGATGAAGGAATGCTTTACAATTACGCAATGTTTTTGTAGATTAATGCCAGGATGTGATGCAGTTGAAAATAAGGCAGGAGTTCGATCATTAAATCCCATCCAGTTGATTAAGGGCATGGTTATTGCTCACTTATCCACTAAAAACCCTCCCTTGAATATGCCAGACATTTCCAAAAAAAACCGCGAGTCGCCAAAAATCAGAAACAATCCCAAGATCAAGCTACTTAAAAAGAACGCCCGCCAAAGGAGCTTGCTTGAAAACCTGGAGTCTGATAATACGTACCAGGATTTGGAGGAGATTATGGCGGGTATCTCAGAGGACACCCTGCTGACTGAAGACAAGAGCGTGTACCATCTGAAAGGGAAGTACGAACGTTATTGGCTCGACCGGACGAAAAATATTCTTCACAAAGACATACTCATCATCCAGCCCAATGGGAACGTAGTGATTCGCTCTCCTAGAAACATCTACCATGGCGAGGCTTACTACTTCCTCAATTCCCAACTACAGCTCGACATCTACCTTCAGAACGATGAACTGCGCATCGGACTGACCTTACTGGGTTATGTAGGACGCCACGACATCAAGGATATCCGCTGCATCCACGTCCTGAGCCTTTCGTCAGACCCTGACCTCAACCCCGTTGTCAATTATGAAATTCTGGTACCTGCGTTGCAGTTGGATGTGATTACGCTGCCGCAACTCATCGAAGTCGACAGCCTGGAATTCATGAAACTGACCCATAGGTACCCTGAGCTGTACCCGGGTTTGCAACGCCGCCATACCTCGGCTCCGGCCCGCGTCGACTGGTAGAGGGGTACCTTTGGGATTATTTCAAACGCTGCAGGAGCATGTCATTGAAGGTACGTTCGGCTTTATACAGCTCAACGAGTTGCTTGGCCGAAATCACGGTCAGGAACCGGGCCTGATATTCCTTGTCCAGTTCCAGTTGTTTCTGTTTTAGGTCCTGTACTTCCTTCAGGTTATTCATAGCCTGATCGTCGGAAGCCCCTTTTTCGCCGACCAGCTGACGCATGGAACGATGAATGCTCCGTTTTTTTTCGGAGAACTCATTGTAAATGGGCCAGAAGTCTTTGGATTGCTCCGGGGTCAGGTTGATGCGATTGGTAATGATCGCAATCTTGGCGTCCTGAATCTTCCTGATTTCTTCCTCGTTGCGGCGTTGTCCGTAAGAATCAGAAAAAGAAAAAGTCAGCATGGTAAGCAAGAGGGCCGATAAAATGCAAAATTTGCGGTGCGTGGTATTCATGGGTAAATGGGCTATGTACTTGAAAAGAATACGTTAAATGGTCTCATCCAGCAGGATATCATCACTGAGCTGGTTACGTAGAAAATCCCTGTCAAGCCCGTCCAGATAGTTCATTACAGTTGAATCGGTATCAAAAGCTGTCTGTACGGCGTTATTCTCGCTCAGATCATAATAGCTGATGTTTTCATCGGCCAGGTATTCCAGAATGGCTTCGTTGCTCACCTGGCTAAGGCGCTCGCTACCCAGCGGTCCCTGCTGTTGGGGGTAAGTGAACCAAACGAGGGCAATGATCAGGCTCATGGCTGCCGCCAAGGCCGCCGACCGCTGCCACGACCAGCTCACCCACGGACGCCGTTCGGGCGTGGCAGGTATGCGGGCCTGAATAATAGCCGGAAGCTTGTCGAAGTACCCGTCGGGTACCTCAAATGGAACGTGGCGTTCCAAATCATCGAGTCGTATTCGCTTGTCTTTCATGGTCATGTTCTATTCGCAATCTCCTGCTAGGACAATATTCGGGTAGCAGTAGTTTAATCGGTACCGTTTAAATAATCCTCGATTTTCTTAGTGGCCCAGTGGTATGAAGCCTTTAGGGCCCCTACCGAGGTACCTGTCACTTCCGACATATCTTCATAGGGCATTTCTTCAAAATAGCGCATATTGAAAACAAGCCGCTGTTTTTCGGGTAACGTCAGAATCGCCTTTTGCAGTTTCAATTGAATTTCGTCCCCTCCGATCAGCGGATCACTTTCCAGTTTATCGGCCAATTCACCCTCCACGTCATTGATAGGCACGAAGTAACGACGGCGCTTCTTTTTCAGGAAATTGATGGATTCGTTATGGGCAATCCGGAAAAGCCAGGTGTAGAGTTTAGAATCGCCCCGGAAATTCTCCAATGCACTCCATGCCTTAATGAACACCTCCTGGGTGATGTCGTTGGCGTCATCGTGGTCAATGACGATTTTACGCACCAGCCAATACACTTTCTGCTGGTAGGTACGCACAATCTGGTTGAAGGCATTCCGGCGAGTATCCGGGTTTCGGTAAAGCGCTAAGAGTTCTTCGTCGTTCATTCAGTTGACAGTGGACAATTGACAATTGACAGTGGGAAAGCTTCAAAAAACTGTCCACTGTCCGCTGTCAATTGTCAATTAACCCTTCCTTTCAATCGCCCGCTTGGCAGCGGCTACGATGTCCTTGGCAGTAAGCCCATACTTCTCCATCAGTTGGGCGGGGGTACCGCTTTCACCGAAACTATCGTTGACGGCCACGTACTCCTGAGGCACAAGCTGATTTTTGACCAGTACCTGCGCAATACTGTCACCCAGCCCACCCAGGCGGTTGTGTTCCTCGGCCGATACCGCACAGCCCGTTTTCTTGACCGATTTCATGATTGCTTCTTCATCGAGCGGCTTTATCGTATGGATATTGATAATCTCGGCGTCGATTCCTTCTTTTTCCAGCATTTCACCCGCCTGAATGGCTTCCCATACCAAGTGACCCGTAGCGAAAATGCTCACATCTTTTCCTTCATTCACCATCCAGGCTTTACCAATCTCGAATTTCTGATCAGGGTCGGTGAAAATAGGTACCACCGGACGGCCAAACCGCAGGTACACCGGCCCTTCGTGCTCGGCAATGGCCATGGTAGCGGCTTTCGTTTGGTTATAATCGCAGGGGTTAATGACCGTCATGCCGGGCAGCATTTTCATCATGCCCAAATCTTCCAGAATCTGGTGCGTTGCACCATCCTCTCCCAGTGTTAGGCCGGCGTGCGAGGCACATATCTTCACATTCTTATTGGAATAGGCCACGCTCTGCCGAATTTGGTCGTACACCCTTCCCGTGGCGAAATTAGCAAATGTGGTAGCATAGGGAATTTTGCCACCGATGGTCAGTCCGGCGGAGACGCCGATCATGTTAGCTTCCGAAATGCCACACTGGAAAAACCGCTCGGGATTTTCCTTAATGAATGGATCGAGTTTCAACGAGCCCACCAGGTCGGCACACAGGGCTACCACGTCAGGATTATGCTTGCCTAGTTCATGCATGCCGGCGCCAAAGCCGGAGCGTGTATCTTTCTTTTCAGTATAGGTGTATTTCTTCATGTTTATATCAGTTTCAGGGATGAATTAATTTTCAGCCAATTGTTGTAGTTTTTTTAAATATTAAGCACTAATAGGCTTGATGATTTCCAAATCAACAAGAAATTTGTAATTCTATATATGGAGTTTTTCCAGCTTCATCCAGTATATAATCTAGCTGACCACTGTTAGCTCTCAACTGTCAACTAAATTAATAATCACCCATTGTTTCATCCAGTTGATCTAGTGCGGTGGCAAGTTGCTCGTCGTTGGGTGCTACGCCGTGCCATTTGTGGCTACCCATCATGAAATCTACGCCGTAGCCCATGCCCGTTTCGAGCAGTACCATCACGGGTTTGCCGTGACCCGCTTTGCTACGGGCTTCGGTGATTCCTTTTACGACAGCGGCCATATCGTTGCCCTGCTCGATGTGCATCACTTCCCAGCCAAATGCCTTGTATTTTTCACCCAAATCGCGGTTGTTCATCACTTTGATGGTAGGTCCGTCAATCTGTTGGCCGTTGAGGTCAATGAATGCGATGAGGTGGCCGATTTCGTGGTGTGGCGCGAAGTTAGCCGCTTCCCAGACCTGTCCTTCCTGCTGCTCGCCGTCGCCCATCAGGACATATACCAGGTGATCGTCCTTATCGAGGCGTTTCGACAAAGCGGCTCCCATGGCGACCGACATGCCTTGCCCCAGCGAACCGGAGGCTACCCGGATTCCCGGCAGGCCTTCGTGCGTGGTCGGGTGTCCTTGCAAGCGGGAGTCTATTTTGCGGAAAGTGGCCAACTCTGACACCGGAAAGTACCCCTTGCGAGCCAGCACGCTGTACCATACGGGCGAAATATGGCCGTTGGATAGGAAGAACAGATCTTCATCCTTGCCGTCCATGTCGAACACTACTTCACCCTCTTTTTCTTTCAAATGCATTTGGTCGAAATAGAGCGCTACAAACAATTCGGTGCAGCCCAGTGATCCACCCGGGTGGCCCGATTGGCAGGCGTGTACCATACGGACGATGTCGCGCCGCACCTGAGAAGCTATTTTTTCTAATTCTTTGATTTCCATGTTTGAGATTAATTTTGAATGACCAAATGAGTGAATGAAAGAATCGCGTTTGATTTCAATTCTATCCTATACTCAATCAGCCTATCTTTAAGAAAGTATTTGACTTGTGTGTTCTTTGGTGTTCACTTTGCTGATAATGTCCTCGATTTTTCCCTGCTCATCGATGACGAAGGTTGTACGGATTGTTCCCAGGTAGGTACGTCCGTAGTTCTTTTTCTCACCCCATACGCCGTAGGATTCCACAACTGCGTGGTCGGTGTCGGCGATGAGCGGGAAGGGTAGGTCAAATTTCTTGATGAATTTCTGGTGCGACTTTTCATCGTCCACGCTAACACCGACTACCGCGTAGCCCTGCGCCAGCATGCGTTCGTAGTTGTCGCGCAGGTCACAGGCCTGAGCTGTGCAGCCGGGAGTATCATCTTTGGGATAAAAGTACAAAACCAGTTTTTTGCCTTTGAAATCGTGCAGGCTGATCGACTGGCCATCCTGGTCTTTGGCCGTAAAATCGGGGGCGGAATCGCCAACTTGAAGTGTCATCGTCTTGTGCGTTTACGAGGGGCTGGTTTAGGTTTGGGTTCTTCGATTTCGACCTGCAAGATAGTACTATTTCCGGCCCGATCCGTTACTTCCAGGCTCAATTCGCCCGCAAATTCCTGTCCTTCATCCAGTTTTTCCGACCACAAATAGCTGCTTTTGTACTCATAATTCAGCAAAACCCACTTTCCCCCTACCAGGGCCCGAAAAGTACTGATACCCGACCGATCGTCATGAATATAGGCCCGTATGTTGCCTTTACTGTGTTCCACCAGATTGATCCGAGGCGGAATCGTATCGTGCATAACCACGAAGGTACCTAGTTCGCGGGTACGGAACGCGATGACATCGCCGAGCCAGTTGCCCCCCAGGTAGCTGTATCCCCCGCCGTTGACACGGTACACGCCTGCCCGCTCGCGCCGCGTAATCGGCCCTTCGGAACGGTAGCGCACGTCCATATAGTGGCGGAGCGGAATTTCGGGTTCGTTGATTGTGAGTGCGTTGTAGCGCTGTCGTACCGTTAAGTGGAGCGTATCGAACAGAGTTGTGGAGTCGAAGCGGATCACTACGCCATCCAGGGCGTACTCGGTAATTCGACCGGGCGCAATGCTTTTTTTGTAATCCAGGGCCAGCACCTTACTACCTACCTGCGCCGAGTCGGGCATAAACTCACGCAGATCGGTCAGAAATACAGCATTATTATTAACATAGTAAGCCGGATCTTTCTGGATGCGCAGGCGGTTCGAGAAAAATGTCACAAAGGGTGTGCTGCTTTTGTAATTCGGAGCGGTTACTTTCAGTACATTATCCTGCATCTCGGCGCTGAGGGTACCAGTAAAGGGTACCTCTTCGGTCGGTGGGATCGCTGGCGCATTGACTTCGCCCTGTACGGTAAATTTGAGCAGCGCCGAATTTTCGTACGAATCAAAAATCTTGATGGTGATTTCGTGTTCGAGGGTATCTTTAATAAAAAGCCGCCCCTGGTACGCCCCCGTTTTGTACAGATCGAACACATTGCCGTCGGGATTGTAGCAACGGTAAAACCTGGCGCCAGTTTGCTGTTCGGTGCGGTAATCGATCAGATTGTTGTAGTCACGGAATACGTCACTTGGGAATTTTTCCATGTTGTAGGTAAAAATCTCCTTGCCGTCCATCGAGATTTCGATGCAGTGCAACCCGTACCGAAATCCCGTACCCGTCATGTAGTCGTAAGCCTGCAATTCGATACCTACCTGTCCGGTAGCCCGAATGGGTTGGCTGATGCGGTAAATTCCGTCTTTTTGTTTGACCGGTTTGAAAACTTGCCGCTCAAATTGCGCATTGACACGCGAATCAATCGTAGCAGGGCGAAGCGCTACGGCCATGAAAGCCGGAGAGGTATTATCCTTCAATTCCCGAAACTCAAATTCAAGCGGATTGAGGTGATTGTCGCGCGAATCCCGAATTTCAAAGTGCAGGTGCGGCCCCCCCGAGCCGCCCGTGTTGCCCGACAAAGCCATGATTTGTCCCCGTTTCATTGGAAATTGATTCGGTTGCGGATACAGGTCTACATAAAAATCCTCTTTGGCGTATTGTTCGCGGCGCACATAAGCGGCCAGCGAATCCGAGAATTTCTGCAAATGCCCATAAACCGTAGTCAGACCGTTGGGATGGCGCAGGTAGATGACGTTCCCATAACCTGTACCCTGTACGGCTACGCGGTATACATAGCCATCGGCCGCAGCGTGTACGGCCAATCCTTCGCGCTGCTGGGTACGGATATCCAGCCCGCCATGAAAATGGTTGGTACGCAGGTCGCCCAGTACCCCAGCCAGGGTGTTGGGCTGTCCCGGAGTGATGGGAAACACAAAATAGTTTTTGGGATAGGACTCTTTCTGAGCCTGTGAAGTCAATGCAATCAGTACAAAAACTACTGTCGAAACGATTCTATTCAATACGAACTATTTTTGAAGAATGGACAAAGGTGCCCGCACATCGAGATACTTGTTGATTATTTTCTAAACTTCTTCCGGTTCCTCAAGGTACCCCTACTTAACGTTCACGACCAGCATCTCCTTGCCTTCGATGGATAACTTCAGCGTGTCGCCTATTTTCACAGCCGCCACCCCTTTGGGGGTACCTGTAAAGAGCAGATCGCCTTTTTTGAGCAAAAAATACTGGGAGACAAACGAGATAAGGTAGTCTATCTTGTAAAGCATCATATTCGTGTTGCCTTCCTGACGGGTTTCGCCGTTCACGTCGAGTTTGAAGGCAATATTCTGCACATCGGCAAACTGATCTTTGGGTACAAACTCTGATACAGGCGCTGAGCCGTTGAAGGCTTTGGCCAATTCCCAGGGCAAGCCTTTGGCTTTGAGCTTGGATTGTAAGTCGCGGGCAGTGAAATCGATGCCGATGCCGATTTCGTCGTAATACTTATGGGCAAACTTTTCCTCAATATTCTTTCCCACTTTATTAATCTTCACGACAATCTCCACTTCGTGGTGAATGTCCTCCGAGAAGTCAGGATGGTAGAAATCCTCGACGGGCCGCGGCACGGCCGTTTCGGGTTTCATAAAAATGACGGGCGCCTCGGGACGCTCATTGTTAAGTTCTTCGATATGATCCGCATAATTCCGGCCTACGCAAATAATCTTCATGGGGAAAGAAGTTAAAATGTTTTCGGATAAAATTCCCTACCTGCATTCGCATTTGGGCAAAACTACTGACATTCCGTTGGGTGGCATAATCTTTTTTCGACGAATTCAGAAAATTGGACCTGAGGCATCTGCGGTCCATACAAAACATTTAATATTTCCGAAAAATGAAAAGATTCAGCGTGGCCCTCATTGCGGCCTTTCTATTTACAATAGCCTGCCAGAGGGTACCCCTTTCGGGCAGAAATCAACTGATGCTGGTCAACAGCAAGGATTTGCTACCCATGAGCTTCAAAAGCTACCGCGAGTTTTTGGACACCAATAAAGTGGACCGTTCGGGGGCCGAGGTGACGATGGTAAAACGTGTGGGGGTACGGATTCAGAAGGCCGTAGAAGACTATCTCCGCGAAAATAACAAAAGTGAAATTCTGAACGGCTTCCAGTGGGAATTCAACGTAGTGGAAAGCAAGGAAGTCAATGCTTTTTGTATGCCGGGCGGCAAGGTGGTCTTCTATACCGGAATTCTGCCCATCTGCAAGGACGAAGCAGGGGTAGCGGTGGTCATGGGCCACGAGGTAGCGCACGCCATCGCCAGCCACGGCGCCGAACGCATGAGCCAGGGTCTGCTCTCGCAAGGTATCCTGACCGCCGGGCAGGTAGGGCTGGGCGTAGCGATGTCCAACAAACCACAGCAAACCCAGCAATTATATAACAGCATTTACGGAGTAGTGGCCCCTGCTGCCACGCAGGTAGGGTATCTGCTGCCCAACAGCCGCCTGCAGGAATCAGAGGCGGACCAACTGGGGCTTATTTTCATGGCCAAAGCGGGCTACGATCCGCAGAACGCCGTAGAATTCTGGACTCGGATGGCGGCGCAATCAGGAGGTTCCAAACCACCCCAATTCCTATCTACCCACCCTGCGGACGCTACCCGAATCCGGGATTTGAAATCGCAAATGGCCAAAGCCGAAAAGGTATATAAACAATCCATGTAGTGGTGCCATTTCACACATTCAGCATAACCACATTGATGCTAAAAAAAGGCCAATCCAGAACGGGTTGGCCTTTTTTTAGCATTTAAAAAGACCATTTTCCAGCTTGGATTCGTTATTTTTGGAAATAAAACCAAACCATTAACCGCATGAAGAGATCCATCTCCACTCCCATTCCGTTTTTCTCTCTCCTGCTTTTCAGTCTTTTATTACAGTCCTGTGCGGTTTTCAAAAGTTCACCTTATGTACCCCCCAATCAAAGAGCTTCCGCGAAACGTCCGACTTCGCATCGGGGTCCAGCCAATCGTGGCCCAGCCAAAAATACGGTAACCGCCCGGCCCGTCAGCCGCCCCACCGGCCCTTACGCTCAGCACGTGCGGGAGGTGATCAAAGGAGCTCGCAACTATACCGGAACACCTTACCTGCTGGGTGGTAACGACAACCTAGGCATCGATTGCTCGGGGCTCATCTGTACGGTCTATAATAATCTGGGCTATAAGGTACCCCGCATTTCATGGCAACAAGCGGAGTTCGGACGCGATATTCCCCGCGTCGAGGATATTCAGCCGGGCGACTGGATTTTCTTCGTGCCCGAATCCGGCCAGGAAGGCTATGTGTCACACGCAGGCATTGTGACCGAAGTGCGCGGCAAGAACGACATTCAGTTTATCCATGCATCATCTTCCCGCGGGGTACGGGAAGACAATCTTTTTTCCAACTATTTCAAAAATCGATTTGTTAAAGCGCTGCGGCCTTTTTAGTACACAGCTCAAATCCTGCACTTGACATACAATTATTGTGGCTTCGCTCTGATTTCTGCATCTCCGCGTTTTGGCACTATGAATAGGGATCATTAGATTGTAAATTGTCCCTGCTTTTCTAAGGCAATCAACCCTTTGCCCTCTATATTGTTAGTTATGAACCATTTATCCTGTCCTTCCATATGATGCAGACGCGGACTGCCTCGCTGGGAATACCTACCTACGTATATGCCGTTGTCTTTTCCTCGCTCTGTGTCATTACGGGGCTGATCTGGGACATTTGCTGGCACCTCAGCATTGGTCGCGACGGGCTTTTCTCCCCGCCCCATCTGGTTATCTATCTGGGTGCCGTGGTGTCGGGTATTTTCTCGGGCTATGAGGTACTGCGTAACACCTTTGCGGGAAGTTCGGCTGAAAAAAGTCGGCGGGTCAAAATCTGGGGGTACTTTTATAGTTCGCTGGGTGCGCTGTTTTGTATCTGGGGCGCTCTGGCTATGCTGACTTCGGCGCCCTTCGACGACTGGTGGCATAACACCTACGGACTGGATGTTACTATTCTTTCTCCGCCCCATACCGTACTGGCACTGGGAATCATCGGGGTTCAGTTCGGAGCTATCGTGAGTGTGCTGGCGATCAAAAACCAAACCGATTACTTATTCACAGGTACCCTCGAAACAAAAAAATCAAGACAATGGGTTTTATTCGGGCTTTTCGTGCTGTCGGCGGGCTTTCTGCTTACGATGTGGTTTACCCTGCTTTCCGAAGAAATTGACCGGATGGCATCGCATACCGCCTCCTATTACCAAATCTCGGCGGTAGCATTTCCATTTCTTCTCCTTGCCTTCGGGCGGGCATTTCCGGGGCGCTGGACCATCACCTGGGTCACGGCAGTTTATTCGCTGATCCTACTGCTTACACTTTGGATCATCCCGCTTTTTCCCGCCGAACCTAAGCTGGGACCCATCCTGCACCATATCGATCACTATAATGGTTTTGAGTTTCCGTTATTGCTGATTATCCCCGCTCTGGCGCTGGACTACATCCGTAACCGCTTCGCCCACTGGAATGACTGGAAGCTCGCGGTAATACTGGGTTTCGTATTTCTACTGGTATTTTTTGTCGTGCAATGGTTTTTCGGAGCTTTCTTATTGGAATCACCCCATGCCCGCAACTGGTTCTTTGGCAGCCACTACTGGTATTTTGGCAGTAGCCCTGACTGGGAGTATCGTTATAAGTTTGCCCCCTGGGGTACCCAAACCACCGCCCAACTGGCGCATGGCCTGTCCATTGCCCTACTGCTAAGTATTATCTCTACCCGTATCGGGCTGGCCTGGGGCCGCTGGATGCAAAAAATTCAACGATGAAAAAAGTACTTTTACTTTGGGGACTCGTGCTTTTCGCGTGGTCTGTGCAGGCCCATGTAGGTAGTTCGGGTGTGGTATTACAGGGAAAAGCAGGCGAATATCGCATCCTGGTCAATATTCAGCCCCCCGATGTTATTCCGGGGACGGCCAATGTGACGGTTTATGTAGAGAATGGAGGCGCTACCCGCGTCCAGGCGCGGCCTATTTATTTCCGTTCGGGTGATGAAGGCGCACCTACCTACGATATGCTGGAGGCTGTACCCGGACAGCTGGGGCAATTCCAGGGAATAGTCTGGTTGATGGAGGGAGGCTCGTCCAGTGTTCAGCTTGTACTTGAAGGAGCCAAAGGCAAGGGAGAATTTGTCGTGCCCGTCGTGGCCGTCTCTACCGCTGAGCGCGATATGCCCGCCGGACTAGGCTGGATGCTTACCGCCCTGGGCCTGTTGTTACTGGTTTTACTCGTAACCGTCATCGGGGCCAGCGTCAGTGATGGCGTATTACGGGCCGGGCAATCTCTGACCACTCCCCAAAAGAGAAAAAGGTACCGTAATATGGGTATTGCCCTGGTGGCTTGCCTGCTGATTCTGTACGGGGGTGGCAGTTGGTGGGATAGTTGGGCCGCCACTTATAAGCGGTATTTATACAAATCCCTTGATGCCCATGGATCGGTTGTCGATCGGGACGGGCAACGGCTCTTTCAATTCAAGATCGACACGACCGATTTCAATTCCAAGCGTGGATCGGGCTACCTCAGCTATCTGGTGCCTGACCACGGCAAACTCATGCACCTCTTTCTGGTGCGCACCCCGGGTCTGGATGCCTTCGCCCACCTGCATCCTGAACGCACCGATTCCACGACCTACCAGTCCTACCTACCTAACCTACCCCCCGGGAAGTACCTGGTATATGGGGACATATTTTCTTATTCCGGTTTTACCGAAACTCTCACCGACACGATAGATATCCCCGAATTGGCGTCAAACCATACAGAAATTAAAAAAACAGATCCGGAAGATACGTACGTGGTGACAGATCCGCTGAACAAACCCAAGCAGGTACCTCTGGACGAGAACGTGGTGGTTTGTGGCCAGCCGGGTACCCGCACCACTCTACAGGATGATTCCTACGTAGTATGGGAGGGAAAAGCCAATCAGGTTTTTGAGGCCGGAAAGCCTCTTTCGTTAAATTTTGCCGTTTTCACACCCGAGAGCAAGCCGGCTATCTTGCAACCCTACCTGGGCATGGCAGGTCACGCGGCCGTGGTGCGATCGGATGGTTCGGTTTACGTACACCTCCATCCCATAGGTACCGTACCCATGGCCGCCGAACTATCGCTAAAAAACCGCATTGCTGATACGGCCAGGGTATTCAAACGGGCCGATTCGAAAATTTTTCGCGACAGCATCGATCGCCATGTAGCCATGCTCAAACAAATGCCCGAAGCCGAGCGGGAATCCTATTTGATGCAGGAAATGGGTATGGATTTAGGTGCTGATTCTACGGCCCATGCGGGGATGGAGCACGGGAGTGTGGTTTCGTTTCCTTACGCCTTTCCCAAAGCAGGTCAGTACCGTATCTTCTTGCAAATCAAACGTAATGGCAGAGTCCTGACAGGCGTTTTCGACGCCCGGGTTACTGATCCTGTTTTATAAAGTCCCAGGCTAATTTTTTATCAGAATAAGCTTAGGAGAATACCGGAGTGATCGTAATCCAATACTCCTGTAGGTACCTTTTGCTGCTTCAGTAAGACTGAGTATTACCTCGATTCCTGGTTTAGAAGCTGAATTTTAGCTACTTTCCTGTTTCTTGCGCTACTTTGCGTTTCTACTGCACTCAGAAAATCCAATGGCACACGATCATACCCACGACCACGATCATACAGATACCGATGTAGAGCTGCTAGAAGAAGGTACAACGCCGGTGGCGCAGGCCTTTCTGGAGAAGAAAATTTTCGGACAACCCTGGCGGGAGTACCTCCCCGTCTTAAGTAGCCTGGCTGTATTGCTCTCCGGCCTCGCCCTGGACCATTTTACAACCGTATGGTTTCAAGATCCGTGGCGACTGATCTGGTACGTAGCAGCTTATCTGCCTGTCGGCTGGCCCGTGCTCAAGCGGGCATGGAGTCGGATTTTGCACCGCGATGTATTCACTGAGTTTTTTCTGATGGGCGTGGCTACCCTCGGTGCCTTTGCCATTGGCGAGTACCCCGAAGGCGTGGCGGTAATGCTGTTTTACACCATCGGCGAGCTTTTTCAGGACGCAGCCGTGCTTCGGGCACGACGATCCATCAAAGCCCTGCTCGACGTACGCCCCGACGAAGTGACCGTCGTGCGCGAGGGAAAGTATCAGGTAGTAAAAGCCCATACGGTCAAGGTAGGAGAAACCATTCAGCTCAAGCCGGGTGAAAAAGTAGGTCTTGATGGGACTATGCGCTACGACAGCGGATCGTTTGATACCGCTGCCCTCACGGGCGAAAGTGTGCCGCGTACCATTCGTCGGGGTGAGCCCGTTCTGGCCGGTATGATCAACCGGCAGTCGCTGGTGGAGATGGAAGTAACCACGCCTTTTCAGGACTCCAAGCTTTCACGCATTCTCAAACTGGTTCAGGAAGCCACGGGACGTAAGGCCCAGACGCAGGAGTTCATTGCCCGTTTTGCCAAAATCTATACGCCCATTATTTGCGGGCTGGCGCTCGCCATTACGCTGCTCCCCTCTTTTTTTGTGGACAAATACATATTTCACGACTGGCTTTACCGGGGGCTGGTATTTCTGGTGATCGGTTGTCCATGTGCCCTGGTCATCTCGATTCCGCTGGGGTACTTCGGGGGTATCGGGGCCGCATCCCGACACGGAATACTGTTCAAAGGTTCTGTCTTTCTCGACCTGGTGACCCAGCTCAAAACCGTTGTAATGGACAAAACGGGTACCCTGACCAAGGGTACCTTTATGGTTCAGGAGGTTAAACCAGTGGGTATAGAGCGCCACGAACTGGCTCAATTGACTGCGGCGCTCGAAAGCAAATCGACCCACCCGATTGCCACGGCTATTCTCGAGTACGCCGAGCGCGGAGATGCTCAAAGTGGTTTCGTACCCATTACGGATCAGGCCCATCCCTACGAATCCTATTCGATCCATGACGTGGAGGAGATTCCCGGCCACGGACTTAAAGGTACGGTAGAAGGAAAAACCATGCTGGCCGGAAATGCCAAACTGCTGCGCCGATTCCAGATTTCGTTCGATGAAGCGTTGACCAAGATTCCCTATACCATTGTCATGACGGCCCTGGACGGGAAGTTCGCAGGCTACTTTACCATTGCCGATGAGATAAAGTTCGACGCCGCGGGGGTAATCACTAGACTGAAAAATGAAGGCATCCGCACCGTCATGCTTTCGGGCGATAAATCAGCCGTGGTGGAAGAAGTGGCGCGGCAGGTTGGGGTGGACGAATGGCATGGCGACCTATTACCCGAAGATAAAGTAGCCCAGGTCGAACGGCTAATGAAAACCTTGAAATCGGACCCCAAAGCCAAGCTGGCCTTCGTGGGCGATGGCGTGAACGATGCTCCGGTGGTAGCTTTGGCCGATGTAGGAATAGCCATGGGAGGACTGGGATCCGACGCCACGGTAGAAACGGCCGACGTGGTGATCCAAAACGATGAACCCGCCAAAATCGCCCTAGCCATTGCCATTGGCCGCGCTACACGCCGGATTGTCTGGCAAAATATAACCCTGGCACTGGTCGTAAAAGGCATTGTACTTATTCTGGGTGCAGGTGGGGTGGCTACCATGTGGGAGGCCGTCTTTGCCGACGTGGGCGTAGCACTGCTGGCCATCCTGAATGCGGTGCGGGTACAGAATTTGAGGTTTGATTAAGAAACATCATGCAGACAAGCCTTTTTGAAGGTTATCTGCGTTGGACAAATTAACCTCACTAAACTATGTACAACATCATCAAAAACACCGACAAACTACTGGCCCTGGAATTCACGGGGGAACTAGAAAAAAGTGATTACGACCAATTCCTGCCCATTATGGAGGAAAAAATCCGCCAAAATGGAAAGATTAACCTGTATTGGGAAATGTCCGATTTTGACGGCTGGGACGCCTCGGCTGCCTGGAAAGATTTGAAATTCGATGTGAAGCATGCCAACGACTTCAATAAAGTTGCTATGGTAGGCGAAACCGGCTGGCAGGATTTTATGACCCAGCTGATGAAGCCTTTCACCGGAGCTGAGGTCAAATACTTCGACCGTACCCAGCGCGAGGAAGCTTTAGCCTGGGCGGAGAATTGATCGGACATGTGATTTCCCCATCCAGTGAAGTGTATGGGACTTTAGGGGCCCCACACACTTCACTTACCTTTTGCCATTGAATTTGATACAGTAGCACATCTGGTGATTCACGCTACTATAAATATTCAATATGGCTTTTGATCTACAATACCTTACAGCTGGGTTACCCGTGTTTGCTGAGGTAACTTTCCACACCTCGACAAATCTCATCGCCTGCGAGTACCGTACTGGTATCCCGAATCCAAGCGGTGGCCCCGAACCGTGCGCCAATCCTTCTGCCTTTGAGGACAACTGGTTTTAATCTATGTTTGTAGAGGTAACCTTCGCACTGCATGTCTCCCCCAAATTCACCTCCTTTTACTCAGTCTGAATTATACGAATCTCTCAAAATTAGGCAAGCCTGGGCGTACGATTATCTATATCAGGAATTAGCGAATCCTTTCCAGTATTGGGTACTACGCAACAGCGGCTCAGAAATGGACGCCGAAGATGCCTTCCAGAAAGGCTTATTAAATTTTCTTTTGAATCTCGAGACCGGGAAGTATCAATTTCGGGAAAATGCAAAAATTACAACTGTAGTATTTGATTATTGCAAAAAAGTCTGGCTCAATGAACTCGCTTCCAGTCGACTGAAAACCCGAGCTAGTATACCTGATTCTTATGACCCAATTCACGATACAGACCTACAAAAAGATTTGGAACGGGGTGAACTCATAACTCAGGTGCGTAACGCCCTGGTCCAGTTAAAAAATGACTGTCGCCAGCTCGTCGAATGGTTTTATATAGATGATTTATCGCTCCGGGATATTGCCGAGAAGCTAGGAATGAAAGAATCATCGACCAAACAAAAACGCTATGACTGCACGGAGAAACTCAAAAAATTGCTGCTAAAACAAATATAAATACTTCGATGAACCAAGAGCAATTTGACCGGATAGAATCCTACCTCCAAAATACACTTTCGGAGGCAGAGAAACGATCTATTGAGGCAGATTTACAATCGGATGATAATTTAAGAGCAGAAATGGAAATACAGCAAAAATTACGCCTGGGTCTGCGGGCATTGGCTATTGAAAAACAGCTACTTAATGCTCGGGAACGAGCCAATAAACGTTCAGAGATTTCCTTTGCTCGAAAAATAAATCCTTTTCAGATATGGTCCATCGCTGCCTCCATCGTGCTCGTACTTGGCTTGGGCTGGTGGATTTGGCAAACCAATACGACCTCAGAATCGAGCCACCTGGCGACTTTGGCGGAGCAAGAAATGACGGATGCCCAGTACAAATCAATTCCACTGGATTCACTACAAAAACTTATCAAAACAGCTGACCTACGCAACGCTCGCGAAAAGGCCGAATGGTACATTGCACTAACATATCTCAAAAATGGCAAGAAAAAACAGGCCAAGGATTTGCTCACCAGAATTTCTAAAACTCCCCGGCATACCTATTCACAAAAAGCCAAAAAGCTATTAAAGGAGGGGTTTAAATAGCAATTTAAACCTCCCAAAAGAAGATGCACGCTCCCATTTATCTGAATGTGTAGCGTACCGCCAAACCCAGATTTTGCGTGCTTGACTCTATACTGATGCCGGTCGATTTCTTTGATTTTGGAAGTACCCATAGGAGAACTTCCGAAATAGCCGCCGCCCCCACTATGCCCAGCGAGGCCACAAACTTCGAACGGTTTTGCTTCGCATCCGCAGCTTTTTTATAGGCCGTTTGCCATTGGTTATATTCACCGGCCGTAAGGATCACACCATCGCCATCCGGGTCTGTGGACCTGCCAATCCGATTGGCCTCGTCGAGCTTTGTCTGGTACTGGTTATTGAGTGTATAGGCGTACAAGCCCGCTCCTAAGCCAACCGCACCTACCAAAACTTTTGTGCCGATGCGCCGGTTTATTGCAATCTCTTTTTGCGGATTTATTTTCTCAGGCAAATCGGTCTTAGCATCTGGTTTATTTGCCACTACCGAAGGATTGCCTTTGATATTTTCTTCGTTTTTTGCCGCCTGCTCAGCTTTAAATTTTATAAACGCCTCGCTATTTTGGATTTGCACCTGAATCAATGCGGGCTTGGTGGCATATTGCAGGGCTTTCTGATAGCGTACCTTTGCTTCTTCGTAGTTTTGCTGTTCATAAAACTTGGTAGCTTCCGCTACCCAGTAGTCAGTCAGATTTACTTTCGTAATGGAATCTTTGGGATTTTGGGCCACTATTTGTTCAAAATACTCGATCGCCTCCGCTCCTTTTCCTTCATTCAGTGCCTTGTTGGCTTCCTCACGGAGCTTCAATAATTTCTGCACCAAAGCGATTCTTCCTTTGGCGTAGGGGTCGTTTTCATAGGTAGGTACCTCAAGGCAGTTTCGGTATTGTCGGAGCGCGTTCAGGTAGTCGCCCCGGTCAAAAAAATCATCCGCTCGTTTTTTATATCGGTCATATTCGTCATCAGCTTGTTCCCAAGCGATGGGTAGCTTTCCGGTCAAATCAGGAACCGAACTATTTGCAAAGTTTGAACAGATACTGCACCCAAGAATGAGTAATAGTAGAAGTATTTTTTGCATACATTTTATTGGTTTATTTCACAGTCTCTGATGCGCCTGCCTACCTCCTCGGTTTGATGCAACGACTGCGCCAGTTTGAACCACGCTTTGGCTCCCTCATACGCGCCATTCTCGTAAATGCGGTTTCCTTTATCATAATAATAGGTATAAGAGGCATTGCCTTTGGCAGCATTAAGGTCATTTTCTGCCGCCAGTTGACGTGCCTTATTGAACAATTCCATCGCGGCTGGTTTATTATTGGTGCTATTGATCAACTCATTGCCCTTCTGAATCAAATCCTCGTATTCGGCTTGAAGTTGCCTTTTTATCAAGTTTCCACTTTGCTCAGTTGAGGGCAAATCTTTGATTTGATTCGACTCATTTTTCGGCTGGTTTTGCACGATAGCCACCTTAGTGGCGGGCACTTCCAGGGGTACCTTGGTAGTTCGTTCTTCCTCACTTTTGGGAGAATCGTTGGTAGCTATTTCCTGAAAAATGTCTTTTGGGGCAACGGTACCGCTCGCGGATAATTCATTTATTTCGGAGGACACCGGTGGCTTCATGCTCCAGATCAGAAAAGCGATTAGCAGGGTACCTCCTCCCAAGGAACTCCATAACCAAACAGAATTTCCCCTTGATGACTTTCCCGAAGCATCTGTGGCGGGCATTGTACCCTGATCCGGTCCGATTTGCTTCGTGAGGGCAGTTGCTGAAGGTACATACACATCCGTATATTCTTCGGCAAGCAGGGGTTGGGCGGGTTGGCTGGTTGTATCGGGTTTTCTGGTCGGTTTTTCCAAATACACCAATAGTTCATCCGGTTTGCGAACGCGCTGCCGAATGTCCCGGACCAGGCACAAACGGATCATGCTTTGGTAAGGCTCGGGTACGGCATCGAGCCGTTCGGGGAGTTGAACGGTCGTGATTCTGCGCTCGAGCTCCCGCCGTTGCGTGGGCTCAGTCGATTGGCTTCCGGCGGTGAAAGGCTTTTCGCCCGTAATCATCTCATACAAAATCACTCCAAATGCCCACAAATCGAGATTGAAACTTACCCGCCCGCCCATGATTTGCTCCGGGGCTTTGTAAGACGGGGTACCCCGACCGTCACTAAGGTCAAAATCGGAACGATCTATTTCGTCGTCAGAAACAAACTTACTCAGGCCAAAATCGGCAATTTTAGGAATCAGGCGTCCGCGATTATCCCTCGAAATAAGAATATTGGCCGGCTTAAAATCGCGGTGAACGATGCGCTTTTGGTGGAGTACCTTCAAGCCTTCCAATATTCCGCCCACCAGCTCCCGGAGTTCCGCATCGCTGAGCCGTCGGGATTTGAGCAGGTCGGCCAGGTTACCTTCGGGATAATACTTCATGATTGCAAAATCGCTCACGCCCACTTCGGTCTCGAGCCGATAACATGCATCGTAGCGCGCAATGTTGGCGTGGCGGGGTACCTTTTGAGCCAGCTCTACTTCCGCTTTGAGCGACTTGGCGTCGTCATACCGGTATTCGCTGATTTTGATCGCCACCCACTCCGTTTCAACCTGATCCTCCACTTTGATTACTTTCCCGTAAGTACCCGTTCCAAGCCAGCTGCTATCGTCACCGAATTGGATCGGATAGCGCTTACTAAAATCGGAATAGGAAGTAAAAGTAACGTTCATACCGACTCGGTTTTTAATCGGGGTACTTCGTGGTCAGTACATCGAGACCTCCAGAGGAGGAAAGCGATGAACCTCCTATATTAATTGTACCACCGAAGAATCCCACCATATAAATAAGGCTACCCGCACTATTGACCGCCAGGGCATTGTACCCGTCGGCTGACGGGCCACCTACCGATTTGACAAAGCGAAGGTTGCCGTTTACGTCGTATTGGGCCAAAAACGCATCGGAATCTCCTGCCGACCTAAGTACAGTTGAGCCAAAGTGGCAATTGTCCCTAAACAAGCCCGCCAGGTAAATGTTGCCCGCATTATCGAACACGATTTTATTACCAGCGTCAAATCCGGAACTACCTGCTGTTTTGACCCATTCGACATTCAGCGTATTCAAATCATATTTGGCCAGGAAAATATCCGCGCCGCCGCCTCTGTAATCCACCGTAAGATTGCCGTATTTACTTCCTTCGACGTACCCGGTGGCATACAGAGCGCCATCATAAATAGCCAAGCTGTTTCCGTAAATGGAAGTACCCGAATTCCCCTTGTGAAAGGCGATCAGATTCCCCAATGAATTATATTTGGCAATGAATATATCGGGCGTCGCACTGGAGGGATGCTCAGCCGAGGCACCCGAAGCCGAGCGGAAGGTTCCGGGCGACATGAAAATACCGCTCATATACACATTCCCATCGGAATCGACGGCGATACTGCTGGCATAATCACTTTCAAACCCACCGCTCGAAACCGCCCATAGTACGTCTCCGTTGGTCGACAGCTTCGTCAGGAACATGTCGTATTTCCCGTCGGTACCGAGTGCTTGCAAAGTGATTGAGCCGAAGGTTGTTTTGCTGGCTCCAAAGACACCCGTCAGATAAATGCCGGAGGAATGCAAAGCGATGGAGGTACCTACCTCCGATGTATTGCCACCGTAGGTTCTGAACCATACCAACTTGCCATCGCGGGTGTATTTTGCCAGAAAAGCATCGCTATTACCGTTCACTGCTTTATGAATGATGTTGCCTGATTGGACATCATCGGGACTGTTATAATACCCCACGTTGGAACTCACCTCTCCCGTAACGAAGATATCGCCGCTACTGTCAATCACAACATCCTTCACTTCATCCATATTGACACTGGCAATGCGCTGAATCCATACGTCATCGCCCCGGCTGTTGTATTTGGCAATGAAAATATCATTGCTTCCGGCCACGCTCATCGTAGTGGCACCGAAGGTAAATGATGAAGCGTAGGTACCTACCACGTAGACATTACCCGCAGCATCCACCACCACACTTCGTCCGATGTCGTTATTCGCTCCCCCTATTTTCCAGGCGGCGAAATTTGCAGTGACAGAAATTCCAAGGTCAACCGTGGTGTTGGCCGTTCGGGTTATTTTTTCGCCACACACCGATTCTATGTCCGCCGTAACCGTGTAGGTACCTGCAGCGGCATACGAATAGGTGAAAGCACTGGTATCGGCGCGCTGGATTTGGGTAAGCGTAGTCGCTCCGTTGGTTACTTTCCAAACGACGGTTTTGACATCGGCAGGGGTAGCCGTCATCAATGTGTAGCGGTAGGTGCTACTGTTGACCCCTACCGGAGTGATGGCCGAGGGTAGGATGCAGGTTTTTATGCTCGTGGTAGTCGTGTGGTTAAGCGTGGTCTTTTCGCCGCACACGGTTTCGATCTCCGCATTGATCGTATAGGTACCCGAAGTAGCAAAAGTATGGCTGAAGGCAGCCGTATCACTTTTTTCGGCCTGCGTGATGATCGTACTCCCCTGCTGTACTTTCCAAACGACCCGCTTTATGTCGGCAGGTGAAGCGGTCACGAGGACATAGGTGTAGGTCGACTTACTGACACTCGCGGTGGTCACCGAAGTAGGAAACGTGCATGTTTTCAAGGTTTTGAGAGCAGGATCAACCCATCCACAACCTAGCATCAAGCCCACAAAACCGAAAAGCAGAAAATAAAATAGCGGATTGTAAAGTCTTTGTGGTAAAGGTTGTTTCATAAAAATAGTGCTTGCCTATATTATAACTTCAATACCCAAAAATAAGAAATTTGGCAGACTTTCTCATTGTAGCTTACTGAGGGGCAGCTCATCGGAAAACTTTCCATAAAACAGGGGTGCCTGGCGGTTGGGCGTACTGCGTCGCATGAGAGGCGATACGTAGTCATACAGCTCCCTAATCGTCACAGTCCGGTTTCGATTACTATCCGCTTCCCCCCGAAGCCCTTTGAGCACATAAAATGTAAAAATTCCGCCCCGTCTGGCACCACTTTCAACCGACGATTGGGTTGAGCGTGAGGAAAGCATCAATACGACATTGGAGGAGGTGGAAGTCTTGGAGGCAGGTCCCTTCCAGGCGGTACGGGCAGTCATGCCGCCCGACAGACAGGCATCGGCAATACAGAGCTTCGTGAGAGAGACTGATGGCTTGAATCGCGCTTTCACCTCCTGGTAATTCAGGATAGTTGTGGGATCAGTGGCGCTCACGTCGTAGGGCAAAAAACCACCTTTCATCCCGTGGCCGGAAAAATAAAATACCACCCGGTCCTGCGGGGTAGCCTTCCCAAAAAGGCTCATCGCTTGCAGGATTGCCGATTTGGTAGCTTCCCGGTTTGTCAGAAGCTTGATGTTTTGGGCCGGAACACTCCCCCCGGCCGCGCTTTTTAGAAAGTCCCCAAAGCGCCGGGCATCCTGGTCGGCATAGCGGAGGTCGCCGGTACGGTAATCGGAAATCTTGTAATCAGAGATACCGACCACCACAGCATAGCTCGTTTTAGCTCCTGCTTTTCGACAGCCAAAGGGTACTCCAAAAAACAAACATAGCACCCCGTAGAGAAGTGCTTTCTGAGAATACATCATTCAGTCGTAGATAGGAAGGCTTTCACTCCTGGCTTTGTCCGAAAATTCCAAAAGGAAGATTCGCCTTCTCTCTACTCACATGCTTTATCCTGACCAGGCATCCCGAGTAATTGTCCCGAGTAAGGTTGCGACAGCGGCCGAGCAATTGATCTGCAATATCCTGCGAAGTTTCGTATTGGGCGAATATGTTCCTTAGAGACTGATCATCGACCTGCTCCAATACCCCGTCGGTACATAAAAAGAAGAAATCACCCATTTGAATGTCTGCAATATGCGCAATTTCTCCTTTGTCCATCCGAAGGGGTGACTCATTAGACTGCACGCCTATGGACCGGCTCAGCGTATGGCGCCGCGGATGGTTCAGGGCCTGCTCTTCGGTGATGATGCCTCCGGCCACCAAATCCTGTACATATTTATGATCCAGGGTTTGGTGTAAAATAACACCCCCACGCATATGATAGACCCGGCTATCCCCCACATGCGCTACCGTGGCTCCCCTGCTGGTGAGTTGTAATAGCGCCAGTGTGGTGCCCAATCGGCTCAATAACCGGTTTTGACTCAGGTATTCCAACAGAGTCCGGTAAGCACTTGCCAGTGCTTCGGCAAGGTAGGACTCTTCAATACAGTCTGTAGGGTGTTGCTCCATAAAGCGAGCCACTGCCTCCGCCACCAATCGGCTGGCTACCTCTCCCTGATCCCAGCCCCCGATTCCGTCACACACGATAAACAGTCCGCTCCGTTCATCGACGGGGTACACATAGTCCTGATTAGTAACCCTCTGACCGATGAGTGAGAAAGTAACGGGTTTGTCAATAGATATTGTCATAGAATTTTGCTAAGAGTCCCACAAGAACGAGAAAATTCACTGGGTTTCATCCGGTTCTATTACCTTCGATATCCTATAACTTTCTAACATCTTTCCAGGGATCAGGTAGGCTTCAAGCCGAAACACGTCTTTTCCTCCCAGCCCCAAAAGCCCTTGGTCGTTGAGGTCCATTTTCTCGCCGTTCTGGAGAAGATATCCGTTGAGCATGGTCCCGTTCAAACTATTTTTATAATGGTGTGAATCTATGTCGGAAGCGCCATCTTGAAGTTGATACCGAAAACGTCCCGTCCATTTATTAAAAAGCACTTCAATCGTGCAATGCCTGCGACTGATGTAACATTTGTCCCCATGGATAAACCGCTCCACGGCTACTTCACAGGTAGGTGAGGTACCCACCACGTTGGTACCCAGACGAAGGGGGTACTTCATGGTGGGATTGGCCTCATACACCAACTGGCCGAAGGACGGCAGACCTATTAGAATATGCTCGTCGTAGTAGGATTGAACGAGTTGGTTTATGTACCCACACCCTACGTGGGTACACTGAATCGCCCCATTTTCAAAGTCCCGCGCTTTGACCGCAATACGTCTGCCGCATTTTTGACAGGAAATCAGGGAATTTTTAAACACTGTCACTAGTCCATCTCCGGTAATTCGGCGTCGTTGACATACCCATCCTCGTGGGTATAGTCATTGTCGTCGTCGTAAGCTAAGGGTTCTTCCGTATCTGCCACCAGGGCTATATCGCCGATGGGTTCATCCATCACATCGCCCCAATTCTCCAATTTGTCAATCTCAGCCATGAAGGGTACCTCAATAGTCTGCTGCCCGATGACCTGCTGGCTCGTGGCATCGAATTGAATGACTGTGTCGATCATGGCGTCCCCTTGCGCATTCACAAAGGCAAGTATAGAACTGGAATTTTCATCCAGAAACACGATGGCATTGGCTACCCCATCGTGGTCGTCGTCGATTCCCAATGCTTGCCGACCATTGATGACAAGGTCGAAAAAGGCGGGCTCAGCTATTTCGGCTTCGACAATTGGCTCGTTTTCAACAGGAAAATTTTCAACAAGCTCGCTTTCAAAAATTCCGTCCACTTCGTTCGCTTCAATATCGATAATTAGGGGTGGCTCAACAGCTCCATCTTCACTGGGTACGGTAGTAAGCGATTCATTTTCTAACACTTCGGCACTCCCAGTGGGCCGGTATCCTACATCGCTCAAAAACTCCCGCCGTTGTTCCAGGGATAATCCCTGCCATTCTTTAACAGTATAGGTGTTGTATACCTGCCCATGCCACGAAAAAATCCCACCCGGCCCTACTTCTTCGCGAGCAGCAGCATAAGCTTCACCAAAAGGCATTGGTTCCCTAACCTGCCCCGCGATCGCAATGCTTTCATTAGGCGTAATGGTACCATTTTGAACAGCCGAAGCCTTATGATGCCGTACAGGCGTTGCAGTTTCAACAACCGACCCATTTTCAGCGGCTTCGGGTACCTTGTCACCAGCCAACTCCTCGTCTCCTTCGACATAGTCGCGAATGCGGTCGAAGTTAATGGCGGCAAATGCAGCTCCTGCTCCCAAAAGAACCGCCGCCATGCTCAGCATAGCTTTTTTCCGATTGTTGACTACAGGCCCGGAGGGTTCGCTCAGCGGAGGTATTGTATTTTGGAAACGACCAAAAACGTCGGTCATCTGTGGTTCAGCAGGTACTTTGTTGGTCATGGGTAGTAAGGTTTTTTAGTGTATCAAGTGAAGGGAAGAAAAGTAAGTCAAAAAGAAAAAAATTATTTCACCCACACGGCTTTGCATCGGCCACAGGTTTTTTGCCGCACCAGCATCTCATATTCCCTGTTTCCGAAGGGATCGCGGCAGTCGGGGTTCGGACAGCGATAGCGTTGTCGGTATTCTTTTTCCAATAGTTCGAGTTTTTCTTCGGTAGATAGCAAGTGCGAGGCCAGTGTGGGAATCAGAATACTAAGCCCCGCACTTGACAGCATGGCCAAGAAGCCCATCGTACCTGCCGTCGCGACCGTACCTACCCCGATGATCGAGCCGCCCACAACGCTCCAAAGCCTGATCATTTTTTCGCGGTTCCGGCAGGCTTTGCGCAATTCGGGATAATCATCATAGACTTGTTGAAGAGCAGAAAATTCCGTCGTAAAATCCAGTGGGTAGTTTCGGGCGGCTTCCTTTCTAGAAGATTTTTCAGGATTTTCAGGCCGCAAATCCTTCACAAGAAACTTGCTATCTGCCAGCCACACGGTGTCGCCAATATCGACGAGTTTCCGGGTAACCTGTACTTTATTGCGCTGAGCATCCTCGAAAAAAATGCCTTTTTTGCTGCCACAATCTTCAAAAATAAAGCTATTCGGCGAACACACCATGAGCCGGGCGTGGTTGCGGCTAATCGACGGATCTGCCAAAACGACGGTATTGTCCGGGTCGCGGCCAATGGTGACTATTGACAGCTCCGGGATGACTTCCGATGACTTCATCTCTTATTCGTATTTGAAAATGGAAATTACTGTTTTAATTGGACAGAGACTCATGACACCTTATAAAATATCACTTATCAGCTGAAAGATATTATTTAAGACTTACTAATTCCGGCACTACGGCGATGCGATCCTGCGGTAGTTATCCATTATATTTGTCTTTGAAAAAGTGATATATCTTTTAATTCTGTTTCGTTAAGCCTAATATCCCTATCAACTATAATCTATCATGCCCAAGATACTTCTAAGCCTTTTTTACGCTTTCCTGATCCTGTACTGGACCAATGTCAAGCAGACAACCTCTCTCACTTCGACGGACTACCAACGGATAACTGTTGCGGACTCTCTGCCCAATGCCGCCAAATGGCCCGCTGAACTCACCATTACCCACTTTGCCAATCATGACGTTACGCCCAGTCCGGCTTGTCTGGCGGTAGCTCCCACGGGCGAGGTGTACGTAGGGGTGGACATGATCGGTTCGCTCGGCAAAAAGCCCGGCAAGGGTAGCATCGTCAAGCTGGTGGATACCAACCACGATGGCAAAATGGATCAGCATTCCACCTTTGCCGTGGTCGATAACCCGCGCGGTATCATTGCCCAGGGTAATCAGGTATTTGTGCTGCACACGGTTTTTTCTGAGGAAAGTGGCATCGCCGAAGGAATGGATCTGGTGGTTTTTGAAGATAAAAATAAGGATGGCAAAGCCGATGGCGCACCCAAGCCCCTGATTCAGCATATCAGTTCACCCAAATTCTTACAAAGCCGGGGTACCGACCACGCTACCAACGGTATCCGCATGGGCATCGACGGCTGGATTTATATCGCTGTAGGTGATTTTGGCTTTGTTAATGCCGAAGATCGTTCAGGCAAAAAACTCACGCAACTCGGTGGTGGCATCCTGCGTGTCCGCCCCGACGGCACCGAAATGGAGGTTTATACCCACGGTCTGCGCAATATCTACGATGTAGCCATCGACCCTTACATGAATATCTTCACGCGCGGCAATACCAACGACGGCGGCGGCTGGAATATTCGTTTCATTCATCAGATCCAGTCGGGCGAGTATGGATACCCTGTTCTTTTCCAGCACTTTACCGAAGAAATTCTCCCCGCGCTCGTGGACGTAGGCGGCGGTTCGGGGACGGGTGCTCTGTTTATGGATGACCCTACCTGGCCCACTAAGTATAACCATGTACCCATGATGGCCGATTGGGGACGCAGTCAATTGTACATTCACCGCGTGACGCCCGATGGGCCAAGCTACACCCAGAAGGAGGAGGAATTTGTGAAGCTAGCCCAGATCACCGACGTGGACATCGACGCGTCTGGCCGGGCATACATGTCGGCCTGGGACGGGGCGGGCTACTCGGGCAATCCAAATAAGGGCTTCGTGGTGCGGGCTGTACCCAATAACTGGCAGTTTAAAGCCTTTCCTGACGTAACCAAACTCTCCGTCGATCAGGTAGCTGCGATCCTCAAATCCGAAAGTGGCGTGGCCCGACTGGCTGCGCAGCAGGAACTTCTGACCCGTCCGGCCAAACAAACCATCGACGCCAGTTGGAAAATCGCGGCGGACAGGAGTCAGCCCGACTACGTACGCGTAGCGGCCATGTACACCTATGCGCAGACAGCGGGTGCCGACGGCATCGCCAATCTGACCAAGCTAACCACCGAGCCCAGCATGCGCGAGTACGCGCTTCGTGCCCTGGCCGACCGCAAGCCTTACCTCGATAAGGTACCCCTCGAACCCTTTACCAAAGCCCTAAAAGAAGGTACCCCTCGCGTACAGGCCGCGGCAATTGTCGGCATGGGGCGGCTGGGACGCAAGGAAGCGGCTACCGAATTATTATCGGTAAAGGTACCCTCTTCCTTCGTAGCGCCCGCCATGGGTACCGAAGGTCCGCACGCGACGCCCAACTCGGCTATTGTGCTACCCCACCTGGCAGTGCGGGCGCTGGTGAGTCTGGATGCCGTGGATGCGGCGGTCAAAGCCATAGGTACCCCCAATTCTACGCTGGCGCTGTGGGCATTGCGCTACATGCACGATCCGAATGCCGTGAACGGCTTGATGGCAGCCTATCAGAAAGCATCAGACGACGACTTAAAATCGCAAATTTTGACTACCCTGGCCAGGCTCTACAAAGAAGAAGCTCCCTACGACGGCTCGTGGTGGTGGAGTACCCGGCCCGACACCCACGGCCCCTATTACAAGGCCATTACCTGGGAATCATCGCCGGAAATCAAGACATTCCTGTTGAAAGAATGGAACAAATCCTCTGACAAGCAATTCTATACCGATCTGAACGACAAGCTACGGATGGAAATTCCGGAATTTGGTACCAACGAAAAGGTAGCCGTGAAGGAAGAAGTGAAAGTGGATTTGAATAAAATCAAAAACAAAAAAGGCCAGGTAGGTGAGGCTTCCATTGAAGATGTGATGCTGGCGATGGACAAAATCAAGGGTGACCCGGCAGTGGGCAAAACGCTCTTTACCCGGCAAGGGTGCGTGGCCTGCCACAGCCTGAGCAAAAGCGAAACCATGAAAGGGCCCTTTATGGGGCAGATCGGCTCGATCATGAACCGCGAACAGATTGCCGAGTCGATTCTGAAACCCAACGCATCCATTTCGCAGGGCTTCGCGACGGTAACGATCACCGCCAAAGGCAACAAAACTTACATGGGTTTCGTCACGGAAGAATCGGCCGATCAATTGGTACTTCGCGACATCGCCGGACAAGTGACCCGCATCAAGACCTCCGACATTGTGAAACGTCAGGAAATGGAAACTTCCATGATGCCCGCCGGATTGGCCAACGCCCTGTCCTACGAGGAATTCGCTTCGCTGATTACGTTCCTTTCGCAGCAGAAGAAGTAATAGGTACCTCTGTCAATATAAATCCCCCAGAAAAGAATACATATTCTTTTCTGGGGGATTTGTTATATTGTTTGCGACTCAGGCTGCGGCCTTGCGCTGCTCGACCCAGTTGATGATTTTCTCCGCCTGTTCCAAGCCTCCAGCAGCCACGCCAGCCACAGGATTTCCGTCATAACTCATGGATAAATGAAGGGTATCATAAGCCCCTACAAACGAGTGAAGGAGTTTTTTATCTAATTTCCCTAATTGTTGTTTATACCATTCCACATCCTTGCGGCCTTTGGTTTTCTTTCCCAATAGTTCATCAAGAGCCACCAAGACACCCGCATAAGCCGTGTGCCCCGCCATTTTGACGTACTTGACATCCTGGTAAAGTCCATCTTCCTTCCCCGCTTTCTCACTTAGAATTTCACGGGCATTTTCGAGATATCGCTTCGCTTCCTGAATCTGATCCATAGTTTCGTTTATTGAAAAGTGCTAGCAGGGCTGTAATTTAATAAAAAAACTTATCCGTTTTTGTCCATGATCTACAAACAAAGTAGGACATTTGAAACCCACTATCCGAACAACTCCGCCACCCGCTCGTAGGTCATTTCCTGATAATCCTTGATGTATTCGTCACAGGGTGGAAGTTCATCAACTCCATGCGAAGTAAGTACCCCCACGACTTTCATGCCCGCTTTGATGGCCGCCGAAACGCCTGAGAAGGAGTCTTCAAACACTACGCAGTTTTCGGGCTTTACGCCCAGCCGCTCGGCGGAAGTAAGGTACACCTGCGGGTCGGGCTTGTGTTTGGTCACGTCCTCACTGGCCATGAACGATTCCATGTGATCGGATAAGTTCAATTTTCCGGCGATCAAATCCAGGTTGGCGCGGGGGGCCGAGGTAGCCACGGCGGTTTTGATTCCATTGGCTTTCAAATCTTTCAAAAAAGCCATGAAGCCATGGACGGGATCGACATGGGGTTCATAAATTTCGCGAAACAGGCTTTCCTTCTCGTCTTCGAGTTGGGCAAACTCCTCGCCTACCACGTCCCGTTGCAGGAAGTGTTTGAGGATGTAGCTGTTGCTTTTGCCAAACATGTGTTGGGCAAATTCCTCGTCGGTCGGACTCAGGTTGCGCTTGGCAAAAAACTCCCTGAACGCTTGTGAATGGTAGGGATTGGTATGGCAGATGACACCATCCATGTCGAAAATAACGGCAAATTGTGTTTTCATGCCGCAAAGGTAGGGAGCCGGGGCCGATTTATTCCCAAATTACCTCGATGGACCGGTCTTTCAGGTCGATGGTCGTAAACTCCTCGCCGTTCTGTTTTTTGAGCGAGATTTTACCATCCTGTACCTTGGCAATCTGCTGCGAGATCACGTCCTTCTTGTTTTTCTTGCGATAAATCACCAGCAGGTTTTCGTCCGTAGCCACATCGATGGTGCAGGTTTTACCACTTACCTTGATGGAAGTACTATTATTGGGCAGGTAGGGGGCCTTAGCCAGGGCCAGCGCGCGGGTCGCTAAAGGTACCCCATACCCTACATAGTTGTTGCCGTAGGGGTACAGATGTGCGGATTTTTCAATCAGATCCATCAGTTCTTTATTGGATAATTTCGGGTTGGCTTCCATCAGGCAAGCCGCAAAACCCGTAATGACCGGAGCCGAGAGTGAGGTACCATACAGTGAAAAGCACGACACATTGGGCTTTAGGTAGGGAAGGAACTCCGGCCCGATGCTACTGTACCCAATCCGGTTCCAGAGCCGCATGTTGGTCGCCCCTACGGCAAGTACCCCTTTCGCGTCGGCGGGGGTAGAGATAATGCGCCAATTTTTATCTTCGCCTTCGTTACCGGCCGATACCACCAGCATAATACCTTTCTGGTCTACGGCGATCTGGGCGGCACGGGCGATGGCGCTCGTTTTGCCGTCCATCTGCTTGGGTTCGTAGTTTTCCTGCGGATCGGTAAACCCACGCGCGTAGCCGAGCGAAGTATTGATCAAACGTACCCCCAGACTGTCCATCCATTCCATCGCCGCGATCCAGTTGTCCTCCTCGCCGCGCCATTCGCGCAGGGAATAATCCGTGCGGGCGAGGTAAAATTTAGCGTTCAGAGCTGTCCCGTACTGTACCTGGTCGTCGATATCCAGGCCTGCAATGGCCGCCATCACTTCGGTACCGTGCATGTCGGAGTACGACTCGGCGGTCGTAAACAGCCACTCGCCGGGTTGGTTAGGCTTCACGTAGTCGCGGATGCCGAGAATACGCTTATTGGAAAATACGTGCCGCAACGAATGCGACGAATCGGCTCCATAAAATCCGGCGTCGATGATACCCACCGTCACGCCCTTGCCGGTAATATTTGATTTCAGAAAAGACTCCGACTGCACCTGCGACATCACTGGGGCCAGCGCGGCGCGGTCGACGGGCCGGGTACTGGCGATGACAAAATCAGAATTCATAGGTACTACCTCCTGCACGAAATCCAGTTTGCGTACTTCACCTACCTGCAAGAGATCAAGCGATGCCGAAACAGCATTGAGCCAACGCGAAGAGTATATAGGTTGAATCTGCTTTTCTTTCAGTGTGGCAAGATAGCTTTCCCGCACGGGAAGGTCGGTTTCTTCGTACAAGGGCAGGCCAAAATTCTTCCGGTTTTCCAGGGTGGTTTGCGAAATGGCAGGCCGGGCGGTGGCATCCTTGTCTTTGAGGTAGATCCAGTATTTAGGCTGTGCCGACAGGGCGGTTGTAAAGAAAGCCAGCAATAAAAACAGTTTTCCGGAGCGCATATGCTTGATAGACTAGGTTAAGATTCCAATCTTTGCAAGATAAACGTAAAATTTTATATTATGTGGTGTTATACGGGCAACTTGTCCATACTACACTGTCATTCTTATCCCTAAAAAACGTGCTGGAAACCGGAATGCCGGGCTGCCCGTACTCCAACGAACTATGCGCTACGAACCGATCGACCCACAACTTTTCATAGAAAACCGCCGCAGGCTGGCCGAGCTGATGAAGCCCAAGTCCATAGCCATCCTGCAAGCCAACGACATTATGCCCACTAACGCCGATGGTACCATGGGCTTCCGGCAAAGTTCCGATCTGTTCTATCTTTCGGGAGTGGACCAGGAGGAGACGGTTCTTTTGATTTTCCCTGAACACCCCGATCCGAAATTCCGTGAGGTACTCTTCGTACGCGAAACCAACGAGCACATTGCCGTCTGGGAAGGAGAAAAATTGACCAAGGAACAGGCCCGCAACGTGTCAGGCATCCAGACCGTCCACTGGACGCACCACTACGAAGCCATGATGCGACTGATTGTTTTTGAAGCCGAGCGTGTGTACCTCAACACCAACGAGCATACCCGTAACGAGTCGCCCGTGCAAACCCGCGATGCCCGCTTCATTCAGGAATTCAGGACAAGGTACCCCCTGCACGCGCTCGAACGCCTGGCTCCCCTCATGCATCACCTTCGGGCCATCAAGCAGCCGCAGGAAATAGAATTGTTGCAAACGGCCTGTGATATTACAAAACTGGGTTTTGAACGCCTGTTGAACTTTGTGAAGCCAGGTGTGATGGAGTACGAAATAGAGGCCGAGCTATTGCACGAATTTATCCGCAACCGCTCGCGGGGTTTTGCCTATACGCCCATCGTGGGTTCTGGTGCCAATGCTTGCGTGCTGCATTATATCCAGAACAACCAGGCCTGTAAGGATGGGGAGGTCATTCTGCTGGACGCAGCGGCGGAGTATGCCAACTATGGCGCTGACCTGACGCGTTCTATTCCCGTAAACGGACGGTTTACCAAGCGGCAACGGGAGGTATACGATGCCGTACTTCGGGTGTTCAAGTTTGCCAAAAGCCGTCTTATTCCCGGCAATGTATGGGACGAGTACCACGTTGAAGTAGGTGCCGTCATGGAAAAGGAGCTGATCGATCTGCGGCTGATTTCTAAAAAAGACATTGAAAGTCAAAACCCTGACTGGCCCGCCTACAAAAAATATTTTCCACACGGTACCTCGCATTTTCTCGGCCTGGACGTCCACGATGTGGGCAACAAGTACCGCCGCTTCGAGCCGGGGATGGTATTTACCTGCGAGCCGGGAATCTACATCAGGGAAGAGGGACTGGGCATTCGTCTTGAGAACAACATCCTCATCACCGCCGAGGGCAACCGCGATCTGATGGCTTCCATTCCTATTGAAGCCGAGGAAATCGAGCAATTGATGAATACCATGGCCTGATGGAATTCTATTCGGAAGAAATAATCAAGCTCCTCATATCGTTCGCGGCGGGTGCCGTGATCGGCTTCGAACGCGAATACAGGAGCAAACCCGCCGGACTCCGCACCCTGATTCTGATTTCACTGGGCTCGACGCTATTCACGATTATTTCCATCCGCATCGGCGGTGATCCTTCGCGCATTGCCGCCAATGTCGTGACGGGCATCGGGTTCCTGGGGGGAGGCATTATATTTCGGGAGGCCGATCGCATCGTAGGTACCACCACGGCCGCCACGATTTGGGTTACGGCGGCCCTGGGCGTTTGCGTGGGTTCGGGTCACTACGATCTTACGGTCGTATGCTTTTTCCTTCTCCTGTTTTCACTGGTGGTCATGAATTTCGTAGAAAAGAAATTCATCAATTTCAAAAACCAGGCGCGCAACTACCGCATCGTATCCCTGTATCACCACAAGATGTTGAAACATTATGAGGAGTTGTTTGAGGATTACGGCCTGAAAGTAAAACGAGGCAAACAAAACCGGTCGGGCGATAGGATATCGGGGAGCTGGCTGCTGGAAGGTTCGGAAAAAGAACATGAGAAGCTCACCAAACGCCTGCTCAACGACCCGGAGATTATAGAGCTTGACTTTTGAATACTTTCCCGTCAACACTGAAAAGTATCCTTATGATTTCTATCATCAAAGTCAAAAAACGCAAGCCTTACGAAACGCAGAAGCCCGGGCAACCGTTATGATTATATTGAGCCCACTATGCTCTTTTTCCTATTTTCAGAGTTATCGCCTCGTTCATGGCTTCAAATCATATAAATAGTATCTTATCCTCGATCTTGCAGGAGCTACTCACCCAGACAGAATGGATGTGGCTGGAAGAAAAAGGCGGTGCGGAACCTCTTCAGCTAATGACGGCCTTTGTAGCTACTCCCCGTTTCGTGGGTCGTCGATCTGTAACGATTTCACAAGAAAATACCATAGCGCTCAATGACGAAGTACCTGGCTTTACCGTAACGGACTGGTCCACAGTGCGTCTAAGTCGGGTCTGGCTACTTACCTGCTTGGATTCCAGTGACCAGGAAACCTACGTCAGGCATATTGAAACGCTCTTCGACACCGCCGAAATGAACGAGCTGGTAGCGCTGTATTCGGCACTACCCCTGCTGGACTATCCGCAGAAATGGCTTTTTCGGGCCACAGAGGCCGTTCGCTCCAATGTGGGCGACGTGTTCGACGCCCTGGTCATGCACAACCCCTACCCCGCCCACTATTTTACCGAGGCAGCCTGGAATCAGCTGGTGTTGAAAACGATATTCAACGACAAGCCCATTCACAAAATCGTGGGCCTGGAAGAGCGCGCCAATCCGACTCTGGCGCACATGCTTTCCGACTTTGCCCATGAACGCTGGGCGGCAGGCCGTAGCGTGGCCCCCGAGGTCTGGCGCCTATCTTCCGGCTTTATGGACAACGCTCTGTTGGAAGACATGAAGCATTTATTGGCTTCGGAAGACCCTAATGATCACAAAGCGGCGGCCCTGGCCTGCTTTCATGCCACGTCCTCTGCCGCACACACACTACTGGCCCAGCATCCGGTTTTGGAAAAAGCAGTTCAACACAGAACTATTTCCTGGGCCGATCTGGAATTTAACGACCTGAATACCTATGCAACAAAACCATAAGAACCAAGAACCGAATCCCTCGCACTTTGAGGAAAGCCAAGGTACCTCTGATCAAGAGGTACCTACCCACCGCGATCTGACCTGGGATGAGTACCGCGACACGATCCAAGGAATGCGTTTTTTTGATCCGCATATCCACATGACCTCCCGCACCACCGACGACTACCAGACTATGTTCGACGCGGGCATTGTAGCGCTTATCGAACCAGCTTTCTGGCTGGGTCAGCCGCGCACCGGGCTTTCGTCCTTCAAGGATTATTACAGCAGTCTGGTCAATTGGGAACGTTTCCGCTCGTCGCAGTTTGGGATCAGGCACTACTGCACCATCGGGCTCAATTCGCGCGAAGCCAACAACGAGCCGCTGGCCGAGCAGGTAATGGAAATTCTGCCGCTTTTTTTGTACAAAGAAGGCGTAGTGGGGGTAGGTGAAATTGGCTTCGACGACCAGACTGCCGCCGAGGAAAAGTACTACCGCGCCCAGCTTGAACTGGCCAAACAGGCCAAATTACCCGTTCAAGTCCACACGCCGCACCGCGACAAGAAGCATGGTACAGAACGCAGCATGGCCATTGCGCTGGAACATGGTTTCGACCCGGCCTGGGTGATCATCGACCATAATAATGAGGAAACTGTTAAAAGCGTACTTGATCAGGGCTTTTATGCTGGGTTTACTATTTACCCCTTCACCAAAATGGGCAACGAGCGCATGGTGAAAGTGGTGGAACAGTACGGCCCCGAGCGCATCATGATCAATTCTGCCGCCGACTGGGGTATTTCGGACCCCCTGGCTTTGCCCAAAACCGCCGCATTGATGAAAATGCGGGGTATCTCTGATGAGACAATCCGAAAAGTGACCTACCAGAATGCCATCGACGCGTTCGGTCAAAGTGGACAGATCCACGAAACGGACTTTGCCAACGGTCTGGAAATCGACCAGAGCCAGAAAATGAACGGCAATACCATTTTACGGGGTGGACAGCAGCCGCGTATTGCTAAAGAATCGCTGTTTATCAACTAAATGGCCATCCTAAAACCGTATCTACAACTTACCCGTCCGGCCAATTTGCTGACCGCTCTGGCCGATATACTGGCCGGGTTGGCCATCGCTGGCTTTTCTTTTCAGAGTGGGAGTAGTTTCGTACTCCTCTTACTCTCGACCTTAGGGCTTTATGGGGGTGGCGTGGTTCTCAATGATGTTTTCGACGCCGAACTCGACGCCGTTGAGCGGCCTGAACGGCCCATTCCGAGTGGCAAGGTACCCCTACGAAATGCCGCTATTCTTGGCGGAAGCCTGCTCATGGCTGGGGTACTCAGTGCCCGCTTCTTTTCGCTCACCAGTGGGCTAATCGCCCTAAGCATTGCGTTGCTGGTGATTCTCTACGATCGCTACGCCAAGCATAGCAAGATATTCGGTCCGCTGGTCATGGGCATGTGCCGGGGCGGAAATCTGCTATTGGGTATCAGTGTGTTGCCCGCCGCGCTGTCCCAATATTCTTGGCTGGGCTTTGTTCCCATCGTTTATATCGGTGCCATTACCATGATCAGCCAGGACGAAGTACATGGCGGCAAGCGTCGGACATTGTACCTGGCGGGATTCCTTTACGCCTCGGTACATCTGGTGCAGCTTCTGGTAGCCTATGCGCAAGGCAACTTGCTTTTAACAATCCCGTGGGTAGCTTTGCACGTTTGGCTGGTGGCCCGTCCGCTGCTGGCTGCCATCAGCAATCCCGTGGGACCGTTGATTGGCAAGGCCGTCAAAGCCGGGGTACTTTCGCTGATCGTGATGAACGCCGCCTGGTGTGTGGCTTTTGGCATGTGGCCTCTGGCCCTGCTGGTATTATTATTGTTGCCTTTTTCTATTCAACTAGCCCGAATTTTCGCCGTGACGTAGGGTCATTTTTCTATGCAAACCATTGAACAACAGTTTCAGATAGAGTATTCGTATTCCATTTTTTTCACCCAGCATCTTTTTTCCAGTAAAAACCGCGTATTAGCCGATTTCATAGAAGGGTTCGGAGAAACGGGTTTCCAGCGAAAAGCCCTGGTGGTGATCGATGGTGGATTGCTACTGCACTACCCCACCCTTACCGAGGACATTAGAAGCTACTTCGAAGGAGAAATCCCGACTGTCCAGCTGGCCAATAATATCCTGGTGGTACCCGGAGGCGAGGACGCTAAAAACGATTATGTCCTGTTCGATAATATCGTGCAGGCCATCGACGATCAGGGCATTGACCGACATTCGCTGGTGGTAGGCATCGGCGGCGGGGCAGTGCTCGATTTGGTAGGCTACGCCGCGGCGGTATCGCACCGGGGCATCCGGCACGTGCGCATTCCCACTACGGTACTTTCACAAAACGATTCGGGCGTCGGGGTCAAGAATGGGATCAATTATCGGGGCAAAAAGAACTTCCTGGGTACCTTCGCGCCGCCCATCGCCGTATTCAATGATAGTACTTTCCTTAAAACCCTCGATGATCGCGACTGGCGCGGCGGCATTTCGGAAGCGATCAAAGTCGCTCTGATCAAAGATGCTGCTTTCTTTAATTGGATCGAAAAAAATACCGAAGCTTTGGCTCAGCGCCACCTGCCTACGATGGAGAAGTTGATTCACCGCTGCGCCGAAATGCACACCGAGCACATCCGCAGTGGCGATCCTTTCGAATTTGGCTCATCCCGTCCGCTGGACTTTGGCCACTGGGCGGCTCACAAACTAGAGTACCTCACTGATTTTCAGATTCGCCACGGCGAAGCGGTAGCCATCGGCATCGCCCTCGACAGCATTTATTCTTTCAAAAAGGAGTTGTTGACGGAAGAAGAATTGAACCGGATTCTGACCGTTTTTCAGAAACTGGGTTTTGAGCTCTATCATCCCAAACTCGCTGATAATGATAACATCAACCTCCGCAATGGCCTGAATGAGTTCCGCGAACACCTCGGCGGTCGGCTGACTATCATGCTGCTGGAAGAAATTGGCCAAGGCGTGGAAGTGCACGAAATGGACAATGCCCTCATTGCCGGATCGGTGGATTATCTTGAAAATATTTATTTACAACACTAGAAAACTCCGATGGCCAACCGCCGATAGCCTGCTATGAATACGCCCCACGGTCACCTGACTTATTGCAGCAATATTCACCCCGGTGAAAAATGGAATGAGCACTTTCAGGAATTAAAGAAAAACCTACCCTATATCCGTAAGGAACTGGCCGACGGGCAACCTTTTGCCCTCGGCCTGCGCCTGGCCAACGATGCCTCCCTGGAACTCAGCGATCCCGTCCGCCTCCAGGAATTCAAGGATTGGCTGGCCGAAAACGATTTGTACGTGTTCACCATGAACGGTTTTCCGTACGGAGGCTTTCATAATACCGTTGTCAAGGATCAGGTACATGCGCCTGACTGGACTACCACCGAGCGCACTGAGTACACCAAGCGGCTCTTTTCCATTCTGGCCCAGCTACTGCCCGAGGGCATGGAGGGCGGCGTGTCTACTTCGCCCCTTTCTTACCGATTCTGGTGGAAAGACGAAGCCGCCACCGAACGCGCTTTCGAAACGGCAACGCACAACATGGTACAGATTGTCGATTTGCTGATCGAAATAAAACGGGAAACGGACATTCTGATGCACCTCGACATCGAGCCGGAGCCCGATGGATTGCTGGAAAATTCCGTTGAATTTGTGGAATGGTACCGTGACTACCTGCTGCCCATCGGAACCGCCTATTTACAGGAAAAATACGGTTTTTCGGAAGTGTTGGCCCGCGCCGCCATCCTCGAACACATCCAGCTTTGCTTCGATGTCTGTCACGTGGCGGTAGCCTATGAGGAGCCACAGGACGTACTGGAACGCCTGGGTACCCTGGGTATCAAGGTAGGTAAAATCCAGATCAGCTCGGCGGTAAAGGTTGATTTGCAGCAGAATGCTGATGAAAAATTGGAAACTCTCCGCTCGTTCAATGAACCCGTCTACTTGCATCAGGTAGTAGCGCGGCAGTCGGAAGGTACCCTGGAAAAGTACCCTGACCTACCCGAAGCGCTGGCGGATGAAAATGCCGCCAAGGCGGACGAGTGGCGCATTCACTTTCATGTACCTCTTTTCATTAATTCGTACGGCAAGCTGGATTCTACGCAAGATGAGATCATAAAAACGCTGGATATTCAAAAAGAGAATCCCTTCACAAATCATCTGGAAGTGGAAACCTACACCTGGGGCGTGCTGCCACCAGAAATTCAAAAGCCGATCGGCCAATCCATCGTCCGTGAATTACAGTGGGTGTTGGGGAAATTGGATTAATCTCTAGGGAAATGCGACTAGCCTGTCTGACCTTTTTTCTGGCTTTGGGGCTGCGGGGTACCTGCCTTGGCCAGTCAGCGGGGCACCTTCGGATCAGGGTAGTGGATGACACAACTGGTAAGCCAACGCCCCTCCGCGTCCGGCTCACGCAGGACAGCAAGCCCGTCCCCTTCCTCCCGAACGAAGCTATTGCCGTTTCCTACGGTCTCTGGGATCACGCCGATGGCTACGGTTTTCAGCCGGATAGTTCATTTTACATCGCCGGAACATTCAGCCTGGATTTGCCCGCAGGTACTTATCAATTGACCTTATCGAAAGGCCCCGAATATCTACGCCAGACGCATAACCTCACCATTCAGGCAGGGAAATCGCAGCAGCCGACCTACCGCCTGAAACGCTGGATCAACATGGCAGCGCGATATTGGTATTCGGCCGACGATCATATTCACATCCGGCGCTCTTTGCGGGAAAATGAGTTCCTGCTCAACTGGATTCAGGCCGAGGATCTCAACGTGGGGGTGGTTTTGAAAATGGGAGATTTTTGGGCAACCTACTACCCGCAGTATGCATTCGGGGACAAAGGTACCTACCAGCAGGACAAGTACTTGTTGACCTCTGGACAGGAAGATCCGCGCACACCTGAACTGGGCCACGCGCTGGGTTTCGGCGCAACAGCCGCCGTGCGGTATAGCCAGGAATACTACTTTTACGATAAGGTATTTGACGAAATCCATCGACGGGGCGGGCTAACGGGCTACGCGCATCAGGCCGAGTCGTTTCATGGGTACCGGGGGCTAACCCTCGACGGACTGCGGGGCAAAGTAGATGTGCTGGAAATTCTACAGTACTGCGTGTCGGCCCAACCGCTGCGCACGGAGCATTACTACCGGATGCTTGACCTGGGCTTTCCGCTGACCGCCACGGCCGGTTCGGATTTTCCCTGGTGCGGCCATGACCACGACCGTGGCCCACCCGAACGCTCGGCCCGGATCGGCAACGCCCGGTTTTATACCTACCTCGACGAGCCGTTTAGTGAAGCAGCCTGGCAAAAAAGCGTGGCGGCGGGGCATACCTTTGTGTCGAGCGGCCCGATAGTGGACTTACGGGTTAATCAGGCCATGCCCGGCGATCGGCTTGACCTAAAAAAGGGTGATGCCCTCATCGTGACTGCTCATGCTTACGGACACGCCGGGCAGGTACCCCTCTCGGCACTTGAACTCGTTGCCCACGGCCAGGTGCTGCACCGCGTCACGCCCAACGAGCCGGGACAATCGGCCGATCACTTATCTTTTAATTTCACGCTCGACAACGTGCAGCTGGGCTTATGGATTGCCGCCCGTTGTTTTGGTGATTCCACCCAAGCCGCGCATACCAGTCCGGTGTATATCAGCGTCGATGGGGGTGGTTTTCATAATCCTGAAACTACCGGAAGGTACCTCGCCCAATGCGAAGACTACCTGCATGAATTAGAGCAGGAATTGGAAATTCACCGCGACAATCCCGAATTTAGAGCCTGGTATTTCAAACAAGGACTCAAATCCAGAATTGACGACACCCGAACGGTAATTGCCGATTTGAAAAAACAAATGGACAGATAATGGTAGAGAAAAGGCATGCCTTGCCTCTACGCAAACAATCAATACAATGCATAAAACCGTCGTCATCGACATCGTGGGCCTGAGCGCCAACCTCATCGGCGAGCACACGCCTTTTCTGAAAAGGTACCTCGAAGGCCGTACCCTAACCCCCGTCAAGCCCGTGTTACCCGCCGTGACCACTACGTCGCAGTCGTGCTATGTCACGGGTAAGTGGCCCGCCGAAAACGGTATCGTGGGCAATGGCTGGTACGACCGCGAAGATGCCGAAGTGAAATTCTGGAAGCAGTCGAATCATCTGGTGCAGGGCGAAAAAATCTGGGATGCTGCCAAAAAGCGCAATCCCGCCTTTACCTGCTCCAAGATGTTCTGGTGGTACAACATGTACTCCTCCGCCGACTACTCGGCCACGCCACGCCCGCAGTACCACGCCGATGGCGTAAAAGCCCCCGATTGTTACACCCACCCGCCCGAACTGCGCGACCGACTGCAAAACGAACTGGGACAGTTTCCGCTGTTTAATTTCTGGGGGCCCAACGCAAATCTGAAATCTTCCCAATGGATTGCCGATGCTTCCATGCGGGTAGACGACTGGCATGATCCCACGCTGACGCTCATTTACCTACCGCATCTGGACTATTGCCTGCAAAAATTCGGGCCTGATTTTTCCAAGATTTCAGTAGAGTTGGGAGAAATCGACAAACTGGTGGAAACCCTCGTGCGATTTTACGAAGACAGGGGAGCCAAAATAATGCTGCTTTCAGAATACGGCATCAATCCCGTATCACGACCCGTCCACATCAACCGTATTCTGCGGGAAGAAGGGCTGATTACGGTACGTACCGAGCGCTGGTACGAGTTGCTGGACGCTGGCGCGTCAAAAGCTTTCGCTACCGCCGATCACCAGATTGCGCACGTGTATGTGAACGATAAAACGAAGTTTGCCGAAATAAAAAAACGGCTGGAAGGTACCCCCGGCATCGCCCTGGTGCTGGACGAAGCCGGAAAGAAAGAATACCACCTTGACCACGAACGGTCGGGCGATCTGGTGGCCGTAGCCGAACCCGACAGCTGGTTTACCTATTACTACTGGCTCGATGACGCCAAAGCGCCCGATTATGCCAAACTGGTGGACATTCACCGCAAGCCGGGCTACGATCCGGTGGAGATGTTCATGGACCCTAAAAATCCGCTCATCAAACTGCGGGCGGGTTATAAACTGGGCCGTAAATTAGTGGGACTGAGGTACCTGATGGATGTCATTCCGCTGGATGCCACGCTGGTCAAAGGCTCACACGGGAGTAGCCAGGTACCTGAAGAATATTATCCGATTTGTGTTACCGATCAGAAAGTAGAAAAATCTTCCTTGGAAGCCGTGGATGTGTATGATGTCATTTGGGATCACATCTGGTCGTAAAGGCCATAACCCGCGTAGATAATCATCGCGATACAGAGCAGAATTTGCACAAATACCCCGGAAAGAAAACCCAGAAACGAGCCAAAAGCAGCACGGAGCGCGTTTTTTAAAGAAGCCTTTCCGATTAGTTCGCCTACCAGCGCGCCCAGAAAGGTACCCAGGAAAATGCCGATGGCTGGGATGAAAAACAAACCACCCAGCCCGCCCACGATGGCCCCGATACTACCGTACCGAGTGCCGCCAAAGCGCTTCACACCCCAAATCGGAATATAGTAGTCCAGCACCCCAATGACGACCGCCAGTATCCCGAATGTGATGAGTGCCGTGGTGCTGAAATCGGCAAAGCGGCTGAAATAAATCAGCAGCAGCCCGCCAAAACTCAGCCCCGGTCCGGGCAACGGAAGTACCGAACCCGCTAGGCCGACCAGCAGACAAATTATTCCCAATACTAATAAAATGACGTCCATCTGTGAGCGGTTCTTTTGGTTTTACTATTTAAAAAAACATCAGGCCAACTATCTTTGCCAAATCGCAGTTGAAGGTTTTATGCACCAAAGATGACTATAAATTCCAGGCTCATCGCGGAAATCTCCACTGTCAACCGCCAAGCGGCCTTGTGTCCATTGTCAACTGTCAACTAAAAAAAATGTCCAAAGTACTCATCATCGGCGCGGGAGGCGTCGGCAGCGTGGTAGCTCACAAGTGCGCCATGAACAGCCAGGTATTCAGCGAAATCATGCTGGCCAGCCGCACCAAGTCCAAATGCGATAAAATTGCCGCTGAAATCAAGGAAATGCACGGCGTAGAAATAAAAACCGCTCAGGTCGATGCTGACATCGTGGCCGAAACGGTCATCCTGATCAAGCAATTCCAGCCCAAAATGCTCATCAACGTAGCCTTACCCTACCAGGACCTTACGCTGATGGAAGCGTGCCTGGCCACGGGAATCCACTACCTCGACACCGCCAATTATGAGCCTAAAGATGTGGCCAAGTTTGAGTATAGCTGGCAATGGGCCTACCAGGAGCGCTTCAAGCAAGCCGGACTGATGGCGCTGCTGGGCTGCGGTTTCGATCCCGGCGTGACGCAGGTATTCACGGCCTACGCTAATAAGCATCATTTCGATGAGATGCACTACCTCGATATTATCGACTGCAACGCCGGCGACCACGGTAAGGCCTTTGCCACCAACTTCAATCCCGAAATCAACATCCGCGAAATCACCCAGCCGGGCCGCTACTGGGAAAATGGCGAATGGGTTGAGATTCCGGCCATGAGTATCCACAAACCCATCGACTACCCCGGCATTGGCCCCAAAGAAAGCTACGTGCTGTACCACGAGGAACTGGAATCACTGGTGAAGCACTTCCCGACCTTGAAGCGCGCCCGCTTCTGGATGACTTTCGGACAAGCCTACATCACGCACCTCAACGTGCTGGAAAATGTGGGCATGACGAGTATCAAACCCATCAATTTTAAGGGCGTGGAAATCGTGCCGCTGGAATTTCTGAAAGCCTTACTACCCGCGCCGGACACGCTGGGCGAGAATTATTCGGGCCAAACGTCCATCGGCTGCCAAATCAAGGGCATCCAGAACGGCGAGGAAAAAACCTACTACGTGTGGAACAACTGCGACCATGCCGAAACCTATCGGGAGGTACGCGGGCAGGCCGTCAGCTACACCACAGGGGTACCCGCCATGATCGGGGCCATGCTGATGCTCACGAATGAAGATTGGATGAAACCCGGCGTCTGGAATTGCGAGCAGTTGAACCCTGACCCATTCATGGAAAAACTCAATGAGCATGGCCTGCCCTGGCAGGAGCGAGTGAATGTGGAGTTGCCGCATGAGTATCCAAATTAATGGTGAACGAGTGAATAGACTTATCAATCAATTGCTTCAGGCTTTAGCCTGTGGTAAGCGGAGTCAGAGTTCATAACAAATAAAAAGGTACCCTGGCTTCGTTGCTGGGGTACCTTTTTGATTATTTGGAAAGGTACCCTACCCTTCCGGCCAGTACTCGGCCATTTTTTTTCGCAGGAAAGACACGCTTCTTTCAAGTTGTTCCATACCCTCGACGCCATCTTCGATGCTGATCCAGCCGTTGAAACCTACCCGCTTCAATTCAGTAAAAATGGCATCATAGTCGTTAAGGCCTTTCCCAATTTCGCCGTGGCGGAGGCGTTTGGCATAGCCGACCGCCCCACCTTCTTCGTTGCGCAAATCTTCAATGGTACCCTCGATAAGGTACCGATCGCTGGCGTGCATGGTCACCACACGGTGCGAAACCCGGTAGAGCAGCTCCAACGGATCTTCGCCCGCCAGAAACGTATTGCTGGGGTCGTAATTCACCCCAAAATTGGGATGATCGATGCGCTCAACAAGCTGACAGAACACGTCCATTTTCTGGGCAAATTCGGGGTATTCCCAAAAGTCATCTTTATAATGATTTTCCAGAATCAGCGTAATCCCGCGCTCCTGGGCGTAGGGCAGGCAGGCTTCGATGCATTGCGCCGCCAGTTCCACACCCTCATCCAGCGAAAGTTCGGGACGGCGTTGCCCGGACAGTACCCGGCAGTAGGTACCCCCCAGAGCATGAGTCATATCAATCCAACGCAGCTGTTTTTCAATTTCACGCTGGCGAAAATCGGCATCGGGATGCGTAAAATCGGGCGAACAGCAGAGCATGGGAATCACCAGGCGGCGCGCCTCCACATCGTGCCGGAAAAGGGACCAGTTGGCTTCGTCGGCCATTTCCAGAAATCCCGCGTACCATTCCAGGCCATCGATGTCTAGCTTACTGGCGAGTTCGATCCATTCGGATACCTGCATGGTACCCGTTTTGCAGAGTTCCTGCATGAAAGCCTTGGGAAAAGCCGCGAGTTGAGGCATAGCGTTGTTCTAAATTGGGGATGGGAGTTTTTCGGGTAAATTCCGGCCGATAAAAGGATACTGGGCCAGATCCACGACCTGCCCGCTCACGGGACCGCTTTCGTCCGACAGCCAGTACACCGCCGCCGCCGCGATTTCTTCAGGAGCCAGCAGCCGTCCCGCCGGGGCAAATACCGGGGGTACCTTCGTGAACCAGTCCTCCGGCGCGCCTTGCTTACGTTTGATTTCTTTTTCCTTGCCCGTCAGGACCCAACCCGGATTGACCTGATTGACCCGAACGCCGTACTCCCGAAAGAGTACATCGCCCAAGTTGCGCGTCATGGTCATCAAAGCGCCTTTAGACATACTATACGCCAGCAGATTCGGGTCACCGCACCAGGCGTTGACCGAACCAATATTAAGCACGCATCCCCGAGCCTCGCTGAGGTAGGGCAAAGCGGCCTGAATAATGGCTACTGGCGCAATGGCATTCACAGCGAACATCTGGTGCATAAGCGCGGCGTTAGTAGTTTTTATATTGGAAAAATCAATGTAGGCCGCGTTGTTAACCACCGCATCAAGCCGCCCGAAGGTACCTAAGGCGCGCTGAACCAGTTGGTCAGGTACCTCGGGGCGGGTAATGTCGGCGCTGAGCAGGGTAGCTTTTTCACTACCTAGTTCCCGCACCAATTCCTTTCCTACCTCTTCTTCCAGGCCATTGACCACCAGTTTCGCCCCTTCCTCGGCACAACGTTTTGCGATGGCCCGGCCAATGCCCGTACAACCACCCGTCACCAAAATCACTTTTCCGGCCAGTCGCATGATTTTATACAGGCTTGAGAATACTCTTGACTACCTGGCCCGAATGCATGGCCTCGAAAGCCGCATGCCATTCCATCACCGGCCACACGCCGCCGATAATCGGACGTACATCCAGTTGTCCGCTGGTCAGCAGGGAGAGTACTTTCTCCCAAATGGGCCAGTTGTGGCTGAAACTTCCCTGTAGGGTCACGTTTTTCTGCACCAGCGTGTCCAGTGAAAAGTTCATCGGTTGCGGCCCCCAACCTACCTTGGTGATGTGGCCGTTAGGCCGCACGAGTTTCAGGGCTACCTGCAGGGTAGCACTCACCCCAGCGGCGTCGATGACGCAATCGGCCCCCAGGCCATCGGCCCGGAAAGCCCACTCGCTGGCATCGCCGATCAGGGGTTCGCAGCCGTACTGCCGGGCTATTTCCAGCCGACCCCGGTCGGCTTCCAGGCCCACAATGGCTACCTCGGCTCCGCACAGGCGCGCCATGGCGGCGCACAGAATTCCGATGGTACCCGGCCCGAGTACCATCACTCGGTCGCCGGGCCGCACCTTCGAATTGCCCACCACAGCGTTGTAGGCTACCGAGCAGGGCTCGGTAAGGCAAGCCTGCTCAAAGGGCAGAGCGTCGGGCACGCGGTGCAGGCAGCGCGCGGGTACCTTCACGTAGCGCGTCATGGCTCCGTTGACGCCGTAGCCAAAGCCCTTGCGGGTGGGGTCCAGATTATAAAGCCCCTGCCGGGATAGCGGACTGGCCGGATCAATAACGGCGGCGGTTTCGCTTACTACCCGGTCGCCTTCGCGCCAGGTTTGCACCCGACTACCCAACTCCGCAATGTGCCCACCGAATTCGTGCCCCAGAACCACGGGGTAGTTGACCGCCCAGCTGTGGTCGGCGGTCCATTGGTGGAGGTCGCTGCCGCAGACGCCGACATTGGCCACTTCCAGCAGTACTTCGTCTTCTCCGATGGTAGGTCTGGAAATTTCCCGGATTTCGACGCTCCCTTTTTCGGGCGCATAATTGACAACAGCGGCTGATTTCATAAGGGGATACTTCACTTTTCTTTTTAAATACTTAAAATCAATCTCTTCACTTTATTCTCCCTCGGGCTGAAGCCTGAGGCAATTGGAACAAGGCTACCTATTTACCATCGAAATCGCTCGAACAGCATTTTCAACTTTCCATTTTCAATTCCCCACATTTCCATAGGCATGAATGCGGCCGCAGATCAGCCGGAGAGAACTTTCCAGATCTCCACTGGCGGTCTGGAACGAATCGGCATCAATGGTCAGCGGCGCACCCAATACTACCAGCGGGGCGCCGTACTCAGGACAGCGAATAGCCTGTTCGAGCGAAAGCCCTCCTACGGCCTGTACGGGTACCTTTACGGCATTGACTACTTCCCGCAACTGATCCAGCGGACTGGGCATCCGGTGCCCTTGAGCGGCAATGCCCCGGCGTTCGTCGTAGCCAATGTGGTGAATCACAAAATCGCAGCCCAGGTCTTCGAGCCAGCGGGCGCCCTCCACCATATCGGGACAGCCCAGATTGTCGCCCATGACTTTTACCCCATAATCACGACCTGCCTGCACGACTACCTTGATTGTTTCAGCGTGGGCACGCGCCATGACCACCACGTGGGTCGCTCCGGCTTTGGCCATCATTTCGGCTTCGAGGTAGCCGCCGTCCATGGTTTTCAGGTCGGCTACGATGGGTACCTTTGGAAAAGCTTCGCGCAGTTTGCGCACGCCGTGCAGACCTTCGGCCAGGATCAGGGGGTACCTGCTTCCAGCCAGTCCACCCCGGCACGTAGCGCTAGGGCAGCCGTTTCCAGCGCTTCATCGATATTCGTTAGGTCGAGGGAAATTTGTACAATGGGCTTCATGCCGAGGGTAAGGGGTTATCGGTACTTCGTAAATTTTACCAGCTTGCGAGGAAGGGGTACCTATCGCTCAGAGCTGAGCGCTTGAGTGATCCGGGGTTTCCTTACTAACTCCTACTTACTACTCTCAAAGTGCCATTTTGTACTATTTCTAAAAACTACGTCAATCCGCTGCTCCAAATCCTATTTTGCAAAACCGGATATTTTGTTCGTATTTTTAAAGCAATTATTAACCTACTAATCATTTTCTATAACCAAACCTGTACAATACATGAGAAAATTGGTCTGGACGTTGCTGGGAATGTTTGCCTTATCTACGGCGGGCATGGCTCAGCAAACGTTCCCCCGCAACGGGGCGTACGACGAACGCCCCGGGCGCTACGCATTTACCAATGCGACTATCGTGGTTGATCCCCAAAACACGATTGCCAAAGGCACTCTTCTGGTCGAGAACGGCAAAATTGTGGATGCCGGTACCAACGTTAAAATCCCAAAGGGTACCGTCATTACGGACCTGAAGGGCAAGTACATCTACCCTTCCCTCATCGAACTGGACTCCGACTATGGCATGCCCGAAGTGAAGCGCGCCTCGGGCGGGCGGCGTACCGGCCAGCAGCTGGAATCCAACAAAAAAGGAGCCTACGGTTGGAACCAGTCCATCCAGCCTGAAGTGTTGGCTTCGGAGCTTTTTACCCCCGACGCCAAAAAATCGGCCGATTTACGCAAATATGGCTGGGGTACCTTGCTGGTCCACCCGCACGATGGCATCGTGCGTGGTACGGGCGCGTTGGTGACGCCCACGGATGAGTCGGCCAATGCGGCTTTGCTGCAGTCGAAAGTTTCGGCTCACTACTCACTTGACAAAGGCAGTTCGTCGCAAAGCTACCCTGCCTCACTGATGGGCAGTGTGGCCTTACTCCGTCAGACCTATTATGATGCCGACTGGTTTGCCAAGGGAGGGAGTGCTACCGAAACCAACCTATCGCTGACCGCATTTAATCAGATCAAATCCCTTCCCTCTTTCTTCGAAACTACGGATAAACTTGGTGTGCTACGGGCTGACAAAATCGGTGATGAGTTTGGTATCCAATACATTATAAAAGGCGGAGGCGACGAGTACCAGCGCATTGATGAAGTGAAAGCTACGGGTGCGCCCCTGATTGTTCCACTTAATTTTCCGGCAGCCCCCGATGTGGAAGACCCCTGGGATGCCGAAATCGTAACCTTAGCCGAATTGAAGAGCTGGGAAATGGCTCCTTCCAACCCAGCCGCGCTGGCCAAAGCCGGGATCACTTTTGCTTTTACTGCCGATGGTTTGAAAAACAAAGGCGATTTCTGGACAAACCTCCGCAAGGCCATCGAATTTGGACTTACCAAAGAACAGGCGCTGGAAGCCATTACCCTTACTCCCGCCCGGCTGGCCAAAGTCGACGATAAGCTGGGTAGTCTGAAAAAGGGTAAAGTGGCTAACTTCCTTATTACTTCCGACGAGCTTTTTTCCGAGGATAACATCATCTACGAAAACTGGATTCAGGGCAAGAAATTTATCGTGAATGACCTGAATGCCGCGGACTTGCGGGGCAACTACGACCTGACCATGAATGGCAAGTCGGCCATGCAAATGCGGGTTACCGGAAAATCAGCTAAACCCGATTATCAGCTCACAGCAAGCGATACGATCAAAATCAGTCCCAAAGTGACAGTCAATGGCGAACAGGTGACGATCACCTACCAGCCTGATAAGAAAAACCCCGGCACGGTGCGGCTGAGCGGCTACATCAACGGTCGGGACATTCAGGGGCAGGGTACCCTACCCGATGGAGCGCCCATCGAATGGTCGGCGGTGCTACGGGACACCCCCGCCACGGCTACGGCCACTTCCGATACGGTCAAAACGGGTAAACCTACCCCCAAACAACCCACGCCGGGAGATATGGGCAAGCTGATCTACCCATTTGTGGCTTATGGAAACGAAACCCTACCCAAAGCCGAAACGATACTGGTCAAAAACGCCACCGTATGGACCAACGAGGGTGAGGGAATCATGGAAAATACGGACGTGCTGGTACAGAATGGAAAAATCGCCCGGATTGGAAAAAACATCGCAGCACCTTCAGGAGGCCGGACGATCGACGGTACGGGCAAGCATTTGACTTCCGGGATTATTGACGAGCATTCGCACATTGCCCTGCTGGCCATCAACGAAGGCGGCCAAACCAGTTCGGCGGAGGTACGGCAAAGCGATGTGATCAACTCGGAAGACGTGAACATCTACCGGCAGCTGGCGGGCGGCGTTACCACTTCACAGCTACTTCACGGCTCGGCGAACTCCATCGGCGGTCAAAGCGCGGTGATCAAACTGAAATGGGGCGAGATGCCCGCCAATCTATGGTTGCCCGAAGCGAAGTACATCAAATTTGCCTTGGGTGAAAATGTGAAGCAATCCAACTGGGGCGATGCGGCGCGATCGCGCTTTCCCCAAACCCGCATGGGGGTGGAGCAGGTGTTTTTCGATCATTTCATTCGGGCCAAAGAATACGACAAAGCCTGGAAGGACTACAACAGCCTGCGCAACAAAGCCAACGCCACCGCCCCGCGCCGGGATTTGGAACTGGACGCCCTAGCCGAAATCCTGAACAAGGAGCGCTTTATCACTTGCCACTCCTATGTGCAATCGGAGATCAATATGCTGATGAATGTGGCCGATTCGCTGGGCTTTAAAGTGAACACCTTCACGCATATTCTGGAAGGCTACAAGGTAGCTGACAAAATGGCCAAGCATGGCGTAGGTGGTTCTACATTTTCAGACTGGTGGGCCTACAAGATGGAAGTAAAAGAAGCTATTCCTTACAACGCCGCCCTCATGTCCCGTGAAGGCGTCGTGGTAGCTATTAACTCGGACGATGCCGAAATGGCCCGCCGTCTGAATCAGGAAGCCGCCAAGACCATGGAATTCGGCGGTATGAATGAGCAGGACGCCTGGAAAATGGTAACGCTGAACCCCGCCAAACTGCTGCACCTGGATAACCGCATCGGTAGCATCAAGGCGGGCAAGGATGCGGATCTGGTGCTGTGGAACAACCATCCTCTGTCGATTTATGCCCGCCCCGACTTTACCATGATCGAAGGTGCCATTTATTTTGACAACAAGGCCGATCAGGAAAAACAGGCCGCTCTCGCCAAAGAGAAGGCCCGCATCATTCAGAAGGCGCTGGCTGCTAAATCCAAGGGTGCACCTACGGCCAAACCGGAGGGACGTACCCCAGGACTGATGCATTGCGACAGTTAGGTTTAGAGCATAAGCTATGCCGCGCACGCATTCGGACTCTACCCCTGTAGTTTACTCATAGATATTTAACTTATAAAATTCCATGAAACACTTAGTTCTCGCCTTCCTGGCCCTGCTACCTTTCGGTTTGCAGGCTCAGAACCCGGCTCCGGCGACGCCGCAATCCAGACCCATTGTCCTCACAGGAGCTACCATTCACGTGGGTAACGGGCAGGTTATTCAAAATGGTGTTATTGCTTTCGATAAAGGACTCATTACCAGCATTGGTCCCGCCTCAACTACGGTAGACCGGGCTGCTTCCGAAGTGATCGACCTCACCGGAAAGCATGTTTTTCCCGGCGTCATTGCCATGGGTACCACCGTCGGTATTCAGGAAATCGCCTCCGTTCGTGCCACGCTGGATTTTGAAGAAATCGGCGACATCAATCCACATGTGCGCTCACTGGTAGCCTACAGTACCGACTCGGAGGTGATTCCTACCCTCCGCACGAGCGGAATCCTACTGGCCCAGTCCGTGCCGCAGGGCGGCACGGTGTCGGGATCTTCTTCGGTATTCAACACCGACGGCTGGAACTGGGAAGATGCCGTAGTAAAAAAGGACGACGGAATCTGGCTGACCTGGCCCCCCTATCTCGCCCGAAGCTTTGATTTTGAGACTTTTTCGGTAAGCACGAAGAAAAACGAAAAAAGACTGGATGTGATCCGTACGCTGGAAAGTACCTTCGCCGACGCTCAGGCCTACGCAGAGCTGACCAATCCGGACCTGACCAACCTGCGCATGAAGGCCATGAAAGGTCTATTTGACAATACGCAAAACCTGTACATCCGGGCTTCCTATGCGAAAGACATCGTGGACGCAGTGAAATTCGCCCAGCGGTATGGGATAAAGAAAGTGGTGATTGCGGGTGGAGACGAGGCCATTAAAGTGGCTTCGTTTCTCAAAGACAACAACGTACCGGTAGTACTGGGTGCTACACACCGCCTTCCGAGTCGCCCCGATGACGCGGTATATGCGCCCTACGAGCAGCCCGCCAAATTGCACCGGGCGGGTGTTAAAGTGGCCATTAGCTATGACGACGAATGGTGGCGGGTACGCAACCTACCCTTTCTGGCGGGTACCGCCGCGGGTTTTGGCGATATCTCGAAGGAAGAAGCCTTGCAGTTTGTAACCCGGAATCCTGCCGAGATTATGGGGATAGACAAGCAGGTAGGTACCCTGGAAAAAGGAAAACAAGCCACGCTCCTGGTTACGACGGGCGACCTGCTGGACATGCGGGGCGATGTGGTCGAGCATGCCTTTATCAAAGGGGCCAAAGTCAACCTGGATAATAAACAGAAGCGCCTGTACGAGAAGTATAAGGAAAAGTACGGGCAGAATTAGTAAGGTACCTGCAACGCTGACAGCGTTCAAAACGCTGTCAGCGTTCTTTTTACACCAGCCGAATCCCGTTTTCTTCAAACCGGATTTTGCCTTTCTTCAATAAATTCCCAATCGACTTTTTGAAGTTTCGTTTACTCATTTCCAGTCCTTCGTAAATTGCCTCAGGGGTACTGTCGTCATGCAGGGGCAAGAATCCGTTATTGTCACGCAGCGCGGCCAGAATCCGTTCGTTCAGCGGATCGAAGCGCTCCACACCTACCTTTTCCAGCGAAATATCCAGCCTGTTCTCCGGCCGAATTTTCTTGACGTACCCCTTAAGCTGATCGCCTACGTTGATATTCTTGAATATCTCGTTGTGATACACCAATCCTTTGTGATATTGATTGACGATCACATTGTATCCTAGCTCCGTACGTTCCCAGACCAGCAGATCCACTTCGTCACCTTCCGCAACGGTCAGTCGCTCATTGTCGAGGTACTTATTGATTTTGCAGGAAGCTAGCAGTCGGTCGGTCGTGCGATCGAGGTACAGATAAACAATGTAGCTTTCCCCCTCGCGCAGGGGAAACGGCTGCTCCCGGAAGGGTACAAACAGATCTTTGCTCAGCCCCCAATCCAGGAACGCGCCCTTGCTGTTGACATCCACACATTTGAGATAGGCGAATTCATTACGGACAATGTAGGGCTTTTCGGTAGTAGCCACCGGACGATCTTCGGAGTCGTTGTAGACAAATACCGTAATGGAATCGTCAATCTGCATATCGTCGGTGACGTAGCGATTGGGAAGCAGTACTTCGTCGCCCTGCACATCTTCCAAAAAAAGCCCGAAGTCGGTACTACGGGCAATGGTCAGGGTATTGTATTTTCCAATAAAAAGCATGTCGGTAGTATTGTTCAGCGCGACAAAGATACACTATTTGCCCCAATCAGGTCAGGACAGCCAGTAAGGTCTGGCATTTCATTTCGGTTTCTTCCCATTCGCGCTGCGGATCAGAATCTTCGGTGATGCCCGCTCCGGCATACAGGGTAGCCTCCCCTTCGGACAGCCGCACCGTACGCAAATTCACGAATAACGCCGATTCCTGATCTACATTTACCGGCCCAAGGTACCCGCTATACAGCGAGCGGTCGTACCCCTCAGCCGCCTCGATAAAACGCAGGGCGGCTTCCTTGGGGGTACCACACACAGCAGAAGTTGGATGCAGGAGTTCCAGCATCACAGTACCCAGTTCGGGAAAATTCAAAGCAGCCGTGTGTACCTCAAAATCGGTACGCAAATGGTAGAGATTGCCTGCCCTTACTGTTTTAGGGCCGCTTTCGTAGTATTCACGCAGCCGTATTTTCTTAAAACACTCCACAATGTAGCGGCTCACCAGCGCTTGTTCCTGAATTTCCTTTTGCCCCCAGCGCACTTCACCCGCCGGAATAAGTACCCCCTCCGCGTCCAGGGCGGCTTGGGTACCGGCCAGGGACGTGGTACGGAAAATTGCGTTGGCATCTACCGATACCAGCGTTTCAGGCGAAGCACCAAGCCACAGTTCATTACGCTCGGGCAGGCTGACCAGCGAAACAAACGCCGAAGGGTAGGTACCCTGCAGTCGGTTAAATGCCTGATAGGGTTGAAAATCCGCAGAATATGATTTTTTCTTGGTTCGGGAAAGCACAATTTTGGCAAATTCCCCGGCTTTAATAGCCGCTACTGCTTCGGCAACTAGGGCCTTAAAGTGTTCCGATTCGTCGGATTCCTGTACCTGCCGTGGGTCCGAAGCCGGTCGAACCAGCGTGTCTCTTTCAGATACGGGATTCGATCGGGTTACCTGGTCAAAAAGAACTTTGACCGTCGGATGCTCGTCCCCCAGCTTGTTTACCACATTTTTCAGGACTGAATTTTCGGAGTAGGTAAAAATCAGATCGCCCTCTAGTACATAGCTATCTTCGCTCTCCCGAAAGGGATGAACGACAAAACTGGCGAGCAGCGTTTCCAGATCCGTCTTTTTCCGCTGGGTGTCGCCACCTAATGATATTAAGAGATTGATTTCGTTGCGATTGGGGAGCCGCCATACCGCCGCAGGGAATCCAAGGGCCAGGGCGGCGCTCCAGAGCGACTCGGCCTGGTAGGTAGGAATCCCGATTTCGGGTACTGAATGAATTTCAAGCATATAGGATTATTCCGCTACCGGAATGTGAAGTCAGATATATGGATATAACGCCAAATGGTAGGCAATTTGTTTCCAAAATCACTAATCTGCTTCAATAACTGCAACCGTCAGACGGCTCACGCAGACCAATTTGCCCGACTCGTTCGTTATTCGAATGTCCCACACGTGCGTGGTTCGCCCGACATGCAGGGGCGTCACCCGGCCGTACACCCACCCCTCTTTTACCGACCTTATATGGTTGGCGCTGATTTCCAGCCCCACCGCCCGCTGTCTTTCAGGATCTTTCAGACATAACAGGGAAGCTACGCTGCCCAGCGACTCCGCTAGCACCACCGAAGCCCCGCCATGCAGGATTCCGAAAGGTTGATGGGTACGGTGGTCGACCGGCATGCGAGCCGTGATAAAGTCATCGCCAATCTCGGTAAATTCGATACCGAGTTGAGTATTAATGGTCTTCGGATTGAAACTCCTGAGAAATTCCAGCGTGAAGGACTTGTTAAACATTCTAATTTTTGTCTAAATTTGTATGGGCTAATTACGGCAATTAGCGCATTTTCAACAAGTTTTTTATTGAAATAATACAAAATTCTATTGAAAAGTAAAACGATCTACCTGATCCGGCACGGTGAAACGGACTACAACCGCCAGGGTATTGTACAAGGCAGCGGTGTAAACTCCGAATTGAACGAATGGGGCAAGGCTCAGGCCGAAGCTTTTTTTGATACCTACCAGCATGTACCTTTCGATAAAGTGTACACCTCAGCCCTACAGCGCACGGTCCAGTCCGTGCAGGGATTCATCGACCTGGGCATCCCGCACGAGAGCCACGCGGGGCTGAACGAAATCAGCTGGGGCTGCCGCGAAGGTAGTATCCCCAATAGCATGGACAACGCCTACTACCGCGACCTGATTCTGTCCTGGCAGAGCGGTCAGGTTGACAATCCCTGCGAGGAGGGTGAAAGCCCCGCCGATGTACGCGCCCGCCAAAAACCCGTCGTGGACCTTATCCTGTCCCGCACCCACGAACGCACAATTCTGATCTCTATGCATGGGCGGGCAATCCGTATTCTGATGACACTACTGTTTAATGAGCCTCTCACGGCCATGGACAAGTACGAGCACAGCAACCTGTGCCTATACCGGATGAAGTACCTGTATTCAGAAAACCGTTTTATCCTCGAGACGGCCAACGATATCACCCATTTGCTTTCCCTGGATATTCCGCATAACTAATTAGAACCGCTCGTGTAGGAGCGCTCCCTTTGGTGTAAATCCCCCCGCTCTACAGCTGTCTTTCTCTATCTTGCCGTATTATTTTCAAGAGTGCAGGAAGGGCTCTATATTTTTTTCCTTTCCCTAACCTCTATAAATCAAGTAAATAGAGACAATACTGATGTCCAAATCCCGCATATACTGGACACTACAGATCGTGGGCTGGACGGGCCTGATGATGTACGAGTTCGTTGTTTATTCGGCCCAGTTTGGCCTGGAGGCCGATACTTTTCTGTGGAGTGTAATCAATATTTTTCTGGCCATAGGTCTCACGCACGTCTATCGGCTTATTGTCCGCCGCTGGAACTGGTCCATGCTTCCCCTACCCCGACTGGCTTTTCGGGTCAGCGTGTCAGTGCTCATCCTGGGGTCGGTTATGTCCTTTATCAATATCCCCGTCGACCGGGAAATCATTGCTCATGACCTGGCCAATCAGCCCTTTGTGTTTTGGGGCTATATTTCGGGTTGGTGTAAAAACATGCTAACTTGGGTGCTGGCCTACACGGTGTACCACTACGTTGAGCAGACCCGGCTGACTGAGTTGGAGAAGATTATGCTCAAAACCTCCATGCGGGAAGCCGAAGCCAAGGTACTACGTTCGCAGCTCAATCCGCATTTCACCTTCAATGCCCTCAACAGCATCCGGGCGCTGGTGTCGGAAAATCCCATGAAAGCCCAGCAAAGCATTACTCAGTTATCTAATATTCTACGGAATTCGCTGCTGGCCGACCGCCGCAAAACGGTGGAACTTCGCGAGGAACTGAAAACTGTGGAGGATTATCTGGAACTGGAAAAGGTACGTTATGAGGAACGGCTCGACTATCAGATCCAGGCCGACCCGAAGGTGTTATACTGGCAGGTACCTCCCATGATGCTGCAAACTCTGGTGGAAAACGGTATCAAACACGGCGTCTCCAAACTACCCAAAGGCGGTAAACTGGTTGTACTTGCCAGCCTGGAGGACAACGCTTTGCTGATTCGAATTAGCAATACGGGTTGCCTGGGTACCACCGATTCGGGAGGAGTAGGTTTGCTGAATACCGCCGAGCGCTTGTCCATTTTGTACGGCAAGGAAGCCTATTTCAAGATTTTTCAGGAACAGGAAAACACGGTTTGCGCCGAAATCAGAATACCTACCCTGTCGGATGGTCTGCAGCGCTACAATGGAGAAACACCCCTACGCAGCGAGGTTGTCTAAGGCGTGGTGTGCGTCTGAGGGTACCCTGATTCTTTTCTCCGAATTTACTATTTTGAATTAGTACGTTTTATATCCAATCTACCAACCAAACCTTTGCAACAACTGCCATGAAAACCCTTATCGTCGACGACGAACGCCTTGCCCGCAACGAATTGAAACGACTTCTGGAACCCTACCATAAAATAGAGATTGTGGGAGAGGCCTCCAACGCCGAAGAAGCACTGGGCATGATTGATGAGTTACAGCCAGAACTGCTGTTTCTGGATATTCAGATGCCTGGCAAGAATGGCTTTGAGCTGCTCACCTCCATCGAAGGCAAAGCACCCGATGTGATCTTTACGACTGCCTACGATGAATACGCCATCAAGGCATTTGAATTCAACGCGTTGGACTACCTTCTAAAACCCATTGATCAGGAGCGCCTGAAAGATGCCATCAATCGGGTAGAGGAAAACTCCGCTCACCACGACGAATCGATCGAGCATAATGAACGCAGCGATAAGAAATTGGGAGAGAACGACCAGGTGTTTGTGAAGGATGGCGAAAAATGCTGGTTCGTCAAATTAGGGAAAATCCGTCTGTTCGAGTCCATGGGCAATTACGTCCGTCTGCATTTCGATGATCAGAAACCGTTGGTTCTCAAATCGCTCAATAGCCTTGAAGATCGCCTTGACCCGGCTACCTACTTCCGGGCCAACCGCAAACACATCATCAATCTGCAATGGGTGGAGAAAATAGAGCCGTGGTTCAGCGGGGGGCTACTCGTGACCTTACAAGGTGGCGATCGCATCGAAATCTCTCGCCGCCAGGCCATTCGCTTCAAAGAGTTGATGAGCCTGTAAATAGTTAGGAGATATGAATTATGAGCTATGAGAGGGAGAACTAATTGTAATACAAATTGCATCTCATAATTCATATCTCCTATCTCATATCTTCTTAAAGAATTCCTTCATCGGCAAAGCTGAAATAGCTTTTGTCGGTAAAGATGAGGTGATCTAGGATGGGCAGGTCGAGCATTCGGCCTGCCTCTTTCAATTTACGGGTGAGGTCTTTGTCAGCCTGGCTGGGAGTAAGGTTTCCCGAGGGATGATTATGAAAAAGAATAACCGAACTGGCGAGCTGTTCCAGGGCATGTTTGAAGATTAGCTTCGGATCGGCCACGGTACCCGCTACGCCTCCCGAGCTAATCTGTACGGGGCGAAGTACCTCATTGGCTCGGTTCAAGAGCAAAATCCAGAATTCTTCGTGGGGTTTGTCCAGCAGGTAGGGCTTAATTTCCTCATACGCATCCTGCGCTCCGGTGATTCGCCGACGCCGCGGACTTTCGAATTCCTTGCGACGACGCCCTAGTTCGAGCGCCGAAACAATGGTGATGGCCTTGGCTTCTCCAATCCCTTTGACCTTCATCAAATCCTTTACGGTCATGCGGGCCAGTTCGTTGAGGTTATTTCCGGCAGCGCTCAGCACGATCTTGGCGACATCTACCGCCGAAAAATCCACCGTACCCATGCCAATTAGAATAGCAATCAACTCGGCGTCGGACAAGGCTGCTTTACCTTTCAGCATGAGTTTTTCACGGGGGCGGTCCTCTTCTGCCCAGCTTTGTATTTTTCGGGGATTGTAGAGATTGTTATCCATGTAGGCAGGATACGTTCGATTAAAGAAGCAAAGATAAAAAGGCAATTAGGCATAAAGAGAAATATTACCCTACCCTACTTCAAGCACTGAGCAAAATTGACGTAGAAGTCCACCACGCGTCGACCACCTCACGAAACTTTGTGCCTCCTTTCAGGCGCCCAATTCTGAAAGTGCCGCCCGTGCCTTGTTGTCGATGCTGTTTTTATATTCGTGCTTTTTATAGGACATGGCTTTTTTGAAGGAGGCGATAGCCTGCGGTTTGTTACTTTGGCGTTTGTAGATGTACCCCATCTGCAGTGCGGAGGAGGGTCCGAAGTACAAATTGGTATTTTGGGTCAGCACGATGGATCGTTCAAAGTAAGGCAATGACTGGGTACTCTGACCCATTTTCTGCAAAATCCGGCCCCGCCGATAATTGAACTCGGCCTTGTTGCTGGTTTCGGAAAAGGACGTTTCCGAGTAATTACCCAAAGCCTGCTCAGCCTCTTGAAGATAGCCTCCATCACTGGCATACCGGGCTTCGAAAAGTACTTTCTGCTCATCTTTCACCTGGCCGGCGCGGTAGGTTTCAGCGAATTTCTCCGCGTACTGATCCGACTCTGTAATGGTTTTACCGACTTTTACGACCCTACCAATCAATGCTTTAGCTTCTTCGTTTCGATTTGTAAGCCAACGACACAAAAACTGCTTGAAGTAGCTATCCTTTAAAAAATTGAATCCTCTGAAATCTCGTTGAAAGCGATCGTAGTAGGTATATGCCTGGTCGTATTGGCCTTTTTGGAGCAAAATTTCTGCTCGCAGGTAATCCAGGAACGGAAATGGGATATAGTCGGATGTACGGGGGGCTTTGTTCAAAATCATCAAAGCTTCTTCGCTTCGCCCCTCTTTCATCAATACCGAGGTGGCAAAAAAATGAAGCAGTAGATTATCCGGCTGACTGGCTGGCATGGCTTTCAATTCCATAATCTGAGCGGTGCTCAGCTGAAGAGTATAGGCATGTAACAATAGGTCGATCAGTTGCGCTTCTTGCCGAAAGAAAGGATCTTTTGCCTGAACGAGGTTCAGTTCCCGCAATCCGCCCTCGATATCGCCAGTCAGGCCCAGTACTTTGGTAACCCAGGTGTACTGCTCCGGTACCGAACCGATTAGTACGTGAAGCAAGCCCAGGGACTTGAAGGTAGGGACAAACGTCGGGAATTTACGGCGGTTCTCTTCCAGCAGTTTGTACGCTTTGATAATATCCCAACAAGCGCTCACTTCGCTGCCGAATTTGAGTTTGGCAAAAGCCCAGTGTAGTCGTACTTCGGCCCGCAGCAGCCGTTGAAAAGGTGAGTTTTCGGGTAGTCTGGTCAGCGCATCCAGCCTGGAATCTTCCTTTTCGCTCAATCTATCGAACGCCGCTTTATCCTCGGAAATCAGCAGATAGTACATGTCGGCGTAATTGTCCAGGTATATCAGAGCTCCGTTGTCAGGATTCTGGCTTCGCTCCTGATCCAGTAAGGTGTGGGCTTTATCCAGCCGCAGTTTCTGTATCTCGAAATAGGCACGCTGCAGGCGGGGCGTGAATTCCAGCCGGGTATCCGACTCCCCGGCTTCAAGGTACCCGTGATTCAAAAACAATAGACCCAGAAATACGGCCCAAAATAGCTTGCCTGAAAAATTCATACGTCGGTCTATAGGTCGTTTTTTCAAGTACTTACGTGTACCATTCCCCGTTGGATTGCGGGTAAAGGTACCTACTAAAAATGGCTGCCCGAAAGGCAGCCATTCATGGTATAAAAAACGTGAGTGCGGGCAGGCCTAGCGGCGACCTGTGCTAACGACAGGCTCGGGCATGTCCACACCGCCAAAAATACGGCCACAATGCTCGCATACGATGAGTTTTTTGTGCTCCCGGATATCAGCCTGACGCTGAGGGGGCACCACATTAAAACATCCTCCACAGGCACCACGTGATACGGTCACTACCGCCAACCCGTTCAGGGAGTTGTTCCTGATTTTCTGATACGACTTCAAAAGCCGCTCCTCGATTTTGGCAGCTTGCTTATCCCGCTCTACCCGAAGGGCTTTTTCTTCTTCCTGATTTTCGCTTGTGATAACGTCCAGTTCCTGCTTCTTGGTCTTCAGATCTTCCTTGCGCTCATTATAGACCGCCTGAGTATTAGCCAGATCATCCTCAATCAGGCGGATACGGGCTTTAGCTTCGCTTACCCGCTTATCGGCCAGCTGCATTTCTAATTCCTGTAGCTCGATTTCCTTGGTAATGGCATCGAACTCGCGGTTGTTACGTACGTTCATCTGCTGATCCTTATAGCGTACAATCAGCTTTTCCGAATCTTTCTGCGCGTTTTTATGCGCATCGATCGTGGCATTCAGGTTTCCAATTTCGCTATCAAACTTGGCGATCCGCGTTTCAAACCCGATGATTTCGTCCTCCAAATCACTTACTTCTTCGGGCAAATCACCTCTGATTTTAAGTATGTTATCAAGTTGCGAGTCAATTTCCTGCAATTTCAGGAGAGCTTCCAGTTTCTGAGCGATCGTGTTTTCCATGTATGGTTTTAATACAGTGATATTCTTTTATAATACTACAAGCTCGGGCACGAAACAGTTTCGTCAATAGAAGTACGAAACCGGATTTGTGTTCACTTCCGACAAATAAAGTGCAAAATTATCAAATTTTTTCGATATATGATTGAACAGGAGTTGTTTCGTAAATACTTCACTCTCGTAATGCCCAATATCGCAGATCATGATCTTGTTTTCTGCGTCGAAAAATTCGTGGTATTTGAAATCAGCCGTGATGAACGCATCGGCCTGGGCACCGAGAGCATTGGGCAACAGAAAACTGCCCGCACCTCCGCACACAGCCACCCGCTGGACCGTCGGCTTCCCGGTGGAGGTGTACTTAATTACATTCACGTTCATCTTTTCTTTAAGGTACCCCAGAAACTCTAACTTGGTCATGGGTTCCGGCAGTTCACCGATGGCTCCTGCTCCTACTTCCTGATGTTCGTTCTCGAGCAGGTGCAGGTAGTAGGCGACCTCTTCGTAGGGGTGTGCCTGGCGGAGCGCCCGCATGATTTTGGTTTCCAGAAAAGCCGGAAACAGCACTTCCACCCGCTGCTCAGCCACGCGTTCCAGTTTCCCGGACTCTCCCAAATAGGGATTTGTTCCGTCGCCTGGCTTGAAGGTACCTTCCCCGGTCGATTGAAAACTGCACTCAGAATACTTCCCGATTTGGCCAGCTCCAGCGGCAAAAAGGGCATCGAGTACCGGCTGAGCTTCGGCCGATGGCACAAAATAGGTGAGCTTCATCAAAAGCTGCCGCTTGGGAGCCAGTACCCGAACCCGGCCAAGGCCCAGCCGTTCGGCGATCATGGCGTTCACACCGTGCGCCACATGGTCCAGATTGGTGTGGATTGCGTATAGTGCCACGTTAGCCCGGATGGCCTCCATTACGGTCCGTTCCACATAGTTTTTGCCGTTCAGCTTTTTCAGCCCACGGAATACAATCGGATGATGGGCCACCACCACGTTACAGCCCCGCCGTACGGCTTCGGCCACCACGTTTTCGGTACAGTCCAGCGCCAGAAGCACCCCGGTAATTTCAGTAGCAGGGTACCCTACGATGAGCCCTGCATTGTCGTACCCTTCCTGGTAGGCCTGAGGGGCAAGGGTGGACAAAAAATCGACTAATTGCTGAATTGAAGTTAAATTCATGGAAATATTTTCTAATATATGAACTGGGTGTTGGTAAAAATTCTCCGTTTCAAGGGCTAAGCATACTACCGGTTTCGTTGAAAAGAAAAAAGAATTTTTAGTAACTTTTTACGTTTAGTTCATTAGGCGTCAATTATTTGCTGGCATAGTTTTTTCTTGCAATTTACTCGTGGTTCAGAGGAAAATAGCTAATGTGATTTTTTCTTTATAGATTTGGGCTACACGTACACACTAAAAAAGTTTTCATATGTATTCTTCACAAATTGTGAAAAATCCTAGCAATAGGATTTCCCGCTGGATGGTTGCAGTCAACCCCGAATCTAACAAGCGTTCAGCTCTTATCCTCAAAGGCCGATTTCCGGCATACCTCTTTGAAGTTGTCCCCCCCTCAAATGACCCTGATTGTATTACCGTAATGTTTAATGAAGTGAAATATTACGTAAAAGTGCGTCAGGATTTTGATAAGGCGGGCACTCCTCCCCAAAGCTACTTGATCGAAATGCTGACCTGGTATACCAAACACAAGTATAAGCCTTCGCTCAAAACCATTAACTCCCATTCGTCGAACTAACGAATGGAATCGTTGCCAGCGGGCAGTTGTCAGGCCTGTTTTTGTTTCCCTCCCAATTCATTATCGGGGGTAGTATTTTTATTGGCTGGGCTACTGTAATACGTCCGCCCTAGCACTTTCGCAGTTTAATTGAGAATCAATTCAACTACGGATTTTTTATGACGTCCCTTTCCCCTCTATACTTTGCCTTGTGATGAAAGTAACTATACTCAACAAGCCCAATTCCGGGCTTCCCCGCTGGATGAAGTTGGTAGATCCAGTAACAAAAAAGGATTCGGTACTAATTTTAAAAGGGCATTTCCCCCAATACATCTTCGAATTAAGCGCCGGACAGGTGGAATCCGACAGTATATTATATAGCTTCCGGAATTCGAAATTTTACATAACCGTCCGAAAAGACATCGATAACTTCGGGGCTCCGCCCGAGCGTTTTCTAGTCGAAATGTGTACCTGGTACAAGAATTCACGCATCCGCCCTACCCTGCAACGAATTTCTTCGGTTGCGTGATTGGGGCCTCAGCCGAACAACAAAAGAACAGTCCACGGGCAATTATGCCGGGGACTGTTCAATTTTTTTATATCGGTCTGTTAATTTACTTAATTAATGAAACAAGAGGTTATTTATAGTGAACTCTAGTACTTGGTTATTAAAGGATATCCAACACATTACCCCCATTTGATAGACTCTCACAAACTACCCTGCGACTGTATCGCTGAAAAACTGCAGGGTTCTATTAATGTTCCGTTCCCAGTAATCCCACGTATGGCCACCCGGCAAAGCTTCAAAGGTATGCCTGATCCCATGATAATTTAGGGCATCGTGCAATTGCTGATTGGCTTCAAAAAGTGAGTCATCTGTGCCACAGTCAAACCGAAAAAGGCCCAGCTTTTCTTTATTATTCAGGAGTACTTCCAACACCGATTCGGGGTGTAAGGCGCGGACTCCCAGCGTTTCAAAGGTTCCCGGTTCACAGAAGTCAGCAAGTTGCGAAAATTCCGTAATGGAAGACAAGCCGGCAAAGGATTTGAAAACCTGAGGGTACTTCGCTCCTAACCTTAAGGCGCCATAGCCACCCATTGATAGGCCAGCAATAAAATAATCAGATGCCGTCGTCACACCCTGTATCAGTTCCCTCAGGGCCTGAGGTACCTCCTGTACAATCCAGGCTTCATAGTTGGCTTGCCGATGCTTTATGTAGCCACTTCCGTCGCCATACAGGCCGTCCGAAGGCATGGCCAAAACCATAGGTTTGAGCTCGCCCGTTTCCATCATGCGTTGGGCGGTACGATGTACCCCGGCCTTCATGGTCCACGCCCAATGACTGCCATATACGCCGTGCAATAAAATCACTACGGGTAGGTCTGTAGGTACCTTCATGTCCGTCGGGACAAACACAGTAATATCAGCCCGCCCACCCAGCGCCCTGGACTTTACGGTAATATGGCGCAGGCCGTCGGTTTCAAAGCGGGCATCAGATATTTCAGAAGTAAAAAAGGTATCGGACATCGGCAGCGATTAAAAAACGATAACACCCTTGGCATTGCGACCCCGATGCATATCGTCGAAGGCTTCTCCCAACTGATCCAAAGCATAGGTGCGGGTGATCATTTCGTCGAGGAGCAGGTCGCCACTGGCATAAAGGGCCAGTAACTTGGGAAAATCAATTTCGGGACGGCATTTGCCGTAGAGCGGATTGATATAAATCTTATCCCATTCGAACAGATTCATGTCGATGGTGATGGTTTGTTCGATGCCGCTGACCTGACAGGCCATCCCGGCATTGCGGATCATGGCCAGCGGGGCAGCACCTAAGGCAGGTACCGCTGTGCATTCAAAGGCGTAGTCGGCTCCCCGGCCGCTGGTCATGGACTTAACCATGGTGGCTGCCCGCAGCAAGCCTTCATCCTCGCGGTCGGCCAGAATGATATCGGTAGCGCCAAAAAACTCCGCCATTTTGAGCCGTTCGGGGACAATATCTACCGCGATTACCCGCGCTGCGCCTGAAATCCTGGCCCCTTGGATCACATTCAGCCCTACCCCACCGGCCCCAAGAACTACGACCGACGAGCCCGCTTTGACCTTGGCCGCATTGACCACGGAGCCAAAGCCCGTCATCACGCCGCAACCCAGGATACTGGCCGAAGGAAAAGGAATTTCGACATTGATTTTTACTACCGCAGCCTCCCGTACCATACTATAAGTACCTAGGGTACCCAGGCCGAAGGAGCGTTCGATGGGGGTACCCTGATGCCGGGTGGATTCGAGGCGGGCGTGCCCGCCGTTTAATTTATTACCGGAAGTGACCGGCGAATTATTTTCACATAGATGTTGATTGCCCTCCTGGCACTGAAAGCAGGTGTAGCAGGGAGTGGCCCAATTGAGAATGACCGGATCACCCACGACTACCCGGGTTACGGCTGGCCCCACCGCCGCCACCACACCGGCCCCTTCATGTCCCAGGATGATCCGCTTGCCCCACCCTAGAGAATCCCAGTCGGTATGGCACACGCCAGAGGCTTTTATTTCGACCAGCACTTCGTCACGATCCGGCTCGTCCACCGTGATTGTTTCGATCGTAAAACTTCCCTTACCGTCGGCAACCGCCGCCTTTGCTTCTCTCATTGTATAAAAGGTACCTTTTGATTTTTACAAAAAAACGGAATCGATTTCATGTGAACGGAATTGGAAACAATATTCCCTTCACAGGAGCAGGGGATTCAATTCCGAAGCCGCCCCACTGCCAACGGGAGCGTTCTGCAGCCAACGAGCGAGGTCGTTTTTCTGATGGGGATTCCGGGGTTCGATGATCTTTGCATCGGCGTCCATGTAGATAACCGTCATCACCTCACGGAGTGTGTCCGACAGGTTTCCGGGAGCAGCGTGCAGCGTCCAACCCGAGTGCCAGGTGGCGTCGCCCGCTTTCATGGTTTCAGCCCGGCTGATGGGGTACCCCCTTTCCTTGACCAGATCCGACAGAACGGATTCAGAAGTATCGGAGATATCCAGATCGCCCAGGTACCCCAGATTCTGCGAACCGCTGGCAAAGGTCAGCATACCCATCTCGATATTGATATCCACCAGGGGCATCCACATGGTGATGGTGTTGTTGGTATTCAGAGGCCAGTAGTACTGATCCTGATGCCAGGGGGTGTAGCCGCCACCCGCTTCCTTGAACAGAGCCTGATCGTGGTAGAGCCGCACATTTTTCACACCCATGAGGTCGGCGGCGATGCCCGCAAACCGCCTGGCCAATGTGAATTTGCGGACTGCCTCGTCAACTTCCCACAGGTTCATGATTTGCAGAAAAGCTTTTCCGTAGGTATCGCGTTCTTCCATTTTCCGCTTTTCGGTATTGTAGCGGTCGGCGGCATCGAGTATTACGGGACGGTAGGCTTCCATTTCGGCTTCGGAAACGATGTTCCGTAGCAGTACGTGGCCGTTGGATTGGTAAGAGGCTTTCTGGGATTCGCTGACCGGATAGCGGCTGTCCAGGGAAGGTAATGGCCGGATGGTTTCCATAGTTAAGGGTTAGGTTGGAATTTTTTTAATTGGAAATATTCACAAAACTAGGAGAAAGCCGGGACGTAGAATTTCTTTAAATTAGCTGAATCTTTCATTATTTTACCAAATAAAAATCATAAAACACCTCATCCGTGCTAATTTTAGCCAATGATCGCTCAGTTAGAGAAAATAATTCCCTCTACCAACCAGTCTTTTTTCTTTAGGAAGTTTGAGGTACCCTACTTTGATGCCCCCTTCCACTACCATCCCGAGCTGGAACTCACCTACATTGAGCGGGGAAAAGGGAAGCGATATATCGGCGAACACGTGACGAATTTTGAAAGCGGCGATCTGGTGTTGTTAGGTCCGCAGGTACCTCATTGCTGGCTGTGCGACTCCCAGGACCCGGAGGATCCGCAGACCAGTATTTCGTACGTCGTTCAGTTTTCCCGGAATTTTCTCACACCCGACGGTTTCTCGCCGATTCCCGAATTCGAACACCTCACCCCGGTTTTTCAAAAAGCCGCCCGTGGGGTACTTATCCTTCACAAAAGCAGGACTGCCATAGCACAAATCCTGCGTAGCCTGCCCGCCCTTAACTTCCTGGAACGCCTGACGGCCCTTCTGCGGATTTTTACAATTTTGGCAGAAAGTCCCGAAGATTTGCACGTGCTGGAAAACCGCCAGACCTATGATGCGCTTTCCAATGAGAACCGCGAAAAGCTTCAAAAGATCTACCGGCATGTCATTGCTCACTATCCCCATAAAATCACCCTGGCCGAGGTAGCAGCGCTGGTCAATTTATCCCCCAATGCTTTTTGTCGATTTTTCAAACAACTGACCGGCAAGACTCTGACCGATGTTATCAACGGCTATCGCGTCGATCATGCGCTCCATTTATTGAAAACCAGCGATTTGAATATTTCCGAAATCGCCTACGACAGCGGGTTCCAGACGGTACCCTATTTTAACACGGTCTTCAAAAAAGCAATGCAGTGCAGTCCCACGGAGTACCGCGGTCAAGTGGCAAAAGCAAAACGCGACCCGTCGGCTAATCATGAGATCAAATCCTGATTTGAAGTCAACGGCGTATATCCTCCTAATTATTGGATGGACACGCATTCTGATCGGCGCTTTTGTTAGCGATTGGTTTTCAGTAAATTTGTTTCGCTCATACATATAAAACGTTCAAATATGTTGACTATAAGCATTAATATAGAAGACGAACACCTGGCGCAACGATTGAAGGAAAAAGCCGAGGCGAATGGCAAGTCTGTTGATCAGCTAGTCGAGGAATCTTTGGTTGAACTTTTTGGAGAAGCCGATCGATGGGAAATTGAGATCCCACGTCTCAATGTATTGGATCACGCTCGCGTCATCAATAACACCCTGACGGCCGAGGAGGAGGAGGCTCTGGCGCAAAATCCTGATGTGAAACCTTTTTCACATATTGATGATCCGGCAAAATACATTCATGATCTTCGACGCAAACCGCGTTACTAGCAATGCTTCTGATTGACTCTAATATCATTATCGATCATTTGCGAGGAAGAACGCAGGTAACTAATTTTATCCAAACAATGGGTAAAGTTAATCTTGCTATTTCGGTTATTGTTGAAATGGAACTCTACAATGGGGTTCTTAACACGGCTGAATTGGGGAAAATAAAACGAGATTTGTCGGGCTACCTCAGTATTCCACTTGACAAAAACATCGGTGATTTGGCCCTTGCCCTCAGCGAAAAGTTCGCCCTATCCCATCATATGAGTGTGGCCGATACCCTGATTGCCGCCACCGCTCTGGTTTACGACCTTGAACTCCGCACGTATAATCTGAAAGACTTTCGGTTCATTCCTCATCTCAAAGTCTCAAATTCACTTGCCTAATCTGCATTTCCGATTGAATGATTAGAGTTGTCCGCTCCCTCACGCTGTGCGTACTCGCTGTTTTCTGGGCCATTGCCCCCGCCATGGCCCAGAACAAACCCCGGCAGATCATCCTCATCCTGGCCGACGACCTGGGCTGGAAGGATGTCGGCTTCAATGGCTCGCGCTATTATCAGACCCCGGCCCTGGACTCGCTGGCGGCCCGGTCGCTGGTTTTTACCCATGCCTACGCCAATGCTTCCAATTGCGCCCCCAGCCGGGCTAGTCTGATGTCGGGTAGCTATTCACCCCGCCACGGAGTGTTCACGGTCTCGCCCCCCGACCGGGGTGATGCCCGCACCCGGAAGCTAATCCCGGAACCGAACGAGGAATTCCTATCCTCCCGGTTCAAGACCCTGGGAAATGTTTTTCAGGAAGCGGGTTTCAAAACCGCCGCCATGGGGAAGTGGCACATCGGTGAAGATCCTACCAAACAGGGATTCGATGTCCATAAAGGCGGCGGGCGCATGGGGCATCCGAAGAATTATTTCAGTCCGTATGGCATGAGGTACCTGCCCGATGGTCCCGTGGGGGAAGAACTCACCGACCGCATCACGAAGGAGTCCATCCGATTCATGGGAGAAAACCGGACGAACGATTTTTTCCTCTATATCCCGCACTTTGCCATTCATACCCCTTTGCAGGGTAAAAAGGCCTTGGTGGAGAAATACCGGAAACTTCCTGCCCGCGACGGCCAGGGTACCAATCCCGATTACGCGGCGCTGGTGGAAAACCTCGATCAGAACGTGGGAAAACTTTTGGCCGCCGTAAAAAAGCTGGGCTTACAGAATCCGCTGATTATTTTCTCCTCCGACAACGGCGGTATTGCGAATCTCTCGCGGCAGTGGCCACTGCGGGGCGGCAAGGGTTCCTACTACGAAGGGGGCATCCGGGTACCCCTGCTAGTCAGTCAGGCAGGCATCAAGCCCGGCGTCTCTGACTATCCTACCCTGCTGTTCGATTTGTTTCCGACCCTTTGTGAATGGGCCAGGGTACCCCCTCCCACCACCCAACCCATCGACGGCGTTTCATTTCTGGATGTGTGGCAGGGCAAAGCCCGTCCTGACCTTTACGAGCGGGCAATTTATTTTCACTTCCCTTTTTATCTTGAAGCGTATGAAATTGGGGGCGACGATAGCCGGGATTCCCTGTTTCGCACGCGCCCCGGCAGCGTTGTGATTCAAAACGGCTGGAAACTGCATCATTATTTCGAGGATGATGCTTACGAGCTGTATGATCTGGAAAACGATCCCGGTGAGCGCATTGACCTAGGTACTTCCAAACCCGAAAAGCGTGACGAACTGGCAAACCTGCTTACCGAATGGCGAACCGCCACGAACGCCCCTATACCCAAAAAGCCGAACCCGGCTTACGATCCGACTTTTGTTCCAGACGCCAAGAAAGCTGGGAAATGAAATCGTTTTTAAAAAAAGAGGGGGCTTTTTTTGAATAGCCGCAGGGTATCCTACCCAGTTCGGGCACTCGCCTTCTTATAGATAGCAGAGGGTAGGTACCCTTTACCGGTTTTGGGGGTTGCTGGTGGAAAAAATTGCGGGATAAATGGGTATTTGTCCGGTACCTCGCCTTTGGATATCTGATTGAGGAACTTTTCAAAAACTGGCAACCATCCCCGTGCTCCATAAAATCTTCTGCTTACTCTGTTTGCTCTTCCTGACAGGTACCTCGGCCCGGAGTCAGGAACCACGTCCCAACATTCTCTGGCTTACCTTCGAAGATACCTCCCCCGAGTTCATCGGGATTTATGGCAGCCTTACCGCCAAGACGCCCACCATGGACCAGCTCGCGTGGGAAGGGGTACGCTTCAATTACGCTTTTTCGACGGGCAGCGTGTGTTCGCCCAGTCGCTCGGCGTTGATTACGGGCGTAAAAACCTACGAACTGGGTACCGGCAATCACCGTAGCGGGTACCCCATTCCCGACTTTATCCATGGCTTCCCGAAGTACCTCAAAGACGCGGGCTACTATACCACCAATAACAGCAAAACGGACTACAACACTTCCGATGCCCAACGGATCATTGCCGAAAGCTGGGACGAAAGTTCGGGCAAAGCGGGCTGGTGGAACCGAGCCGCCGGACAGCCGTTCTTCGCCGTTTTTAACAGTATGTCGAGCCACCAGTCGCGCACGATGACCCTTCCCTACCCCGACTATGAAAAGCTGGTACTGAGTCAGCTACCCGACTCGATGAAGCATACCGATGCTTCGGTATTCATGCCGCCCTATTACCGCGACAGCCCCGAGATGCGGAAGCAAATGGCACGCGTCGACAACTCGATCAGCAAAACGGACTTGGAATTCAGGGAATTGCTGGACCGTCTAGACAAGGAAGGCTTACGCCAGAACACCATCATCTTCCTCTTCGCCGACCATGGCGAAGGCATGCCGCGTTCCAAAACCAATGGCATCGGGCTGGGTCATAGGGTACCTTTCGTGATCTGGTTTCCCGAAAAATACAAACACCTCTCGCCCTGGGGTACCTCCGGGGCTGTTACCGACGAGATGATCGATTTTACCGACCTACCCCCCACCGTCCTGGCGCTGGCGGGGGTAAAAATCCCCGACTACATGCAGGGCCGGGTGCTGGCAGGCGAACCACGCCAGCCCGCGCCGAAGTACCTCTATCTCTCGTCCGACCGCTCCGATGAGAGCTACGACCTGACCCGCACGGTCATTCAGGGCAAGTACGCCTACTCCCGCGTTTTTGTCCCTTATATCCAGGAATTGCGCCACCTGCTGTACATGGATATGGGCGAAATCACCCACCAGATTCGTCAGGATTATAAAGCGGGAAAACTGACAGCCTCCCAACGGCAAATGCTGGAACCACGCCCGGCCGAGTTCCTGTACGATCTGGAAAAAGACCCCTGGGAAATGAACAATCTGGCCGAAGACCCGGCCTACTCGAAGCTCATTGCTACCTTCCGGCAGGTGCAGGAAAAAGAGATTCTGACCCAAAAAGACATTCTTTTCCTGCCCGAATATGAAATCGAGCAAATCTCCAAAACCACCACGCCCTACGAGTATCGTGCCCAACTGGACCTGAAACCGATCTACGACATGGCCCGCTGGTCGGGTTTCCGGACAGAAAAGGCAAAGGTCGCCCAAATGAAAGGGCTGGAAAGCAAGAACCAGTTGGTGAGGTACTGGGCGTTGCAGGGGTTGAAATCCAATGCAAAAGCGTTGGGAGAAAAGGAAAAGGCAGCGCTGGCCCCCGCGCTTGACGACCCCTACCCCCCAACCGCATTGTGGCAGCTTCGCTCCTGTCGGAAGTCTCGGATTCGGAAAAATCCCACAAAGTACTGGCTGACGCCCTGCAATCCACCGAGGACCACCTCAGCAATCTGGCGATCCAGCAGATCATGTACCAGGCCAATGCCGCGCGTTTTCTGCCGGAGGTTCGGGCGTTTTATGAAAAACAAAACAGCCTGAAAAAAGAAAAACTCTTCAACGCCAGCCGCTCGGCCGAAATGATGCTGTACATCTACGATGGACGAGCTTTGCGTGAGAAGGAAGAATGAGAGGAATGGTCAGGGGCTATTTGGTGATTTTGTTGTAGGAAGTGTCGAAGCGACCTTCAAGCACAACGGTCTCTTTCAAGGGCAGTCGGGGGTCGTTGGTTTTCAGGTTGGCGATGAAAGTCCCCCGGACGCGGTCAGTGCCGTAGTACTCGAATTCTATCTGCCCGGAATTGAAGTCGACCCATCCTATCGAACTGGCATCTGGCATCAGGGAACCCGAGACCGCTTCGTCGGTAGTTACCGTCGGGCTGCCAGGAGGGGGAGAGTACACCAGGTACAGTTTGTCACGGACGCCTTCGCGGTTGTAATTCCAGACATTGAAAACTAAACGCCTCCACTGACCTTCCGGCGCAACAAGTTCAAGCGTCAGCACCGTTTTTTTGGGGGAAGGATAGTAAACCAGCGCCGCTTTGGTAGTTCCACTGACGTCGAAGTTCAAGCCTCCCGTAGCTACTGCCCGAAAGGTATCGTCTCCGGCTGGAGATTCGGGCGAATCATCGCGCGAACATGAAAGCGAGAGGAGTGGAAAGGATAAGCAGATCAGAATCAGGCTTCTTAAAACCATGGTTATTATGTTTTGGTGTAGGAATAAATGGCCGAACTTGGAGCATCTGAGCTCGGGTATTATCTTCAATATACGATTTAAGATTCTTCCGGCCAAAAGAATTGAGTAAGCGGTCAAGGTACCACACGGTTGATTTATTAAAACCAAGACACGACTCCCTTAGGTAAAAATTACAGAACGAACGCTTTTCCGGGTACTCAGCAAGCCCAAAATCCCATAGATAGAATCACCATGAAAAGACTCATTTCAATAGTATCAATCGCGGTAGTACTATCGGGCTACATTTCTTTAGAAGCTCCTCCCGAGCCCTCCCGCCCCAATATCCTCTACCTCGTGGCCGACGACGCCGGGCGTGATATGAGCGCTTACGGCGTGAAGTGGGTCAATACGCCCGCTTTCGATCGTATCGCCCGGGAAGGTATCCTTTTCAACAACGCCTTCACGCCCAACGCCAAGTGCGCGCCTTCGCGGGCCTGTATGCTCACGGGCCGCAATCCCTGGCAACTGGAAGCGGGCATGAATCACGTGATCTATTTTCCCAACGCTTTCAAAACCTACCCCGAGGCCCTGGCCAACCAGGGGTACTTTGTGGGTTATACCGGGAAAGGCTACGCGCCGGGCGTTGCCCTGAACGAAGACGGATCGAAGCGGGAATTGCTGATCAAAAACTTTTCCCGCCTCAAAACTACCCCACCGGCCCAGTATATTTCCGATAACGACTACGCCGGAAATTTTGCCGATTTTGTGCAACAGGCTAAGGGACAACCCTGGTGTTTCTGGCTGGGCTTTACCGAACCCCATCGGGCTTATGAGTACGGCGCGGGCATCAAGAAAGGCGGTAAACGCCCCGACATGATCGACCACGTCCCGGCCTATTTCCCCGACTCCCTCACCACCCGCACCGACCTGCTCGACTATGCCTACGAGATCGAGTACATGGATAGCCACGTAGCCCGCGTGCTGAAAACGCTCGAAGAAAATGGTCAATTGGCCAATACCCTCATTGTTTATACCTCCGACCACGGGATGCCGTTTCCCCGCGTGAAGGGCAATGCCTACGCCAACGCCAACCAGGTACCCTTCGCGATTATGTGGAAAAACGGCATTAAAAATCCCGGACGCAAGGTAAACGACTACGTAAACATGACTGACCTAGCCCCTACCTACCTGGATGTGGCGGGCATTGATCTGGCCCAGTCGGGTATGCACCCCATGATCGGGAAAAGTCTCGTGCCCATTTTCAACAGTACCAAAAGCGGGCAGATCGAACCGGAGCGCAATTTTCAGCTCGTTGGGCAGGAACGACACGACTACGGCCGCCCCAAGGATGTAGGGTACCCTATCCGGGGACTTCATAAAAACGGCATGCTGTACCTCAAGAATTACGAGAACGACCGCTGGCCGGCCTGCAATCCCGAAACGGGGTACCTCAACTGCGACGGCGGCGCGACCAAAACGCTGATTCTCAACAACCGGCGCAATGGTGTGGACAAAACCTTTTGGCAAATGGCCTTTGGCAAACGTCCCACGGAGGAACTGTTCGATCTGAAAAAAGACCCGGATTGCGTGAATAACCTAGCTGAGGTACCTAAGTACCAATCTGTCAAAAAAGCGATGGAGAAAGAAATGGAAGCCAAGCTGCTGGCTCAGGGCGACCTGCGGATGATGGGCTACGGGTACCTTTATGAGCAGCACCCGTTCAGTCAGGACGTCAACGGCTTCTATGAACGCTACATGAAGGGCGAGAAAATCCCGACTGGCTGGGTCAATGACAGCGATTACGAGAAAGAACCCATTGATGATTAAAAAATATACCCTAAACAATCCCCAACCATGCGAATCGTACAACTCATCGATATCCAACATAACCGCCGGATTGCCCTGGTCGAAGAACCCCGCCTCATTCTGATCGACGAATACGATAGCGTGTACGCCCTGGCTATTTCGGCGCTAAAAGACAGTACTACCCTGGAAGCTCTGATCAACGCAAAACGAACCCAGGATCACCTCCCCTACGATGCGGTGTACGAGGGTACCTCCGATTGGCGGCTTCTGCCCGCGGTCGATCACCCGCTCGACCCGCGCTTCTGTATGGTGTCGGGTACCGGACTGACCCACAAGGCCAGCGCCGAGAACCGGCAGAAAATGCACGATGCCCAGGCCGCCAGTCAACTGACCGACAGCATGAAAATATACCAGTGGGGCCTGGAAGGCGGAAAGCCCGCTCCGGGTGGTATCGGGGTACAGCCCGAATGGTTTTACAAGGGCAACGGCAGCGTGTTAAAACCCCACAATGCCGTGCTGACCATCCCCAACTTTGGCGACGACGGCGGCGAAGAGCCCGAGCTGGCGGCGGTGTATATCAATGATGAGACGGGTACCCCGCACCGGATTGGTTTTGCCACAGCCAACGAATTTTCGGATCACGTGATGGAGAAGAAGAACTACCTCTACCTGGCTCCCTCCAAAATCAGAAATTGCGCCATCGGCCCCGAACTGGTTCTGGCCGGCACCATCGAGGATGTACCGGGAGAAGTATCCGTGGAAAGGCAGGGGAAAACACTCTGGAAGCAGGCGATCAAAACCGGTGAAACCCACATGGCCCACAGCATTAGGAATCTGGAGTACCACCACTTCAAGTACGACAACCACCGCCTTCCGTTCGATCTGCATGTTCATTTTCTGGGGGCCGATGCGTTCAGTTTTGGGGCGGGGATTCAGCTCGCCGAAGGGGATACCATGCGCGTTCAATGGGAAGGCATGGGGCGGCCGCTGTTGAATACTGTAGGAATCGATGCCCGTGATGAGGTACCTCTGCAAATCAACAATCTTTGAAACACTGCTTATTGCTCCTGACTGCAAAACCTTCTCAATATGTACATCCGACTATCCCTGGCTGGGCTTGGCCTGCTGTTTCTGCTCTCCCTCATCCCCAAAGAGCAACCGGTAGTAGCTTCCAAAAAGCCCAACATCGTGCTCATCATGGTGGACGATATGGGATGGAGCGACATCGGCTGCTACGGCGGCGAGATTACCACGCCCAACATAGACCGACTGGCCAAAGGCGGTCTACGATTCAAGCAGATTTATAATACGGGTCGCTGCTGCCCTACCCGGGCTAGTCTGCTCACGGGGCTGTATCCCCATCAGGCGGGCATCGGACAAATGGCCGAAGACCCCGAGCGACCGGAGGACTTCCACTGGGGTACCCCCGGCTACCAGGGGTACCTCAACCGCAACTGCGTCACGCTGGCCGAAGTCCTCAAAACCAATGGCTACCGTACCTATATGACCGGCAAGTGGCACGTGGGCATGCACGGCGAAGAGAAATTGCCCCGGCAACGCGGCTTCGACCGCTACTACGGGATTCCGGCCGGGGCCACCAGCTATCTCAGGCCCCAGGGCGGTCGTAGCGTGTGGCTGGATAATCAAAAACTCGATCCACCTACCGACCCAAACTATTACACCACCGACGCCTTTACCGACCGGGGTATTGAGTTTTTAAAAGCCCAGGAAACCGACGATCCGTTTTTCTGGTACCTGGCCTACAATGCACCCCATTGGCCGCTGCACGCCAAACATCAGGACATCGAAAAATTCAAGGATACCTACCAGGTAGGTTGGGACAAAATCCGGCAACAAAGATTGGACCGGCAAATCAAGATGGGTTTGATCGACCCCAAATGGGGCTTTTCGGAGCGCGATAGCCGGGTACGTCCCTGGGAAAAGCTGAGCCAGGCCGAAAAAGATACCGTAGCCTACCGCATGGCGGTCTACGCCGCGCAGGTCTATGCCGTAGACTACAATGTGGGCAAGGTGCTGGATTATCTGGAAAGCAAAAAGCTGATGGATAATACCATGATCATTTTCCTGGCCGACAATGGTGCCTGCGCCGAGAACTACCACGAACTCGGATCGGCCCCTTTCAGCCGGATCAACGACCCCAATTTCAGCGGGGCGGTGTCCTACGGCATCGGCTGGGCTAATGCTTCCAACACGCCGTTTTTTGAATATAAAGTCAAACCCTACGAAGGGGGTATCGCCACGCCCATGATCGTGCATTCACCCCGACTGCCCAAAAACCGACAGGGGAAGTTCACCAATCAAATCGGGCATCTCATTGACTTCATGCCTACTCTTGTGGAGGCGAGCGGCGCTACCTACCCGGCTACTTTTCACGGTGGACAAACCATCACGCCTATGCAGGGTAAGAGTCTGATGGGGGTCATTGAGCAGGACAAGCCCCTCGATCGCGAGTACCTTTTCTGGGAACACCAGACCTACTGCGCCGTGCGGAAGGGGGATTATAAAATGGTGAAGAAAATAGAGGAACCCGCCTGGCAATTGTTCGATCTCAACAACGACCGCACCGAGCGCCATAATATTGCCGCCCAAAATCCTGAACTTGTGCAGGAAATGGGGCAAAAATGGCAGGAGTGGGCGGATACCCATCAGGTTTTTCCGAAGAAGTTAAAATAGAGGACGTGAGCAGGAAAGGTAGGTTGGGGTTATTTCCGGGTAGCTTCGCTCTTTAGAAGCAAAGACCTACTTTCAAAATCGATGAAGCCCTGCCTCCTGTTCCTTTTTCTTCTTGTCTACCTCCCTTTTTCGCTTACGGCGCAGCCACGCAACGCCCACTACATTACCAATCAGGCGCCGTTGGTCGCTCAACCCTACACAGCGCTGCCACTAGGCGCGATCCAGCCGCAGGGATGGCTTCGCAAAATGCTTGAAATCCAGCGCGATGGCCTCACCGGCCACCTCGACAGCATCTACGCCGTCGTGTGCGGCCCTAGCAACGGCTGGCTTGGCGGCACCGGCGACAGCTGGGAGCGCGGTCCCTACTGGATCGACGGTCTGGTACCCCTGGCCTACATCCTGAACGATGAAAAGCTGAAAGCCAAGGCGCAGGCCTGGATGGAGTGGAGCATCAAACATCAGCGTCCCGATGGGTACTTTGGCCCCTACCCATTCGATGCCAAAACGATGCAGCGAATACCGGGTACCCAGCAAGACGTCAGCGAAGACTGGTGGCCCAAGATGGTGATGCTGAAAGCCCTGCAACAATACTACACCGCCACGCAGGACAAGCGGGTGCTCACTTTGATGGATAAATATTTTCGGTACCAGCTTAAAAATCTACCCGTCAATCCGCTGGGCAAGTGGACTTTCTGGGCCGAGCAGCGCGGCGGTGATAATCTGCAGATCGTCTACTGGCTTTATAACATTACCAAAGAAAGGTACCTGCTCGATCTGGCCGAACTGATTCATAAGCAAACCTTCGATTGGACCACCGTGCTGACGGACAACACCCTGCGCAAGGTCAATCCATACCCCGACCTGCATTGTGTCAATGTGGCGCAGGGCATCAAGGAGCCTCTGATTTACTACCAGCAGCATCCCGAAACCAAGTACATGCAGGCGGTAAAGGAGGGCTTGTCGGCGCTGCGGGATGTCCACGGATTTGTGAATGGCATGTACGGCGGCGACGAAGCCATGCATGGCAACGACCCTACGCAGGGTTCGGAGCTCTGTTCGGCGGTGGAGTTTATGTACTCCTTCGAAAGTATCCTGCCCATTACGGGCGACGTATTCTATGCCGATTATCTGGAAAAAATCGCCTTTAATGTACTGCCCACGCAGCACGACGATGCCTACCTACGGAAGCAGTATTTTCAGCAGGTCAATCAGGTGGAGGTGACCGACCAGCCCCGCAACTTTGCCGACGACCGCACCGCCCGGCTGGTGTTCGGCACCACCACAGGGTACCCCTGCTGCGTGTCCAACATGCACCAGGGGTACCCCAAGTACGTGCAAAACATGTGGTACGCTTCCGCCGACAACGGTCTGGCGGCGCTGGTGTACGGTGCCTCGGTTGTGAAGGCCCAAGTGGCCGATGGTCAGGAGGTAGTCTTTGCCGAAGAAACCAACTACCCCTTTGAAGACAAAATCCGGTTTCGCTACCAGACCGCCCAAAAAGTAAAATTCCCGCTGCATCTGCGTATTCCGGAATGGTGTAAGAATCCGGTGATTACGGTCAATGGAAAATCACAGCCCTATCAGGGAGAAAAAATCGTAATCCTGAACCGCAGCTGGGCCCAAAATGACGTAGTTGAATTGCAACTACCCATGGAAATCCGGTTTTCGCAGTGGTACGAACGCTCGCTGGGTATGGAGCGCGGGCCGCTGGTATATGCCCTCAAAATCGGGGAGGAATGGAAGGAAGTGAAAACCGCCGATTACCCGGATACTTTTTACGAAGTAACCGCCACGACTCCCTGGAACTACGGCATTTCCACTAAATACGCGAATGCAGATTCTATGAAGGTAGTGGTAAGTCCGACGATAGCTGATTACCCCTGGAATTTGAAAAATGCCCCGATTTCGATTACCGTTAAGGGCCGAAGGATTCCTTTATGGGAGAAGTACCAAAATCAAACCGCCAGAATACCCTACCCTTCCTACCCCTATCTGAACCTGGGTACCCCCCTGGAAGATTTGACGCTGATTCCCTACGGCTGCACGACCCTACGGATTGCCGAGTTCCCGGTGGTCGATAAGCATCGGTAAAGTAGGGCACGGTACACATTTCGGTTTCCTACCGTGTCCTACTTTTTATTTCAATTCCAGATCCGTCGTGGCGGGTTTGAATTTATCTCCTACCGCTTGTTGCATGGCCGCTTTCATTTCTTCGAGTTTTTTGGGTTGTTCTTTGGCGATATTCTGCTTTTGGCCCTTATCCGTAGCGATGTCGTAGAGTTGGTAGTCGGCTGAATTCCCCGTTTCGATGTTCACTTCTTTCATCAGCGGTATTCCTTTGTAGGGCGGAATCAGAACATAATTGCCCTGGCGGAAGGCCAGCCGCCCCGAAGCTTCCAGCACCAGTTGGTCCCGGCCTTTTTTCGATTCTCCCAATAACGTGGCGAGCATATTCTGGCTATCGGGGGCGGGATTATTTTCTCCAACCAGTTGGGCCAGTGAAGCCGTCAAATCCAGCTGACACACCAGCGCATCGGATACCTGCGGCTTGATGTGACCGGGCCAGTAGGTAATGAAGGGTACCTTGGTCCCGGCTTCGAACAGGCTGTACTTACCGCCCCGCAGCGGCCCGGCGGGCTTGTGATTGCCAAGTTTTTCAACGGCGTCGTCATAATAGCCATCGTTCAGTACCGGTCCGTTATCGCTGCTGAAAATCACCAGGGTGTTATTGGCCAGGCCTTCCTCTTCCAGTTTTTTCATGATCTCGCCCACGCACCAGTCGGCTTCGATGATAGCATCGCCCCGTGGCCCCATGCCCGACCTACCCACAAAACGTGGATGGGGTACCCTGGGTACGTGCGGCTGTTGCAGCGCGTAGTACATAAAGAAAGGCTTACCGGTTTTTTTGGGGTTGTTGTCGTCTATAAAAGCCTTGGCTTTGCCCAGAAACACATCGGCCATGTCCTCGTCGTGCCACATGGCCGACTTGCCGCCCTTCTGGAATCCAATGCGCGGGATGCCGTTGTGCACCGACTGGTTATGTCCGTGATGCCACTTCTGCTTGGTCATCAGCTCAGGGTTTGAGATCGCAGTCGGCAATCCTTCAAAGTTTTGCTTGTAGCTCACAAACAGCGGGTCATCCTTGGAAAGCCCCACCACACGCCGGTTTTCGATGTACACTGTGGGGGTACGGTCCGTGGTGGCGGCCATGATGTAGGAATAGTCGAACCCTACGTCGTTGGTATTCTGCTGAATATCCTGATTCCAGTCCACGCTGCCGTTGCCCAAGCCCAAGTGCCACTTGCCCACGATGGCGGTGCGGTAGCCTGCTTTCCGGAGCATTTTGGGTAGCGTCACCAGGCTGGTATCGATCAGCAGAGGTGCATCGCCGGGCAGGATGCGGGCATCGTCGTTGCGCCAGGGATAGATACCCGTCAGCAGGCCGTAGCGGCTGGGCGTACAGGTAGCCGAGGTAGCGTAGCCATTGGTGAAGCGCACACCGCCGCTGGCGAGTTTGTCGATGTTGGGGGTTTTCAGGGTCGTCTGTCCATAGGCGCTCACATCCCCGTATCCCAGGTCATCGAAGTAAATGACGAGGATATTGGGGGCCGCCCCACCGGATTTGGTCTCGCCTGATTGGGTACTTCGTGACTGGGTTTTAGAACAGGAAACCGACACGCAGCAGAGTACGCCAAGGGTAAAAATGGTAAGCAGATAACGCATGGATTCGGGATAGATGCTTGGATTGAAATTGATTCATCAGGGTAACAAAGGCCCGGAAAGCAGAAATTTCCTATTGGACAGTGAAAAATATCCGGCTTTACTCTGCTCGGCGCTTGATGTAGTCGGTATATGTAGGGTACCTTGGACTTCTATGAGCAATCAATGGTTCGGTTAATTTCAGAGCCTGCCTGATGCGTGCATCGGGTACATGGGGTAGCTTGTAATCAGAAAAATTTTTGTGATTGTAGCTTCGCACACAAGAATTATATCCTAAATTCCATACATTATAATTAGCGTAAAAACTAAGATAAAAATATCTCATATTTACATGTATGAGAATATATAAAAAATCTGAATTCAAAAATGATAGAAATATTAAAGTATAAAAACTATTTTGAGATTACTATAATTAGTGTTCTCCTAAATGCAATAATTTTATTAATTTCTGTTTTTGTATATCATTTATTATCGAAAACTCTGGTAAAGCAAAAATTCAGAGAAGCATCATACCCGATTTATAAAAAAGACATTATCTTATTAGTAGTGGTTTTACTTTGTAATGCTATTATATTCATAATAGGCGTCATATTATGGAAAAATGAGTATATTATACTTCATGAAAATGCAACTTTTTTAGACATTGCTTTGAAAACCATATTGCTGATTTTTTGTATGGATTTTCTAATGTATTTTTTTCACCGATTAATGCATTCAAAAATCTTGTTTCCATTGGTGCATAAAAGGCATCATGAACACGATTCAACCAATTCAATCAGTCTTTTCGTACTTCATCCTATTGAAGCAATTGGGTTCGGAATGTTGATTATAGCACTTCTTTACGTCTTTCATTTTCCTCCGGAGAGTATAGCCATATATCTTTCTATAAATCTATTGTGGGGTACAATTGCGCATCTTAATGTGGAAGTTCTACCAAAAAAAATATCACATCTATTTTTAATCAATACCTTAGGTACGGCAAAATTTCATAACATTCATCATCAAAATATAAATTATAATTTTGGATTTTACACCTTAGTTTGGGATAAATTGTTCAATACTTTAAGAATATATCCTTTGGATAATGAAGAAGAGAAAAGTACATCGTTCTACTAAGCCAAAAAATTGGACATTCTAACTTAGTGTATTTGCAATGCGCATTAATTTACTGCCCTACGGTTGGTAGCAATAAACTCAAAAATAGTCTATATATAGAAAAGGAATGTTTCTTGCTAACCCTTGTAGGACCGCATCTAATTTGTATTATGAAGCACATCATTATCCTACCCCTGTTTTTCATTCTCCTCTTACCCCATGCCCACGCGCAGAGCCTTTTGCCAGTTCCGGCATCATCTTTTCTAGACGAGATACCCAAAGGAAATACGATTACCACGGCTGCCGAGCAGCGGGTACCCTGGCTGTTTAATAACACTGGAATCAAGCTCAATTCAGCCACGAACCTGATGACGCAGGTGAACGTAGAAAATGAAGGTACCTATCATCTTTATGTGAGAAGCGGCGGCGAAAAAGGTTCGTTCAAAGTGGCCGTAAACGATCAGGTAACGGCTGGTATTTTTGGGAGCGCACCCTGGGGCTGGAAAGAAGGGGGTACCTTCCGCCTGCATCAGGGACTGAACTACCTAAAAATCACCCGCATCCTGCCGGGGGCTGTATTTGATGTACTGGTGCTGAGTGAGGTACCTACCCTGAACGAAGAAAAGGTACGTACCCTGCAACTGAACCCCGATGTAAAACTGCTAAAGGAATATAAAATCCCCCGATCCAACGCAGTGAAATTTGGTGATGTCAACGGCGACGGGCAAACCGATTTTCTGGTGCTGGAACCCGATTTTTCGGCGCATGTCTATGACCACAGCGGCCAGGAACTCTGGCAATGGAAAGCGCCGGAAGAGTACACCAAAGAGCGTTCGGAGTTTGAAGCACCGGGGGTACTGTGGGATTTTGACGGTGATGGCAAGGCCGAAGTAATGCATTGGCGCATGGTGGAAGGAAAAGAACTACTGGTCATGGCCAACGGCGCAACCGGCCGCGTAAAAAAGCAAACTGACTGGCCCACCCAACCCCTGCCGCATGTGTACAACAATTTTCGCCTGGCCATCGCCAAGCTGACCCAAGGTATTCCCAACGAACTGGCCGTCTTTACCGATTACGGGGGTACCATGCATGTAAGCGCCTACAATGCCGATTTGCAACAACTGTGGATACACACCGAACATCGGAAGAAAGACAACCTCGGGCACTACATCTACCCGGCGGACCTGAACAACGATGGGATAGACGAAGTGCTGGTAGGTTCGTTGTTGCTCGATGCCAATGGAAAAGAAATCTGGAACCGCTTTGACCTGCTCCCCGATAACCACGACCACGCCGACAGCTACAAGTTTGGCGATCTGAACGGGGATGGTAAAATGGATATCGTGACCGCCAATAGCGAAACCGGTATTTTTATCTACGAAGCTATGACGGGCAAAATCATCTGGCAGCAGGTAGCCGAACACACTCAGCAAATACAGGTAGGTAATTTCCTGAAAAATACGCCCATCCCGCAAGTGGTAGCCGGTGGCAGAGTGTACGGCAACCGTCAGATCGGCGAACCGTACTTATCCAGCCAGCTTTATTGGTTCGACAATACGGGTATTTTACTCAGCAAATGGCCGGGACAGCCCATCAATGGCAATCCTGATTTTGTGAAAGGCGACTGGCGGGGCGATGGCCAGGAAGAACTTTTCTGGTACAAATTCCGCCTCAATGATCGGGGCAAGGGGGAACTCTATTTTCCTGATCCGGTCTTTCACCAGTTTGATTTTATGGGTAAAGGGGCCGAAGAGGTGATCACCTTGAGCAATGGCTTCCTGCGGGTATACGGCAGCGCCACGGCGAAGCATACCAACAAAGATCGTAAGAGGAACAAGCTGTACCTGAAAAACAATGTGGTGAACCATACACATTATTGAATGGAACTCATACGAGGTCATAAATTCTGAACTCCCTAAAACTAACAAAGGTACCCCGCGTGCGGGGTACCTTTGCATAAAGCTAGCTAGTATTTTCTAAACCAACGACTTCTCCCGGCTCCAGAACCGGTGCTTGCCGATGGCCTCGATGAATTGCTGAGGTACATCGTCAGAGTTTTGTCCTGAAATAACCCCTTCGCTGTCCAGCAGTCCGTCGGCCCCCATCTTTTCCGTAGCTTTCAGGAAATCAACTCCCTCGCCACTCGCGGCAATCGGCTTGCAGTGCATGAAGGCCTCGCGCACAAACCGAACTGCATCAGGCTCTTGTTTCAGCGTATCGACGCTCGACTGGCCGCCGGGTACGTACACGGCGTCGTAGAGTACCGAAGCTTCGGTCTGTAAACTACCATCTATTTTCATCGCCTCGCCGGAGTCAGGTTTCAGCATACCCAAATGGGGAGCCACCAATTTGACCATGGCCCCTTCGGCCATGAGCGCTTCTTTCATTGCGGTCAATTGCGCGCCACTGGCCCCATCGGCAGCCAGAATCGCAATTTGCCGGGTTTTGATGCCCTTGTTCTGCGGCTTGTCCATACTGAGTGCTTCCGAGCTACCGACATCCGACTTCGCGGGTTCCGACTGGTAGTCGGCCGGATCGGCGTCTGCCGGTACGCCCAGGTTGAGCTGCACATCTTTGGCCGAAGGTACCTGCAAGCCCAGGCCATTTCCCACCAGGACGGCCAGCTTTTGATCGACCTGAGCCAGCTGAATCAGCATCCGTTTCCGGATTTCTTCCATTTTTACTTTGCCCAACTCAAAACGCAGCGCTTTGACGATGTGCGTTTTTTCGGTGTCCGTCATGCTATTCCAGAATAGCAGAGCCTGGCTGTAATGGTCGATGAAGCTCTTGCTACGAGCCCGTACTTTCTGCCCATCGACCCGCTCGGCGTAGCTCGTAAATCCGCTCATATCCTGTCCGGCCTGGAAGGGACAGCCCTTCGCGATGGTATTGGGACTGTAGCTAGTCTGGCCTTTGTTAATCTCCTGCCGCATGTGCCCATCGCGCTGATTGTTATGCACGGGAGCTACGGAACGGTTGATTGGAATTTCGTGAAAATTCGGGCCACCCAGGCGTTTCAGCTGGGTATCGGTATAAGAGAACAACCTACCCTGTAGCAGCGGATCGTTGGTAAAATCCAGCCCCGGTACCAGATGCCCCAGGTGAAAAGCTACCTGCTCGGTTTCGGCAAAGTAGTTGTCGGGGTTTCGGTTGAGCGTCATTTTGCCCAGTTTGGTCACAGGCACCAATTCCTCGGGGATAATTTTGGTCGCATCCAGAAGGTCGAAGTCAAACTTGTGTTCGTCTTCTTCCTCTACAATCTGTACGCCGAGCTCCCATTCGGGAAAGTCGCCGTTTTCGATCGAATCCCAGAGGTCGCGACGGTGAAAGTCGGGATCGCGTCCCGATATCAACTGCGCTTCATCCCAAACGACCGAATGTACCCCCAGCATGGGTTTCCAATGGAATTTTACAAACCGCGCTTTGCCTTCCTTATTGATGAACCGGAAAGTATGCACACCAAAACCTTCCATCATTCGTAAACTCCGGGGAATAGCACGGTCAGACATGACCCACATGATCATGTGCATGGATTCGGGCGTGATGGAAATAAAGTCCCAAAAGGTATCATGCGCCGAAGCAGCCTGCGGAATTTCGTTATTGGGTTCGGGCTTGACGGCATGAATCAAGTCCGGAAACTTTATTGCGTCCTGAATAAAAAAGACCGGCATATTGTTGCCCACCAGATCGAATACCCCTTCCTGGGTGTAGAACTTGACGGCGAAGCCACGCACATCGCGGGCCAGGTCGGTAGATCCCCGCGAACCAGCCACCGTAGAAAAACGGGTAAATACCGGGGTCTTAACGCCCGGTTGTAAGAAATGAGCCTTTGTAAACTCAGAATTGGAGTCGTAGGCTTCAAAAATACCGTGGGCCGCCGCACCCCGGGCGTGAACTACCCGCTCGGGGATACGTTCGTGGTCAAAGTGGGTAATCTTTTCGCGGAGAATAAAATCTTCCAACAGCGAAGGGCCCCGGTCGCCTGCCTTCAAGGAATTCTGATCGTCACTGACTCGCAGCCCTTGGTTAGTGGTCAAAAACTGGTCGATACTGTCTTCACGATTTTTGTCCAACTCTTTCAGCTTTTCATTCATAATGGTTTGGAAATTAGTTAGTAAGGAATGGGATAGTAATAACTTGCTCAGGTACCAAACCGGGTACCCGGGAAAGGTCATCTTTCAGTGCCTGAGGAACCATGTTCGTCAGGCACTACGAAGTGGTATACCTCACAGCAGAAAATTTCGTGCCGGGTTCAAGGTACCTTGAGTCTACGTACAAGTGCCACGACAACTAGAAGCATGCTGACCTGCATTTGAGAAGGGAACTCATTAAAGCCCCGCACCTACCCTTCATTCACATAAAATAGCCGGAAATTTGGAGGGGAACACTTCCAATCAATTGCTTTACAGCAGTATAATCACCACAGACCCGGCAATCATGAGGATCGAACCGGCCAGCTTTTTCCGCATGTCTCCCTCCTGAAAGATTCGGTACCCGAGCAGCACACTTACCAGCGTCGAAAGCTGAAACAACGACAAGGCATAACCTACCGCCATATGCGCGAAGGCGTAGTTGGTGGTCAGCTGCATGGTACCCATGCAAACAAGCAGATAAAGGTACGTACCAAAATCGCGGCGTTCGACTCTGGCTACTTCCTTTCTGATATCCAGCCGGTAAACAAACAGAAGCAGCAATGAAAAAGCCGCTCCAAAAAAACACCAGCTCATGAAAGCGAGGAGGGTGGATGACGCCAGAATGATTTTCTTGACAAAAACCGCCTCAATGGCCGTAAGTACCATAGCCCACAAACGGTACTGGATTTCCGGCTTTTGCAAAAGTTTCCCCGGGAATTTTTCCGGCGTGGTATCGAGCACAAAATAGCTGCCGCAGATAATCAGCGTGATCCCCAGTATGCCCCACCGATTAGGAATTTCCCCGAGTAGGAAAATCCCGAAAAGTACCCCAATCACCGATTTATAGGAATTGATCGGCCCCAGGACCGAAAGGTCGCCCCGTTGCAGCGCCCTGACCAGAAAACCGTTGCCCAGCGCTCCCGCCATTCCGCCCAGCACCGAGTACATCCAGAACTGCGTCGGCAATCCGTCCCATTTCGTGTTGAAGGCCATGGCAAAGCACACACAAGACAATAGTGCGTACGTCAGGAAATTGACGAGCAGGGGATGGGTACCCCGTACGGTGAGTTGCTTTTGGAAGACATTCTCGGCAGGGTTGGCAATAATCCTTAAAAAAACAGCCAGTGCAGTCAGTAGGGTCTCGGCCAAAGTAGGTCAGGTCAATCGTTATTTTTTACGAAAGTACCCTATTCTTCCTCCATTTCTAATAACAAATTGGCAATCAGAGCGGTCCAGCCGGTTTGATGGGCAGCCCCGAGGCCCTGGCCAGTATCGCCATGAAAAAACTCATAAAACAGGTGGTGCTCGGCAAAATGGGCTTGTGACCATTGGGTGTGTTCTTTGGCATGGTACTCGTAGGCTCCGCTGCCATTGCGTTCAAAAATCCGCAGGAGGCGTTTGGTAAGTTCCAGGGCAATCTGTTTCAGTGTCAGCTTGTTGCCCGATTTGGCCGGAAATTCATAGGTATACCCATCGCCATAGTAGGTATGGTACTTACGTAGCGCGTTAATGATCAGGTAGTTCAGGGGAAACCAGATCGGTCCGCGCCAGTTGGAATTGCCGCCGAACATATCGCTCGAACTCTCGCCGGGCTCATACTGAATCCGGTACTCATGTCCCTGGTAGCCAAATACAAACGGATTTTCCTGATAGTACTTGGACAAGGAGCGGATGCCGTAGTCGGACAAGAATTCGGCCTCGTCCAACAGACGCTTCAAAAGCGATTCGAGTCGGTCGCCTACCATGATTGCAAACAGGTAGTTACCGTCCTTATTCATTTCCTCAATATCCGAAATCACCCGCGTCAGGTCGGGGCGGGTGAGCTTGATCACCTGCAGCCGCGTATTGAATTCCCGTAGCTTGACGAACATATCCTTCGGTATGATCTCCACTGCCAACAGTGGAATGATACCTACCAGCGAGCGGATTCGCAGCCGCTCGCTGGTACCATTCTCAAACTGAATGGCGTCGTAATAGAAAGCATCCTGATCGTCCCAAAGTGATATGTCCTTTTTACCGATATGGTGCATGGCCCAGCCTATGTTCAGAAAATGCCGGAAAAACTTGGCGGCCGATTCTTCAAAGGACTTGTTGTTCTGAGCCAGTTCCAGCGAGATTCGCAGCATGTTGATGGCATACATGGCCATCCAGCTGGTCGCGTCGGCCTGCTGTAGTTTTTTGATACCAGGCGGCATGTGGTTACGATCGAAAACCCCGATGTTATCCAGCCCCAGAAAGCCCCCCTCGAATATGTCCGTGCCGTTTTCGTCTTTCTGATTGACCCACCACGTAAAGTTCATGAGTAGTTTCTGGAAAGCACGTTCTAAAAAATCCCAGTCAGGGACACCCGTTTTTTTCTTGTCGGCTTCATATACGTACCATACGCCCCAGGCGTGTACAGGAGGGTTCACATCACTGAAACTCCACTCGTAGGCCGGAATCTGCCCGTTGGGATGCATGTAATACTCGCGCAAAACTACCTGGACCTGCTGCTTGGCAAAATGAGAATCCACGTGTACAAAACTCGCGGCATGAAAAGCCAGATCCCAGGCCGCGAACCAGGGGTACTCCCATTTATCGGGCATAGAGATAATATTGCGGCAGGTAAGGTGCTGCCAGGCGAAGTTACGCTTGAAATGACGGACAGGCGGTTTTTCGTGGGGTTCCCCGAAGAGCCATTTGAACACATCCAGGTAGTAGAATTGCTTGGTCCACAGCAATCCGCTCAATGAACTGCGCAACAAACTCTTCTGGGAGTCAGAAAGGCTTTTGGGGGTGATTTTTAAGTAAAAGTCATCCGTTTCAGACCGCCGCCTGGACACAATATCGTCAAAGCCGGTCCAGGGATCGGCCACAACACCCTTGCTTAGCCGCACTCTAAAGGTTTTCGATGCTCCGGGCTCGATCGTTCCCTGCAACCAGATGGCCGACTTGGTACCTAGTTTTTCGGGATTGACGGTATCCTGCCCATTGACGATATAATTGTTGATGCCATCCTTGACATAGGCTGCATCATTGGGCCGGTGAAAAATGCGTTGGTTATTGGTTTCGTTTTCACAAAACAACTGCTCACCCTCCTGGTGATACAGATAAAAACTGCCATTGCGCGAAGAAACGGCTTTCAGGCAATTGTCTGAGTAAGAACCGATTTCGGGACGGCTGAAACGGGTGTTGTGCTTCCAGAAATTACGGTACCACAGGTGGGGCAGCACATGTATTGTGGCTGCCTCAGGCCCTCGGTTATGTACCGTAACCTGCATCAGGATGTCGTTGATGTCAGCTTTGGCGTACTCGATGTAACAATCAAAATAACGATTGTCCCTGAACATATCCGTATCCAGCAGTTCGTATTCGGGACTCAGACGGTCCCGACGGTTTTGCTGGAGTAGTTCCATGTATGGAAACGCTGATTGCGGATATTTATACAGGTACTTGCAGTAGGAATGGGTAGGGGACGAATCGAGGTGAAAGTAAAGTTCCTTCACATCCTCGCCATGGTTGCCCTCGCCGTTGGTAAGGCCGAAGAGCCTTTCTTTCAGAATGGTGTCCTGGCCATTCCAGAACACGGGCGCCAGGCACAGTACCTGGTCGCTGTCACAAAATCCCCCGATTCCCTCCTCGCCCCATCGGTAGGTGTAGCTGCGGGCCAGATCGTGGTTGATGTAGGTCCAGGCATTACCCCCGGGACTATAATCCTCCCGGACCGTACCCCACTGTCGTTCGGATAGGTAGGGGCCCCATTTTTTCCATTTTTTATGATCGGATGACTGAGAAAGGCGAATATTCTCCATACTGATTCACTAGCCGCTATTTGAGTACAGAGGGTAATATAGTGCATATTTTGAATATAACTATATTAATATCCAATCTTTATATTCATCCTGACAGATCATCGTCATTTTTTCAATTCTACCTAATAATCTTCTGAATTTATAGCTGCCCCGTCTAATCTCTATATGTAAATCAAAAACGTATATCGCAGTTAGTTTGAATATTATTTTTACATATAACAGTACTATTCATATAATTTTCCATTTTGAAGGTCTATGCAGGAAGCTGCATGTGCAGAATGGGATAAGGCTTTCCGGTTCCGTCTAGTTCGGATCGTGAGATCACCCTAAACCCGGCTTTTTCATAAAACTTCAACGCCTCCCCATTCTGTTCATTGACATCCACATGGGTAATACCCAGATTGTCGATGGCATGCCTGAGGAGTATTTTGCCAATTCCTTTCCCTCTGGCCTCGGGAGCCAGGAAAAGCATTTCCAGCCTGTGTTCACTCACTCCCATAAAACCCAGGATCATTGGGTCGGCATCCCGTACCACGGTCAATTTAACCTGATCGAACACCTCATTTTCCTGAATAATCTTTTTAAAAAACTCAACGGCACCCTCATGCAGAAAATGGTGCGTGGCCCGTACCGAAGCTTCCCAGATGGCCAAAAGGGTGGGGTAATCGGATTTATTGGGGGTAGCTAACGTGTACATCGTGGCGGGGACTATTGTTTTCCGCAAATGTAGGGCTTTCAATTGCAAAGGATTCAGGCCCGGCGAAGGTACCCCCCGGCGTTCGTATTTTTTCCGCACCCCGGTTTGTCCATAAAGAAGCTACCTAAGGCACCTCTTCATTCGTAATACCGCTCACGGAATGCCTGCTTCTGCCGCAGATACTCCGGGTGATCCTTGGCCCGGAACCAGTATTCTTTAAATACCGTTGCCGCCCGTGCTTTTTCGTTGGTAAGGGCATCTTCTTCCTGTTCCAGCAGTGGATTACCTTTGTTTTTGCTCCCCGAGGAATAGGGGTACCCTCGACCTTCGGTATTATCCTCTTCGCTGACCGAATACTTGCGGCCGCTTTTGTGGTTGGCGTAGCGTCGGGCGCGGGTGAAACCCATCTGCAGATACTTGCGGGCCATATCGGCTCCCACAAAATCGTGGTCTTTGAGGTACTGTTCAAAAATAGCGTAAATTTTCTCCGCTGATTCGCGAGCTACGGCTTCGGTTTTGAACTTCCAGTAGGGTAGAATCTCCGATTTGTAGGGCTGCACCAGCAGTACACCCTGCTCCCCTACCCCAATGCGGTAAAGCTCGGGGTGCTTCCGAAAATCGGTAGTGTCAAAATCCAGGGAATAGTTGAAGGCATTGCGGGCCATAGTGCTTCACGGTGAATGGGGTACCCTACTTTCCTAAAACAACGTGCCGGTTCTAGCAGGTCCATCAGCGAAGCATAGGTACCTTCGCTATTTCAAATCCAGCGAAGTTCGACTTAGCAGTGTCCTTAGAATCCAAGGGCTTTGGAAAATCTGTTTCTCATTCAGGATCAGTGCGCCGGAGGCATTATGTAAATTAAAAGATTTTCATCGGGTAGCGGTAATCAAACGTTTGGATGTTTTTTTTCGCTTGTGGCGCCACCAAAGCAGAAAACCCGTCACTGACAAAAAACCGGGGGTAAGCCCCAAGATAACGTACAGAACTTTAACAAAGGTACCCCCGTAATTCCCGACGTGCAGGGGATGGACGGTAGCTTCAATTTTCTCCCCGCCCGATAAATCCGAGTAACGCGTCAGTCCCTCGAACTTTCCGGTATAGGCATCAAACACAATGGCATTGCTCCCCGAAAATAGCCGGTTTTCATCGTGATAATATCCTCTTACGCTGAATTTCCGCTGGGGCTGAGTAGGCAGGTACACATAATCAGGCGTAAAATCAGGCGCTTTTTGCAGGGCCTGCCCGTACAGGTCCTGCAGGGAGACTTGAGCAAGGGTGTTGGCGGGCGTGGGGATCGTTTCATTGTCCCAGGTTTTCTTTTCGAACGCAAAAAGATTCAACCAGAATCCAGTAAAGAAAATAAGGGCATTGAGTCCCAAAGACCATACCCCTACTATACGGTGCAGGTCGGATGTAACGGTACGCCAGCTCTTGCGGTTGATGCGCATCCGAAACGTCAGTACCTTCCAGACGAATCGGCGATAAACAACGACTCCTGTAAACAGGGAAGCCAGCATGCATAGCCCGAAAATGGCCGTTAACGCCGCGCCGGGCATGCCGAGATGAAGCGAAAAATGAAACTGGAAGAGCCATTCGATCCAGCCTACCTCGAGGTCGTCACTGCGCCCCTGCCGGAGCACCTGACCCGTGTACTGGTTAATATTGATGGCCCCCAGGTCGTAGGAAATCAATCGCATATCATTCATGTAGAGACGAAATTGATACGAATGCTCCGGAGATGCTTCGGGATTCATCCAGGCTATCCCGTCAAGATTGGGATAGTGGGTAGTGATGATGTGATAGAGGCTATCGAGCGACAAGGGAGTACCTTCCGGTTTGACCGCCAGGGCACTGCGATAAATGACCGGGTCCAGTTCCTCCATGAAAACGAGCATCGATCCACTTAGCCCGAGCAGGATCAGAAAAAAACCTGTGATCAGGCCCAACCAACTGTGGATACTGAAAAGAAGACGGCCCGGTTTATACATGAATTATTCTTTTTGGACTACGCCGACTCATCATTTAGCCACGATTGCTGCTTTCTTGTAAAACCAATCTGCTGCTAGGGATGCCGGTAAGCCGATCGCGTACATTAAGATCACGGCGTTTTTTAAGAAACCCGCCCATGTATTGGTCAATGGCGCAACCTGGGTCAATGGCAGTACGCCCCACCTCATCAGCACCTGTACCAGTAGCCCATACAATACGGCATTGAGCCATGTGTTCCGGTGCAAAAATTTCAGCCTTGGATATAGCAGGATAAAACCTCCTGTCCAGCCAATGGCGATTATGTAATGAAAAACCAATCCATACATCGCAAATTCTTTGCCACCTTCAAGAGCCGTACTTCCAAACACGCCACTAGCTACGTATTTCAGGACTGCGACCCCGTTTCCGCCCGCCAATATAAAAATAGCTGAAAGTATGTCGATCGTTCCGGCAATCAGGCCTGTAAGCAAAATCGTGAGGATGAGTTTCGTATACATTGCTTCACTGTTTTAGCCAGCCAACTCTATGGTAGGTACTTACTGCCTTCCTCCCGCAAAATCCGGCAGCGTTTTCCGCCAGGCCAACAGTTGCTGAGTCATCTGTTGCACCAGTTTCGGATTCTCCGTGGCTACGTTTTGGGTTTCCAACGCATCCTTTTCCAGGTTGTACAATTGCGCATCGGTACCGTCGGTATTGAGCAATATTTTCCATTTGCCCCGCCGCAACGCCAGATTGGGACTGACATCTTCAGCATCAGGGGGTAATTGAAGCTGACGTGATTTCGTCCGTACTCCCAGTAGATAGGTTTGTTGCGGGCAAACTTTTTGCCAAACCAGGCCTCTGATACATCCTCTCCATCCATTCGTTCGGGGGTAGGCAGGTCCGATTGCGTTATTTTACAAAAGGTAGGAAAAAGGTCGGTAGCCGTCATGACGGCGGTTTCATCCACCCGACCGGCGGGTACCTTTCCGGGGTAGCGAACGATGAACGGCATGCGGATGCCGCCTTCGAAGAGCGACAGCTTGGTACCCCTCAGCCCCACCGTGCGGCGGTCGCCGAAGGCGGGCAGGGGGCCATTGTCGCTGGTGAAAATGACCAGAGTGTTTTCGTCCAGTCCCAAAGCTTTGATTCCCGCCATCAGCCGCCCGATCTGCGTATCCACTTCCACCAGAACTTTTTGTAGGTTGGGCATTTTTTCCGAGTCACGGGGATGGGCTTCCATCGCTTCGGGATCGGGAATCCAGGGCGTGTGTACGTCGTCAAGCCAAAGGTTAACGAATGAAGAGTTACCCTGGTTTTTTGCCAGAAAAGCTAACGTTTTGTCTACGAAATAAGCTGTGCGGTTCCAGCGCTTGATACTGTCTTCCTTCGACCAGATCCAGTTGGTGGCGGTCAGTAGCGGGTCGGGATCAGGACTTTCGTAGGTACTGGAGTACTCGTCGAACCCATACTCGGGAATGCCGGGGGCTTCGGTCACGTCGCGTCCACCGCCCATGTGCCATTTGCCGAAGTGCGCGGTATGGTAGCCGTTCTGCCGCAGGGTACGGGCCACCGAGGGTGCCCGGGGATCGAGGAAATCGGCCTGTTCGCAGGTACGGTTATGCTTTTTGTTGCTCAGGTAGGAGGTAATGTTCCAGCGGGCGGGGTGCATGCCGGTCGTGAGCGACACCCGCGAGGGCGAACAGATGGGCGACCCGCTGTAATACTGCGTAAACCGGGTACCCTCGGAGGCCAGTCGGTCAATATTCGGTGTGGGGGTCACTTTGCCCCCGTAACAGCCCACATCACCGATGCCCATGTCATCGGTCAGGATCAGGATGATGTTGGGGGGCCGCTGCGAAGCTTTTTGGCCTACCACAGGCTGCACAAAACCCAACAAAACGACTACCGAGGCAATAACAAGCCTTTCACAACCGCAAAAAATCCATTTCATACGCATCTCATAATTCATAACTCATATCTCATAATTTATATTTCATCATTCCGAAACCCCCATCCGTTTGCTCCATGCCTCGTATTTCTGCTTTAAGTCGGCAGCCTTTGCCGGATTCTTCATCATCAGGTTGTCTGATTCCGTGCGGTCGGCTTTGAGGTCGTAGAGTTCCCAGGCTTTCCTTTTGGGGGCTACCAGTTTCCAATCGCCTTCGATAAGCGCCTTGCCTCCTTCGTGCTCGAAGAACAATTGGGCATAACCTGGACGCTTTTTCCCTAAAAGTACTGGCAAAAGGCTTTGCCCATCCATCGCCTTGATCGTGTTCCCCTGATAAACTTTCGGATAGGGTATATCGGTCAGGTCCAGTAAGGTAGGCATAATATCCATAACGTGCGTCAGCTCGTCCGAAACGCTGCCTTTGGGCGTTTTCAGCCCCTTCCAATGGACAATCATGGGGGTCCGGATACCGCCGCCGATGGATTCGGCTTTCCACAAGCGGTAGGGCGAGTTGATGGCGTTGGCCCATTCCGGCCCGATACCCGTATAAGAAATCTCCTTCCCGATATCCGCCACCGGAATCGCATCGGCGTACAGCAGTTTTTCTCCAGAACGGGTTTCGGAGGGGCGGTCGTAACCCGAAACGTGCATGATTTCGGGTGAGGCTCCGTTGTCCGACATGAACACGATCAGCGTGTTGTCCAGCGCTCCCGTTTCTTCCAGCGTTTTCAGTACCTGACCGATCCCGCGGTCCATGCGCGCTACCATCGCCGCGTGGGTAGCCATTTTTTTTGTGTTGAACTCTTTTTCTGCCGCCGATAGCTCCGCCCATTTCCGACCCTGAATGGGTGAGAGTTTGTTACTTTGGGGAGTCAGCAAGCCCATTTTAATCTGTCGGTCGCGACGTTTCTGTTGCAACACATCCCAACCTTCCTGGTACACCGGCAGGTACCTTTCGATATCCTCCTGCGGGGCTTGAATGGGCCAGTGGGGCGAGGTATAGGCCAGGTAGAGGAAAAACGGATCGTCCTTTTTGGTAAAATCCCGAATGTACTCCGTGGCCTTCTGGCTGAAATCGTCGGTGATATAGTAGTCTTTCCCCACGGTTTTGACGGGCTTATCGCCTTCCACCAGCGAGAATGGATCGTAGTAGCTGACCACGCCCCAGATGATGCCGTAATGTTTGTCGAAGCCCCGGTTGATCGGGTAGGTACTGACCTCCGCGAAGGGAATCCCGGGGTCGTACTGATGATTCAGCCAGTCCAGGTGCTTAGCCTTGTCTTTTAGCGGAATAGCCTCAGACAGATGCCACTTGCCTACCATGCCCGTTTGGTAGCCGTGGGGCTTCAGGGCCTCGGCGATGGTGACTCCGTCGCGGGTCAGGCTTTTGCCATTGCGGTCCAGACCTACCTTGTGCTGGTACTGACCCGTGAGCAGGCTGGCGCGAGTAGGACAGCAGCGGGCCGTGTTGTAGGCATTCCGAAAGCGCAACCCGTTGGCGGCCAGTCGGTCCAGATTGGGCGTTTTAATTTCCCCACCGTAACAGCCCAAATCCGAATAGCCCATGTCATCGGCCATGATAACCAGAATATTGGGTTTTACAGCCTCGGGTTTGATCTTCCTGGTGATGTTGCCCAGCAGGGCCAAAATCAGCAGCAACAAACCCAGCATTGATAATTTTCCCATGAAAAGATGAAGGATTGCTTTGGGACTAAAATAAGGAAGCAGGGTTTTTCTACCTGCTAATTTTTTACAAATAGCTCGGAATAATCTTCGTTCAAAAGTAGTATTTTGCCCTTTCCGGCTCTTTAAAGGGCAGGACTGAGTTTGGTCAATCAGAAAAGTGTCAAAAAGACACGAACAGCCTTTTACAAGAATTACATGGAGCAGGAAAAATACACAATTGGTCTGGACTACGGCACCGATTCGGTGCGGGCCCTGGTGGTCAATACCGGCACTGGCGAGAGCGTCGGCACGGCGGTTTATTACTATCCACGCTGGAAAAAAGGATTATACTGCGATGCGGCGGCATCGCGCTTCCGGCAACATCCGCTGGATTACCTAGAAGGTTTGGAAAAGGCCATCACCGAAGCGTTGAAAAATTTTCCGGACGAGGTACGCCAACGGGTCGTCGGTATTTCGGTGGACACCACGGGCTCCACGCCCGTGGCGGTAAACCGTGAAGGTACCCCCCTGGCCCTGACGCCCGAATTTGCCGAAAACCCCAACGGAATGTTCATCCTCTGGAAAGACCATACCGCCAACGCCGAAGCCGAAGAAATCAACGAACTGGCGCACCGGGAAGGTACCGATTTTACCAAATACGTCGGGGGTATCTATTCCTCCGAATGGTTCTGGGCCAAAATCCTGCACACGTTGCGCGTGGACGAAAGCATCCGCGAACAAGCCTTTTCGTGGGTCGAGCACTGTGACTGGATTTCGGCCGTGCTCACCGGCCAGACCGACCCCTTGACGATGAAGCGCTCGCGCTGCGCGGCCGGGCACAAGGCGATGTGGCATGAAGAATTCGAGGGGCTTCCTTCGGATGACTTTCTTACCCAACTCGACCCGCTACTGGCCGGACTGCGGGATCGCCTGTACACGGACACCTGCACCTCCGACCAGGCCATGGGTACCCTATCCGCCGAATGGGCCGAAAAACTGGGACTCTCCCCCGAGGTGGTGGTGGGGGTAGGTGCGTTCGATGCGCACATGGGCGCGGTTGGGGCCGAAATCGAACCCTACACCTTTGTGCGGGTGATGGGTACCTCCACCTGCGATATGTTGGTGGCTCCCAACGAAGAAATCGGCCATTTGCTGATCCGTGGCATCTGCGGTCAGGTCGATGGCTCCATCATTCCGGGCATGTTGGGTACCGAAGCGGGGCAATCGGCCTATGGCGACTACTACGCGTGGTTCCAGCGATTAATCACCGAGCCGGTACGGGCCCTTTTGGGGGACGAGGCAGCCGATGCACTGGGCGAAAAACTCATTCCCTACCTTTCGGAACAGGCCGCCCGATTGCCGGTGACCCAAAACGACCCCGTTGCTACCGACTGGATCAACGGCCGGCGCACGCCCGACGCCAACCATACCCTGAAAGCGGCACTGACGGGCTTGAATCTGAGCAGCGATGCCGTGATGGTGTTCAAGTCGCTGGTCGAGGCCACGGCTTTTGGCTCGCGGGCCATTGTGGATCGGTTCGTTTCGGAAGGGGTACCCATCCGGCAGGTCATTGCCATCGGCGGGGTAGCCAAGAAATCGCCCTTCGTGATGCAAACCCTGGCCGATGTGCTGGATATGCCGATCAAGGTAACCCGTTCGGATCAGGCTTGTGCCCTGGGCGCCGCCATGAATGCTGCGGTAGCGGCGGGTGTTCATCCCGATCTGTTTGCCGCCCAGCGGGCGATGGGGTCGGGTTTCGATGCTTATTACGAACCACGGAAAGAGCAGGTTGAAATTTATAAACTATTATATTCCAAGTACCAGTCCCTGGGAAAATTCATTGAACATGGTTATTGATTTAAAATCTTATGAAGTTTGGTTCGTGACGGGTAGCCAGCATCTGTACGGAGAAGAAACCCTCCGGCTGGTGGACGCCCATTCGCAAACCATCGCGCAGTCGTTCGATGCCGCGCCGAAGATTCCGGTGCGGGTTGTTTTCAAACCCGTCGTCAAAACGCCCGAAGAAATTCTGGCTGTCTGTAAGGCGGCCAACGCTACCCCCAACTGCGTGGGAATCATCGTGTGGATGCATACCTTTTCACCCGCCAAAATGTGGATCGGCGGTCTGAATGCTCTACAGGTACCCCTGCTCCATCTGCACACGCAGTTCAACCGCGACATTCCATTCGCCGACATCGACATGGATTTCATGAACCTGAACCAGTCCGCCCACGGCGACCGGGAGTTCGGCTTCCTGGCCTCGCGCATGCGTCTCAGTCGCAAGGTAGTCGTGGGGCACTGGGAAAGCGATGCGGTGCTACAACCCCTCAATGTGTGGACGCGGGTAGCGGTGGCCCGCTACCGGATGCAGACCATGAAGGTAGTTCGCTTCGGCGACAACATGCGGCAAGTGGCGGTCACGGAGGGCGATAAAGTAGAGGCGCAAATCAAATTCGGTTTTGCGGTCAATACGCACGGGGTAGGTGATTTGGTGCAGGTCATCAACCAGGTTTCCGACGCCGAAATCAACGGCTTGATGCAGGAATACGCCGACCACTACCAATTGATGGATTCGTTGGTAAAGGGGGGTACCTTGCGCGAATCGCTCGTGGAAGCCGCCCGCATCGAGCTGGGATTGAAAACATTTCTGGAAGATGGCGGCTACTCGGCCTACACCAACACCTTCGAGGATTTGCATGGCATGCGGCAGTTGCCCGGCATCGGTTCGCAGCGCATGATGGCAGCGGGCTACGGCTACGGCGGCGAGGGCGACTGGAAAACCGCCGCGTTGGTTCACGTACTGAAAACCATGGCCACGGATTTGCCGGGGGGTACCTCCTTCATGGAAGATTATACCTACCATTTCGATCCCCAGAATGCGATGGTACTGGGCTCGCACATGCTGGAAATTTGTCCGACCATTGCCGCCGGAGCGGTGCGGTGCGAGGTACACCCGCTGGGCATTGGCGGCAAGGAAGATCCCGTGCGACTGGTGTTCAACGGCGCGGCAGGCCCCGCCCTGAATGTTTCACTCATCGATATGGGCAACCGTTTCCGGCTGCTGGTCAACGAGGTAGAGTCCGTGGAAATAACCCAGGAGTTCCCTAAGCTACCCACCGCCCGGGTACTTTGGAAGCCCCAGCCCAGCATGGAAGTAGGTCTGCAGGCGTGGATTCTGGCGGGAGGCGCCCACCACACGGCTTACACCCAAAGTCTGACCATCGACTATATCGAAGACCTGGCCGATATGCTGGGCGTAGAATTGGTCGTAATCGACAAGGATACTACCCTGCGGGGCCTGAAAAAAGATTTACAACTAGGAGAAGTAGTCTATCGATAAGTCATGGATATCTATAAAACCCTCCGGGAGGAAGCTTACGAAGCCAATATGCAGCTGCCTAAACTCGGGCTGGTGCTCTTCACCTTCGGCAATGTGAGCGCCGTGGACCGGGACAAGGCCGTGTTTGCCATCAAACCCAGCGGGGTACCTTACGAAAGTTTGCGGGCACAGGATATAGTGATCATGGATTATGACGCCCAGGTGGTGGAGGGTACCCTGCGCCCTTCGTCCGACACCAAAACCCACGCGCTCCTCTACAAAACCTGGGACGACATCGGCGGCATTACCCACACCCATAGTACGTACGCCGTGGCCTGGGCGCAGGCCGGACGCGACATCCCGATTTTCGGCACCACCCACGCCGACCACACCCACCAGGATATTCCCTGCGCCCCCGTACTCACCGACGACATGATCCGGGGCGACTATGAGCACGAAACAGGAAATCAGATTCTGGATTGCTTCAAGGACAAAACCCTGTCCCACCACGAAGTGGAAATGGTGCTGCTGCAAAACCACGGCCCCTTCACCTGGGGCCAGGATGCCGCCAAGTCGGTGTATAATGCGGCCGTGCTGGAAGAAATAGCCCGGATGGCGTACCTGACTTTGCAAATCAATGCCGATACCGCCGTTTTGAAAGATACCCTGCGCATGAAGCACTTCGAGCGCAAGCATGGCAAGGACGCGTATTACGGGCAGGGATGCTAAACCGAGTGGGGAGCACCTTGTGTATCCAGTACTCCGCAATCCCGTCCCGTAAGGGTACCCTGAGGTTTTGAAAAAATATTTTCACAGAACTGAGGCTGATAATCAGAGTTGTTACCGTCATGTTAAAAAATAATTCTGGCCTTGGCTTGCGTGGTATGGTAGGGTCGCCTACTTTTGTGCCACGTTTTACCTGATTCATCAGCAAAACGAAAGTGGTTCGGTAGTTCAGTTGGTTAGAATACCTGCCTGTCACGCAGGGGGTCGCGGGTTCGAGTCCCGTCCGGACCGCAAAAAGCCCCTCAGTTCACACTGAGGGGCTTTTTCTTTGCCAAGTGTGCCCTAAGCTATACCCTACTTTTCAAGAAAAAGGGTACACCCCTTTACAGAACATTCTTTGGCGCGGCCGCGCGAATTTTGGTTGAGCTGGCCCGGAGCCTGGCCTAATCCCGTACTGATCCGGCAACAAATCGCCCAGGGCGACCGGCACGAACAAAATTTTATTCGGCTGCGCTCCTCCATCCTGCGGAGTGCTTCCGGAATGATTTCGGAAATATGCCTGAGCCCTCGTTTCATGGCCATGCGTTGCTATAGGTTAAGATGCTGGAGTATCCGTATAAGCTTAGGCGCTGGCCCGCCTGCGGATGCTACTTACCAGGTTCTGGTACTCTTCCAGGGGGGCATGGTTCCAGGCAGAAGGTTTATTGTTGAGTTCACGAAGCAGACGGGCGATTTCGGCCAGCTGAGGATCCATTACGGGACCCTTATTGACACTCTGCGGCGCAGGGATAGAGGCAGGATTTGCGAATTGGTTTTGCTGCCGCAAGACTTCCATTATTCCTACGAAGTTGGCTACAGCCGGGTTGCGGAGCATGGGGTTGCTGATCACGTATTCGCGGCCGCGCTCACCGGCTACGTAGCGACGGCTCCCCATGCTGAAGAGCGTAGGGCGACTAACCCACCCCTCGGGTCCGCCTGGGTCTGCTGCCAGGCTGCCCATATCGGTGTACCCCCCAGCGGCCCGGAAGGCAGGAGGCTCGGGTACATTCGCTTTTTGAATAAGCTGCTTTGCCTTCAGGATGTTGGCGGTTACTGTTGCAATGGCCGTGGCAATGCTAGCCACAAGCACAAACGGGTTGGGAGAGCTTACCGAAGCGGCCCTAACGGCCCCGGCAATGGCCGCACCACTATCAATGGCTAACTGTACCAGGCCGATTGCCTTTTGAAACTCGGCAAAATCGGTTTCATTACTAGCCATGATTGAAAATACATCCGATACGGCCTGAGCCATATCCGAGTAGGCCCGCTTCCGCATTTCAATATCGGCCATCCAATCCTCCTGATCGTCCTCATCTTTCTTATTTTGGTCATTGGCGAGTTTCTTTTTCTCCTCGAGGAGCTTTTTGTTTTTCTCGACATCCTTCTCGAGCTCCTCATTGTTGCGGGCAAGCTGAAGATCCCGGATGGCATTGTACATCCTTATGTAAATATCCGTAGTATCCCTACCCAAAAGCTCGGCTTCAGCTATCAAGTCTCGGTAATGCTCCCTTATATCGCTGAGCTCCTTATCCTGGCGCTGGGCGTCCTCCTCCGCCAGCTTCTGCTCAAAAGCTCTTTTCTGGTCAGCCTGGTCATTCATGGCGCTGAGCTTGGTGCGCATCATCTTATCGAACGACTCCAGGTTTTTCCGGTTGGTCTGTTCGTTGATTTGCTCCATTTCCTGGGCTTCCTGGGCGGCAATCTTTGCCAGATCTTCCTTATTGTTCCCGGCCAGTTTGCGCATCTGCTCGTACTTATTATGAGCGGCCACAATCTGCTTTTCGTGCTCACTCATCAGGTTCAGGGTGAGCTGCTGCTGGTTTTTCAAAAGCTCATCGTCCAGCTTCCGGACATCCGATACGGCATTGCCTGACTGGCCCGTACCGGTATAGCTGCCTCCGGGGGAATTCTTGGTAATGCCAGTACCGGCCGCATTGCTGGCGCCGGTGTCGGGCTTCACAGCCGGTGAGGGCTTATCGAGCGCGGCAAGGCCGTCCTTTATCCTAGCCTCCCGCTCCCGGATGCTGGTGAGGCGCTTGGTACGTTGCGCAAAATCCCGGTCGGTGAGGGCTACGTCCCGGTACTGTCCCATGCCCGTATTCATTGACACTTTGCCGCGCTCCAGCTCGGTCTTTATACGGATGGCTTCCCGGTTAAGCTCAGCCAATTCACCTTTGGCGGCTTCCTTCTGGGTATCGCGCATGGCCTTCAGCATTTTCTGCTGCTGCTCGACGAAATCCCGGGCCTTCCAGGTGTTCAGCTGCAAGGCATTGCCGTAATTGTCCCAGGCCGTGACGGCCCCCGGTACGGCATCCGCTATCTGGCGGGTCAGCTTCATAAACTCGGCTTGCTCCTCTTTGGAACGCTTCGTATTGGTGGCCAGCCGATCGTAACGCTCAATGATGGGTACCAGGTTTTTCTCAGCACCGGCCACTACATCCTGTTGGGTCTGGATGGCCGCTAAGCCCTCCTCCAGCTCATCGACTACCCCGGCCCACTTGCCGAAAAGCCTGATGAGTGGATTCACGGCCGCGCTGGCCTGTTCCCACAGGATCGTGATCCGCTTGCCCAGCTTTTCGAGGATGGCCGCTGTGTTTTCGTTTTTGATGTTGAATTCGCCTGAAACGGAGGTACCCACATCATAGGCATCATTCAATAACCCCTGCTGCTCTCGTAGGAGCTTAGTGTTATTGGTGAGTGCTCCCAACACCTGAGCGCCTTCGCTGCCTTCAATTCCCAAGGCTTCTAGGGTCTTGATCATACCTTCAACCCCGCCTTCTGCACTTTTGGCCCCTTCCAGCACTTTTACAAATGCCTCGTTGGCGTCCTTCTTGAGTAGGGCGCTGAAATCCATGACGGACATACCGGCCACCTGCGCGAAGTGCGGAAGATCCTTGCCAATGGCGATGATCATCTTGCCCACGTTGGTAGCGGAAAGCTCGGAGCTCTGGCCCAGAATATCCATCGTAGCGGCCAGGCCCAGGGTATCGGCTATACTGATCCCGGCATTGGGCGCGATACCGGCAAAGCGCTTGGTCCAGGCTACCAGGTAGCCCTCGTTAGCCGCCGAACTCGCTCCGGCCACGTTGATGGCCGAAGCAGTCTTCAGCATGGCTTTTTCAATCCCGAACTCCTCCTCCAGACCAAATATTTCGACCAGCTTCCCAATGTCGTTCGTGACGTCCTCGATGTTGCCGCCCAGGTCTTCGCCCAGGGCCACATTGATCTGATCGGCGGCACGAACGAAGGCCAAAACATCATCCTTGGTGTCATACCCCAGCTTCCCGGCCACAGCGGCCAACGACCGCAATTCCTCGACCGGCGTACGGGTGTTTATGGCTTGCAGCTCGGCGTTGAGTTCTTGCAGATCCTTCCCGGCCAATCCCGTCTGTTTCTGCACGTCGGCCAGTTCGTCGCTCAGCTCGCCACTGATGTCGATGAGCTTGGTAATACCCTGTTTCAGCGCACTGAGGCCCGCTTCAGCCAGATTGCCGCCTAGAGTACCCAGGGCTATTTCCTTAGAGTTTGCCTTAAACTTACTCCAGGAGCTTTCACCGCCACGAAGTTCGGCTACCATCTGGCCATGAGCAGCTTTCAGCTTTTGCAATTCGCGCGTAGCGGCTGCATAGCCTGCCGGGTCGTCGGCCTTCTTCATATTGGTGAGCTGGCGCTCGAGCATGATCATCGACTGACGTACTTCCTTGATGGAGGTTTCGGCCTGTTTGCCGTCGATGATGAGCTGAATGGTAGCCCGTTCGGTATGGGTGTTCTTGGCCATAGTGGTTCAGTTAGTCCCATAGGCCCAGCCTCTGGGCTTCCTGGGTGGAGGGGAATTCATAGATGAGCCTGGCCAATGCCTCCTGCTCCTCATCGGTTTCTTTCAGGATACCGGCATCGGTGAGCAGCTGCCTGGCGGCGCTCCAATCAACATGCGGCTTACTGCCCTTGGGAGTGGTCAACGGAATCCCCAGGGCCAGGTCATCAATGTATAGGTCGGCCGCTGCCTTGGGTGAGGTGGTCCAAGTGTGCTGCGTGGGGTTTTTATTGACCCCGTACAGCTCGATCCCTTTGCTTTTGAACCAATCGAGCGCGTCCGTGAGGTACTTGCCATGTTTGGTGTCGCTGCGCATGGTGAAAAGGATGAGCCGATGGCCCTGGTCGATGAGATCCTTCAGGACGGCTTCAGCCCCAATGCCCTCCCCCACTTTGGGGAAGGCATGGGTGACACAGGTACCGTCAAAGTCTATGCAGATTACCATAGTTTCGGGTAAGGAGGGCTTACTTGATGACGCATTTCATTTTGTCCTGGTCAACCGGGATCAAAAGGTTGAAGGCAGGTATTCCCAACTGGGCGGAGGATATAACATCGACGCCCGGGATGTAGCGCCTTTCCCGCGGAGGCAGGTCGCTGTCGTCCCGGTCCATCATTACGGCGTACTTGGGGTCATTGAGTTTGGCCAGGTAAACGGGATCGTTTTTCCGGAGCTGTCTTTCAGTCATGACTAAAAGGTTGAGGTTAAATTGATTAATTGATAAGGATCAGTCCCAGAGGCCAAACCTTCTGGCCTCCTGGGTCGATGGAAATCCCTCGATGATCTCTTCCAGGGTCATTGGCTGGGAGGGCTCCGCGATGAAGGGAACGCCCTGGGTAGCTGACTGGCTGGCCTGCTGCTGGGTAGCGGCCTGGGTGCTGGTGCCGGCTTTCGATTTGCAATGCTTCACCAGGTCAACAAAGAAGTTGTGGCCGGTGATGTCGATGATCTTGATTCCCGGGTTGCCGTTCACCTCGATGACGTAGGAATTGCCGTCTTTATCCTTCATCAGATCCACCCCGGCGAACTCCATGCCTAGGGCTTTGGCAGACTTGACACAGATACTTTTATCCTGCTCCGAGAGCTCAATCTTCTGGCCGCTGCCGCCCTTGGATATGTTGGCCCGGAAGTCACCCTTGTTGGCCGTACGCTCCATGGCCACTACGACCTTTTCGCCTACCACAATGGCCCGAATATCCTTTGATCCACCTTCGATGTAGCGCTGTAGCTTTACATTGATTTCAGACTTAAAGAAAGACTCAAGTACTGTGTTGGCTGTGCGGGCGGTCTCAAGGATGCTCACCCCGGCACCCTGGGAGCCGTAGACGGTTTTGCAGATGACGGGCAGTCCCTCCATCATTTTCTTGATGATGTAGTCCACATGGACGGGAGCCTTGGCCCAAACGGTCTTTGGGGTTTTGATACCGGCCTGGGACAGCCGGAGGGTCGTGAGGATCTTATTTGAGGCTATTTTGATAGACTCTGAGGTCTGAGGGGAATACATACCCAAGTTACGGTGCAGGTGCTCTAGGAAAACCGTCTTATGTTCAAGCCCTCCGGAGAGCCGGGTAACGATAAAATCAAAATCCTTCACCTTGAGGCGTACAGGATTCTCCAGCGATTGGGAGCCGTTGTAAATGCGGTCGTAGCCGCTTTCATGCTCGCTTACATAAAGGATTAAATCCAGCGGATCATGAGCCTCAAAGGTGCAGCCCGCTAGTCGTAGAGCGGCCTCGAGGTGTGGGTTGGTGTTGCCCAGAATAAGAGCTTTCATAGGTACTTTTCGGTTGATATTTCGATAAAAGTACTGGGTTGCCCTGGCGTTCGGTAGGACAGTGAAGGGCCGTGGTTTAGTAGCGGATTCCGGAACTACTAGACTGTAATATCTAGTAGATCCATGGTAGGCAATAAGGAGGCTTTTCAATGGGCGCCTGCCAAGGGAAGTAGGGTAATGGAGTCTATTTTATTGCCGCCATTTTTTTTGCACAAAAAGGACGTTTTGACGGCAAAAAGGGGCGGTTTTGGGCGAAAAAGCAGAAAAAAACGCCAAAAAAGTGAAAAAACGAGGGTGTTTTTGTAGTAAATTTTTCGTCAAATGTCTGTAAATCAACAAAATAGCAAAAAAGTTTTTTTAAAAGAAATGCAAAGTTGCGCTCTCGAGCCAAACCACACGCCCTGGAGAGATGCAATTGCACCCCCCCTCCCCCTGCGATATATGATGGGGCGGCGGTCATGGAAGGGGCCTCGAGGGTTCGGCCGTTGCCCGTTTGCCTTACGGATTAAGTTCGTATATTGCACTACACAACCCAGGAAAGGCTACCGGATCACTCCCCACTTCGGTGGTTTGGTATAGGTTTGAATCCTGTCGGGATCACGGCTAAAAACCGGCAAGATTTTAAGCTCATTGCAGCTGAAGCACAGGGGTTCGATTCCCGTCGGGGTCACAGCCTCACACACAAAAAAGCCGTCAAGATCTTGACGGCTTTTTTGTGTGTGAGGCAATAGGTAAATTAACTACAGAATGTTTACCGCCCGATCTTATCAGTCACTAATCTCGGTTTGGAGAGTACAACCGGATCAAAAACACATATAACATCGTTTATTATGTTTCGCTTATCGGGGGTAGAAGTTTGAACATCAAGGCCTTTCCCAATTCTTAATGCTTTTACTCCCGTCTTTTCATGCTTTCTTATAAGGTCAGGAAAGCTCAAACCATTTTCTATTTTTTTATCGTAATTGTAGATGTCATCTCCCCAAAGATCAAGGGGAATGTTGTCATCTATTTCAAGTTCGTATAAACATCCATTCTGCATAAGGTTGGTTTCCATGCATTTGAATAGAGCATACATATAGGCTACTTTAGGATTAGGGGAGAAGGAAAGGCAGAAGAAGCCATACCGTGATTTTTTAAGCGGGTCGATGACCCAGTTTTGACAGGCATTTCCGTGGTATACTAACATAGGTCTATAAAGTTAATTGTTGAAATCGAGTTATTGTTACTATTGCTATAACAACTATTATCTAGCTAATTATTGACCCTAATACGCGCATTCCGGATCGTCTTACCGATGTAGTCATACGACCGGCGTATCTGCCTGGCTTTCTCGCTGGAGGCTTCCAGCTGTTGCCGAATGAAGTCATCTGATTTACCCTGGCTGAGAAGCATACAGCAAAGGTTGAAATCTTCCCGGCTGCGGTCGTGGTCTTTGTGCCTGACAGGGGGTGCAATTGCAGGTTGTGCTTGACCAACAATCCCCCAAGGGGTGAAAAATCGCTATCCCGGTTCTCCCATTTGTGCAGCCTGACGAACGGGTAAAAGCCGTCATCCCTGCGGTGCCTGGGCTTTCGGTTGGTGAAACCTGGCAAGCGGCCTATGTGGTCGGGTTCGGCGCTGCCCAGGTCAGCGGCCAGCAATACGGCCAGTTCCTGACAGATGTTTACAGCTTCCTCCCGCGTCTGGGGGACTTCCCTAAGCCTGAGCCAGGCCTGGTAATTGCCGGGGCTGGTTTCAAGTAGCAGGCAGGGTTTCAGCTCAGCCAGTTCTGAAAGAACTTGCCTATACAGATCATCCAGTAGTACGAACTCATAGCCGGCCGGCCGGAAATACACGTTGTAGCCTTCCCGGTTTTTGGCCTGATAGTAGGGTATCTCCCTAATGAGCTGAGCGGCCTCGAGCCTTTTATTGATCGGGGGCTTTTCATCGTGGATGAGCCTGATGATATATTCTGAAGCGTCGATGGCCATCAGGGTATTCTCAACGGCCTGCCATGTTCGGTTTGTCATAATTATAAAGCTTTTCACCCCTTGGGGGGGATTGTTGGTCAAATTGTACTTATGCGGTGTGTGTGGTGGGGAGTTGAAAAAGTTGGAACATTTGGAACATTGGAACAGGTTTGGAACATGGAACAGATTTGGAACAACTTTGGAACAAAGAATAATATACTTAACTTATTGATTAATAATAGTATATATAGTATATGTTCCAATGTTCCAGCTTTTTATAATGTTTCTCAAATGAAAATTAAATGATTGGTAGCCAGAAAAATACGAAAATTGACAAAACCCGATTTTTGTTCAAACCGTGTTCTAAGTCTGTTCCAGATTGTCAGAAAACGGCCATTTGTTCCAATTCCGGTTTTGGCTCAATTGTATTATTCTCATAACTATCTTTATAGTTATTCCTGAGAAAGGTATAATACACGTTATTGGCTTTGTTAGGGACTGGGTAGTAGGTTTCTTCTTGCTCGGCCCGGTGCAATGAAAAGTAGGTGTAGCGGCCCTTTTTGTGGGGGATAAGGCCCAGATCCTTCTGTAAAGCCTCTTTTACCTTGCGCCTGTCGATGTACCTATTATAGTTGCCTTTTTCCATTTCCTCTATCAGGTCAGATTCGGAAAAGGAAAGGCTTGTTTCCTCTGGGAATGCCTCAAAGCTATCTTTTACAAGCTCCTGAATGGCCTTGGTCGTATGCCCCTGGCTGCCTTCAAAGTAGAGCTCCAATTGCCTGGTAAAGTAGACGGCGGTATCGAAGTGCATCCGGCTCTTGGTTGGGTGCACCAGCTGACGGCCTTTGAGGTAATGCAGAAAGGCCGGAATTTCGGCCTGTAGATCGTCCAGTATGTCGGGGTTATCCTCTATGCCACGGCTGGCGAAAGTAGGTACCTTGAAGACAGCAAAGCGCTTTTCACCCCGCTGGATAGGCAGGGCTTTACCTTCGTCGTTGGATATGAAGATGAACTTACCAATAAACTCGATGTCTACCTTATCCTTTCCTTTGGAGTTGGAAAGTACTTTGCCCTTTTCGGTGGATAGCCTTTTGATCGACTCCATAACGGCTTTTTCCTCTAAGGATGTTTCATCGACAATGATGGTAAGCTTGTCAATCCAGACGCTGTTAAACTGGCTGTTAAAGTCGCTATTTCCCAGGGCTATGCTATTGAATTGAAATATCTTTTCCACGAAATGACCGAAGGTACTTTTACCCGTATTTTTTTCAACGGATTCAAGCAATATAATAGGAAGGCTTTGGGTAGGTTTCAGATAGAGCAGTTGGAAATAATCCATAATAAAATCCAAATATTCTTCCCCGAATATGTGCGCAAGGAAGGCGGTTATAGTTTTGAAGCTGCCCTTCTTTGGCTTGTGGGATATTTCATAGTACTTATTGTAGTGCCCGTGAATGATCTGCTGGTAATTGACATGTGAGGGCACTATGACAAAGTCCTCGTACTTGGCTATCTCATGGATGATATTGGCCCCGTAGTCGTCCGTAATAGTTCTTTTCTGCCTTTTGGCTAGTACCCGGTGGAGGTTTCCTTTCTTGTCAGGGCGTAAGGTGATTTTATAATAATCGTCACCTACTCGGATAAATTGCTTTGCATTCTCTTTGATATTTTTGCTCATAGTTTTGTATATTTACGTATTGGTTATTGATTTGACGGTCAATCGCTAATGTTTAATTATTTTTTCACTCGGAGGGTAGTGCATTAAAGCCCGGCTGTAATGGCCGGGCTTTCTTTGTTACCTAGTTGCGATTAAGCAAATGATAGGTTTTTACATAAATTCCCATCGGATCAATATTGGTTTTATTGTTTAGTAACCCTACCGCTTCTCTCAGTATTTTAAGCGCCAGACCGTTCGATAAATTGGTTTCGTAAGCTATTTTTTGTGAATTATTTAACGCGTATCGTTGAAAGTCTACCGTATACTTTAACTCTTTTATTGTAGCTTCCAATTGTCGGATTTTCTGTTTTTGGGCTAAAAATTCCCGCTCTTCTTTCTGGCTCATTTTGTAGTGGGTTTAGAAGGTTCAAACTGCATTTCGCGATCAATGGAATCGTCCGTAATGGTGGTGTAGTGCTTCACAAACTTCGTGGAGCTGTGGCCTAGTACCTTGGCTACGGTTTCGAGCCTCATGCCCAAGACATTGAGGCAATAGTTAGCCAGGGTTTTACGGGCAATTTTGGTCGTCAGATGAACATTCAAACCCACGTAGGCGGCAATCTGCTTCAGCACCAGGTTGCGCTTGGCGTTGTTGCGCCGAGGGAGCCTGGCCACATCGCCATATTTGGCTAGGATGGCCACGGCCAACGGGTGCAGCGGCATGGAATAGGGCTTGTCTTTACGGCCTCCCTGGGACTTGATCCGGTGGCCGCTGAGCCAGGTACGGCCCTTTTGCTCGGATACGGCAAAGGTACCTTTGTGGTAGTCGGCATGATGCAGGCCGGTGTAGCAGCAGAACACGAATACGTCACGCTCTTCGTCCAGTACCCGGATTGATTCTACAGGTAGGGGTAGCTCCACGAAATCGAAACTGGCCAACTGTTGCACCTGCTCTTGTGTCAGATGTGACGTATCATAATGGCCCGACTTCTCGAGGCGTATAGTGGTGAGCGGATTGCGGTCGATGAGATTGCAGGCGTAGGCGTAGCTAAAGAGCGACTTTAAGAACTGGGCGTTCTTGATGGCGTAATCCTGAGCGTAGCGGTCTTTAAGCCATACCAGTAGATTCTGAAAGCGGGCTTTGGTGATGTCGTCCAGCAGGGGCGATTTTAGGCCGTTTTCGGCAAAGTAGGTACTCAGGTTCCGGAAGTACTTTTCATAGCCCTGAAAAGTTACAGGGCTGTTGCTGGTGGTGGCCTTCTGTTCGGTCACGTAAAGCCCGAATACATCGGCCAGGGTGGTAGCCTGGCGGGGCTGGTCAAATACCCGCTCGATGATCTTACGCCAGGTGACGGTTTCACCCAATTGCTCAAGCTCGCGTTGGGCTTCATAAATGCGCGTCCGGATCTGGTGCAGCTGGGCGTTCTTGAGCTGGGTTTCGCGGTCGTTGCCTAGGATACTCTGGCTTTTGGAATCCCACTGTTTACTAGCTACCCGGATGCCCGTAGAGCGCTCGGTAGAACGGATGCCGTTTACTACAATGCGTAGGTAAAGAGAGCCTACATCCGCACCGGCTCCGGTAATTTTTAGCCGGTAAAGGGCTCGTACAGAGTAGAAGCCCGGTTTTTTTGTTAGTTTTGTCATTGTAAATAATCTGGTTTGGTTAACAGGTGTTTACACACATGCCCGGCACTATTGCAAGTAGTGGCCGCGCAGAAAAGCCCGGCACTGTGACTAGTTCCGGGCTTTTTCATTGGTAATGAGTTGATTAAATGGGACATTGAAGAACTTAGAAAGCGCAAGGATCTCTGAAGCCTTTGGCTCCTGCTTACCTTTCACTAGCTGCCAGAACCGAATTCGGTTGATTTCCATACTCTCGTAGAAATCCTTTGTAGGGCGAAACTTTGATTTTGTCCCTGCCTCGTAGTCTTGAATGACCGTTTTCAGGGGCGTTTGGATGGTTGTTTGATTGGCCATAAATTGAATAGTTGATTTATAGGTCCAAATATAGACTAAATAAGCCATTATTCAATTGTAATAGTCCATAAAAATGTATATTAAAGTCCTTTTGATAGACTTTTAAGTACATTACCTTTGATTTATGGGAATACCAGAGAGAATCAAAGCTATCAGAGAGGGGAAGCGAATCAAGCAAATTGATGTTGCAACCTCTCTGAATTTAGACCCCTCCTATTACGCCCGGCTTGAAAAACGAGGGAGTAAAATGACTTTGGATCAACTTCAAAGCATAGCGGATGCTTTGGGGGTGTCCCTGGGGGAGGTGTTAGGAATAGAGAGTAATACGGATAAAGTAGAGAAAGCCAAGGTCAAGGCGTTGGAACATCGTATAATGGAGCTGGAGGAATTGGCTTCTTTACATCGGGAGCGCTACGACAAACTGATGGGGGCAGTTAGTTGGCATATAGCTTCTATAATTACAGAGGTTCGAGAGGAAATGACTGAAATGGCCTTTAAGAAAGGGTTTCTCAATGAAAGCAATATAGATGGGTACTTCGTGATGGAAAAGAATGAGGATGGTACTTATAAGGACTTCTATTTTGACGAGTCCTTAGATGAGAAGTACGACCTCTACCTAGATTTTTTCATTTCCAACTTACTTACGGAGCAACAACTAATTCAATTGATGCATCAGCTCTCGGCGCATCTTATGGAGGGCCTGAGCTTTATTGGAAACGCCGATTTGTTTACAGATAATAAATTAAAGAGGGCTTACAATATGATGACTTCCGAAATATTCGGTAAGGAATCTAGGCTATATGGGGAGAAGGAAAATGAAACTAGCTAGTGTACCTAATACTGCCTGGCTAATCGCAAAAGCAAGGGCACAAATCAGGGTATACCCCACCAAAAAAGGGTATATAGCTAATGTGTTAAAAATGAATTAGTTATGACTGTAAGACACCTTTCTAAGTGTGGCCCTAGGGTATAAATTAGGGTATAGGCCAGAAAATAGGCGAGGTAAATAATTGAAACATAGCGGGTTAGGTAGAGTTAAATAAATCCCGTCCGGACCGCCAACACATAGCCTAACAGTCTAATATTTAGATGGTTAGGCTTTTTTCATTTTCAGCGGGGACGGGTCAGGGGACGGAATTTAGCGATTCGTCCTATTTTCACTATTCCAACGCTTCTATCATGGAACAGCCTCCACAGAATCAAAACCTTACTCCTCAGCAGTCAGATACCAATACTGCCAGCGAACTTTTTAGGCTGTTTATGGAAATGAACTTGGCTAAGGCAGAAAGCGAACTAGAGTTTGATAAGCTGAGGATCGAGCTAGAAAAAGCAAGGTTAGAAGCCGAGCAAAAGACCGAACTACAAAATAAGCTTTATGGATGGGGGTTGGTGGTAATGGCTATGGCTGCTTATACAGCACTACTTTGGTATGGTAAGGCATCTGAGGGGTACGGGGTATTGATAACTGCTATTGTTACCTCAGCCTTATCCGGAATTTTTAAAGGCATTGTAGGGAGAAAGCGTAAAGGTTCAGGAACCGACGTTGAAAACTGACCCACCATCTATTAACCCGAACTATTTTAACCCGAACCATTCAGCTTTGAAAGGTAGGGAGAGCGGCCAGCCGCCAGGCCTGATCTCTCCTCCCTAAATGCCCCAATAGGTCGCGTTAAATAGTTCCCGGTTAAATTCCTTACAGCTTCCAGACTCTCAGCCGTACATTGTTCCCATTGTCGAACAAATGCCAGGCCGCCCGGATGTTCCAGCCTTTGGAATCGAAGCGGTTTAGCAGATCGATACTATGCCCCAAATCATGGACTTTGTACACCAGCAGCTTGTTTTTTGTACCGTCCGGGGCATCAGCATAGAACTTTACTCGTTCCGTGGGTAGGTTGGCCGGATTTTGGCCCGTTTTTACCCGATTTTGGGCTTGATTTGCCATATTTTAGCCGCTTTTTGGTGCATTTTTACCCCTTTTTTGGCCTTTTTTAAACCTATCTACCTGAATGATAAAAGGTTGTGAAAATGCAGATGATGAAAAAAATATCTTTTTAAAATGCGTTTTTATCTTACCATCTTACCCAAATGGGTTTAAGTATCTGTTTTTCAGCACAGTACAGCGGGTAAGTTCAGAAAACCTATCTTACCCATCTATACCATGTTACCCGGTACTCTCTCTATTCTTTGGGTAACTTCGGGTAAGATTGGGTAAGATGAATATCTTTCAAGTTACCCGGCATAACCCACTGTTTTACAGTTTTTTACTGACTGCTGGGTAAGATGGTAAGATGATTCTCAATAATTTCAGAAATAATCTTCTTTTGAGCCCTCACGTAATAGCCGTATACGTGGCGTTTTTCGCGCTTGAAACCTAGAAAGGTCAAGGCCCGGCCAATCATTACCGAGTTGAGCTTTACGGTTCCAGCCGTGGCCGCTGTCAGGCTCCTAAGTATGTCCGTGGAGGTCAGGAAATAAACGCCTATCTCATCGCGGCCAGCCGGGACCAGGTACTTAGCTATGGTTTCTATTTCGGGCGTAGCTTTCTGATAGGCTTTGTTCCGCTGTTCTACCTCCTCCACTTCCGAGCGGGTCAGCTCCATTGATTCCCCAGCCAGCAAAAGGGCGTAGGCTTGCGCCCATACGCGGTTTATATCCACGTTCCAGGCGTAGCCTTGTTTGCCGCCCGAATCGTGGCGTATACCGCTGATTTCAAACACCAGCCAGCGCACGTTTCCGGTCACATCGTTGAGAAATTCGCGTTCATTGAGCGTACCGAAAAAACTAGCGTAACGACTTTGCCGGGCATCCTTTACGGCATAGTGGCCACGTACTTTGGTGTCTGCCTGGCTGAATAGTGTTTTTACCCGACTGGCATCGGCTTTGTTGAGGTCGTGCAGCTCATCGAGGTTGATCAATATGTTTTGGCTGAGGGCTAGGGTACTATCCTTATGGTCGAGCGGTGGATTCTCTTTGTAGTAGTCGACCAGGGCCGGAGGGCATAGGTACCGGATGAAGGAGGTTTTACCGTCGTGCTGTTCACCCAGCAGTACAAAGCAATGCTTATTGAAGGGCAACCGACGCAAGGCACAAGCTACCGTCCTTATCAGATGTTTCCTCAGCATCCGGTCAAACCATGCCTGATCTTTGGCCACTACATAGCCGCTTAGTTGGCTGATGTAGTCGCGGGTACCATCCCAGGGGGGCAAGGTCGTAAAGTAGTCCTCAAACGGGTTGTAGCGGCTGCAAAGGTCTTTGGTACGTACCAAGTCGCTGAGGTAGGTTTTGTACGATTTAAAGCCCATCTCAGCTAGTTCTATCCGCAATTCGGGCAAAGCTTGCTCCTCATCGAGCGGCACGAACACGGTTTTTGCTTTCTGGCTCCTGAATTCTACTTCTTTGGTCACTTCGTTGTACCGGAATTGGTAGTGCTCTTTGAGGTACCTTTTTAGGAGCTTGACCGGGGCCAAATTGGGCGCGGTATCCTCAGCAGCCGTGGCGGGTTCTTTTTTGCCGTTGAGGGGCTTTTTAGCGGTTTTGGCTTGTGTGGAGCCGTTGATAGTTTTTGCAGCCGTGGAGGGCTGTTTTATAGGCGATTTCATAGGGTATGAATAGAAAGAGGGTCAAGCCCTCAGCCGATGGCCGGGGGCTTGACACGTGGAGGAAAAGAATTCAGATGGCTAGGCTTTGGCGGTGGTAGCCGCTTCCAGCTTATCAAAGAATTCGTTTAAGGTTTCGTAGCAATGCCAGATGGTAAGGCGTTGGTTTACGTCGGTTCCGTCCGTCAAATGGGAGCTTAACCAGCCTTCAAACAGTTCGGTGAGCTGGACTTTGTACTCTTTGGGGTCTTGCATATCCCAAAGCAAGTCTACAGCCTCCAGGGCGATTTTAGAGTCAGGGGCCGTTCTCATTGGTTGGTTCCCTCCTTTCTGGCTTGGATGGCCTTTAATTCCTCAAAGAAGGAATGTAAATCCCGGAACGTGGCGAATAGGTCACTCAGTTTGGGATTGTTGCCCTCATTGGCCTGATTGACCATAAAGCCCGTAAAAATGGCCCAAAGGTCGTTTTGCCAGGCATGGGGGTTTTGTTGTTGGAGTAGGTTGTCTACTAATTGCCCGTAGGCAATGGGGAGAGTACCCAGGCCAGCAGGCCGGGCGGATTGGGTGTTTGACATGACACTATTAGGCGTTAAAGTGTTGGTTCACGGCAACAAAAAATACGGTGCCGAACTCCGTATGCCTAACCCTGTCACGGGTGAAGGTCTTCAAACCTTCTACGGAGACGACACCGTATCAATCGGTATCATCACAGAAATGAAAAGACAATAAAAAAACCACGACTGAAAGCCGGGGCGGTTTGCACCGCGTGACAGGTAATTAGGCACTTCAAAGTAGGAGACTATTTCCGACACTTGCAAGCCGTGGCCCTGAAAACCTGCGCAAATATATCTGAAAACGCCCAGCGGGGCCGCTACCGTTGGCTAAATAAGTTTGTACAGCGTCCGGGCTAATCCCAGTTCGCAAGGGTCAGAAATGGCAAAGAGCGGCCAATGACAGCCGCTCTTTCTAAATACTACTTCTTAAAATGTAGGCTCTTTAAATAAAACTCTCCCATCTTTTGTATCTATAATTTCTACAACTTCAAAAGATTGATAGCTTTCTACATAATTCTTCCTTATGTACTTTGTTATTTCCTCTTCTACACTATTCTCAAAGACTAGTTCTGAGTTATACATGAACTCTTTTTCTACTTTCAGCAATTCAAGATGTTGATCTTTAAATTGTCGTGGCTCAATTATTCGATAATAAGCAACAACTTTACTTCTTTTAACTTGTTCATTATTAAACGTTTCCATCTGAATACTTTTTTGGTACGGGTATGCTAAGCGTAACGCCCATAAAAAAGTTTCTTTCAAGGAGGAAATTTAATTAAGGTCGTTATCGGAGCCATTACCTAAATCCAAAGATTATTCTGTTGAGGAAGGGGCAATACTAGGATTGGTCAGGAAATTTTCGATTGCAGTAATTGTCTAATGCTTGAAACTCGTTTTTCAAATTGATTAACTGAATGGTTAGGTCTTCTGAATACTGTTTAAGGTTAATAGCGATTTTATTAGAGACTGATTCCAATAAAATATTTGTTTTTTTTAGCTTACAGGCCACATTAAACATTTCTCTGATATTGTTAGATAAGCCCTTTTTCTCAACATTAAGGTATAAATCAATTATCGGGGTAGCTACTTTATTGATAATTGCTTGATGGTCTGAGTTATTAGCTTTTAGAATGTTTGTAAGGTCAGACATTATTTGTTCAACCATGTCAAATACATCATCAAAACTAAATTCTTGTAATTCAGATTCTTCTAGGTATTTTATATTCAATAATTTAAGTTTTTCAATATTATCCCTAAATTCATCTTTATTCTTAATTTCAAGTTTATTTGCTTTTCTAATTGATCGGTCAATTACTAATCTAACACCCTCAATATAATCCAGACTACTGTAAAATCTTAATATTCCATGTCCAGGTATATGATTTTTATAGGCATGGAAATGTAGCTCTCTATCAATACTATTTGTTACTCTCTCTAAGTTATTTGGAGGTGTTTTTAGTAAGGAAGGAATCTTACTCCTATTTTTTTCAAAGTCTCTGTTGAATTGATTTAGGTTATTTATATAATCTTCCGTAAACCAAATAGAGCTTCTGACTAAATAGTGTAAATAGATCAATCTTTCATTCTCCAAGTCATTTTTTGCCTTTAATTCTTTTTCTTTCTCCTCGCCCCTCTGCCTGGCTTCTTTCTCTTTTTCCTCAGCCCTAGCTCTGTTCTCTTTCTCTCTATCGGCTTTAAGTGTCTCGCGAAAAACTCGAAAGGTCACATAGGCACCGATACCCGCACCCACGACGGCAATGATAAAATCTTGGATGAATGATCCCTCATCCCCGTAGAACTCACCGGACTTAAAAACAAGATCAAAGAGTAGCATAGTATGGCAGGGTTTAGAGGTCTGAGCCCTAAATATATCAATTACTGGCTGAGGAAGCCACCAAAGCACCAAAAGCGGCTACCAAGGTAAAGGTATTATCACATCAACACCATCAGACAGGAAATTTTTCTTTACAAAATTCACTCAATGGCTTATATGCTTTAATGATCTTAGCAAGCTCCTTTTCAATGCTCTCGTAATATGATGTCATTTTGTCCCTATAACTTTCATTCAACGCAATCATGGGAATAGAAAGATCAATAATCTTATTAGCAGATATACCTAAATCGCGGTATTCATTAGATATTAATGTGGAATTTTCATAATAAAATTGGCTTAATGGGTTTACTACTGAATCAATAAATAGCTGTGTAATTGAAGTGGTTTCAGTTGAAAGGCGATCTTGGTTTTGAATGGCTTTGCGTACTACTTGGCATTCTTTGGGGTATAGCGACTGCTTTTCCTTTAAAGTATTTTGATAAATTTTTAATAAAGAGGTTAGATTCAACAACTCCTTAATTAGCTCATCCTTTGGTATATTGTAATTCTTTAGAGTTAATTCTCTTCCATTTTCTATCCCTATTCTTATACGTTCAAAATAATCGAAAGTTGAAAAAATGATGAATATATTTTGATCTTTTACTTGATTCCGATAGGCGTGAAAATGGTTTTCCCTATCAATGTCATATACTATTCTTTTCAAATCATTTGTAAAGGGTAAATTTATGGGAGGTATCTCTATTGGTTGGGCTTCAAGCTCCTTACGAAAATTATTAATAGCCACTAATAAGTTTTTCATAAAATTTATGGAGCGTTCTATTAAATTACTTAGATACAATAGCCTTTCACTTTCCAAGTCATTTTTTGCCCGTAACTCCTTTTCTTGCTCCTCGTTTCTCTGCCTGGCTTCTTTTTCCCTATCAGCTTTAAGTGTTTCACGGAATACCCTATATGTTACATAGGCACCAATACCCGCCCCCAGTGCCGCCGTAAATACTGGAATAATATAATCTTTCCAAAATGATCCCTCATCCCCGTAGAACTCACCGGATTTAAAGACAATATCAAAGAGTAGCATAGTATGGCAGGGTTTACGATTCTGAGCCCTAAATATATCGATTACTGGCTGAGGAAGCCACCAACACAGCAAAAGCGGCCATTAAAGCCGCTTTTTTCGTATCTTAGTGATCCTTTTACAACTACTCAAAACCTCGCCAATGGAGAACGAAATGAACCCCTATGCAGACCAGGACGGAAAGCCGCTACCCGGTAAAATCGCTGATTTTTTGGAATGGAGCGACCAACAATATGAACGCTATCTTACTACGCTTTCTAATGAGGAAAGGGAAAAGGAGGTAAGGCTACGAGAAAAGCGGCAAGCACGGATACAATCACAAATAAGCGTCAGTATCGTTTAATTCAGGCATTTTTGTACACGCCTTTTTGAAATACGATGGCTTCAACCGTCAGCCGGGCAAGGGCATATTTGGGTATCAGCTTTTCTACAATGATTTCATGCCGGAACCCTTTTTGGTATTGTTCGCGGTACTCCTCCCTCATCTTACGGTTCCGTAGAATTCGCCTTTCGTCCATTTTTGTACGGTCTTAGATTGTTATACTGGTTAAAAATACACCGATTACCCCGAATCCCCAATCTTTGCCGCCAAATTCCACGTACACGCCACGAACACCTGTTTTAGCACCCACCCAGCCAAAAATTTAAAGACCGTTCAAATGCCGTTTAAACGCGTTTAACGGACCGATTTGCAAAAAGGCCGTTGAAATCGAGCAATGGCCTTTTTGATGCAAAATATTTTCGGGCTGATCCCGGCTATTTTAAAAGCACTTCTAACGGCGTATCGGAAAACCCTTTTATACTGTACCGCTGGTAACTGATCCCCTCAGTAGGTGGAAAATCATAGTCAGTTATAGCAATATACCGGATACCTACAGCGTCAGTAATGCCGGAACTCATGTAAACGGGGCCTGTATGAGTACACAAATTTGTCAAGCGGCTGATGAGCTCTCTTGGTAGTTCCTCTTCCTCATCATTGTGGAGCATTCCGGTAATTATGATTTCGTAATCGTCCTTTGCCCAGAGTTCTTTCACACTTCCGGGCTTGATCGGCTTAGTACTGTCAACTTTGGCAATAGTACGCCTGGTAATGACATTACGGCCACGTATCGAAATGGTTGGCTCTATGGGTAGGAGCCACTTATCCGAGCCGTTGAGCTTTAAGCCCAGATATACGGGCATTTGCATTGTTACGCCCGTTTCTTTCACCGCTATCCGGTCGAAGGATTGCAGATTGTTGGGGAATTCTATGAAATTTTCCATTGATAAAAATCGGTTTTCGACAAAAATTAGAATATAAAGTTTTTAGCTCTTTTTAAAAGGCTTGCGCGTCCTTACGGCTTACGCCTGACTTCCCGGTTCTACGGGGTACCTACCCGGCTGAGGAGCAGTAAATCAAACTTCTGTTTGGCTATGTTGGGTACCTTTTTGTACATCGTACACACCAGCTTTTTGAATTCTTCCAGCCCATAGCCGGTATCAAGCCGGGCAATCCATTCATTCACCTGATCCAGCGTCAAAACCCGAATATCCAGGCACCGGCGTTTGCCCATCGGTACGCCTTTGAGGTCAATTTCGTAATCCCGGCCTATTACGTACTTTTTGGGGTTGTGGAGCCGGAACGTCGTGAAGTTGTCCGTATACAACTTCCCGTTCCAATTGTAGGAGAAACCTATCTTTTCCATTGGTCAGTTTTAAGGGTTTTGAAATTGTTCGTTTGCCGCCAAATTCGCCTTGTGCCGCTTCATGTAGTTGTAAACGGTAGCCCTACTTACTTTGAGGGCTTTGGCTATCTCCTCATACGTTTTTCCGGCTTCGTGAAGTTCGTAGGCCCGTTGCTCTACGGTCTTCACGCTGAGTTTATCTTGCCATCGGTTTTTTTGGCTATACCGCTCTACCGTTCGGGCTGACAGGTCTAGCAGCTTTCCCACTTCCCGGCAACTCAGGCCCATTGCGTAGTATTTGAAGGCTTGCGCTTCCAAATCGCTTTGAAAGGCTTTGTGCAGCTTATTTGTCTGTTTCATTGCGTACTCTCTTTTGAGGTTATACTGAAATTATAGAAATTCTCACTTTGGGGGTGTCGGAAGGAGCAACGTACACAACTGCGTATTTTTTTAGATTAAAATTGATACGAAACTCCGCTACCCCTATACCCGGAAAGGCGTCGGTTCTTCCCTATTTATTGGCCGATTTGGGGCAAATTGGGCTGCAAAAGGCAGGTTTTGCCGGGTGTTGAGGTAGTCAATTGTGCTCATTGCGTACTTTCTTAAACGATACTTAAACAGCGTTTAAAATTGTATTAAAAAAGCGTCAACAACCATAATATTTAGGGCTGATTTTCAGCATTTTATCCTACTTAGACGATATTGAACGCATACGCTCCCGAAACTGGGGCATATTACACTTGGTGAGCCGTTCTAGGTAGTCGCGGCCTTCGGTATCGGTCAGGTTTTCGGGCGGTTCGCTCAGTACCTCCACCCGAACCACTGTATCAAGCCATTCCCGCGAAACGGCTATTTCCGAACTATGCAGGGTGTCACAGAATTGATTGCCTTCGTCATTGATGGCATGGTACGTAATCCGTACATACTGGTTTTTGGCTTGCGCTCTCATCACTTGGTATCGTTTGGTTTTTCGTTGGTTACTGTCTTGGTTGCGGCAATGCCGGGCGTGTCGATGGCCGTTGTACTTTTCCGAGCAAAACCGGCTTTGGGAACGTTGGCCGGATATGTCTTTTCCACAGGATGCACACACCCGGATTTTTAAGGTTTTCGACAAATTTTTATATGAAGGTTCTTTTTCTTCTTTTCCGACTGTTTCACCCAAACATTTAAAGGGTGAAATAGTCGGGTTTTTGTCTGCTTCACCTTCTATGCAAACCCGGTGAAAAAGTCGGGCTTTTGGTGCTTCCTGAAACAGCCCTAACCACGTGGTATTGATGGCATTGAGCAGGGCATGGCCATAGTCGAACGCGTTGGACTTTTTCAATAGCCGGGGTAGTTGCTCCCTCATCTCGTACCGTTGGCTTTTGTCGAATGCCCTCCATTTGTCCCGGTCGCGGAATAGGCCGTACCGAGCTTGCTCCCGATCGGTCAGTAAATCGAGCGTCGCGTCAATATCCACGAATACAATCTTTTCCAGCACTCCCACCAAGGCACCCAGCAGCGAGCGCACGGTATCAATTTCCGTAAGGTCGGCCAGAGTCTGGATACCGTAGGATTTCAGCCAGCGCATTTTATTAACCTTGACCTCATACCTCAGCAGGTTCTTTGCATCGGGTTTTGGTTGCGCGGGATACTCAGTAAAGCTCTGTATCACCTTGTCATAGAGCTTTATATCATACTCATAGAAAGGGCACAGCCTACCCAGCGACGGACGACGGGCGTTGATGATCTCAAAGGTTTTGTCTTTATAGGCAATCACCGACGTTAGAACTTTCTTGACCGGAAAGGGCAATTCCAGGTTAACGCCTACCTCTATACCTTCAATGACCGATTGCCCAGGTACCAAGCCAAATTTGGCGGTCAGCTCCTCAATGACGGTGAGTAGTTGATGGTAATGGAATTGGTCTGAGTTGTGGGTACCCTCATTGCTGTACTTGTGAGTTGATCCCCTCAGCGTCATGGATGAGGTACCATCGGCACGTGGCGTAATCTCAAAGACCAGGCTTTTGTACGTGGCCTTCATCACTCCATCAATGGGTTTGCCCGTTCGGGGATTGACCTTGACGGCAAACCGTCCGGTCAATTCGCTACTATCCAGCCAGGTAGACGGATCTACGCCAAAAATTCTTAAATCTACAGAATCGATCACGGCACTATCGGGAGCAAGTCAGGGGTAATTTGGAGTTGAGGGAGTAAGGGCGTAGCTTTGTCCTATCCTTGACTGATCATTCAGTGAAGTTTTAGACAATATTCAGAAAGCCCGTAGGTACTTACTTACGGGCTTTCTTTTGCTACGGGTAGCGGTTTGAGCCGCTGAGGTTGGGCCGGGCCTTTGCGCCAATAGCCGGGCGCGTTGGCTTCGGCTTCATTTAGGATAACCGTCAAAGTCTCCAACGCTTCAGACAATAAGCCTTCAATTTCATTATAGGTGAGCAGGTCAAATTGCTCTATAATGGACTCATTGTATAGCAAAGAGGCTACTCTTTTTATACAGCTATCCGCGTAGGAAAGGCCGGATTTGTGGCAGCGGAGGGAGTTGCTGTAAGGTTGGTGTGGATAATCTTCTAGTATCCTTTCCATCTGAGCGCAGGGTCTACGTACCGAGCGTTTCATGCGCATTTGTAGTGCGACGGTTGGCAGTTCATCCAACGCCTTTTGTATGTGGTGAACTTTGGAACGGTAGATTCCAGGAGCAGGGCATTTGATGAATTTTTTCATAGTGTATCAGCCCCTCCCTCAGCTTTAAACAAGGTTTTCACCTCTACCAGGCATTCCAATGCATCTTCCAGCAGCTCACCGACTAGCACCACATCAGCGGGTCCAAAGTCCTCTTTCCAAAGCACCGCCAATGCCGTGGATACAAACCCATCCGCACAGTAAACCAGAATCTTACCAGCTTCAACCGGAACCGGGCAAATGCCCATCGGGTAGGCATCAAGCAGGCTCACGACGCTGATAAATAGGGGTAGGTAATCGGTACCAGGGGTAGCGGTTCGGCTTTCGAGTTCCGGCAGTTCGACAACGGCCAATTCCACGTAGGAGGTCTTACGGTCGAGCATGGATGAAATGAAGGTGCAATTTTTCACGGCTTCATTCCTCCTTTCCCGGCACTCTTAGCCGCTGAAATTACCTCACTTTTTAGGTAGCGTACTTGGTTGCCAATATGGTGAGGGGTCAAAATCCCGGTTTCAGGCTTGGACCAGGCCCAAACCGTCACTTTGGACACTTTCAGAAAAGCGGCCACTTCCTTTTGGGTTAGGAATTCATCAGCAGGTACCGAGGGTTTAACGGTACGGCTGATCTGTTGTAAAGCCTGTTCAAGGCTTGCGAACTTGGAAACGATATAATCGGCTTCCAGGTGTTGAATTTGAGTGCTGACAATGGGCTGTTGCATTGGGCAAGTGTTTTGTTAAACGATGGCCCAAAACAATACAGTTTTAAACTTGCTTTAAGGTTCGGTACGGTGTACACCTAACTATTTAAAGAAACGTTAGGATATTTCTTTTACATCGGGAATCCTGAAACGCTTCTGCTTTTCCTCACTTAATCGTTTATCACTATCGGGGTTGAGGGCTTGGCGTAGATTGTCGGTGCTTTTTATTCCCGAAAAAGCCTGTTTGAGTAATTCAGAAAAGGCAGTGTAATCTATCTCTCCATCTGATTTTTGAGGAACCTTGATATAACCCTTACTTGCCAGTTCATACATGATATAACCTAACGCGCGTTGACTTGCAATCCATTCTATTTTTTCTATTTCCGGGCCACTGTCTTGATATTGCTCATGTACCTGATTCAAATATTGGATAAAGTCCCAACCACCCAAGTCCTCTCCCAAATTGTCAATTATGCGCAGCCTATCGCTTTCATTGTCTGTGGTCACACTTATAGGCGTAAATGTATTAGCACTGTAAGTTTTGGCAAAGTGGTAATCAAAACCATTTTCTAACCATTCTTCCAACATCTTAATAGGGGAAAGACTAGTTGCTAAGTTACTGTCAAGCATGCCTTTATGACTCTTAAGCCATTCTTTCCGAAGGTATTGAATCATTTCTTTCTCATCATCGGATGGAAAGAATGGCTTTATTTTGCCTATGAAATTACCATCAAACCTCCCATCATTTTTAAGAGACAAAAGAAGGTTGTAATACTTACCTACATTCGGTTGCTGAGTATTCATAAATCCAAAGATTATTTTGCTGAGGGAGGATAAAAAGGTGTGGCCGTGGCCTTACCTGGCTAGGAGCCGGGCCGGGTATCGGTCCAAGGGGGCTAGATTTTGCCTAGGGTACCAAAGAAAGTTTGGTTTGGACTAGTTAGCGATGGCAAAGAAAGGCCGGCTTTGATTCTCCCAGGCATCCGCTATAATTTGGGCGTGTTCTTCTCCCGATAGCTTGATATATTTCAGGAAATTGCTTTCCGTCTTATGCCCGGTGAGCTTCATAATTGTTACCGTGGGAATTCTCATCCAATAGGCATTGGTAGCAAATGACCTACGGGCGGTATGAGTGCTAACGAGTTCCCATTTTTCGAAAGTCTTGGTAATCTGTTGCCCGGCTATGGTCATGGACTTAGATACGGAATCGTTAAGCCCAGTCAATCTGCAAACCTCTTTGATGTAATTGTTCATCTTCTGGTTTGATATTGCACGAGGCAACTCACCGTCATACCGTTCAAAAATGGCCTTTACGGTTGGGTGACAAGGAATAACTACTTTACCCTTAGTTTTTTGCATTGGCATTCTTATCAGTCCCTTAGCATCTATCATGCTAGGTCTAAGGGTAACTAGGTCCGAAAACCGTAAACCAGTCCAGCAGCCCACCAAAAACAAATCCCTGACTTTTTCCAATCGCGTATTTTCTGAAAGGTCGTAATCTGCCAGGGATTGCAGTTCCTCAGCGTTGAGGTAGATGTTTTCAGACTCTTCTTTGAGGGTTTTAAAGTGCAAGCTTTTGTAATCTAGCTTCGTATTTACACCCTCAGCCGTAGCATCATTGAGAAACGTTTTTAAGGTGCGGATGTATTTACCTATGGTATTGTGTGCAAACCTCTTTTCATTGGTCAGATACCCTTTGAAATCGTTGTAGAATTTTAAATCAATGGTATCGAAGTCAAGCGGCCTACGGTAAATCGTTGCAAAGTCTTGTAGAACAGCAAAGACGGTTTTGTACTTCTGGATTGTTTCAGCACTGATTTTTTGGTCAGTAACTGGATTTTCACGTTCAGGGGCATTCCTGATAAATTCCCGGATGAAGGTAAAAAGGCCGGGTTCCGTAGGAGCGGGTTTCGGGGGTTCGGGCCTTACGATCTCCAAGAGCCCAGCTTTTAAGGTTTCCTTGCTGAGGGTCTGGCTTGTCTGCAAGTCGATGAATAGCCTTTTGGCTTCCGTTTCGATCCGGGAAAGAAAGGCATTGATTGAATCCTTACCGGTAGCGGCCACCACATTACGAACCCGGTTTTTCTTTATGTCCCAATGGGCGGGTAAGACCTTCACGCCTGTACTGATCTTGATACGGTCGTTATTGAACCGCTGAATAAGGCTGATTGGTTGCTCGGTTTTGGAGTTAGGTTCACGGAGCACGAACGTAACCGAGTTTTTGGTTTCCTTGGACATGATTTCAGTATGATGTTTTAGACGCTCACAAATATATTAAAAATCCGTCCCCGAAAAAGGGGTTAGGGACGGATTCGGGGACGGAATATCTTAATTTATTGTAATAGCTTTGAATCTGTTTTAATAATCAGTAAAATAAAAATATACCTCACTTGATTAAAAAAGCCGATTTTTCCCCCTTTTTGGTGAAATGGCAAAAAGTGCAAATTTACTGGGTTACAGTCCCGTCCGGACCGCAAAAGCCCCTCAGTTCAAACTGAGGGGCTTTTTCTTTCTCACATGTGCCCGAATTTTCCAACAAACGGGTACATTCCATATCAGACTTGTGTCTATAGTCTCATTGCTTTTTGTATCATCCAGTCAAGATATAAAAACAATAAGAATCAGCCTTAAAACTGGAGCGAGGACTATACTATACAAAGTCAATCTCTAGATTTATTTGACCATACATATCGATAACATTTAGATATCTTGTGGCAGTACTGCATTTGAAATATTTTATCAGAATTATTAATGGATTAATATTTTTGATTTGCTAAATCTATTGCCATTTGAAGCTGTACATCCTTTCCTATTGCTAAATCTTCAACCGTTGGAATTACTTGATAATCAGGCATCACTCCCCGATCGGTAAAATAAACCTTTTTGACATCATTGGTATATTTAAGCTTGGGAATTATAACCTGAATCTTACTATTGGGCAATTCGACCTTGACGGTTTGACCAGAAGTATTCCCATAGTACCCTCCCCCCGTTTCTTCGCCAATGAACACTCCGCGCCCATTACTTTTGGCAATGGCGCAAAAGTCAGATGTGGTCGAAAATGATAAGCCATTTATCAGGAAATAAACATTTCCTTTGAAACTGGAATCTTGGGGTTCGACCCATCCTAAAAGCGGGTTGTCTGCTAAGGTAAACTTCTTACTATTCGTCTGGATTGAGGAATAATACTTGAACGGGCTTTTAGCGATATACGAATACAAAAGTGCTCCATTCGTATCCTCACCTCCAGCATTACCGCGTACATCAATGGTCAGATTTTGGATACCCTTCTCCGAAATAGTCTCAAAGGCCTCATCTAAAAAATGCTTGAAGTCCTGTCCAGACCTCTTGATTCGGTTTTGGTCGAAGGTCTTGATAGTTAATATGGCTGTGCCATTTTTAGGGTACTGAACATCCAGATCCTTTGTACTGTTAGTGGAATTTTTTATTTTACATTCAAAATCCGTTGCAAATGCTGCGCTAACGGAAATGTTTTTTATAACACCCGTAAGCGTTTTATATTGAACTAAAAATGATTCATGATTTCCAAAAATCCAGTTGTAGAGAAAAGGAAAAGCTCCATTGTTATTCAATGTTTGTGCCTTCTTGGTTTCAATACTTCCGTCCGAAGGCAAGTACCTGAATAATGCACGCTTGATCTGGCCTACGGGCTGACCATTGATGGATAGAATCTCAGTTCCAACCGGAAAATGCTTGTCATTCTGGCAACTTATCAAAGCTTTCTGATCCACAAAATACAGGTATAGCGGAAACAGCTTAACATGCTCCAAATAACTATTCACCAACAGGGAGGAAATATTGGTACCGGTATGACCATCCTGAATCGCACTGGTGATGAAAAGTATTTTTTTTCCAAAATCAAGCTGGGTAAGCGGCTTGTTGATTGAAAGCAAGCAACTGTCCAGGAGCCTATCCAATTTTTCTCTGTCTTGATAGCGGTACAGGCCAGCATGCTCGCTTCGAAGCGATTCCCTGAAAACCACAAAATCCATGGCCAGCAATTCGGGCGCAATGAATTTTGTGGAATCAGAAATCCTTGTTAGAACTGAGGTCTTTTCACCAGTAGAAATCCGCGTGAGGCACGTGTCCTTATCATTTAATAGAATATTGAAATCATACTGTCGACGGGGCTCGACATCAAAAGAGATGGAATCTATATCTGTATAAAAAGTAATAGTTTTTTTAACATCCGAGGGTAAGGAAAAATAAACATCGGGTTTTATTTCCGGCGATAAATTCCAAATTCCCTCCTGTATTACATACCCATCTTTGATAGTCACGTTTTGCGATGTTGCCCTAATCATTGGGAGATTTCCTTGGGATAAACAGGTGGTATTAATTAACAGAGTTAATACTACCAGGACATAGATAGCCCTTACCCATTGTGGGTTGAGTTGAGTGAATTTCATGTTGAGGTTTATTTAATTGTAGATGTTAATGAGCAGATTTTCTGAGATAGTAAAAGAAAACAAGGAAACCCGCGGCCGTGCTAAAAGCCAGAATTGCAGCAGAATGAATCCCCAAAGGACGTGCAAAGTGAACAAGGGTCAGTCCGATCCCTAGGGCTGTAAATACCGAAACCCATTTCATACTCGACCGACCTGTCTTTGGTTTTAGAATTGCATTTGCGACCTCTTCAGGTACCCTCAATTCTAGTATCTTATTTTTTAGACGATAGTCAAAAAATTGTTTGACCACTTCTAAGATAAATAGCAACAGGACACCTGTGGAGAGGAGAGCCAGGCAAATCTTTATCATCTCCTGATCAAAAAATGCCATATGCTCACTCTGGGCCCTCGCCAAATAGGGTAATATTGTAAGACAAATAATATACGGTATCTTTTTCATTTTTCTTTTCATGATTTATAAGTAATTAGACCGGGCGGTCGCATTTATGTTGCAAAAACTAGTTGTAATCTAACATTCGCACTTTCATCCTAAAATCACCATACAAATCGAGAACCAAAAACAAGAGCATGCAAACACCCGTGATGCCAACTAGGTAGGCGAGTATAGGTGTGATAGAATAGATTGCTCCTATCAGTTCGTTTCGAAAAAAATATAGGTTTGAACCAATCAGAATGATACTTATGGCCATGATTGAGGAAACGAGCAATTTATCCAATCTATCTTCGGATTTGGATTGAAGAAGCTGAGTCATGACAACGTCCTGCAAACAGAAGTCAAATGCAGGTTTAGGCTGGCTATGCACTCCTTCAAACAATACTGCATATAATTGCGCTTTTCTTTTGCAGTCTTCACAAAGTTGCATGTGTTTGGCCACCCGATCCTCAAGAGTGTCTTTTTGTAATACAAATTGTTGTATATCATTATCTGAAACATGATCGTCATTCATAAGGCATCCTTTTTATAAACTAATATCAATTGATCTCTCAACGTTTTCCTGGCTCTGAATAAATAGCTCTTGACTGTTCCTTCAGGAAGTTGAACAATAGTGGCGATTTCAGCATAACTCAGGTCCTCATGGTGGTAGAGGGTGATGAGTGTTTTATATACGGGGGAAAGCTTGTCAATTTCTTTGGACAGTATCCTGGAAAGCTCATCATTCATAATTTTTTTTTCAACCAAATTTTCAAATAGCTCCGGTAGTCCATCCGATTCTTCCTCTACTGCGGATGCGTTAATCAAGTTGTCAAATAGGAATAGTTTCTTCTTCTCCAGGTAGTTCAGGCAGGTGTTGTATGTGATCTGCCAAATCCAAGTGGAAAGTTTGGACTGGAATTTGAAACGGCTCAAATTATGGAATACTTTAAGGTAGACGTCTTGTGCGATATCCTTGCGGTCTTCTAGATTCGGGATCATTTTAAAAATAATTTGGGCTACTATTCCCTCAGTATCTTCAATAATGTACCTGAAGGCACCCGTATCGCCACCTAGCACCCTGGCTACCAAAAGCTGGTCTGTCAATCTGTTGCCTTTTGTTTCATCCATCAATTTGATTTGACAGCGGTGCGATCAGAAAGTTGCAAAAGCAAGGTGCAGGATCAGTATTTTGCGGGTAGCATATAAATTCCACCAGCAAAACGACACTCTGACCCCAAATTGTGAATTTAAAAATAATGACCCTGTTTTCTATATCGTGGATGAAATCCGTGGTATAATGATCAAGTGATCCTAGCAGGAGAAAAAAGGCAAAAAGTATAGAGTAAAACAGCGTCATCTGAAGGCATGAGGCTGCACTTAAATTCGTATGTGCAGCCTAGCTTGCTCTCCGGATTGGTACAAGTTTTCCCCAGATACCTAAGAAATTCATTTCCGAGTGGTTTTATTGCCTTATATATCGATACAGCCATAAGTGAATACTTGCATATTCAGCTCCTAAACATATTCCAAAATCATTATAAAATACGCTAAACCCAATGAATAGTGGATTTTATCATTAAGATCTTCTTCGAAAAAAATATTCTTTGAACTACTCAAAAACAACCTTTGGCATAATGGTAGTTGGTAGCCTGGCAACGAACAGTCGGTACCTTGCCTTCCCTCCCGAGATAATGTATAAGGGAATCACGAGGTTCTCTGATGAATATGTGAAACCGCCCGGACCGCAAAAAAAAGCATCTCAATTTGAGATGCTTTTTTCGTTTTATGCAGGTACCCTTCCGCAAAACCCTGGATTGGTAGGGCCACAGTTTACTATTCCTAGGTCTGTAGGTTAGACACCAGGGCTACAGATTAAGAGTAGGCTACCTTTATTGAAGGGCCAGGTATTCTCTCGAGGCAACTTTCAAATCTTCGGCCATAGAATCTCCTAAGATTCCCTCCTGTAACGCAGCCAGCCTTGTATTGATCACTACAAACCGCCTGGGGATTCGCAGGGAGACATCGCCACCTGACACTTGAGTGTTGAACACATACCTTTGTTGGGAATTCGTAACCGGGTGGAACCGCTGAGAGGTTTGCGGAGAAGGCGGGGCAGAGAAGTCATGGATGGTGGCTCCCATGCCCGCAAGGACAACTGTGCCCAGAAGCACAGTTTTTTTGAAAACAGTTTTCATTTCGAAATGTATCTTAGTGTGTGTAGGCTCCTGATTACCTGTTCTTAAAGAAAGAGTAACCAGTGAAGCAACAAAGATACATTTTATTTTTAAAATCAAACACCTTTCCCCCTTAACCCCGGCCGGTATTTTCATTTTACTGATCCCGAGTCGTCCAAATCTGGGCACCGGATGTGCGTTTAGTGTCTAGTTGCCCCATGCAAATAGTCCTGAGTCCGCCAAGGGTCCCGCCCAAATCTGATACAATGCAAAGGTACCCCGGTAAGACCAGCGTTCTACATGATTAAAAAGGAAATGTGTTTCTTCCCCAGGGCTCTCAGCCAGCCTAACGACCCCACAAGGTACCCTGTTGCAGTTCAAAAGGACAGTTTACGGCATGCTCAACACGGCGTACCCTTTCAATTGGTAGGTCGTGGTGGCAATCAGGGCGGCGTGGGTGACCTTGATATTCGGGTTGCGGGGGGTATCGGTGTAGCCGCGCATCCGCAAAGACTGACCACAAATAAAGAATTCAACGCCCTTGCCGGCCAATTCGTCGATCAGCGCCGTGTTGGGATTAGGTACCCCGAACTCCTTTTTGTAGGCCTCATCGGTCATGATCAAGGGGGTACCTTTGAAATGCACCACCACCACCATCTTGATTTTGTCGGCAGGAATACCCGCTTCGGAATAGGCGTTGAACAGGCGGGCCACGCGGTCGAGACCCGGGTTGAGTTCATTGGGTTTTTCGGGCCCTACCATCAGATCGCCCACGATTTTGTAAGCCATCGACGGATCGGCTACTGCCACGGCTTCGGGTACGGGAAACACCCCACCCCCGTTCTTGATCACGGGAAATTCTTTGGTTTGTGCCTGCGTTTCCACGGCATTCAGGCAAAGGGCCAGTAGCATCAGCCCGAAGGCGGTCAAGGTTTTCATAAATTGTCGATTAGAGAAGGTTGAATGAATTTCTTTTCCAGGTACCCTAAGGTACCCGATTCCAGTAGAAATGTAAGGCAAAATTTCCAACGGGGAGGTTAATTTCTGCCTTCCTAAGTAATTTTATTTCGCCTGACCCTTTTTCATACAATCAAATCCCCGCTTTATGCCCGCCACATTTACCGCCGAAGCGTTTGCCACCGAATTGAAACGCATCCTGAGCTACTGGGAAAAGTACGGGCCCGATCCCGACCGGGGAGGCATTTACGGTCAGGTCACGTACGACAACGTCCCGAAACCGGACGCTCCCCGTTCGGTGGTCGTCAACGGACGCATCCTCTGGACTTTTTCGATGGCCCATCGGCTATTTCCGTCCCCTTCCTACAAGAAACTAGCCGACCGGGCTTTTGGGTACCTGGCAGAACATTTTTTTGACGAAAAGAACGGCGGAGTGTACTGGTCGGTCACGGCGGAAGGCAAGCCACTGGAAACCGTCAAACAGATGTACGGACAGGCGTTTGCCATGTACGGATTGAGCGAGTACTACCGGATTTCCAAATCTGCGGAAGTTTTAAAACTGGCGCGGGGACTTTTTGAATATATCGAAAAATATGCTTTTGATGCGAACGAGGGGGGTACCTTGAGGCGGTGGGACGGGAGGGTCAACCGATCGAGAACTACATTCTGAGCCAGGCCCCCTACCTCAAAAGCATGAACACCCACCTGCACCTCATCGAAGCCTACACCAACCTGTACGTGGTGTGGCCCGATGCGCTGCTCCGGCAACGGATCAAGGGCATGATGGGGGCCATTCTGGGTCATATCGTGGATCCTGAAACGAACCGGATGAAGTTGTTTTTCACCAAAGACTGGAAGCCGAAAAGCAATACGATTTCGTACGGGCACGACATTGAAGCTTCGTGGCTGCTGTACGAAACCGCCGAAATACTGAAAGATGAGGAAATGCTGCACTGGGTACACGAGCGCTGCCTGAAAATGGCCGAAGCCGCCACCTCGGGCCTGAGTCCGGACGGAGCGCTCAACTATGAATATGATCCCGAAACCAAACATACCCAAACCGATCGGAGCTGGTGGGTCATGGCCGAGCAGATCGTGGGATTTTACAACGCCTACCAGCTAAGCCACGAGGAAAAATACAAAAAAATGGCCGAACGCAGTTGGGACTATACCTATGACAAATTTGTGGATCGGGAACGGGGCGAGTGGTACTCTACCGTCAAGGAAGACGGCACGGCGGTAAAAGGCGATAAAATCCATTTCTGGAAAGGCCCCTACCACAACGCCCGGGCCTGCGCCGAGATGTGGCGGCGACTGAGTTGAGAGTGAGAGTTCACTCTGACAATCTCGCAGTTCCAACACCCTGTCTCCCAAAACTGTCCGCCGTCCACTATCCACTGTCCACTAAAAAGAATTGTAATGCTCAAAGAGCCGCACAAGATTGGTGCGCTCTTTGAGATCGAGGTCGTTGGTTTTCAGAAATGCTTCCATTTCCCTGGCCTTGTCGGGCATAAACTCCAGAATAGATTTCTTGGTGGGTTTTACCTTTTCCGCCTTGCCGTCTTTCAGCACGTAGTAGTCGGCATCGAGCAGAATACGGGTATCTTTCGTACCTACTTCAAAGGCCGCATTGTAGGTAGGCTTCTTTACGATGGTCCGGGGTAGAGCGGCCAGGGTGACTTTACCGGGTACCAGGATTTCGTAAAAACCGGTCGGTTGCTTGTCGGTTTTATACAATTGCGTGTTCAGGAAGTAGGCAGGTTTCCCGGCTTTTTCTAATGAAAATACTTTGATCTGACTACCCTGCAAGGCTTTCACATCATTGAAGGTGTTCAGCAGGATTTCGATTTCGTTGAAATGCACGTTGTAGCGCATCGCCAGCCCCGAGAGCGTGTCGATCGCCTTTCCGCCAATCGGTTGGATGCTCTGGTAGAGCTTCACATTGCCCTTCGTCCATAGCGTATCCAGGTAGATTTCACCCACCACTTCACCTTTATTGGCCGAGGCCACGCCCCATAGCGTTCCCGTGGTCGGAATTTTCAACCCTTCCATGTTGATCTGATCACGGGTCGTGTTGAGCATTTGCATCTGGTTTTGGGCCAAGGTACCTGCACCAAACAGACTAAGCAGACAAACCAACAACTTTCTCATGGCCAAGGGGTAGGTTGAACGCATTAATTGGGTCCGTTGGCTGTGCCTTTTGCTCCTGAGACAGACGAAGGCGTGGTAGCTCCGGTAGTATTCCCTGCGACAGCAGCACCCGGAGGGCACTTCTCTTTCAGGAATTTGGTGAACAGCGTAGCCAGGTGCCGGGAGGTACCTTCACCTTCGTAGATGCCGTGTGAGCGGTTGGGATAAGGCATGTATTGGAACTGCCGGTTGTATTTGATCAACTCATTCAGGAGCATTTCAGCGTTCTGATAATGTACGTTATCGTCGCCCGTACCGTGGATATAGAGGAGATTACCCCGCAGATTTTTGGCGTAGGTGATCGGCGATCCTTTCACAAAATCTTCAAGATTTTCCTGAGGCAAGCCCATGTACCGCTCCTGATAAATGTTATCGTAGGTCAGTTGGTTGGCCACGGCGGCTACCGCGATGCCCGTCTGGAACATATCAGGATATTGAAACAGCAGGTTCAGCGTCGAAGAGCCTCCCCCACTCCATCCATGCACGGCCACACGACTGGTATCGACGAAGGGAAATTTCTCAAAAATCGCCTTGGCGCCCATCGCCATGTCGCGGATATTGATCGTACCGATGCTACGGTAGATGGATTTGCGCCACTCCCTGCCTTTGGGCATGGGGGTACCCCGGTTGTCGACGGCGGCATAGATGTAGCCATCATCGGCCATGTTGCCCAGGTACAGGCGGTTGCGCCCGGTACCGAAGCGGTCGATGACCTGGCTACCGGCGGGTTCGCCGTACACCGTGAATACGATGGGGTACTTTTTAGTGGGGTCGAAGTTGGTGGGTTTCACCATCCAGGCATCGGCTTCGACACCATCGGCGGTTTTTACTTTAAAAAATTCAATGTTGATATCAGCGCGTTGAGGAGCCTTCATGCCTTTCTCTACGCTGGCGTTTGGATCCAGGGAAGCGTGGGTAGCGAGCGTGATCCACTCCGTGATGGGGTAGATGCGGGCGCTGGAAAACGTATGGCGGGCAAAGGTACCATTCGGAGCCAGGTCGTAGCTGTGGGTACCTGCCTGAGCCGCCGGGCTGACCCGTTCGGCGGTACCCGTACCGTCGAGTTTTGTACGGTAGAGGTACGACTGCGTGGCGTTGTCGGGCGAGGCCATGAAGTAGTAAGCATTGTTTTTCTCATCGATCAGCACCGGGCTGATCATGTCGTAGTTGCCCTTCGTGACGAGCGTTTCCTGCTTGCCGTCGCGGCTCACGCGGTAGGTGTGCCGCCAACCGTCCTTTTCGCTCACCCACAGAAACTCCTTGCCGCCATTGAGCCAGTCCCAGCCTACCGGGCTGTCGGCCCAGCGGCTTTTGATATCGATCCAGGCCTTGTCAGTCTCGGTATAAAACGGCGTCGACTTGCCGGTTTTAGTATTGATGTAAAACAGGGTACTTTCATTCTGCTTGCGGTTGAGCTGCTGGATCACCAGTTCCTGGGGATTACCCGCGTACTCCATGCGAGGTACGTAGGTGTTCTGCGGATCGCCGGGAATGGCCATCCAGTTGGTTTTGGCCGAGGCAATATCCACCACTCCGATTCGGTAAGGAGAAGGGGTCTCGCCCACCTTGGGGTACTCTACGGGAACTGTAAAGGAATAGATGGAATCGGTATTATCGATCATCAAAAAGTTACGGATTTTCCGGGCGTCCAGCTGCCAGTAGGCAATGGACTTGCTGTCGGGGCTCCAGCGGAAGCCGTCGCGGCAGTCGAACTCTTCTTCATAAGCCCAGTCGAAGGTACCGTTGATGATGCGGTCGGTACCATCCTGCGTCAGGGCTTTGCTCTGTCCGCCCTTCACGTCTTCCACATAAATGTTGTGTTCGCTTACATAAGCTACCTTCTGGCCATCGGGCGAGATTTTAGCAAACATCAGCGAAGATTCAGGGCGATTTTTCCCGATCTGGGTCAGGGTATTGTTAGTGCGATCCAGTAGCCAATAATCCCCGCGCGTATCGTAGCGCCATACCCGCTGCGAATTCGTGTAAATCAGTATTTTGTCGCCTTTTTCAGAAAGCGTATAGCTCCTGATTTTGAGGGGCGTTGTGCTGCCTTTAGGAGTCAATTGGGCTTTGGAAACGATGGTTTCGCTGGTTTGGCCCGGCAGCTTTACCTCCATGATTACCTCGCCATCAGAATCGCGGAAACCGCTGCCGTCGGACAACCACTGGAAGGTATCGGGAATTTGAGCAAAGGCCGTGGTGATGCTTGTAAGCAGCAGCAGGAGAAATACTGAGATTTGTTTCATAAATACTAGTTGACATGGGCCATTTGGCTTACTGAGGTTGCCAAAGGATAGCCCGTTAGGTTGCTTGCTGGGGTATTATTATAAAATCAGAAACTAAACTAAAAGCGGTTAGTGCCCATATCGAACGTCCTAAATCCGGTATACATCTACTCCACCACCTCATAAACCCGAACCGGATTGGCTTTGTTCTTCAACTCCACCATCCCTACCTCGGCGCACACAAACGATTCCTTCACCTGCTCGTATGCACCCTGACTGATGACGATTTGTCCCGGCTGAGCCACCGATTGGAAGCGCTGAGCCATGTTGACGCTATCACCAATGACGGTGTAGTCCAGGCGACGCAGCTTGGCCGAACCGATATTGCCACTGATCACCTCACCGGAATTGATTCCGATCGCCACTTTGGGCAGGTAGGTGAATTCCGAGCTGATTTCTTCCTTGACGGCGTTGATTTTGGCCCGTATGGCCAGCGAAGCCTCAATGGCACGGTCGAGCTGGTACTCGTCGCGAAAAACCGCCATGACGGCATCTCCCATGAACTTGTCCACGTAGCCGCCCTGCGCAATGATTTCCTCCACCATCACATCGAAATACTTGTTGATGAGCCGTACCACCACATCGGGGGGTACCTTCTCCGAGATTGCCGTGAAACCACAAATATCGATAAAAAGTACCGTTGCTTCTACGGTTTCGTTGGCCGTGATGACGTTTTCATATTCGCCGCCCGTCATGAAATCCAGCACGTTATGGTCAACGTACATTTTCAGGATATTATTCTCCTTGATGGCCTGCACTGTTCTTTTCAGCTGTTGAATATGGTTAATGGTTTTTTCTATGGTCACGCCCAAATCCTTGAAATCCACGGGCTTAGTCACAAAATCGAATGCTCCTCGGTTCATGGCCGTACGGATTTTCTCCATATCCCCATAGGCCGACACCATCACCGCTTTCAGGATGGGGCTAAGGTCGTGGAGCTTGAGGAGCAGCGTCAGGCCGTCCATCTTGGGCATATTGATGTCGGTCAGCACGAGCTCGATCTCGGGGTGTTCGCTGAGTTTTTCGAGGGCGTCCTCGCCGTCGTAAGCAAATTCAAATTCGTATTTCTGTTCCCGGATTTCCTTCCTGAATTTCTGCTTGATCAATGATTGCAAGTCGGTTTCGTCATCCACAACCAGGATTTTCGTGGTCATAGGGTTTCCAGTTTTTCTTTGAGTATTGAGAAATCCAGCGGCTTGGTCAAAAAGTCATTGGCCCCGTTCCGGATCGCCTGCTGATAATAGTCGTCATCGTTGTAGGCGGTGATCATCATTACTTTCGGGTGGGGCGAAGGATGGTCCACACGGATTTTTTTCAATAATTCAATGCCGCTCATGCCCGGCATATTGATATCCGAGAGAATCAATACGACTTCCGAAGCGTGGTCTTGCATGAAATTCAGCGCCTCTTCTCCCGAAAAGGCGAAAGAGAAGTCCAGTTCACCCCGGCGGATTTCCCGCCGGAACTTCATTTCAAAAAGCGATTTGATATCCTGCTCGTCATCTACAACCAAAATCTTGGTGTGTTCGTTTTCCATAGTCTGCCTTAGTTAACTTTTCCCTGGGGGATTCTGATAATAAATTCGGTAAATGCATCCTTCTCACTCTCTACTTCCAGCGAGCCGTCGTGGCCGACATGAATGATCTCGTAACTGAGCGAGAGCCCCAGACCGGTACCCTGCCCCGTCGGTTTGGTTGTAAAAAAAGGCTCAAAGATCTTCGCCCGCACTGAGTCCGGAATTCCCGTACCGTTGTCTTTGATCCTGATTTCTACAGTATTGTTTTCCTGCCGGGAACGTAGCCAAACGGTGGGGCGGTACCCCTCTCCCACCGCTTTCTTTTTCTGCATGACGGCATAAAACGCGTTGTTGAAAATATTGAGCAACACCCGTCCAAAATCCTGCGGGGTTATCTTGGCCATCAGTACCTCCGACTGGAAGTCTTTTTCCAACGCCGCGTTGAACGACTTGTCTTTGGCCCGCAGGCCGTGGTAAGCCAGCCGCATGTACTCGTCGGCCAACGCGTTCACATCGATAACCTCCTTCTCCCCGCTGCCCGTGCGGGAGTGCATCAGCATACCTTTCACGATGGAGTCGGCCCGCTTGCCGTGGTGTACCATCTTCTGCATGTTATCGGCCAGGTCGTGCAGGATTTCCTCGATCAATTCCTTATCGGGTGTATCCTTTTCCTGCTCCTCCCTCAGCTCCTCGATCAACTCGCTGTTAACCTCGGCGAAGTTGTTGACGAAGTTCAACGGATTCTGGATTTCGTGGGCGATGCCGGCGGTCAGCTCGCCCAGGGAGGCCATTTTTTCGGACTGAACAAGCTGGCTTTGGGTGGTTTTGAGGTGATCGACAGCGATCAATAGTTCCTCCTTCTGCTTGGTAATTTCAGCGGTCCGTTCAGCTACCAGAATTTCCAGTTCGGCTTTGCGGGCCTGCATCAATCGGTTTTCCTTTTCTTCCTCCAGCCGTTGCTGTCGCTCGGCGGCTAACTGCTTTTGCTGCCGCTTATTCTGGTACCACATCGCGATCACCCAAACGATCGCGATCATTTTGAACATATCGAAATAGTCGTCGTACTGCTTGTAAACATTCCGGGCAACCAGTTCGAGGGCATCTCCCAGCACCGCGATAATAATCAACGGTATCACCGACAGCATGAGCGAACGTACGGATTTGAATTCCTCGCGGGTGTAGATGATCCCCACAAACGCCCCCATGAATATATGCCATAGCCAGGTTACAAGCGCCGGGGGCAAAGTACTGTTGGAGGTAAGGTACGGCAGGCAGAGCAGCACAATGGCCAGGTACCGGGCGTATACCAGCCACTGGTTCCAGCGGGGGTACACCTCTTTCGTGTTCAGGTTTTTTTGAATATACTGCACGAAATACAGCACAATGAGCAGATACGAGAGCTCCATAGCGAGTCAACAGAGGGTAAGAGTCGGTTTCGGGTTTGGGCACGAAATCAATAAGCCGACAGCAATTTACTGCTTTTCCCCGCTCTTTGCCAAAAGCCTACCCTTTTAGAAGCCCGTACCTTTGAAAAGTACGGGCTAATTCAAAAAGTAAGTGTCAGTTGCTTGCCCTCGTAAGGCTGGGAATCTTCGAGGTTGGAAAGCGAAACGCCCAGCAGCCGAACCGGAAGCGGTAGGGGAAAATTTTCTTCCAAAAGCTCGAAGGCCAGGTTTTCAAAAAAGCCCCGTTCCCGGATCGGCAGGAACGACGAGCGGCTGCGCGTCATGATCTGAAAGTCGTTCAGTTTAATTTTTACCGTCACGGTGCGGCCATATACCCCGGTACGCTCGCACCATTTCCACACATCGTCCAGGAGCGGAATCAGCCCGCCCTGCATTTCGGCCAACGTATCCAGATCCTGAGCAAAGGTATTTTCCGAGCCCACCGACTTGCGCACGCGGTCGGGCTCGACGGGGCGCTCGTCCTCGGCGCGGGCAATGCGGAAGTAATGCCCGCCCGCTTTGCCGAAGTGTTGCCGCAGAAAACTTTCCGTTTGCTGGCGTAGGTCGAGGCCGGTCAGGATACCCAGTTCGTGCATTTTCTGAGCCGTTACCCGCCCTATGCCGTGGAAGCGTTCGATGGGTAGCTGCGCAACGAAGTCCTTGCCTTCTTCGGGTTTTATTACAAATATACCATCCGGCTTGCGGTGGTCGGAGGCCAGCTTGGCCAGAAACTTATTGTACGATACTCCCGCCGAAGCTGTAAGCTGAGTTGCCTGCCGGATGCGTTGCTTGATTTCCTGCGCAATGAGTGTAGCCGATTTGATACCCCGCAAGTTTTCCGTCACATCGAGGTAGGCTTCATCCAGCGAAAGGGGTTCGATCAGGGGGGTATAGTCGGCGAAAATGGCGCGGATTTGCGCCGATACCTGCTTATATACTTCAAAACGGGATTTGACAAAGATCAGATGCGGGCATTTTTGCCTCGCCGTTCGGGACGCCATGGCCGATCGCACGCCGTATTTGCGCGCTTCGTAGCTAGCCGCGGCCACCACGCCCCTATCACCGCCGCCCCCCACGGCCACGGGTTTGCCACGTAGCTCGGGATGGTCGCGCTGCTCGACGGAGGCGAAAAACGCGTCCATGTCTATGTGAATGATCTTGCGCACTAGTTGTTTGCATTCCCTACGCTCCGCAGATTGGCCAACTGATTTTTTACCAACAGATATTGCTCATGTTTCATATCGTGCCTGCGGTCCGCTTCTTCCATATATTTTAGGTAGGTAGCCATGCTACGTTCGCTATCCCGCTGATGCCAGGCTACGTACCAGGCCGCCTCAGACCCCGCCTCCCCGAATTTGGCTATGCACGGCCAGCCGTATTTGTCGAGTATTTTATTCAAAAGCTTTTTATTTGCTTGATCGTTTCCATATATCTTTTTCCAGTAGTAATCCTTCCGATCGGGATTGCCATTGTAGAGGCTGTCACGATACTGCTGATCCGCCTGGTACATGTGGCCGAGGAGTACCTTTACTTCGTCGATCGACATAGCCTCGACCGCTACAAAAGGGTCGATGTCGGCATCCATCAAAACCGAAGCCGGTTCATATTCGGCCCAAACAGCTTCCAGATTATTGGTCAATTTCTGCTTGCCCGCATCTTTTTCCTGACAGGAAATCACCAGTAGCAGCGGCAGCATGACGAAATGTTTCATCAGGGTAGTTTTTTAGTTGAATACCTTACCAGGCAAACGGAAGAATTTGCGTGCAAAGTGTAGCTTAATGAAGGTTTCGCTGTTTCAGATACCGGATCAACGCCTCGGGATGATCGGTCTGCATTCCCGACACGCCTTTTTGTAAGGCAGCATTCCAACTTATGGGGCCTTCGGTGGGTGACTGCACATCGAGCCATACGTCCACTCCGTGCTTTCTGGCTTCCTCCACGCGTTCCGGGGTCTTCAGATTGTCCAGCACCTGCACGTTGACCTTTTTAAGAAAAGTTTCCAGATCATGGTTTGTCAAATATTTTTCCGGCAGACTCGTCATCAACGGCAGATTAGGGGCGGTATTTTTCCATTGCTGATACTGTTCTTCCTTATTGAGATAGACAATAACCTGGTTTTCCATGTTGGCCTGCTGAATCAATTTCCAGGTTTGGCCTATATCAGCCTCTTTAAAATCCAGGTACACATTTATCTTTCCCTTGCAAAGTTTCAAAATGCGCTTGAACTCGGGGATGCTGTACTTTTTTGAATCAGTCGTTTTCAAGTGCAGATGTTTGACTTCCTTCCAGGTCAAATCGCTTAGCGGCCCCTGCCCATCGGTAGTGCGATTTACGGTAGCATCGTGGAGCAACACCATTTTCCCGTCTTTTGTCGTTCGCAGATCGACTTCCACATAATCGGCACCGACCCTGATGGCTTCCTTGCAAGCGGCCAAGGTGTTTTCAGGCACCTTGACATGGTTTCCCCGGTGCGCGATCACCACCACAGGGTACCGCTTGGCAGGCACTTCCTGCCCATGAACTGAAATAGCAACAAGCAGGTACCAGAGCGCCGGGCCGATTACGCGTATCGATTGAAAGTGCATCAGAAAGTAGTTTTCACTACACTACCTGTTTTCTGAGTAATCGGGCTACCCTCAGCCGCCTAAAAGCATTCGGCTAAGGTAAAGCTACTTTCCTTTAGAAATTCCTCAAAACCTCCGAACCACGCGTGTACGGTATCCCGGTCCAGGAAGGTATGGCGGCGGCTTTGCAGCGAATGTAGAGACATGTAGGGCCAGCGTCCATTTCCCTGAACCGCTTCGTGATACAACGGGTAAAGATGCAGCAGTTCAACGCGGTGAGAAACTTCGGCCTCATTGGGAAGGTATTCGCAGTGCCAGCCCCTTTCGTTTTCCGAAAAAGTAATGTTCAGCGAACTGTGATACCGGGCCACGAAGTTTGAAATCTGGCGCTCAAGGTACCCCTGACAATCCTCGGCTACTTCCTCGATCCCGGCCCCTACCCGCTCGGTATGGCGTTGGAGAGAAGCTTCGTCCCTGATTTGCAGCAGCACAAAAAAAGAATCCGGTAACAGACAATAAGCAAATGTACGGGCAATGGGCTGAACCTGACGGCAATACAAAAACAGAAAGTGCAGGTAGTCGTCGTGGGATGGAAAAAGCAGACTGCCGCTTATTTTTTTCGAAAACTGGTAGTAAGAGTTGGGGATCAGGTGTGCCTTGTTCATTGATTCGTTGCGCTTTTATACGTTTTCAGATTCACTCAAAAGCATTCAAAACCCTGCTACCCCTGCACCTACCTTACTCCAATTATCAGGGCACTCTGCAATCTATTCCGCTTAGCGGGGGAATTCCGTGTCGAAGTATCCGGCGAAGCGCCAGATTTCGTGAATATCGTCGCGCATTACGGGATAAGGCGCGTAACGCTCGTTGGTAGATTTCAGCACCAGCAGACCTTTTTCTTCCAGATAATTGAACACTTTTTTGAGCACCACCCCCTCGTCCTGCGTGACGACCAGACAAATCGTACCGCTCTTGATCGAATGCCAGTTTTCCACAAATTCGCCCATGACGGTACATCCTTCGCGTAAGGGTGGCATCGAGTCACCCTCGTAGGGGAAAGCACGGTACTTGCGGTCCCGCGCCAGGAAAGGTAGCTGAAAGGCGGGTAGTTCACTGATGTAATCTACGTCGCCGTAGCCCTGCGCGTAGCCGCCCATCGCCCGTACGGGTACATACTCGATGTTTTCCTGGTTTTCAGCGTTAACGGTCGTCACCAGTACCCGCAAATTTTCTTCTTTGACCCAGGGCCGGACCTGCATGGTAGACAGGTCATTAGTAAGCAGGTCGTCGCACGATATTTTGAAATAATCGGCCAGGCGCAGCATGTCCTCAAAGGAAGGCTTGGCCCGTCCCGATTCCCAGGCCGCCAGGGTCGATTTTTTGAATCCCAACTCCTCGGCCAGCTTTTGCTGGGAAGGCCGGGACTCGTGATTGTTTCTGAGGAATGAAATATTTTGAGCAAAAAACACAGACATATGCAGCAATTAATTTTTCTATGCGTAAATATAATAATCAAAAACTAAAAATTCGAGTACATTTCAGGAAAAATGCTGGTATTTTTTTTAATCAAACCACCAGGCCTTAGCTTTATTTTTTCGTTTGGCCATTTACCTTCACAACACCTACTAGTAACCCCATGACGTATACGGAATTTAAGGAATCGCTGAAAAATGACACGCCCGCCACGGGACTGAACCCAATACTGGCGGCCCTTTGGCACGACGCTAAAGGCGACTGGGAAGCCGCCCACCATGTGGCGCAATCGCAGGAAGGTACCCGCGCCTACGATCGGCTGCACGCCTACCTGCACCGCGTGGAAGGCGATACCTGGAATGCGAACTACTGGTACCGCCGGGCCGGAAGTACCATGCCCGAAGGTACCTTGCAGGACGAATGGGAAAGTCTGGTGAAGGGGAATTTGTAAATAGCTATTAGCTAATGGTTAATGGCTTTTTTTAAACAGAGGCCCTGATAACTTTTAAGGAAGCTGTCAGGGCCGATGATTAGCTTATGTGTGAGATTTGACAACTTTCAAAAAGTTGTCAAATCTGGAATATGGGATAGGAGAAGACTTACAGGACGACGTTCAGTTCTTTAAAGAATCAGTCAGTCACCTTGAACAGCTGAGTGGGTGAATATTCCGACACGCGGTTGTCTTTGTCCCAGATCCTGACTTTCCAGAAATAGTCGGTATTGGCTTGCAGGGGTACCCTGGGGCTGGAAGGTGCCTTGGTGGTGGCATTGGCAAATTCGCCCGAAACGCCGGCCGCCGATTTGTCCTTCATCTGTCCGCTATCCCACACGTCGCCCAGATTCTGTTCACTTTTTTCGGGAGAAGAAGATACCAACACCTGATAGGAAGTTTCCTTGCCTGCGTACGAGGGTGTGGTCCAGCGAAACGGCGTAGCGGCTTCAGTCAGTACTTTTTGCCCACCGGTCTGTGTCCAATCTACGGTCAGGTTTGTGGGGGGAGCCGAATTTCCGTCGCTGAACCTTTGGGCTAACTCGTCGTTTTTCTTGCGTAGAGCCAGCAGTTGTTTTTTATATTTAGGGTCAGCCGCCAGGTTACGGATTTCCTTCGGATCGCCTTTGAGCGAATACAGCTCTTCGGTGGATTTGTCGTTCACATAGCGGAAGTACTTCCAATCTTTGGTCCGGATGCCCTCGCTGGGCGGGATGTTGGCAAACTCCCACAGATGCTCGATCAGAATGGTATCGCGTTGCAGACTTTTGGTGGTACCTTTCACGAGCGGATACAGGCTTTTTCCCTGCCATTTGGTGGGCGCCTTCACCCCGGCGATGTCCAGAATTGTTTTCGGCACATCGACATTCAGGGCCATTTCGTCCAGATCCAGATGTTTATTGAGGCGCGGATCGTAGATAATCAGGGGTACCCGGATGGAGTTATCGTACATCAGCCACTTGCCTGCCAACTGCCGCTCGCCCATAAAGTACCCATTGTCACCCATGAGAATAATGATCGTATTCTGATCCTGCCCCGTTGCTTTCAGGCGTTCCCGGATTTTGGCAATTTCCAGATCGATCCCCGAAATCATACGGTAGTAGCCCTTAACGCTATGCTGGTACTTTTCGGGCGTGTCGTAACGCCAGTACCACCGGGTCCGGTTAAAGCCGTCACGGACGGGTTTGGGCAGCCGGTTGAAGTACATGTCTTCGCTAAGATCGGCCTTGGGCATCTCGGTACTTGCCAGCAGATGATCCGTTTCCTTTTGCCAGAAGTACTGATCCTTAGCGGAATCATGGGCATGCGGCGCGCTGAAACTCAATGACAGGCAAAAGGGCTTGTCTTTGGGGGCTTTATCCAGGAAATCCAGCGCCTGTTGCCCGGTGTAGCGCGTCAGATGGACAGTATCGTTGCCGATTTTCTTGTAGTAGTACCCCCGCCGGTCGGGGTACGGGCCGCGGTCGTAATCGTCATGTACATCGAAAAGCTTCTCTTTATCCTTATACTTTACCCCAAATTTCCCGAAAAAGCCCGTGTAGTAGCCCGCGTCCCGCAATACCTTGGGGTAGGCAGTCTCCATGTACTCGTCCCGAATCGGCCCCGTCGTGAAGCTGTACCGATGGCTACGCTCGTACATCCCGCTCAATAAAGTAGCCCGGCTGGCCGCGCAGATGGGGGTACTTACCGCCGCGTTTTTGAAATACACTCCCTGACGCGCCAATTTATCCATTTCGGGGGTATGAATGAGTTTATTACCCGCGTAGCCGAGCGCATCCCAGCGCTGGTCGTCGGTGAGGATGAAAATAATGTTGGGTTGGACCGAGGCCTGCTTTGTGGAAGTTGCGGTCTTTTGGGCCATTAATGGTTTGCCCGCCAGCAGAATAGAAAGACAGGCAAAGAGGAATGAACGGGTACGCTGCATATGCGATGGACTTGTTTTGTACAGGATACCGAAAACCGGAAAACCTACCCTTGAGGGACGATTTATAGCACATAAAACCCTCACCGACCTACCCTCTACTCCGCTGGCGGAAGAATTTATTCTGTCTGAATAATTACTCATTAAACTTCCTCCAATATTTGATCTCTAATCCCCGTTCTAACCAATAAACGACTTCTAGAAATGAGAAAATTAATGATCATGCTGGGCTTGCTGGTACTGGGTACCGCTTCCTACGCACAACAACGCGGTGGTGGCAACGCTACTCCCGAAGTACGGGCCGAGCGGCAGACGAAGATGATGACGGAGAAGCTCGGGTTGTCCGAGGATCAGCAGAAGCAAGTGTACACGCTGCAACTGGCTCGGGTAAATAAAATGCAGGAGCTGCGCGAATCACAAAACCGGGATGGAATGAGAACCGCCAACGAAGAATTCCAGAAAAACCTGGCGGCTATCCTGACCCCGGATCAAGCAAAGAAGTATGAAGAAATGGAAGCCGAAATGCGCGCCCAACGCGGTGGCGGCGGTCAACGCGGACCGAGGTAATGATGCGTGTTGAAAGCCGAGTGATGAATGCTATAAAAAACATTCATCACTCGGCTTTCATCATTAAATAACGGCTTCCGTTTTAAATTCCGACGTGAAGTGGAACTGAATGCCGGGGTTGTTCTCGCGATTCATGCGAATCATCCATTCCGATTCGGCCAGAAAAACGGGATTATTGTCTTTGTCGTAAGCGATCTGGTTGCCTTTCAAACGGATGAATTCGGCGAGTTTCTGTTTGTCGTCGGCCGTGATCCAGCAGGCGCGGGAAATATTCATAGGTACCCAGCGACACTTTGCTCCGTACTCGTTTTCGAGGCGGTACTGGATCACATCAAATTGCAGTTCACCTACGGTACCTACGATTTTCCGATTGCCCAGTTCCAGCGTAAATAGCTGCGCTACGCCTTCGTCGGTAAGTTGCTGCACGCCTTTATCCAATTGCTTGGATTTCATAGGATCCAGATTGACCAGCTCCTTGAATATCTCCGGCGAGAAATTGGGGATACCCGAAAATTGCAAATCCTCCCCTTCGGTGAGCGTGTCGCCAATCTTGAAATTTCCGGTGTCATACAAGCCCACCACATCGCCAGGGTACCCCTCTTCCAGAATACTTTTGTCAGAAGCCATGAACGTGAAGGGACTCGAAAACCGCACGTCCTTGTTCAGCCGTACGTGGTGGTAAAACTTGCGCCGCTCGAATTTGCCCGAACAAACCCGGAAAAACGCGATGCGGTCGCGATGGCGCGGATCGAGGTTCGCGTGAATCTTGAACACGAAGCCACTCAGCTTATCTTCGGTCGGTTCCACGGGCCGCACGTCGGTCGGGCGCGGCTGGGGGGTAGGTGAAATTTCACAGAAAGTATCCAGCAATTCTTTTACCCCAAAATTGTTGATGGCGCTCCCAAAAAACACGGGAGCCAGCTCGCCCGCATCGTAGGCTTCTTCCGAAAACGGATCGTACACACCTTCGATCAGTTCCACTTCTTCGCGCAGGGTAGCCGCATCGCGCTCGCCCAGTAGTTTGGGGAGTTTTTCGTCGTCCAGACCAATCTCCACCACATCTTCCTCAATCTTGGTTTTATTAATGCGGAAGAAATACAACTTCTTCTCATACAGGCTGTAGACCCCCTTGAACTGCGCGCCCATGTTGATGGGCCACGTCAGCGGGCGTACCCTGATTTTGAGCTTGTCTTCTAATTCATCTAGCAGATCGAACGGACTTTGTCCCTCGCGGTCGAGCTTGTTGATAAAAATAATGACGGGTGTCTTTCGCATCCGGCATACCTCCATCAGGCGTTCGGTCTGTTCCTCCACGCCTTTCACGCAGTCGATGACCAGGATTACACTATCCACCGCCGTGAGGGTACGGTAGGTATCCTCGGCAAAATCCTTGTGGCCCGGCGTGTCCAGAATATTAATCAGCAGATCTTTATACTCAAACGTCATCACCGAGGTAGCCACCGAAATACCGCGCTGCTTCTCGATTTCCATGAAGTCGGAGGTAGCGGTTTTCTTAATTTTATTGGACTTCACGGCCCCGGCCGTCTGGATGGCTCCGCCAAACAGCAGCAATTTTTCGGTCAGTGTAGTTTTACCTGCATCAGGGTGACTGATGATGGCAAATGTCCGGCGTTTTTTTATTTCTTCTTGGTAGCTCAATGGGATATTATATTGTCAAGGTCGTACTATTGAATGGCAGCGGATGAGTCATTTTCTTTCCCCACCTTTTCGCGCTTTTTCCTGTAAATTTCTTCGATAATGGGTTGAGTGCGATCATGCATAATTTGCATTGCTTCACGCAGAGGCATGTCTTTAAACTCTTCATAAAGCTTTTCCTTCCATTCCCAGACTTCAAGTTGGGCTTTTGATATTTTAGGTTCCATAATCAATAAGCTCAATGGGTGTAATGATTTTTAAAGGATATTTATAACCGAGCTCGTAGTTTTTGGCAAGAATACGCTGCTCTCTATTAATGTTCGCTAAATGTTTAAAGTTCCAGCTTACCAGATAGTCGATCTTGGCAACAGTGCAGCATGCAACGTGCAGAGCATCAAGGATTTTTCTGACAGGCAATATGGTTCCGTCCAGATACGCCTCTGCCAGAGAAACTACTTCTGCCGATTCTTTCAGTGGCAGTAACGAAATAGGATATTCCTGAAAAACACGCAGTAGGCGGTTTCTGTTTTCCTCGTTCCGAGTTTGGTTTATTTCATCAAGTACATATTCTGTGATATAGGTATCGTAGATTGACAATTTGATAAAATCCTCAAAAAAGGCTTCTGTAATCTCTTTCTTCTCCGGGGCATCGTCCGCAAATAGGAAGTTGATTACCGAAGTATCAAGGTACACCGTAGGCTTTGTCATGAATCAATAAAACGACTGCTTGTAATCCTCCACCGAGGTACGGATTACCTCGTGGGCTTCTTCGCGGCCGTAAACATTCGCTATTTCGATGAGGGCCGTTTCGCCGGGCAGGTTTTTGTAGGTCAGGAAGTAATGCTTCAGGCGCTCCACCACGTTGGCAGGTACCTCGTTGAGATCCTGATAGGAACCATAGACTTCGTCGCCTTTGAGGACGGCGATGATTTTGTCATCCGCTTCGCCCTTGTCGATCAGGCGGATGCCACCGATGGGACGCGCTTCGCAGATAATGTCGCCGTGCGAAATGATCTTCTCGCACAGTACACAGATATCCAGCGGGTCGCCATCGCCCTCGGTCACCTCACGGCCCGAGCGTTCCTGCGCCAATAGCGCAATTTGTTCGCCGCAGTAGGTTTTGGGAATGAACCCGTACAGAGCGGGGACAATGTTGGAATATTTCTGCGGGCGGTCGATCTTGAGGTACCCCGTCTGCTTATCGATTTCGTACTTAACGGTATCGGTAGGAACAATTTCTATAAAGGCCGTCACGATTTCGGGCGATTTCTCACCGATCGGGATACCGTGCCACGGATGGGCCTTATGTACGTTTGCGTTCATGGTTATGTCTTGGTTTAATCAAATTACGGTGCAAAGATAATCTTTCCCAAGCCAATAACCCACGGAAATGTACAACTACGTATTTCCGATTTCTTCAAAATTCAGTTAAAAAAAAGCAGGAGCGACCTTCCGGCCGCTCCTGCTTCATCGTATATCGTTTGCAACTTTGGGGTGTTACTGCACTTCAAAACTGATTTTACAGTTGACCCGGTACTGGGCGATCTTACCGTCTTCTACAGTGGCGCTCGTTTCGTGAATATAGATCGATTTAATACCCCGTATGCTCTTGGATGCTTCATTGAGGGCGTTTTGGGCGGCGTCTTCCCAGCTTTTACTTGAACTGGCCATGATTTCAATTACCTTGATTACCATACTTCTGTCGTAAATTTTTTGGTTGGATTACTAATTAATTTGCACAAAATAACCAAAATATTAGACAAAACCCAGCAATCAGGACTAAATCAGAGTACGCGGGATGTTCAAGGAGCGCTTTATCTCGCAACCGAACGCCAAGGTACCTCAATCGTCCAGCGCCTGGTAAATCATGCGGATAAAGGTGGCCTCGCTGGTGTCGCCCGGAACGTTCACGGTTTGTTTCATGAGCACGGCCACGATTTTCTCCTGCGGATCGGCGAAGTAGTTGGTGTTGAAGTACCCGCCCCAGTTGAACTTACCTACGCTACCCAGCCCCCGGTCGTGGCCGATGGGATTGACCACACTAAATCCCAGACTGTAATGCATCGGGCCGTTCTCGCCGCTGAACAGAGTACCCGTCTGATTCGAGACGGTGAGGAGTTCGGTATTCACGCGGCTGAGGTACCTTTTGCCGTCATAAGCTCCACCGTTGACGAGCATTTGCAGGAAAATAGCGTAGTCGCGGGCCGTGGATGATAAGCCTCCGCCCCCGGAAAAATAGGTTTTGGCACCCGTGCGCGGAAAGTTGGTGTCGAAAAAGGCCCCGTCACTAGCCGTCCAGCGGCCATTTTGTAATTGGTGGACCGTCACCAGTCGGCCATACTTGGCAGGGGGTAGATAAAAGTAGGTGTCATTCATGCCCAACGGCTCAAACAGGTGCGTATTTAAAAAGACATCAAACGGCATGCCCGACACCACCTCGATGAAGTAGCCCAGCACATCCAGTCCTTCGGAGTAGGAGTACTTTTCGCCCGGATTGAAGTGCAGTGGCAGCTGGGCCAGTTTCGCAATATTTTCTTTGAGCCGGAGGGGCGTCGTTGTCCAGGCATCCACGATTCCTGCCTTGTAATACAGGGCCCGGAAACGCTCGTCGCCGTCGATTGCTCCGTAGCCCAGGCCTGAAGTGTGGGTCAGCAGGTGGCGAATGGTAATTTCGGATTTGGCCGGTTGTGTGGTGTAGGTACTGTCCGAAAAACGAAACGAGGTAAGTACCCTGGGATTTTTGAACTCGGGAATGTACTTCGAAATGGGATCGTCCAGGCTGAATTTACCCTCTTCGTACAGCATCATGACCGCCGTGGCCGTGATGGCTTTGGTCATGGAGGCGATACGGAAAATATCATCCTTTTGCATAGGCCGGTTGGAAGCTACGTCGGCCAGTCCGTACGCTTTGTGGTAGACGATTTGCCCGTTGCGAATCAGAATCGCTACCAGACCGGGTAGCTTGTTTTCTGTCACGTAGCTTTTCATAACGCCATCGAGCCGATCCAGCCGCTCGACCGACATACCGGTAGTTTTGTAGTTTTTGACCTCAACCAGCTTCTGATTGGGAACCGAAGTAGTCAGTTTGGTTTGGGCCGCCAGCGGCAGTCCCAGGAGAAGCAAGAGGGAGAGTAATCGAAGTTTCATAAAGGGGTTTTTCGGAATAAAGTACAAAAAAGGCGGCCTTTAACGACCCGGACTGGTATTTTTTACAAAAGCAGGGGTACTTTTACCTACCTAAACCCCAATGCACTGGCACTGCTGAGTATCGAGGTCAAAGAGCAGCACACCTTCATCACGCTCGTTCATTTGCGCCAGCAATGCCCCTTTGCTGTTCCAGACGCCCGATTTCCCGCCGCCTTCTTCACCTTCGCACGGTCCCACGCAGTTGGCCATGAGTACCGTCATGCCGTAGTCTTTCGCAATAGATGACAAGCGTTCTTCGGCCTTCGGGATGCCGCGTGCCGTTTTGGCTACGCTGGCGAGGTATATTTCCGCCCCATTCTTGGAGGCTGCTTCGGCATGTGCGGGCACGGATAGCTCGTAGCAAATTGCAAGCGCGAGGGTACCTTTGCTGCCCAATGTACTCAGGGTACCCTGGCCGCTGACGAAGAATGCCTCTTCATCGGGATGAAGGTACCTCTTGGTGTACACCTGCCTCGGCTGGCCAAGTTGAAAAATGACCAGACTGATGGTGATGCCTAGCGGAGTTTTTAAAGGTACCCCTACCCCCAGCGTCAGCCGGTGGTAATTGCTCAGCGCCTGAAAATCATCCAGTCGGCCATCGTGCAGATCCATCGCTAGGGCGTGGGCCAGGGTAGGTTCATAGCCCGTCAGGGACAGTTCGGGGAAGATGAGCGTGTCGGCTCCGTACGAGATTATCCGATCGATCAGTTTTTTGTGGGCCACGATGTTGCCGGGAATATCGCCGGGCATGGAGCGTATCTGGGCGATAGCGATTTTCATTTACAGAATGATTGGCTTTGTGTACGGCACCAGTCTATTCATAATACCCAACTTCAATCATCAGGCTGTCAAATGTAAAGTAGAAGCCGAAGCTATCCCGGATTTTTCCTGGTGCCTTTCCTACTGAAACCCCACCACTTAGCAGCTTTTCATAGGTTTCTGTCACTGCGTCTGCGCTGTCCAGCAAAAAGCCAATATGAAAGGCCGCCGGGTACTCCGCCTGCCCATTTTTGTTGGCCATAATCACCAGCGAGAAGTCGTCAGTGCCTTCCAGAACAGCAATGACATTATCTCCCTTTACCTCGGTGCATTTAAAGTCGAAATAGGTCTCAAAAAGGGTAATGGCCTCGGCCACATTCGAGACCACTAAATTGATATGATTCAGTTTCATTATCCGTCGTTTGTATACTTTTTGGCTTTAATTCATAGGTCCGCAATTAGTTTGTCTAGGGTACCCTGACTTCCCTACCGTCATCCTTTTGGATTTTAGATCTGTCCAAACGGAATGTATAGCGCCTCAGGTACCCATAATCCATGAAAGAATGGCTGGTCCCCAATAAATTTTAGTGAAATAATAGGTACCTACCACCAAAAAAGTGATCATGAGCAGCAGTACCAGGGCAGAAAGCACATTCAGCACGGCCGATGTTTTGTACCTAAGCGATCGGATAAAAACCTCAGCGACCAGCAAATTGGGAATATAGAAGAAAAAGGCCATCACCCGGTCGAACGGCCCCTGAAAATTATCCAAATGTCCGGCGCCATCGGCCAGCATGATCCAAAAACCGTAATCCATGCGGTAGAGCCACGAACCAATGGCCAGGGCGTACAGGCGTAAGGCCCAGGCGCGGTGCTTTTCGATGCGGCGGGCTCGGGCGTGCCGGAAGGTTTGTATGCCCGCGATGAACATCAGTATACCGTACAGAGAAAAACCGATGCTCATCACCGTGCCTCCGATGGTACCTTTGACCAGAATAAAGACCAGCCCTCCGATAGCCGCCAGCAGCGCGGCGGATACATAGACGCGCCCCACCCAGCGGTGAAAGCGGGAATACCGGACCCGGATGGCTTCAATCAGTTGAATACTGCCGAGCATCAGGATAATGCCCCCCATGGCAAAATGCAGGCCGATGCCCAGGGTGGCATAGACAGATTCTTTTTGATACAATCCCGGCAAAATATTATTCCATTTTTCCAGATTGCCGCCAAACAGCGCCGCTGCATAAAAGGCCAGGATGTACAGCCCAAACAAGCCCGCGCTGACCCATACCGTAACTACCAGCACCACACCACACCAGCGCACCAACCGGGCCGTCGTTTTGGCTGGCTTTTGCGCGGGTACCTCCCGGATGAGTGAATTAGGATCGGCCGTTGTCATACGAGACATTAGGTTTTGAAAGGTCCATCATATAGTCCGCAATCGATTTTTCATTCGTATCCTGACTCTGCGCGAGCGATTCAATTATTTTCTGCTTTTCGCTGTCCGTCCGGTTCTGGCTCAATTTCTTCTTGGCTTGAATATCCGTGATCGTCATCTCAAAAGCAACAATTCCTTTGGTCATTTTCACTTTGTATGCTTCGGGAAAGCCGTTCCATAGCCCGCAGTATTCAGACTCGTAATTTTCAATGGTTTTTTCAAGAATCCCAAGGGTCTGCTCGTACCCTTCCATCAATTCTACTTTCCCATAGGCGTGCACCGCTACGTAATTCCAAGTCGGCACGTTGAGTTCTTTGTCGTAGTTTTTGGTGGAAATATAGGCGTGTGGCTCGCTGAAAATCGCCAGAACGGTTTGGTTCTCAAGGTACCTCCAGTGTGCATTGGCTCTGGCCAAATGGGAAAGCAACACGATGGTGTCGTTTCTGAGCTCGATTACAAAGGGTAGGTGCGTCGCCGTAGGGGTACCTTCCTTCGTCGAGATGAGGGTGGCAAAACTAAAACGCCGCATGAAATCTACGATTTCGTTGCGGTCGTTCATTTGGTTGGTCGAGGGGATGTACATTACTTTTCCGCGTTAGCAGGTTTTACCCAATGAGCTTGCGTATCCCTTCCTCCGATTCCTGCTTGCCGTAGAGTTTTTCGTCGGGCTGGGAGATTTTAGTTTGGGACAAATCGCCGAGGTACACGCCCACAAAACCGATGCTGGCCAGAATCGCCTCCAGTACTTCTTTGGCTTTCTGATCCGCAGCCCCGAAGGGAACGGCCAAAGGTACCCCTTCACTGAACGCCCGGTCGGCCAGCGTTTTGGCGGGAATGCTGTTGAAGGCCTTGGCTACGTGCGCGCCCGGAAAGTAGCTGGCCGTCCATTCGCTTTCGAGCAGCCCTTTTTCCTCCATTTCCTCACCGGGCTCCTGACCGTCGCGGCCGGGGTAGTAGTTGTTAGCATCGATCAGTACCTTGCCCGCCGGGTCAGCCACTTGTTTGGCAACCTCCGGCGTTTTGCCAAAGGGGTACGCCAGCAAAAGTACCTCGCCAAACTGGGCCGCCTCTTCTACAGTACCTACCTGCGCGTTGGGGCCGGCCTGCTCGGCCAGCGGTTGTAGTTCCTGCGGATTGCGGGAGCTAAACATCACCGCATGTCCGGCATTGGCAAAATGTTTTCCGAGGCCACCCCCGATGTTGCCCGATCCGATAATTCCTATTTTGTATGTCATTTTGGGTCTAACTGTTTTTACGTGATCAATGTACCCTATAAAGGTAGGATATTTCCGGCTTACGAGTTTCGGATCGACTTGGGTATGTACGCTGCCAACTGATTCTTCGCCAACACCTTGTTATCGTCCGTTTTATTGCTCAAAGTTCTGCTCCTTTGAACCATTTTTGTTGTAGCTCCTCCAATAATCCATTGCTGCTAAATTTGTCCATACAAACATCCAGTTTTTTCTTTAAGTCAAGATTATTTTTATTCAACATGATCGCATACTGGGCAGATGTATCGGGAAGCAAGCTACTGATGGAAAGTTCTGGATTATCTTGTGTGAGGCCGAACGCTATGGGCGAATCATCAAGTAAGGCATCGATTTCCTTTTTTCTCAATTGGCTGTATAATTCTTCGTTGCTATCCGAATATTCTAACTTTATATCAGAAAATTTTTCTTTTAGGTACTTCTCCGCTTCGGTACTGATCCTTACACCAATCCGTTTTCCGGTCAAATCATCCAGGCTTAATCTATTGCTTTGATAACACACCACACCGAGGTGAAAATCCAGGTAAGGTCGGCTAAATAAAAATTCCTTTTCGCGTTCGGATGTTTTGGTCGCAGCGGAGCAAATCACATCAATTTTTTTATCTTGTAAATCTCTTATTATATCTTTCCAAAAGGAAACTGAGTATTCTAATTCAAGGTTTAATTCAGCCGCTATTTGGTTCATCAGGTCTACTTCAAACCCTTCAAAATTACCTTTTGAAAAATCAGTATGCAGTGGAACAGGCGCGGCAAAGTCTAATCCTATTTTTAACTTCTCATTCATTTTATTCCGATTCAATAAAAGGTCTCATAATGTTTCACTTCCTCTTCAAACTCCAATAGGTACCTTTTATCTTCGTCATAGTATTTTGCTTTCTCAAACGCTTCACCGGCAAACGCCTTGATGCTGTGGATCGTATCCCATTCAGTGATGGTATAAAAATGACAAATGTCGCCTTCTATTCTCCGGAGTATTTTGGCCGAAACAATGCCCGGAGTTTCGGCGTATTCTTTCAGTCCGGTCTCCCGGATGTATTGCAGGTAAGCGTCGGCGTCCTGCGCTTTCGTTCTTCCATGCCAAATTCTTGTTATCATGTCGGGTGAAGTTATGTGGATGCGGAATAAAAATCAATATACTCCCAATATCAGCTACTCCTGATCGTAACAATCACCCGCTGGTACCGGGTGAGCGCGGGGGTACCTTGATCGGTTGCTTCAATAATCAAATGGATGGTTTGACCGCCGATGGCATCTTTCGGAATTTGAATTTCGGTTTGCAGCGACTCAGGATTTAGAATACTGACCTGTCCCGGATAGGTACCTACCCGGAACTGCCACCACTTCACGGAAACCGCATTCCCATCCGGGTCCGATACCACGCCGTTCAACCGTATTTTGTCTCCCGCCACCGCCATGATATGCAGGGGACCCGCAATTTTTACAACGGGTTCATGATTGGCTTTGGCATAGGTACCCGTGACCGACCACGCAAGCCGGGCCGCAAAGTCGCGCTGAGCCTGGGGAAAGAAATTGGGGTACGTTTCAGTCGCGTTTTTATTGGCCTGGTTCAGGGTACTGAGGGCATTGGCCATTGCCGCGGCGCTTGTATCAGGAGCCGATGAACCGGAGGCCGGCATTGAAAAATTGAAAATAGCCTGATTGCCCGTATCACGACCACCCCACCCGCCGTAAAATCCGGCTTCGTAGGCACGCAGGCCATTGCCCAGCATATTCATGAACGTGTGGTTATCCCCCTCGCCCAGCCACGACCCTTTGGGTTGCACCGGCATCCACACTTTGTAGCCCATCCGTTTTAATTCTTCATTGCTGAAACCATCCAAGCCAAAATAATCCAATTTATCTCCCGGAACCATCTGTTTCCCGTCGCCCCACACCCGGTACAGGGTACCCAACGGTCCCCGGCTGGAAACATTTTCCTGCATCCAGGCCGGCGTCAAATACGAAGCATTGTCCTGACTGGCCCGCAGCTGCGCGCCGTAGCCATAGTTGGGTCCAAGCCGGAATTGCCGGTATTCGATGGCCGGCCAATTGAGTTGGATGTAGGTAGCATAGGTATCGTCCTGATCTCCAGAGGGTAGCAAGACCACTTTCCGGGCTATTTTCGATTGCATATTCTCCCATTCGGTGGTGTATTGATACTGCTCCTGAATGGATTTGAGCGCCCGGGCGATGGTACTTTGTCCGCCCCAGGCCGTAATAAAAAGCTGACCTGGCTTATCATCCAGAATTAGCGATTTAATAAGTTCCGAGCCCGGTGAATCTTGTGAGATATCTCCGTCAAATTCAATGTTGCCGTACCTGATTTTGGATTTCAATACAGCCGGAGCGGGGTACCCTGGGTTGTGGATTTTAAGATTGGGATACACCTTTTCGTAGGCTTCAACGGCCTCATGAATGAAACGTTCTTTGTCGGCCCATCGCCACGAAGGACACGGACAGGTGTCCAGGCCAAAACGCGTGTATTCCCGCCCCGGCACAAACCACTTTTTACCCTTTCCATTACCTTTCCAGTGGAACATACTACTGGCGTACACCAGCCCTTCAATCTCCAAATCGCTGCTGTATAGCAGCAACCGGATGAGAGAGTTGTTATCGTCGAGTTCCGGGTCGGCCGTGACCACAATCCTGGGTTTTAGCTGTTTTTCAACGTTCTGTGCGGTGGCAGGATTTGAAAGTAGACACAAAGCTGTGAAAGCTATCGTAGAAATGCACAGGAAATATTTTGGAATCGGGTTCATCTTTTGTGGGGTGTTTTTCAGGGCATATTCTTCTTGGCGACCGTCCAAACATCCGACTTCCAAAGATCGCTCGATTCATTGGTGAACAAGGTACCTGCCTGCTTATCTCCTTTCAACTGCCATTGGTACCAGGCCGTGGCCACCCGGGCAAACTCGCCGCCGTGTGGTTTGCTGTAGGTACCTCCGTGTCCGACATCCATATTCGCCACAAAAACGGGTACGTGATTGATTTGCGCGTAATCGTCCATGCCGTTGTTGTAGGCAATGTCCGACGGCCCGCCGAGCAGATAGAGCGTGGGCGTGTGAATTTTTTTCAACTGATCCTTCCTGAGGGCCGGCATCCCGGGCATTCTGCTACCGGCCGGATCTTTAAAAATGCCGCTGTTCAAAACGACCGTGGTACTCACCCGCGGATCGCCCGCCACTTCGAGGGTTTGCAAGCCTCCGCACGACATCCCGCTGACGGCAATTTTCTTGACGTCAATCTTTTGATAGTACGGGCTGTTTTTATCACTATTCTGCGCGATGGCCCAGTCGATGGCATCCAGCAGTTGGTTGGAAGTGGAACGATCCCTTACTGGTTCGCCCGTTTCCTTCGGCATCACGCCGATCGCGATGACCAGAAAACCATGGGAAGCCACTTCACTCAAAAAGTTGACGTGCTCAAAGGGCGAATTGAAGCACGCCCCGTTGCCCCAGGCAATAATAGGCAGCTTTTCTTTTTTGCCAAACGGGTTGAGGTCTTGGGGCCGGAATACTGTATGTGTAGGCAGGGAAGCCTCCGTCATCATCACGGCGCTGTACGGGCCCGTACCGCCATCTTCCACGATGCGGGAGGTACCCTGCTGCGCCCGTGCTGCATTGATCGACAGTAAATAAATCAGCGCGATTAGGGTGGATATTGATTTTCTCATGGGTTCAAGGATTTAGTAGTTATTTGTTTTGAAGTTTAGCTAGGCAATGGTAGAGGGTACCCTATTTTGCTCGTGATCGTGTTTGTAACGCGAAGTGATTCAGTCCTGATTGCAAATTGGAGTTAGTGGGGTAGCTGGTATTTTATGTTATCGGCACTTCCCGTGTTTTGCTCCTTCATTAACATAATCGTAAGGTCTATGAGTACACAGACTACGGAAAAAATATTCATAGAAATGATTCAACTAATATATTCTCACCTGTCACGCGATTATAATTTAAAACTGCAATTGCGAAACCTACTGATGTAGGTGTAATAGTTTTAATTTCTGTTTCTTTCCAATTTTTAATAAAATTTTCAAATAAAATATTATTTGAAATCAATAATTCAATTATTTCACTATCTGACATTAAAAATTTATTTTGAAAAGCCATAGCTTTTTCAATGATTGCCCCAAGATTTAATTCTACCTTTTGTGATTCAAAGACTTCATCATTCATTGCGTTAAATTGGAAAGCTACTGGATTATGGATACACCTAATTAATAATGGTCTTAAAATTGAAGAATCCTCTCCAAATTCAATTGAATACTCTTGCTCTGTAAATCCTTTGATAAACAATGCTTTATATCTGTTTACAATAATTTGCTCAAACGGTTTATAAGTACTACCCTCAGATAATAACGTACAGCATCCAGTAAACTGCAAGTGTGTAAAGAAAGAATAAGAAGGTTCATTATTAGGATAAAAATATAATATTTTAATATTAAGAAAGTTAAAGAATGAATTTAAGTCCTTAATATCTCTATGATTATAATAAACAGCAGAAAAAATTAGGGTTAAAATATTTATTTGATCTTGCGTTAATTTTGGGATAATAGTGATGGCTTCATCTAAAACAATTTGCTTTAAACTTCTTTCCTTAGAATCAATTCTTTGGATCAATAAATCCAAAAGCTGATCTTTTAAATCTTGATCTCCTGTTCTTGCATATTCTTTTTGAGCTATAAACATACTAGACTGAACAGATGGCTCTTGTAACTTTTCTTCTAAATGAGGAATTTTTTCATAAAAATTCTTTATAAAATTATCAGTTATTTCTTCTGCTCTTTCTAATGCCTTTTTGGCTGCTTTTTCAGAAAATTCATAATAATTTGCCTTGAATACATCTATTGCAATCTGTCTTGCTTCTGTGGCTGATATACCAAAGCTAGCATTTCCAGCAATTTGAATATTACTTGAATTGTCCCCTGAATCTTGTTTCATGCTCTTAGCCATTATAATCTCCTCCTATCTGAATATTTTTAGAATTTGAGCCTGATTTTTGTTTCATTTTAACTGATTTATTTTTCCTTTCTCGTGTCATAAATGTAATTACTATTCCAATTATAAAGACGCCAATCCCACTAAAAATCCATTCCTTATTATCTATTATCCAATTCATATTAATAATATTTTAAAATTACAAATAGTTTTCCTTTACCATGTTCTATGTCCTCACAGACCTCCCGACATAATAGGTCTGTGGTAATACAGAAAAAAACCATGAACCTAATTCCCCCTACCTCACTTTAAATTTCGAGACTTAACTTCCGCAGCCAAGGCTTTGCTCTTTTTGGAGTTGTTAAAAGCAAAAAAGGCAAAAACCAGTGGAACCAGGGTAAAGAATCCAACACCGTTTTTCCAGGTACTATATATAGCAATGCCAATCATTACACCGAATAAAAAGCCATTGATGATAGTTGTGGATTTATTTTTCTTTACTTCCTGTAACAATTCCTGGTCGGTTAGTCCGGCTAGTTCATCTTGCGTCATGCTGTACTTCCGTTTAAATCGTTTGTTTTGAGTTGTGCTTCCTTCTGTCCTTTCTTCTTCATGGTCTGATTGTCCACAGGCTATGGAATCAACGACATGATTCACGCTCTATGAAACCTACAAGAGGACTTACATTCTTTTCAGGCGCCTTGTAAAAAAATAAATGGCGGATAATTGAAAGAACCCAGCCAGCAAATACATGAATGGGATTCCCTTTTTACCCATATGAAAATATTCATACGCAATGATGAATGATAATAGGGCCTCGATCAGGAAAAAGCAGGTATCGATCCAGGGAAATTTTAATTTAAGCGGATGATGGAACAGGGCAATACTTAAAAACACTACGCCGGCGATTGCAAAATACATATAGGAGCTATGACCACTTTCATAGTTTCCGTAGGCATGCGACAGAATAATAGCGCTCGCCAAAATGTGAGAAGCTTTTTTAAATTTCTCTTTCCGTTGACTTGAATAGGTTAGATCCATTTTTATACAAAAGGGTTGTTTCAGATTGCCATGAATTAAAATGTATACTCAGGTTGTGTGATCACCAATCATTGGGGTCAGTCATCCAGCGCCTGATAAATCATCCGGATAAAAGTCGCCTCGCTGGTATCACCGGAAAGCTGCTGGGTCTGCTTCATCAGCACTGCTACGATTTTCTCTATTCGCTCTGATCTTTGTTATCACAGACCCTCCAAGACAGCATTCTCTATTCAAATTTCCCCGTACAATGGCAGTTGTACACCTCAATAGGTGATGTTTTTCACCTTGAATGTGCAAGAATAACCTTGTTTATCAGAATAATCTGAATACAGATTGACTGATAGTTTTACTGAGTCTCCCGGAACTAAGTTCTTAAAGCTAACTTCATTGGGAGACATCCCAGATTTTGATCCTAGAACAAATAAGCTGAGTTTAGCCGATTTTATTGTCGTTTGATTATTGTTTTTTACGAAAAAAGCATAATGCGCAAAACCCTTTTCATCTCCGTAGAGACTCTTATGCCCGATCTCCAGACCCTCCTGTAGCTTCTTCTTTTCTTGATCCTGATTGGTCTCACATGCCAATATGAAGAGAAAAAAAATGGTAATCCCCGTCGAATATATCCAATTTATATAAAGACTATTCGTAAGATTTTTATTATTAAACATATGTTTTTAGTTTGGCAGTTGATTGCTGTATGGAAATATTTATTTTTCTGATATGAAAAAAGCAGCAAACCTCCCTTTTCATTCGAAATGATCATAGCTTCACCGTGATCTGAGTCTCCTCAGACTTAACCAAAAAAATCGGCTCTTCCATAATGTTTCAAATGGTTTGCGAAGAGTACCTCGTCTCAATCATCCAGCGCCTGATAGATCATCCGGATAAACGTCGCCTCGCTGGTATCGCCGGAAAGCTGCTGGGTCTGTTTCATCAGCACGGCCACGATTTTTTCCTTCGGGTCGGCAAAGTAGTTGGTGTTGAAGTACCCGCCCCAGTTGAACTTACCCACGCTACCCAGCCCACGGTCGTGGCCGATGGGATTGACGACGCTGAATCCCAGACTAAAATACATCGGCCCACCTTCACCGTTGAACAGGGTACCCGTCTGGTTCGAGACGGTGAGCAGTTCGGTATTCACGCGACTGAGGTACCTCTTGCCGCCGTAGGCTCCGCCGTTGACGAGCATTTGCAGGAAGGTAGCGTAGTCGCGCGCGGTGGACGACAGGCCCGCGCCGCCGGAAAAGAACTGCTTCGCACCTTTGCGGGGGTAGTCGGGGTCGTAGAAAGTCACGGGAAAGGCCGCCCACTGCCCGTGGTCGGGGCGGTGGATGGTCACCAGGCGGTCGCTCTTGCCTTCGGGCAGGTAGAAGTAAGTATCCTTCATCCCCAGCGGCTCAAACAGATGCGTACTCAAAAACACATCGAACGGCATACCCGACACGACTTCGACGAAATACCCCATCACATCCAGGCCTTCGGAATAGGAGTACTTTTCGCCCGGATTGAAATGCAGGGGTAACGTAGCCAGTTTCCGGACGCTCTCGCCGATGGTTACGCCTTCGGTGGTGAACAAATCCGTGATGCCAGCTTTCTGGTAGAGGGCCTTGAAACGTTCGTCGCCGTCGATCATGCCGTAGCCCAGGCCGGAGGTATGGCTCATCAACTGGCGAATCGTAATTTCGGATTTGGCGGGTTGGGCAGTGTAGGTACTGTCCGAAAAGCGCAAAGACGTCAGCACCGTCGGATTCTTGAATTCGGGAATATACTTCGAGATGGGATCGTCGAGGCCGAATTTTCCTTCTTCATAGAGCATCATCACCGCCGTGGCCGTGATGGCCTTACTCATGGAAGCAATGCGGAAAATATCGTCCTGCTTCATGGGCCGATTGGTGGCCACGTCGGCCAGTCCGTAGGCTTTGTGGTAGACGATCTGCCCGTTACGGATGAGAATGGCCGTAAAACCGGGGAGTTTGTTGTCGGTGACGAAGCTTTTCATCACGTTGTCGAGCCGCAGCAACCGCTCGGTGGACATGCCCACCGCCTCGGCATTTTTCGCCTCGACCAGCTTCTGGTAGGGGATGTTGGTGGTAAGTTTGGTTTGGGCCGTGAGGGGTAGGTACAGCCCGGAGAGCAGAAAAGCCGCGAGTAATCGTAGTTTCATAAAGCGTTTTTAGGAACAAAGGCAAAAGAATTCCTAAAATAACCTTTATCGCCAGAAACCGGAAATAATATTATCAGATGGTAGCCCCTACCCTTTCCTAACCAGTACCTCCGGACGGCTGCCCACTTCGTCGGCGATGAGGTAGTCGCCCGTCGCATGGATGGACTGTTTCACCAGCAATTCACCCAGGAAACCGCCCAGAAACAGCTGTGAACCCACGATGATGACCGTGAGCGCAATGAAGAACAGGGGATTGTCGGTGACGTTGCGGTAGGGCTGGTGCGTGTAGATGTTGTAGACTTTGAGGATAATGAGCCAAACCGTCAGCAGCGACCCGAAGAAAAACATAAGGGTACCCAGGCTCCCGAAAAAGTGCATGGGCCGCCGCCCGAATTTGTTGACAAACGCGATGGACAATAAATCCAGCAAACCGTACATGAAACGTTCGAGCCCGAACTTGGTGGTACCGTACTTGCGGGCCTGGTGCTTCACCACCTTCTCGCCGATCCGGCTGAAACCGTTCCACTTGGCAATGACGGGAATGTAGCGGTGCATTTCGCCGTAGATCGTGATGTTCTTGACCACTTCGCTGCGGTAAGCTTTCAGACCGCAGTTGAAATCGTGCAGGTACACATCCGAGATGTACCGCGTCGCGGCGTTGTAGACTTTGGTAGGCAGGGTCTTGGTGAGCGGGTCGTAGCGTTTTTGCTTCCAGCCTGACACGAGGTCGTATTTTTCCTCGGTAATCATGCGGTACAGTTCGGGAATCTCGTCGGGACTGTCCTGCAAATCGGCGTCCATGGTGATCACTACTTTGCCCCGAACGGCCTGGAAACCCGTCTGGAGGGCGGCGGTTTTGCCGTAGTTGCGGGTGAAGCGGATGCCGCGTACGTGCGGGTTTTTGAGCGAAAGCGCGCGAATTACTTCCCACGATTGATCCTTGCTGCCGTCGTCCATGAACAGGATTTCGTACGAAAAGTCGTGCGCCTCCATCACCCGGACGATCCAGTCGTGCAGTTCGGGCAGCGATTCGTCCTCGTTATACAGGGGAATGAGGACGGAGATTTGCAAAGGCTGGTCGTTCATCGGCAGATTAGAAATTCAGGTAAATTTCCTGCAAAAGTTCGCGAAAAGCAAGGGTATGGGTTTGGCCGTCGGCGTCAAAGATGGCCAATCGTTCCGAAACACTCTTTTCCTGCGTGAAGGTACCCCCGGCAAAAGTAGTCATAATGCGGAAAGGTCTACGTTCGTACGTGTGGTACAAGGTCAGTTCCCGCTGCTTTACCCAATCTTGCGCCAAAGCCATATCCGTCAAGGTACTGCTCTCATCGGGTGGCAACAGCACGTGCCAGGTACCCCCTACCTCCAACAACCGCGCCACGGCGGTCAGGAGTTCCGAAAAAGTCAGGCTTTCGGCGTGGTGCGCCTGATTGATGCGGGCATCGGGCGAACGCAGATCCGACTGAAAAAAGGGCGGATTGACGAGAATGGTGTCGAAACGATAAACGGGATCAAAATCCTGAATGGGGCTTTGGTGTACCTGAATTCTTTCGGCGAAGGGGGTACCTTGTACATTTTCGCGGGCTTGCGCTGCTGCTTCCGAATCAATTTCCACGGCATCAACCTGTACCTCATGATTCCGTTGTGCGGCCATCAGCGACAGCAAACCCGTGCCGGTACCGATATCCAATATTCTTCCGGCTCCTGAAACCTCCGCCCAGGCCCCGAACACACAGGCGTCGGTACAGACTTTCATGGCGCAGCGATCCTGCTGCACCGTGAACTGCTTGAACCGGAAGTAGGAATTTCTGGCCATGTTTCTATCTATAACGCTGTCTCAGCGTTGGAAGCAGGGGTGGCGTTTGTTTGAGAGCACTATTTTCGCCCAAAATCCGCCGGATTTTCGCCCCAGTACTCCGTTTCCCATTTCAGGATTTTATTGGGGTATTTGTTCTCGGCCAGCCAGCGCTCGGCGCGTTGCAGGAGTTCGAAGAGCGTCTTGTTGCGGGGCGTCAGCACGAGTTTGGTATTGGCGTGTTTTTTCCGAACCCAGGCCATTGCCGTTTTCGAATCGGTATAAATCGGCAGGGTACTGTTGTTGGTTTTGAGGTAGGCCAACCCGTGCACGATGGCCAGAAATTCCCCGATGTTGTTGGTACCATCCCGGAATGGCCCCTGCAAAAAAATCCGCTCGCCCGAGTTGAGGTACACCCCCTGGTACTCCATGTCGCCGGTGGCGGTATTCCAGGCGGCATCCACGGCGATGCTTTCCTTAATGGGCTGCCCGATGTGGGTTGGAGCAGCTTTCGGAACGGGTTTGGCCTGCTCTTTCTTGGTGACGAACTCCCAGTAGTTGCGGTCGATGGCCTGCTCGGCTTCGGGCAGGGTGTCGAACGATTTGAAGCGGGCATCCTGGAAGCCTTTGATTTGCGCCTCGCACTCTTTCCAATCGGTGAAAATACCCGATTGCCGTCCCTGCCACACGACGTAGTATTTGGATTTTTTCTTTGCCATAGCAACGCAAATAAAACACGAAACCGGGAATTTTGGCCGTTTATTTGAATATTTGCAAAGTACCACTATTCGTCGCCCCGCCTATGAGAACCGAATTTAAGTACGCTGCTATTCTGTCCGTCTTGTTATTTGTCTGGCTGTGCCTCGAATTCTGGATCGGATTCCACGACCGGTACGTTAGCTACCTTCCTCTGACAACTTTCCTGACGAGTTTGGTATGGTCCGTAGGGCTTTTTCTGGAAATCCGGGAGAAAGAACATACCCACCCCGCCCTGACCTGGAACTACGGAAAAAGGTTCCGAACCGCGTTTTTGACCACAGTTCTGGCCCTACCCATGCTCCTGCTGAGCCGGTGGATTTTCTATGACTTGATCAATCCCGATTTTTTTAACAATGTACTGACCCAGAGCAGGGAATGGACTGCCGCCGGAAGTGGATTTGAAAGTTCGGTCGAGATGATGGAAGACTATTTTGAAATGAAAGCTTACCAGACATCGAGCCTGATATTCAACCTGTTGACCGGCTTGGTTTTCTCGCTGCTCCTTCCGCTCTTCTTTCGTAAGAAGCGGTACTAGGCGCGTTCTTCCCATACTTTGGCAATCTCCACGATCACCTCCACGGCTTTCTCCATATCCTGCACCGACACCCATTCCAGGCGAGAATGAAAGGCGTGTTCGCCCGCAAAAATATTGGGGCACGGCAAGCCCATGAACGACAGTCGCGAACCATCGGTCCCGCCCCGGATCGAACGCGGTTCGGCCGCGAGCCCTACCCGGCGCATGGCTTCGATGGCGTTGTCCGTTACCTGAGGGTACTTGTCCAGCACATCCTTCATATTGCGATACTGCTCCGTCACGGTCAGTTCGGCTTTGGAATTTGGATAGCGTGTCAGCGCTTTTTCCATGATCTGGCGCAGAATCTCCTCCTTTTGCTTTAAGCCTACCAGCGTGAAATCCCGGATGATAAAATCCACGGTAGCTTCGTCCTGGCTACCCTGTACGCTCACCGGATGAATAAAGCCCTCCTTATCCTCGGTCGTTTCGGGCGACAGGGTACCTTGAGGTAGCGACGCTACGATATCGGCTGCAATTTTCAGGGCATTCTCCAGTTTGCCTTTGGCGAAGCCGGGATGGGTACTTACCCCCTGAATGCTTATGCGGGCGGCATCCGCCGAGAAGGTTTCGTTTTCGAGGGTACCTACGGTTTCGCCATCCACGGTATAGCCGGAATCGGCAGCCAGCTTCAGCATGTCCACGTGTTCGGTACCCCGACCTACCTCTTCGTCGGGCGTAAACAGTATCCGGATGGTACCGTGCGGGATTTCGGGATGTTGCAGTAAATATTCAGTAGCGGCCATGATTTCGGCTACCCCGGCTTTGTTATCGGCCCCCAGCAGCGTGGTACCGCTGGCTGTCACGATATCGTTACCAATCTGTCCCGCCAGATCGGGATGGTCGGCCAGGCGAATCACCTGCGCAGAATCGTCGGGCAGGACCAGATCTTCACCCTGCCAGTTGGGATGAACAATCGGTTTTACGTTTGTACCCGTTACATCGGGAGAAGTATCTACGTGCGAGCAAAAGCAGATCACAGGTACCTGAAGTTTCGGGCTGGTAGCCGGAATGGTGGCATACACATAGCCGTATTCGTCCAGGTGAGCGTCCGTGACGCCCATCGTTTGCAACTCCACCAACAGGAGTTTACTCAGATCGCGCTGTTTGTCCGTACTCGGAAAACTGGTCGAATGCGGATCGGACTGGGTATCGATTTTGACGTAGCGCAGGAAACGGTCTAGAACAGAAGACAATCTTAGTGGACAGTTGAGAGTGGAAAGTGGACAGGTATTTTCAAGACCATCGGCGGTTAGCTTTGGGGCTTCAGGTTACTATCCTCATTCAGGATACTTACCAGATCAGCGGGAGAATAGTGAATATTCTTTAAAGTTTTGTTGTCGGAGGTACGGTACACAAGGTACCTGCCGCCGTCTTCCTTGAAATGGCAGTTGACGCCTTTGTCCTTATAGTGTTTCATGGTTTCTTCGGCCTCTTCCAGCGAGTTGCAGGCTTTGGACATATTGGAGCGCTGCACTTCGTTGAACAGATCCACGAATTTTTCACCGAGTCCGAATTCAAGTACTGCGCCGGATAATACATATTGCAGGTCGCAGAGTGCGTCGGCTACCTCCACAATATCGTTTTGCAGGATCGCCACCTCCAGTTCTTTCAATTCTTCGGCCAGCAGCGCCACCCGCAGGCGGCTGCGATCCTCGGAGGGAATCATGGGGATTTCCAGCACCGGGTGCTTAAAGGTACGGTGGAACTCGGCCACCTGATTCAAGCTGTCGAGTTTCTGCATGGCGGGCTCGTCACCAGTGGGCGTATACGCCAGGGGTTTAGGACTTTTTTGTTTCACTTGTTTTTAGTTGAAAGTTAAAAATTGAAACGGGGTCACCTGTGCGATAGAAAGTTAGGTTGAATTCGGGCTTTTGGCCTATAGACTCATTTTGTAAATACTTTGTAGCTTAGCCACTTAGGTACTCCTGTACTATTTGTACTTTAATCCTTTGTTTCTCCTTAACCCCCTTTTCACAAAAAATTCACTTTGAATAATTTTACGGCTATAGCTATCAAAATGATGCCAAACACCCGCCGCAGGATGTCGGTTCCGGCGTGGCCGAGCTTGCGTTCAATCCAGGCCGAGGACTTCAACACCAGATAGACCAGGATGAGATTGAGCACAACACCCACCAGAATATTGGCCAGCTGGTAGGTAGAACGCAGCGAAATAAGGGTGGTCATGGTACCGGCGCCGGCAATGATCGGAAACGCAATGGGCACAATGGACGCCGAGGAGGTATCCACATCACCATGCTTGAATATATTCCTTCCCAGGATCATTTCCAAACCCAGCAGGAAGAGAATCAGCGCACCGGCTGCCGCAAAAGAAGCAACATCCACCCCGAACAAGCTCAGAATCCGCTCGCCCAGAAAGAGAAAGGCGATCATGATGAAGCCCGCCACGAGGGTGGCTTTTTCGGATTCGATATGGCCTACTTTCTTGCGTAAGTCCACAATAATGGGTACCGCTCCCACCACATCGATGACAGAAAAAAGTATAAGGGTAACCGAGGCGATTTCTCGAAAATCGAACATGGGAGGGGTACAGTTTGACGATGCGCGCAAAGGTCAGCAAAAGCCCAAACACACCCAAATGTTTTGTCGGAAAGAAAGAGGATAAGCAAGTACCGTTCCGGATCAGGCCATGAATCCGTTGGGAATGAAATTCAGAAACGAATCGAATACCTTTTTATATTTCTCATTATCAATGGTATAGAGGTAGGCACCTTTCTTGGAGTACCCCTTTTGCTTCTCGTCCAGTTTGATGAGCAGGCCGGTGGAAAGAATTTTACGGCTGAAATTACGCTTGTCGAACTGGGTGGCGAAGATGGCCTCATAGAGTTTCTGCAACTGGGGAATGGTGAATTTTTCGGGCAAAAGCTCGAAACCAATCGGGTGTTGGGTGGCCTTATACCGCAGCCGTTCAATGGCCATATTTACCATAGTACCATGATCAAACAACAGGGTCGGTAATTCGTACATCGAAAACCACTGCGCCTCGTAGGTATGCGAAATGATGTCGTCGTAATCGGCTACGTTGATGAGAGCGAAGTACCCGATCGAAACCGTGCGTTCGACAGGATCGCGGTAGGGATCACCAAAGACGTAAAGTTGCTCCAGGTAGATATCGCGCAGACCGGTCAGTTCGTTCAAAATGCGGGCGGAAGCGGCTTCGGGAGCTTCGTTAGGCTGCAGCCAACCTCCCATCAACGACCAGGTGCCGTCGTATTCTTCCACCCCCGCTTGACCAGCAGTAATTTCAGTTCGTCGCCATCGAAGCCAAATATGATAGAGTCGAGAGCTACCAGGCACTTGGTTTGGGCCTGGTATTGTTCAAGCATACGGTTGATCACGCGCAGTAGTTAAGTTTCAGGGTTGCTTCTTTGGGTTACGTATCCCTAAAAGCGCCGCTCTCCGCGTGACCTACTCAAATTCAGGCCGGGTTTTGGGATTCCATGATTTTTTTCAGGCGGCTTAGGTCCGAATCGGTGAGGGCCGGAAAATTCGCAATGCGCAGCGAGGTGTTTTTCCAGGTACCATACCCCTTTCCCAGCAAAACCCCATTTTCCAGGGCTTTTTCCCGAAGAGCGTTAATCCAACCTTCGGCTCCCCGCAGCGCCATGACGGTATGGGAACGCACCGATGGTTTATCGACCAGCACTTCAAAACCCTCGTCATGGAAAAAGGCATACAAATCTTCTGCCCGCTTCACGATTTCATCGTCGACTAGTTCGATGGGGGGTACCTGCTGCATCACCCGCCCCAACAGGTAAATCGCCAGCGTATTGGGCGTATAGGGCGTCTGATTTTTTTGAAAATTGTCCCGTACAAACAGCAGGCTATTGTAGTGATTCCTCTCCCCGATCGCCTTGGCTTTTTCGATGGCCCGCGGCGATACGATGAGCACACCTAACCCCGGCGGCAGCCCGAAACACTTCTGCACCGAAGCAAACCACACATCTCCCATTTCCCAGGGCAACACTACACCCGCCATCGACGAGGTAGCGTCCACGGCGATCAGTCCTGCAAAGTTTTTTCGGGTATGTTTCAGAGATTGGTACGAAAGTGCGGTACCGTTGGACGTTTCATTGTGGGTCAGACAAAGTAGTTCGGACTTAGCAAAATGTTCACTGGCTTCGACATCCAATAGCGTGTTGAATTCGAATTCGTGCCCGAAGGCGGGATGAAGGCGCTGTGCGTACTCAAACCATTTCGCACCAAAAGCGCCATTGAAAGCATGGAGGCTACTCTTTTCAACCAATGATTGGGAAATAATCTCCCAGCATTCGGTGGCCGATGACGTGAAGTACACCTCGTAGTCCAGCGGAATGTTGAGTTTCTCATGCAGACCGGCGATGGTCTGCGCCATCATGTCCATGAAGGCCGTCGAGCGATGGTTCATGCTCAGGATGCCCGAGCTGTAGGCGTCCTGTAGGTACCCCTCCACCTGGGGGTAGAGCTGGGAAGGACCGGGGTAGAATGTCAGGTTCATTTACAAATATAGACCTTGTTCGTCAAAGGCAACATCCTGCCATTGGCCCTGGGTGAGAATGCGGAAAGTTCTGAAGCCCAGATCGCTGAGCTGCCGGTAGGTAGGTAACAGTTCGGCGGTGATTTCCGAGGGCGCATGGCTGTCGGAATTGACCATGATCGGGATGTGGCGCTGGCGGGCTTTCTGCAAAATCGACAGCGAAGGGTAGGTGGTCAGGTTTTTCTTGTACACACCGCGCGTGTTCACCTCCAGCACGCAGCCCGATGCGGCAATGGCATCCAGCGTTTGGTCGATCTCCGCCTGGTACCAGGGTACCTCCTCGTCATACAGGCTGTTGCCGATGTTGTGGATTTTGATTTTATCCAAATGTCCCACGATATGGGGCGGATCGCGCTCGATCATTTGGCGGATGCACCCATAGTACAAGCGGATGACTTTCTGAATATCGCCGCCATGCACCTCCACCAATCCGCGCATGAATTTCTCGGAGGAACCGTCGATTTCCCACGGCGCGCCGATTTCGTTCCGGTCGAGGTAATGAACCGAACCCACGGTATAATCCAGTTTCGGCGCATAGGTGGATGGTCCGCCGTACTTAGACGCATCCTCCGAAGGCAGATAATCCACTTCCAGCCCCACGTAGAGTTCGAGCCGATCGGCATATTCTGCCTGCAAAGCGCGCGTTTCGGACAGGTAGGCTTCCAACTTTTCCACCTTCATACTCCACGCATTGTCAAAATATACCGGCCCGTGCGACGAAAAACCCAACACCCGCACGCCCTGTGCGAGCGCTGCCTCCACCTGCGCTCGGGGTGGTTCGACACCGTCGCAGTAGTGACTGTGGCTGTGGTAGTTGGTCAGAAAGTGTTGCTTCATAGGATATGTTTTATTACACCACTACGGGGGGCTTCACGGTCAGATCCAGCAGGTACCTTACGGCCAGTTCGTAGCCTTTCAGGCCCAGGCCGCAGATCATACCCTCGCAGCGGCTGGTCAGATAGCTGTGGTGCCTGAAACTTTCGCGCTTGTGAATGTTGGAAATATGCACTTCCACAGCGGGCATGGGTACGGCGGACAGCGCATCGGCGAGTGCCACCGAGGTATGGGTATAGGCGCCGGCATTGATCACCAGGCCATTAAATTCAAACCCTACCTTGTGAATTTTATCCAGCAGAGCTCCTTCGTGATTGGATTGAAAGTAGTGCAATTCCACCTCTGTGAATGTTTTTTGCAGGTATTCAAAATAATCCTCGAAGGATCGACTCCCGTAGATGCCGGGTTCGCGCTTGCCCAACAAATTCAAATTCGGGCCGTTCAGGATCAGGATTTTTTTCATGAGATGCGTCGATTGAGTATTCCTTTCCTTATGTTCGCTCAATAAAAAATTATTCAGCATAAAAAAAGGCTAATTGCTAACCGCCATCAGCCATCAGCCCTACTATGTGGCAAAGCTACATCAAACATTTCAAAAACTACCTCCGCCTCGAACGCTCACTGTCGGGCCATTCAGTGGATGCCTACGTGCACGATGCCGACAAGCTCCGTGAGTACGCCGAACTGCACGGACTGGCCTCCTCGCCGGCCGATATCACGGAAGAGCACCTGCTGGGTTTTCTGCGCTACCTGACCGAACTGGGCCTTTCGGCCCACACGCAGGCCCGGTTCCTGTCGGGAATCAAGGCTTTTTTCAAGTACCTTTTATTGGAAAACGTCATTCGGGAAGATCCTTCCGAACTGGTCGAGTCGCCCCGCTTGCCCCGCAAACTACCCGATGTGCTTTCCTACCCCGAAATCGAACGCATGCTGGAGGCCATCGACCACTCCACGCCCGAAGGTACCCGCAACCGGGCCATGCTGGAAGTACTGTACAGCTGTGGCCTGCGCGTTTCGGAACTCACCTCGCTGCAATTGACTAACTGTTATTTCGATATCGGGTTTATCCGCGTGCTGGGAAAAGGCGACAAGGTACGGCTGGTACCCATCGGAAAGGACGCGATCAGGTACACGGAAATCTACCTGAATACGATCCGGAATCAATTGGATGTGAAGAAAGAAAGCGAAGATATCGTGTTCCTGAACAAGCGGGGCGGCCAACTTTCGCGCGTGATGGTTTTCCTGATTATCAAAGCGGTAGCTGAGGAGGCAGGCATTACCAAAAATGTCAGCCCGCACACGTTCCGGCATTCCTTCGCGACTCATCTGATCGAGGGCGGGGCCAGCCTTCGGGCCGTGCAGGAGATGCTCGGCCACGAGTCTATCATTACTACGGAAATCTACACCCACCTCGACCGCGACTACCTGCGGCAGGTCATTACGGAGTTCCATCCCCGGGGGTAGGCTTTCCGGTTGCAAAAAAAATTTTGCTTTTTTTTCGACTTCAGCAATCCAAACATGCGTCGTATACGTATCTTAGGTTGTTGACCGCTTAAAAACGGTTCAATAACATTAGTAATAACTTAGAGGGGACGGTAGTGCTTAGACCTGCTTCAATGCTGAGGCAGGTCTTTTTTTTATCCTTCCGGCTCACTCTTCTACTCCCTTACCACCCGAAAAATGGTGGCTTTTCTCCTTGAAAAGTACATTAAAAGAAGTCAGTGAACCGTAGCAACGCGTGATGTACTGCTGGATGTTCACTTTCTCTTCGTCATCCAGATTGCTGGCGTTTACGCGCTGTTTAAGTACCCGCAGGCGGTCACGCAGCATCACAATCTTGTGGAAAAAGGTTTCGATGGGCCATTCTTTTTCCTGCATTCCTGCAACTCCGGGTTTCAAAATCATCTTTCCTTTCTGCCATTTCTGCCCCAAGGGTACCAGTTCAGTCACGTCAGCCCACCGTTTCAGGATTTTGCTCAGCGCGATTTCCACGTCCAGCATACTGACCTGATTTCCGTCCGGCTCAATGGCTTCCAATACTTCTAGCTCGGTTTCGTAGGGCGTCTCTTCCATGCCGTAGTTCACGTAGGTGATAAGGTACCCCCTTGTTTTCTGATTGAGCACTACCCCAACCCCGTAGTCAGGATGGCGGACCCGCGAGCCAATTCCCAGCAATTGCGTCATGTTCTTTCGGTTTTAATCTTCAATATGATTACCTTTTCCCAAGCGGAATTTTCAATTATCATACCATGATCTCATTTTACCTCACATAGCCCCACTCTTTTATGGATTGTCAGAAACACCGTTTCAACCTACCCGCTGGTGTCCACTACCTCAACTGTGCCTCGCGCGGGCCATTCAGCCGGGCGGTGGAAGCCGCCGGCATTGAGGCTATCGGGAATACCACGAGTCAGATCCACCACCTTACCGCCACAGATTTCTTTGAGCCTGCCTGGGAGGTACGCCGGCTATTTGCAAATCTTATCCAGGCTTCCGATCCCGAACGTGTTGCGCTGGTACCTTCGGTATCGTACGCCATGAGCATTGTAGCCCGCAACTTACCCCACAAGGCCGGTTTCGCCCGGGGACAAAAAATCATTTTGCTGGAAGGGGAATTCCCCAGCGATGTATACGCCTGGGAGCGGGTAGCCGCCGAACAGGGTTTGACTCTACAGACCGTTCCGATGCCTTTGCACCACGAAACCGGCAAAGTCTGGAACAAAACCATCCTCACCGCCATCGACTCCCAAACCGCCATGATCGTATGTCCGCACGTGCACTGGATGTATGGATTTATTTTCGACCTGCCCGCTATTTCAGTTAGGGCGAAAGAGGTGGGCGCGTGGCTCATTGTGGACGGTACCCAATCCGTGGGGGCTTTCCCTTTTGACTTTGGGAAGATACAGCCCGATGTATTGGTTTGCGCAGGATACAAGTGGCTGATGGGTCCCTATTCCTTGGGATTGGCTTATTTCAATGAAACATTCGACGACGGCATTCCCCTTGAGGAAACCTGGATGGCCCGGCAGGAAAGCCACCACTTTCATACACTCACCGACTATCAGGCCACCTACCGCCCTAAAGCCTACCGATACAATGTGGGCGAGCACTCTCATTTCATCCAGCTGCCCATACTGAAGGCAGCACTTGAACAGGTGCTGGCGTGGGGTCCTGAAAACATACAAGCCTATTGCCGTGAACTGCTGAAGGACGCTATACCTGTTTTGCAACATGCGGGCTACCACCTAGAGCCCGAACCGTACCGGGCCCACCATCTGGTAGGGGTGCGGCTACCGGTGGGCCAGGATGTAGCAGGCATCCAAAAGATGCTGTCAGACAACCGAGTCCTCGTTTCGGCGCGGGGACAGGGCTTGCGTGTATCGCCGCAGGTCTACAATACCCCAGAAGACGTGGAGGCCCTGGTCGATGCGCTGGCGAAAGGATAAGAGATTTAATCCTGGTGATAGGTGGTGTCGGGCAGCAGGGAGTCCAGTACCACGGAGTCGCTCAGAGGCAGGGCGCCGGGAGCTACTGCGCCAGGAATGGCGTCAGTGCCGGTACCCTTGGTGCGGTTCCAGGGAGCAGTGGTGCGGCTCGCCATATCGATGACCAGGAAGATAATGATGAGCAGAAATATAATGAAGACTACAATGAAAGTTTTCCGGTTCTTGTTCGGCTCCGACATGGGAATGCGTTATCTTTTTTGCAGATCTATTGCTTATTCAACTACTAAAACTTATACCTACCCGAACTTCTCGTTTCACCCCCGGTCTTTCAGGGATTGGGGAGTCAGGTAGTTTTTCAAGGTACCTGACTTGGCTGAAATTTCGGCCCAGGTGAGGTCCTCAAACTCCACGGTCACCATGCTGCATTTTTCCATTGAGCCCACATCAGCATGCGTCAGATACTCGGCAAAGTAGTTGATATCGGGATTGTGTCCGCACACGAGCAGCGTGGCCACTGTTTCGGGCGTAGCATTGACCACCGCCAGATAGGCCTGCGGGCCGCCGCTGTACAGTTTGTCGACCGCTTCGATCTGATCTACCTCGTACTTCAGCTGCTCGGCGATGATCTTGGCGGTTTGGTAGGTGCGGGCGGCACTGCTGGTCCTGATACTGTCTACGGCCACGCCCTCGGCTTTGAGGAAGTGACCCAGCCGGGCCGAATCCATTATACCCGACCCGAGAAGCTCCCGGTCGAAGTCCTTGAACATTTTGGATTGGTCTTCGGCTTTGGCGTGGCGGACAAGAAGTAGCGTTTTCTTCATGGGGTGATTTTAATTTTTCACAAAAATAGAACAAATCGGCAAGGGTAATGTTACGCATAAAAATTTATACCCATACATTTGACCGCTCGTCAGGGCATATCCGCCATTAGCAATTTTAGTCGCCTCAACCGGCACTTTAAATCATTAAATTTGTTGAATTCATCGGATTGAAGGATTATCAATTAACACGTTATATTTCTTATGTTGCAGTTTCTCAAATTTGTACTGGCCACTTTAGTCGGTCTGTTTTTATTTTTTATCGTATCCTTTTTTATCCTCGTGGGCATCGGTTCGGCCCTATCGAGTGAGGATGAGGTTGTGATCAAAGACAATTCCGTACTCAAACTCGACCTCGACCGCCCGATTAAGGAGGTAGGTGTCGAAAACCCCTTTGCGGAGTTGTCCCTTCCATTTGCCGGGAACGATGAAACCATCGGCCTCAAAGACATTCGTGAAGCCATTACGCGGGCCGGCAAAGACGACCATATCCAAGGCATTTACCTGAAAACACAGGATCCGGGAGCGGGTTGGGCCTCGCTCGAAGAGATTCGGAATGAGTTGCTGGAATTCAAGAAATCGAAGAAATTCATCTATACCTACGGCGAGTACTACTCCGAAAAAGGCTACTACCTGGCCTCCCTGGCCGATAAAATCTACCTCAATCCCGCCGGACTCATGGAATGGAACGGGCTTTCGGCGGAATATGAATTTTACAAAGGTACCTTTGACAAACTGGATATTAAGCCCCTGATTTTCAGGGTAGGTGAATTCAAGAGTGCCGTGGAGAGCTTTTCGCGCAAGGATATGAGCGAGGCCAGCAAACAACAGTCCATCGAACTGCTGGACGCGCTGTACGGAAATTACATCGCCAATGTGTCGAAGTCGCGCAATATTCCCGCCTCCGAATTACGCGGTCTGGCCGACTCACTGGCGGTCACGAATCCAGCTTCGGCCGAAAAATACAAGCTTGTAACCCATGCCGGCTACTACGATGAGCTGGAAACGGCGATGAAAAAAGAGCTGAAGGTAGATACCGACGAAGACATCGAATTTGTAGGCCTCAGCAAGTACCTTAAGGGCAAACATCCTTCGGAGGATGGGGATTTCAACAAGCGCGTGGCCGTCATCGTGGCCGAAGGTGAAATCGTGTCGGGCGAAGGCAGTGACGGTACCATCGGATCGGATAAATTTGTGAAAGAACTCAAAAAAATCCGTGAGAATGACAAAATCAAAGCCGTAGTGCTCCGGATCAATTCACCCGGCGGCAGTGCTTTGGCCTCGGATGTGATGTGGCGTGAAATACAGCTCACAACCAAGAAGAAACCCGTAATTGCCTCCATGTCCGATGTAGCGGCATCGGGTGGCTACTACATGGCCATGGGTTGCGACAAGATCGTCGCCCAACCTAATACCATCACGGGTTCAATCGGTATTTTTGCCATGCTGTTCAATCTGGAAAATTTCCTAGATAACAAATTAGGCATCACGTTCGATGGTGTCAAAACCAACCCACATGCCGACTGGCCTACTTTGACGCGCGAAATGACTGATTTTGAGAAAGATAAGATCCAGAAGAGCGTCAACGAAGGCTATGCTAACTTTACCAGCAAAGCTGCTCAAGGCCGTAAGATGTCCGTTGAAAAGCTGCGGAGCCTGGCTTCGGGCCGGGTGTGGTCGGGCGTGGAGGCCAAATCCAACGGTCTGGTGGACGTGCTCGGTGGGCTCGACGAAGCCATCAAACTGGCGGCCAATGCTGCCAAACTAAAAGAAGGCGATTATCGGGTACGTTTTTATCCCGAAAAGAAGAATCCGCTACAGGAGTTTGTGAGCAAAATGGCCGGCAATTCAGAAGACCAAATTATGGCCCGGCAACTGGGCGAGCTAGCTCCTCACGTAAAAATGTACCGCAAACTGCTGAATATGGAAGGTTTGCAGGCGCGTATGCCATTCGGTCTGGATATACGATAGATACCCATCCAAGTCAAAAAAAAGCGGGGCCGGAAAATCATTTCCGGCCCCGCTTTTTTTGGCTACTGGCCAAGTACTATTTACGTATTTGTAATGGTTTCACATCAACAACCCGGCGAAGGTTGCAGACATGTAGGAAGCCAGGGTACCACAAATCAGCGCCCGAAAGCCGAGCCTAGCCAAATCGGAGCGGCGGGAAGGAGCCAATTCTCCAATGCCCCTACCTGAATGGCAATGGAACTAAAATTGGCAAAACCACATAGCGCAAAACTCGTGATCACGAGCGTTTTGGGATCGAGGGTTTCCTTCAATTTCACCAAATCGAGGTAGGCCACGAATTCGTTGATTACCATTTTGGTACCCATCAGCGAACCGGCCGCCTCAATGTCCTGCGAAGGTACCCCCATCGCCCACGCAAATACCGAGAAAACTTTGCCCAATAGATAATTGAAGCTAAGCTGGGGGAAATTGAAAACGCCTCCCACCTTACCCAACAGAAAATCCAGCAAAGCCACCAGCGCAATGAAGCCAATCAGCATGGCAATTACGTTGAAACCTACCTTGAGGCCCTCACTGGCACCCGCCGCGATGGCGTCGAGCAGGTTGGCGTGGGTTTTCTTGATTTCCAGTTTGATGGCGCCCTTGGTTTCGGACACCTCCGTTTCGGGATAAACGATTTTGGAAATCACCAACGCCCCCGGCGCGGCCATGAGGCTGGCGGCAATCAGGTAGGGGGCAGGTACCCCCAGGGATATGTAGACGGCCATGACGCCCCCGGCGATGCAGGCGAAACTACCCGTCATAGAGGCCATGAGCTCGGAGTTGGTCATACCTTTCAGGTAGGGCTTGATCATGATTTGCGCCTCCACTTGCCCCACAAAGGTACTGGCCACGTTGGAGAGCGCTTCTGAACCACTCACACCCATGAGCCAGTACACGCCCCGCGCAATGATAGCCACAACCCGCTGCATGATGCCCAAGTGGTAGAGCATATTGACCAGCACCGCCACGAAAATGATGGTGGGGATAACCTTAAAGAAAAAGACAAAATCGTTGCCAGGGCCAAATACTTTCTGCATCAGATCACTGCTCACGAGGGTACCGAACACAAAACTGGCACCCTGGTCGGAAAACGACAACAGTTTCTGCACTTTGTCGCCCAGCCACTGAAATATGGCCTGTCCGGTTTCGGTACGGAGGATGAATACCGCCAGGCCGAATTGCAGCGCCAGCCCCACGCCTACCGTACGGTAATTGATGGCTTTCCTATTGCTCGACAGAGCATAGGCCGTTCCTAAAATTAGCACGATTCCGATCAGTCCGGTAAATCTTTCCATGTAGCAGATTGACAAAATAATATTTCCAAGAAACCGCGAATTTAGGTAAATTCGCCAACAGGCCACGTATTTTACAGCGCCCCTCTGCTTTTATCACCACAATTCATCCTAAATCTGCTATAATTCATGGAAGATCAAAACTTTACCCCCTCCTACCCCTCCGAAATCACCGCCGGGCAGCGCTCTGCGGGTATGTGGATGCACCTGGGTGCATTATTGGCTTCGTTTGCCAATATGCTGGTCCCAATTCCTTTTCTGGCGCTAATCGTCATTTTAGTACTTTACAACACCCAGAAAGGCAAAAGCAGCTTTGTGGATGAACACGGCAAGGAGTCACTCAATTTCCAGATTACCCTGGCGGTGGTCGGGGTGGTGATCCTCCTATTCATGTTGTTCGCCTTTGGCAGTTCCATCCTCAGCCTCATTATCGGGGGAGTCAGTGACAACGAAACATCCACTGACGTGGGTATAATGGGCATGGTGGGCTCCGGATTGGTGGTCGGCCTGGTGTTTTTTGCCATCGGGATTTTCTCTCTGGTAGTTATGATTACGGGCAGTGTACGCGCCAATGGAGGGAAAGCATACCGTTATCCCCTGTCGCTGCGCCTGGTGAAGTAGTTGCAACTTCATGCGATTCCAAAGAAAAGCCTCCCGGAAATATCATATCCCGGGAGGCTTTTCTTTGGAATAAAGTCGGCTCAGTTGTTCTTCTCTTCGCTGTCGATTTCCTCTAGCATTTCTGCATTTGTATGGTTATCGGCCAGCAGTTTGTCCTGCTTCTCAAACAGCCTGGCCTGCATGACGTCATCGGGTTTTACCTCAAAGAACACTTTATGGATATCGAAGGCTTCGGTACCTTCGCCCACATGGCATTTCTCATAGGTACCGTCTTCCTGTAGTTCGTAAGAATTGACGTTGTCGCGCAGGTTATAATTCAGCATCAGAATCGCTTCCTGCTTGACCCGCTCATTGACCAGAATGAATAGCGATTCAATACGCCGGTCGAAGCTGCGGACCATCACATCCGCGCTCCCCCCATACACCAGCGGATTTCCCGCGTTGTGGAAGTAAAAGATGCGGGAATGTTCCAGAAAGTTGCCCACGATCGACTTGACCCGAATGTTATCACTCAGATCGGTCCGGCCCGGCCGTAGACAGCAAATGCCCCGCACAATGAGATCGATGGGTACCCCTGCCTGCGAAGCCTTGTACAATTCATCAATCACGGCCCGGTCTTCCAATGAATTTATCTTGATACAGATACCGCTGGGCAAACCCTGGCGTGCGTTTTCGGCTTCCTGCTGGATCATCGCGATCAGGCGCTCGCGCATCTGTCGTGGGGCCGTGATCAGATTCCGGTAGTCACTGGGCAGCGAGTGGCCGGTGATGACATTGAAAAACTCGGAGATATCATGTGTGTATTCCTCGTTGGTGGTCAATAGGCCAATATCGGTGTAGAGTCGGGCTGTTTCTTCGTTGTAGTTCCCGGTGGACAAATGCGCATAGCGGACTACTTTTTCGCCCTCATTCCGCACAATCAGCAGCAGCTTGGTGTGGGTTTTCAGCAGACCAATCCCGTAGATCACAAAGCATCCGGCTTTTTGCAGGCGCTGGGCTTCGCGAATATTGTTTTCTTCGTCAAAGCGGGCCTTCACTTCAAAAAGTACCGCCACGTGCTTGCCGTTCTCGGCGGCGGTGAGCAACGCCTCGGTGACCCGGGAGTTTTTCGCAAGCCGGTAAATGGTCAGCTTGATCGAAAGCACGTTGGGGTCTTCGGCGGCCTGCTCGAGCAATTGAAGCACCGGCTCAAAGTTGTTGTAGGGATGGTGTAGCAAGATGTCGCGCTCCCGCATTACCTCAAAAATATCGGTGATGCGTTCCCTACCTATGCTCAGCGGGGGCACGGGCGGGTGCAAGGGAGGGATCTGATCCTTGAACTCGTTATGCTTAATAATCTGCCAGAAACAGGTATAGTCCAACAGGTTATCAGCCCGGTAGATATTAAAATCATCAATCTCCCAGCGTTTTTTCAAAAGACTCAGCAGATCTTCATCCACGTCAGACTCCACCTCCACTTTCACGACCCTACCCAGGCGTCGGTTCTTGATTTTCTGCTTGATCTCGTCAATGAAATCCACTTCCATGTCGTCGTTCTCTTCCAGAGAGAAATCTCCATTGCGGATGATTCGCAACAGATTAGTCGACACGATGTCTACATTCCGGTAGAGTTTTTTAATGTAGGCCCGCACAATGTTCTCAATCGGCAGGAACAAAATCTCGTTGTCGCGCTCAATCACGTAGAAACGGGGGAGATTGAGAGGTAGCTGTACGAACGAAAGCTTACGATCCTCCTCGCTTGTAGTACCGGAAGTTTGGGTGATGACTCCCAGGATGAGTACTTTGGCCAACAATACCGGGAAGACGTGCGTGTAATCGTACAGCATCGGCGTTAGCATCGGGTAAATGGTACGATCGAAGTAGTCGGACACCTTGGCTTTTTCTGCTTCCGTCAGGTCTTTCATGGTGGCGATGGCAGCCCGGTGCTTCTCAAAAAGAGGCAGTAATTCCTGCTTGTAGCAGTGGTTTTGCTCAGCCACAAACCCTTGTAAGGCCTTCAGCAGGGTTTTCCGGAAGGGTACCTCCCGCAAGCCCGAATAATCCACCCGCTCCTTGCCGTAGTCGAGGTAATTGTACAAACTACCGACCCGGATCGAAAAAAACTCATCCAGATTCGAGGCCGTGATCGCCAGGAATTTCAGCCGGTCGAACAGGCTGCGTTCCGTATCCCGTACCTGATCCAGTACCCGCTCGTTGAATTTGAGCCAGCTCAAATCCCGACTGATGAAATCGCTCTGAACAATCAGGTCATTGACTTTCTCATTTGAGCGCATGAATTTACCTTCTTCCACTTTTTCGTTTTTATCGTTGAAGAATGATAACAGATTGGACAAACGACTTCGCTTCTCGTTTCCAGAAAGGTGATTTGAATCCTGTGGCATGGCTTGAAATTCTTGGTACTTAGTATTGGCTTCTGAGTTTGTGTTTCCGAAATCTGGGTTCCGAATGCAAACGGTTCCGTTGGGTATTGTAATTAATTTTCGGTTTCCTACGAAAAACGCATGACTGACCAGAAATAGTCAGTCATGCGCCTAAAACTACTATTTCGTCAGGTACCTACACGTCCACACGGGCGTACTTGGCATTTTTCTCAATAAACTCACGGCGCGGGGCCACTTCGTCGCCCATCAGCATTGAAAACAGATGGTCGGCTTCCGCCGCCGAATCGATGCTAACCTGCTTGAGGCTGCGGAAATCGGGGTTCATCGTGGTTTGCCACAATTGTTCGGCGTTCATTTCACCCAAACCCTTGTAGCGCTGCGTGTTCACCGATTCTTCCCGTCCATTGCCGAGCTCGTGTACGGCGGCTTCGCGCTGGGCTTCGGTCCAGCAGTAACGCTCTTCTTTTCCCTTCTTGATCAGGTACAGGGGCGGCTGGGCGATATAGATATAGCCATTTTCGATAAGTACCTTCATGTACCGGAAGAAGAATGTCAGAATCAGGGTACGGATGTGACTACCGTCGATGTCGGCGTCAGTCATGATAATGATCTTATGGTAACGAAGCCGATCAATATTCAAAGCGCGCTCATCACCTTCCTTACCAATCTGCACGCCCATGGCCGTAAACATGTTCTTGATTTCTTCATTCTCGTAAATACGGTATTCCTGGGCTTTTTCCACATTCAGGATTTTACCACGCAATGGCAGGATAGCCTGGAAAGCCCGGTTGCGGCCCTGCTTGGCGGTTCCCCCCGCCGAGTCACCCTCTACGAGGTACAATTCGCACACTTCGGGATCGGTTTCGGAACAATCGGCCAGTTTGCCGGGTAGCCCGGTGCCAGTCAGGACGTTTTTGCGCTGCACCATTTCGCGGGCCTTGCGGGCCGCAATACGGGCCTTGGCAGCCAGCACCACTTTGTCGACAATCATACGTGCCTCCTTGGGATGCTCATTGAGGTAGGTGTCCAGCATTTCGGACACGACCTGGCTCACCGCCCCAGCCACGTCAGAGTTGCCGAGTTTGGTTTTGGTTTGTCCTTCAAACTGCGGCTCCTGTACCTTCACCGAAATAACGGCCGTAAGACCTTCCCGGAAGTCATCACCACTCACCTCGATCTTTTCCTTGGCCAAAATCCCCGATTTGTCGGCGTAGTTTTTCAAGGTACGGGTAAGCGCCGCCCGGAAGCCCGATACATGGGTTCCTCCCTCGATGGTATTGATGTTGTTGACGTAGGAGATGACATTCTCGCTGTACGAAGTATTGTACATCATGGATACTTCCACGGGCATGACCCCTTTGTCGCTATCCATGTGGATAGGGGCCGGAATCAGGGGCTGGCGGGTATTGTCAAGATAGGTGACGAATTCGACCAGACCACCCTCGGAGAAAAACTCCTCGTAGCTGGGCTTGCCGTCGTCGTCCAGGTTGCGCATATCCGTTAGCGTCAGGCGGAGTCCTTTATTCAAAAAGGATAGCTCACGCAAGCGGTTCGCTACGGTTTCGTATTTGAATTCGGTAACGGTGAATATGGTATCGTCGGGCTTGAAATGAATCATCGTGCCCGTTTTGCTGGACTCGCCAATCTCGCGTACAGGGTACAGAGGAAATCCTTTCTGGTATTCCTGCTCAAAAATCTTGCCTTCGCGATGTACCTCAGCGCGCAAATCTACGGAGAGCGCATTGACGCAGGACACCCCCACGCCGTGCAAACCTCCGGATACTTTATACGTGTCTTTGTCAAATTTACCGCCGGCGTGCAATACCGTCATCACCACTTCCAGCGCCGATCGTTTTTCTTTCGAGTGAATGCCCGTAGGGATACCCCGGCCATTGTCCTGCACGGTGATAGATTCGTCCGTTTCGATGGTCACATGGATGGTATCGCAATACCCCGCCATGGCCTCGTCAATTGAATTGTCGACTACCTCCCAGATCAGGTGATGCAGCCCCTTAAAACCGGTGTCGCCGATGTACATGGCCGGGCGCTTCCGCACGGCCTCCAATCCCTCCAGAACCTGGATGTTCTCGGCTGAATAACTACTTACTTCCAGCGTTGCTTCGTTTGCCATAAAGTTTGTTTTACACTACAATAAAAAGCGCCCGCCAATGCGGGGTTTATAATCGTGTAAAGATACAATTTTTTCCTCGCTTCGCCTACCGTTTTCGTGCTATTTGCAGGGTTTTCAAGGGCAGGTCGTTCCGTCCGATCAAAATCGCCAATTCGGAGCCTTTGTTGAGCACCAAAAGGCTACGTACGTCGCCCTGTACAAACAGTCCGTTTAGCGCCTGGGGCATATATTCGAATCCTGCCGTGCCCCGGTTGAGGAAAACCTGTAGTAGATTGGCGTCGCTTTTTCCAAGCCGGACCCTGGCTTTATCTTGATTTCCGCCCAACATAATATCCAATTTTCCATCGCCATCGAAATCCGCTACGGCCAGTGCATAAACGGGAGCAAATTGCGCCTGCACGGGCAGCGCCCTGAAACGAAAGGTACCCCCTGAATTTTCCAGAACTCCAGTCCGGAATTCCCGCACTTCCTTTCGGTTCATTTTCCCGATTCGATCCGGAGAAAACAAATCCGTAATAGTAGCTTTTGAATAGCCTATGTAGTCGGGGTACTTTTTCTTAAGCTCGGGCATTTGGCCAAACAGTTCATCCCGGCTGGGATAAGGGTATTCTTTGCCCTGATCCAGCAGGGCGACAACCGGAACCGGGGGCACTGTGGAGTGCGTATCCGCGTAGAGATTCATGCCCTGCGGGGCCGTCAGGTACCATTGACCGTTGGTACCCATATTGCCTACCACAAAATCCATATCTCCATCCCCGTCCAGGTCTGCGGGAGCAAGAGCCGTCCAGCAACCCGTCAGGGCAAGGGTACCCCATTTTTCGCTAGCATTCCGAAAGGTACCCTGCCGGTCTTTTTCCCAAATTTGAATTGCCCCCCAATCGCTCACAGTAACCAGCTCGGGTACCTTATCGCCACGCAAATCCTGAAAGGAAGCCTGCGTTACCATACCCAGGGTGGCGTGGTCGGGGAGAAATTGTGTGGTACGATCCGAAAAATGCCCTTTGCCATCATTCAAGAATATGCGATCACCGCTGCTCTCGGGAAAACGACCCGGCGTGACGCGCTCTCCAATGAAAATATCCTGATCGCCGTCCTGATCCAAGTCGGCGACTGTCACGCAGGATGCATTGATCCGTACATCGGGAAAACTATCCCGGGCCCAGCCATTTCCATGGTTGAGGTAAAGTCGGGGGCGTAGCCATAGCGCCTGCGGATTGAGCGAGTACCCTCCACTCGCCACCAGAAGGTCCAAGTCACCGTCGTCATCGGCGTCAAAAAAAACAGCTCCGGCATCCTCATACCCCGCATCTTTACTGAAATCCGAGACAGCAACAGGCACAAAAGCGGTACCCCGACTTACAAGCAACCGCCCCGCCTCTCCGCGTGCTCCCCCAGATACACATCCGGCCGTCCATCGCCATTCACATCACCCTGGGCGAGGGCAGGTCCCTGTCGGGAAAGCATTACTGGTAGTAAGGGCTGCACCCGAAAATCGTTCTGGTTGGTGGCTTGATACGTAAAATCGATGCCGGGTACCTCCGTAAACAGCGGGGTAAAAACAGCCTCTGCGGGATGAGGGGCACCTTGGCTCGGGTCGTACCGTATCCTGATCCTTTGAGAAGCATCGGGGCGCACCAGGGTCGATATGCGGCCGTCGGTCCAGGATACCCGAATGGAGTCCACGCCCCGACTGCCCAAACCAAAGTGCAGCGGGCCGTCCATAGCCGATTGAAATCCCCGCACCGGCATTACATCCTGCATCTGGATACCATGACCTGCTTGGTAGAGAATCACCCGCGCCCCGGCTCGCAGGGCATAGCTAGGAGCCAGGAGTTCCAGGGATAAGTTGCGAGTGGAATCACTGGGAGTACTGTTATTTTGGTAAATGAAGGCTTTCTGATTCACATTGTTGGTAATCAGATCCAGATCGCCATCGTTGTCCAGATCGGCGTAGGCCGCCCCGTTCGATTGGCTTTTGGCCCCAAAGCCCCAATCCTCCACTTTTTTACTAAATGTAAGATTGCCTTCATTCCTGAAAATATAGTTGGGCTGGCTAATGGGGGGCATCTCGGCAATCACCTCCATCTGCGACGGAGCTTTCCCCGAGGCACGGGAAGCAGTTTGGACATCGGTTGAATATTTCAAAAATTCCATGTTGGTATAGTCCCGGGCGTAGCCATTGGTCACGAACAGGTCTTTAAACCCATCGTTGTCAAAATCGGCCATCAGGGCAGCCCAGCTCCAATCCGTGTTGGACACCCCCGCCAGCTGGCCTATCTCACTGAATACGGGTACCCCGTCGGCATTGGTGCCATTGTTGAGCTGCAGCATGTTTCGCATGGTCTGTTCATGAAATCCCGCACGGAGTAGCTCCCGGTACTTATCGTAGTTGTCGTCCCCGGCGGTGAGCTTGATGCGTTCGTTACTGGCGGGTAGCATGTCCAGCGTGAGGATGTCGGTCCAGCCGTCGTTGTTGATATCGGCGGCATCGGTCCCCATAGAATAGAGCGACACGTGTCCTGTGGCCTGCCGGATCACTTCCTGGAACGTACCGTCCTTCTGGTTAAGGTACAGGTAGTCGTTCTCATTATAGTCGTTGGCAATGTACAAATCCGACCAGCCGTCGTTGTTGAAGTCGTTGATATTGATCCCGAGTCCAAAACTCAGCACGTTGGACACAACGCCCGACGAGTCGGTCACGTCAACGAAGTGTCCTCCTTCGTTTCGGAGCAGTTTGTTGCCGTAAGCGGGATTCTTCTGTTGGCGGTAGCTTCCCAGCAATCGGCTGAAACCGGCATAGTCCTGCACTGAATGATTGAGCAGAAAACAGTCCGTATCACCATCCTTGTCATAGTCAAAGAAAACGGCTTGGGTCGTGTAGGAAGGATCATCCAGACCGTATGCAGCCGCTTTTTCAGTAAAGGTAGGGATATTGTCTGCGGTAGGTCCGTCATTGACGTAGAGCAGGTTTCGCCGCAAGGCCGGATTCTCCGCCCCCGAACGGCATACGTACAGGTCCATCCAGCCGTCGTCATTGATGTCCACCAGCGACACGCCGGTTTTCCATCCCTCATTCAGGCCTACCTTGGCTTGGTTGGTAATGTCCTCAAACTCCATCCCGCCCCGATTCAGGTACAGCCGGTTGGCCACCATGTTTCCCGTAAAGTACAAATCTACCAGTCCGTCATGATTGAAGTCGGCAGCGGCTACTCCTCCCCCATTGTAAAAATAGCCGTACTCGAGTACGTTATTTTCGGCATCTTCCTCGATAAAGTTGGTGAATTCTACGCCCGTATCACCCGCGTCCAAGAGGGTAAACAAGGTATCGTCGGACCGGCAACCGGAAAAAACCAGCGATAAGGTAAGCAGACTCACTGATGTTAACTGTGCAACATTCGTTTTGTACAAATTCATAGGTCAAAATTTACCAAAAAAGGCAGACAAAATGCCTGCCTTTTTTGGTAAAGTATTTTTTTGGTAAAAAAGTCTAGTTCTTATCCCACCATAGCGGGGTGCTGGCCTTATCCGGTCCGTTCAGTAAGGCCTCGGCGGCTTTCACGGCTTCGGCATTGGTTTGTTTCTCCGAGGTCAGGAAAGGAATGCGGCGGATGAAGGTACCTACAGGTAGCTCTTCGTTATCGGAATTAACCACCGGATAAAGTTTGGGGTACCTGGTACGGCGGAATTCGGCCCAGGCTTCCAGGCCGTCAGGATAGAGCGCCAGCCATTTCTGGGTACCAATCTGCTCGCGCTTTACAGCCTCTGAAGCCGCGGCATCCCATTTCACCGGAATGTTGGATAGAGCGGGCGATTTGAGCGGATCACCAGGTGCCACGGGAGTTTTGGTGCTGTTGAGGTAGGTCTGGACGGCAGCATCACTGGCCCCCCATTGCTTCAACGACATTTCGATCCCTTTCTCGTACAATTCTTTAGCTGTACCACCCATGCTCCAGCCATTGAGCGCTCCTTCGGCCCGAAGCAGGTACGCCTCGGATGTGTGCATGATGTCCTGCGGAACGGTCAACTGGCTCGTCCAGGCCGAACCGCCGCCCGTAGCCCAGCGCGTCCCTACGTTGGAATTATCGTTGTTGCCATTTCCTTCCTGATTCAACTGCGCAGGTAACAATCCGTTCCGCAGACCTTCGTAGGTATTGGTAGCGGTAGCGGGTTGGAAGAAAACGCCGATGCGGGGATCTTCGTAGCCTTTCAGCACCGACTCCATGGAAGCGCTCATGCGAAATTCGTTCCAGATGGCGATCCGGCCCAGGCCGTTATGATCATCACCCGCCAGGTTTTTCACCATGAAGGCTGCATCGTCTAGTTCAGTGAACACGCCGCCGGCATATGCGGCTTCGGCCTGTTTTTTAGCCTCAGCAGGATTCACTTTAGAAATCCGCAAGGCCAACCGCAGCCGCAGGGTATTGGTGAATTTGATCCACTTATTTACATCGCCCGCGTAGATCAAGTCGAAAGTTCCGTAGGGTTTTTCGGAAGTTTTACCTTTCAAGATGGCGGCGGCGGCATCCAGACGTTTGAAAAAATCTTCGTAGATCTTCTCCTGCGCATCGTACTTGACGGAACGAGCCGGAATGCCCGCATCAAAATACGGAATGGGGCCGTAGTAATCGGTAACGCGATGGAAAGCGAAAACCCACATGACATTGGCCAGGGCATTCTCCGCCGAGCTGGGTTCGGTGGATTCCAGCAGCGTTTTCAGCTGGGGTACCACCTGGGTATAGATGGGGTTCCAGTGCCCGCCCAGCCAGTCGAACCGCATGACGTAGCGGTCGGAAGGAAAGTAGGTAGCCGAAGTAGCAAAGTACTGGGCGTAGAGATCGGCAAACAGGTTTTGGGCGATCTGGTAGGTACCCCCGGCGTAGGAAGCCTGCTGCTCGGCCCGGGAAAACAGGAACGGCAATTCATCTTTTCCCAGCGTGGTCAGTTTGGTTTTGCTGGTATTCATTTCGTCAAACTTGTCCGTACAGCTCCACCAGATGCTGGCGGAACCAACCACCAGCCCAAAGGCCGTAAGTTTGAGCAAGGATTTTTTAAACGGTATGTTCATACAATGCTTTGTTTGTACTGTTTTGATAGATCGTGATATGGGATCAGATTATTCTTCGCTTCAAAATCAAGGTACCCTGACCCGGAAGCAAAGGATTAGAAATCAAAATCCAAGTTTCAGGTTAAGGCCCATCGTACGGGAAGATGGTAAGCTACCGTACTCCACACCCTGAAAATTCCCAGCACCCAGATTCACATCGGGATCGAAGGGTAGCTTGCGCTTTTCCACGCCGGGAATATCCAGAGTAGCATAGCCGCGATATAGGAAGAACAGGTTGCGGGCTATGAACGAAAGTCGGACATTCTTAATAAAGAAATTCTCAGGAACCGGAATCTTGTAGCCCATCGACAGTTCCCGCAGACGTACATTGGTGGTGGAGTAGGTAAAGAACTCACCCCACGAGTAGCGTCCTCCCGATACCGTCGTCCAGAAAGTTTCGGCGTTGATGGCCTTGGTGTTAGTTTCCCCCGTGGAGGTAACGGCGGGTAGCACCCAGCCCCCGTCGCGGTTATTCGTCGTGTAGTCGGCGTTACCGTCGAAGGCCAGGTTGGCCTGGGTACCCGAGGTCATGGTACCCCCGAAACGACCGTCGATCAGGAAGCTCAGCACAAAGTTTTTATAATTGAATGAGTTGTTGAAACCCATGGTAAACTTCGGATTGAAGTTACCGATCTTCTCACTTTCGGTAGCTACGGGCTTGCCATTGGCATCCACGACGTACCTACCCTGATCGTCGCGTTTCCAGCGCTGGGCGTACATATCGCCGTACGAGCCGCCTTCGGCTACCACGGGACCGGCGGTACGGCCGTAGCCACCCGCCAGAAAGGCGATTTTGATGTCGGGGTGCAGCTCGACAATGGTATTGACATTGCGGGCAAAGTTTAGGGTCATATCCCAGTTCAGATCAGAACTGCGGAGCGGTTTACCCGTCAGTGTAAACTCGAAACCTTCGTTGTTGATTTTTCCGGCATTGATAAACTGGTCGGAAAAGCCCGAAGCAGGAGCCAGGCCTAGGGTCAACAATTGGTTGACGGTATTGGTGTTATAGTAGGTCATATCCAGACCAAGGCGTCCGCCAAAGAAACGCAGATCCAGCCCTACCTCGGTCGAGGACGAGATTTCGGGTTTCAAGGTAGCTGCGGGTTGGGTAGCATCCCGGGAGATGAATCCGCCCGTACCACCCTGCGAGAAGGAGTAGGTTTGGGTCAAAAGGTAGGGATCGGTGTCGTTACCTACCTGCGCCCAGGATCCGCGCAGTTTGGCAAAACTCACCCACTCGGGCATCTGGAGAGCATCCGTCAGAATAAGATTGGCTCCAAACGATGGGTAGAAATACGAGTAAGGCTTGGGCAGCGTAGACGACCAGTCATTACGAGCCGACATGTCGACGGTCAGAAAGTCGCGATAAGATAATGAGGCTGTCCCGAAAACATATTGAAGTTCACGCTCCGAGAAGGCGGCAATTTGGCTCAGCGCGCGGGCAAACGAAAGATCGAATTTGTTGGGTACCAGCAACCCGTTGGCGTTGGCACCTACTTGCGAGAATTTCTTGTAGGTCTGCCCCGCTCCAAAGTTGTATGTGAGAGCGATGTCCTTGCCCAGCTTGTTATTACCCGACACGATCACGTCCATGTTTCTTTCCAGAATATCGTTGGTGAAATCCTGGTACGACCCACCCGGCCCGGCGAATAGCAGAGTACGGTCGGCCCAGCTACGATTGTAGCGATCGTCGTAGCGGTCGAAGCTCACGCGCCCCTGCACGTTGAGCCAGTCCGTCAATTCATATTTTACTGAACCCAGCAGGATGGTACGGTTGCGGCGTTCCTTATCGGTAGTCTTGTTAGTGGTCCAATAGGGATTCATATAGATGGACGAGGTGGTCCAGTAGGTAGGATTTCCGTTTTCATCCTGAAAATTCTTGTATTGGTTCAGGTCCACGCTGCGCGGAATCTTATACAGGTTCATCACCACCGCACTCTCCTCACCCGAACGCGGCTTGTTGTTGATGGTCTGATTGGTATAGGTAATCTTCGCATCCGTGGTAAGCCGTTTGGTCAGCTGCGAGCTCACCCGCAAATTAATCGTATGGCGCATCAGGTCGTTGTTGGGCAGCAAACCCTGGTTGTAGTTGTTGGTGTAGGACGCGTAGGTCTGCACGTTCTGGGTACCGGCCGAAATGCCCACCGAGTTGTTGGTAGAAACCGCATTGCGAAAGAAATCCCGGACGTTGTCGGGGTAGGTGGTGCCTTTCGCACCCCAGCTCCCGCTGGCTTTGTCGCTGGCCACACCACCGTTGCCCTGGCCGTAGGTATTTTGGAATTGGGGCAACAGAAAGGGCGTTTCGACCACGACACCCGAATTGATGTTAGTCGTGACCCGACCCGCGCTACCTTTTTTGGTAGTCACCATAATAACCCCGTTGGCCGCCCGACTCCCGTAGAGGGCCGCCGCTGCCGGGCCTTTCAGTACGTTCATGGACTCGATGTCGTCGGGGTTGATGTTGGCTGCCCCGTCGCTGCCGTTGATTCCGCCGAAATCGTTCCCTACCTGACTCTGCACCGTATTGTCGATAGGTACCCCGTCCACTACAAAGAGAGCATTATTATTTCCCCGGATGGAGCGGTTTCCGCGCAGCGTTACACGAGTAGCCGAACCGGGGCCCGAAGCCCCCTGCGTCACGACCATCCCCGCCACTTTGCCCGAAAGCGTGTTGACAAAGTTGGCATCGCGTACATCGGTCAGTTGTTTCCCATCGATCTTCTGGGTTGAGTAGGTCAGCGATTTGGCACTACGCTCGATCCCGAGGGCCGTCACCACTACTTCGCCCAAATTCCTGACATCGGGATTCAGATCGATGGTAAGCGTCGAGGTAGACCCAGAAACGGGCACCTCTTTGGTTTCATAGCCGACGGAAGAAATGATTAGCGTCGAAGTACCTGCTGGCACACTGATACTAAAATTCCCCTCCGCATTGGAGTTGGTACCTCGGTTGGTGCCTTGTAGCAGGATGTTAACTCCGGGCATTCCTGCGCCATTTTCGTCACGAATCTGCCCGGTAATCTGGCGATCCTGAGCAAATGACTGGGTGGTAAAAAAGGCTGCCCATATGTATACGAGCAGCCCCACGGGTAGTTTTCTAAGCATAGAATGAGAAGGTCTAAATGAAATTCTGCATAAATATAAATTTTTAATATATAATTCGCAATAAGTTAAAATTATTAAAATTTAACGCAATATCTAGATGCCAATCTTCCATGTAAGCCAAATACAAAGGAAATTATGTGAAGATCAGTACATTCGAACGCTGTGGTCAGCGCCTACCTCCATGGAATAGCTGGTAAAGGTCAAGGTTCCCCCTGAGAAAATCCCAAGCCTAAAATTACCCGTCGGGAGATTATCCACCAAAATTTCCGTCGTCAGGTTTTCTTTCCGTAGTCCATCCCCCGCAGTATACCACGGTAGGCATTACGCAGACGGTAATAGGGTACCCATACTACAGGTTGTCCTTCTGCCACCAACGCCAGGAATGGCGTGTCGCTGGCATTGGACTTATTGCCCACGCGCAGGATTTTCTCCCGATACTCGCCACTGGCATCCTGCGATACACTGAATCCTCTTTCAAATGTAAGCGCCAGGGTACTATCGGTGGAAGCACCCGTAAGTTGGGAAGGCAGTCCGGAGGGATGGTAGCAAATGCCGCGATCGACGGCCTTATGGTAAACATCCCGGATATTGCGGTTAAAAGAAGGAGCATACTGTAAGAACACGTCGTAATTTTCCCAGTTGGCCTTATCAGCCCGAAGCCAGTCGCGCCGGTATTCGAGGGTAGTGAAGTAGTTCAGGTAAGAAACCAACCATATAAGTACAGCCAGAATACCCCAGGGAAGGGACCAATACCAGATGTAAGACCGCGCCAATACGGCTATACCTACCAGATAAAACCAAGCCGTGATGTAGGGTGAATAATGCGCGTATCGGGGTGGTATTAGAAAATCGGTGGCTGACCAACTCCGGGATACCGCGACGAGCAGCGCGGTGATGCCTAAAAACAGCAGATTTCCCAGGAGCATTTTTTCAAAATAGCTGAGTGGTGGGCCAGAACGGTACTGGGCGTAGATTTTGGGAAATCCGAACCAGGCTATTCCCAGGAAAACAATAGCGCCCCAAGCTACCGAAGGCCAGTCATGTGGACCAAATACCTGCGTAACCGATCCCAGGAAAGTGCAAAAGTAGGCAATGAGCCGTAGCGGGTCGGAAAGGCTTCGGGCAAAATCCGCACTCTGCCCTCTTTCGAAACCATAAAAGTAAACGAAAGCCGTAATCAGAGCGACCAATAACCAAATCCCCAGCCAGCGCCATTCCCGGTAGATTACCAAAAACACGATTCCCACAGCGAAGCCAAATATACCGTTGCCGTGGGTAAAGGTACCTAGCAGGACGATGCCTATGGCTAATAAAAACCGCCGGTTGGTGAAGGCATGCACCAGCCATGCCAGGATGAACACAATGACTGACTGCTGCAGGACACTAATAGTCCAGGTCAGGTTATCATAATAGAAAGGATGGAAAAGCAACCAGGGTATGGGCAAAAAAAGCCAGGGATTGAGCCGCAGGGTACGGAAGGCATCCCAAAGAAAATAGAGCACGCCGCACCAAACCATATTCCCTAATACCATAAGTACAGGCCAGTTGATGTGGCCTTCCAGGCGGTAATCCAGCCAGGTAAGTAACCTAGGGAAAAGAATCCTGTGTTCGTTGTGCTGCTGAAGCAACAGCGCTATTTTTTCATAAAAAGAGTCCGTTTCCTGGAACCACACGATGGTTTTCAATAAATGGAAATCATCGGCAAAAAACAGCGTTTCGGAATAGATGAACACAGTTGCGAGAAGAAACGCAATGGGCAAGAATAGAAAGGGTTGTACCGGAAGCCTACGCAGGAAATGCATGAATGTGGGAAAATCGACTGAAACAATGAAACCTTTCTGCAAAAAACATCACAATCAGTCAGGGTTGTGAATGCCCCGGATCGTTAATCCTCAGGAAAGGGTACGAATACGAAACCCGCAAAATCGCCTTCGATCACGAACAGGCAGCAATATTCGTCAGGTTTCCGGTAGTTTTCTTTGAAAAGTTCAACGGATTCTTCGCCGATCAGATTCCGATCCACAAATTCCTGTAAGTAAGAAGCCCGGTAATTCCATTTGTTGCCCAATTCCTCGCGGGCAATCAGTATCAAGCCAAGTTCCGATTCTTCCCGAACCACTATGAAGATCGGATACTCCGAGAAGCCGCGCTGGCGGATTTGGTAGGAAGCCTCTTTGAGCTGATCGGCTACTTTCACAAAATCCTGCGAAATCAGTCCCAGCAGTTTCCGATTCACCTCGGGCGAATTGGCGTCGTCCATCAGGACATTTTCATTACTATGATTAATCATATTCTTTTAGTGGATTTTTGGCAGGTACTGCCTGTGAAACAGGGTACCTTAAATGAAAATTCAACTTCGCTATTGCCACTCGGTACCTATAAAAGGATCACATCCGGGCAGCTAGCAGCAGCGTCAGATCTTTATAGCGCATCCCGAACTTCCGGGCAATGTAGGCATTCGTAAGGGTACCTTTATGGCCGTACACCCCTTTCATAAACCAACGGTTGGCATAAATCATCTCCTCGATGCCCCCAATGGTACCCGTTTGCAGCAAAAAAGGAAGAAAAATATTGCTCAGCGCTGTACTGGCCGTGTGCGCCACGCGTGAGGCGATATTAGGGACGCAATAGTGAATAATATCATTGTGTCTGAAAATAGGGTCCTTATGAGTCGTCATCCGAGACGTCTCAAAGCATCCCCCCTGATCGATACTTACGTCCACAATCACGGAATTGGGCCGCATCCGCCCCACCATTTCCTCTGTCACCACGCAGGGACTCAGTCCATCTTCGGCCCGCATGGCCCCGATCACCACATCGGCACGGGCAATGGCTTCGGTCAGTGTATCGGAATCGATGATGGACGTGTACAGGTTTTGCCCTACGGCGTATTTCAACCGTTGCAGGCGATATATGTGGTTATCAAAGACTTTGATGTCGGCTCCTACCCCCATCGCGGCACGGGTGGCGTACTCGGCGACGGTACCGGCACCCAGAATCACAACCTTGGTAGGGGGTACCCCCGTGATCCCACCCAGGATAATGCCCTTACCGCCGTTGGAATTACTCAGATATTCGGCCGCAATCAACAGGACCGTGCTGCCGGCGATTTCGCCCATGGCCCGCACAATGGGCATCCCACCTACCTGGTCTTCGATGAACTCGTACCCGATGGCAGTAATTTTTTTCTGATTCAGTTTTTCGAAGTAGCTCTTGTCCAGGGCGGGTAGGTTGAGCGTGGATATCAGGGTAGAACCGGCTTTGATCAATTCAAATTCTTTCGACACCAGAGGCTCAATCTTGAGGATCAGGTCGGCCTGATACACTTCTTTGGCACTGTACACAATCCGCGCACCCGCTTCACTGTACTCATGGTCAGGATACTTAGCCCCGGCTCCTGCGTCCTTTTCCACCCATACCTCATGGCCGTTGCGCACCAGAATCGCCACGCCCTCCGGCGTGAGCGCGATGCGGTTTTCCTGTAAGGATATTTCGCAGGGCAAGCCAATCAGCAACGCATTTCTATCTTTCCTGACCTCCACCAACGACTCCTGCGGATAGAGAGCCGATTGCTTGGCCAGTTGTTCGAACCCGGTTATCTGAGGTTGCGCCATTTATTTGTTGGGAATTGCTTGGTGGAGTGAAGGATCAATTCGTGTCAATATTCAAAAATTAGTTAACGTCGTTCATGCCCGTCAAGGACCCCGCTTCGATCATGGCCCGGATGCTCCGACTACCATCCCTTTCTGACTGAATGGTCACAGAAAAATAGGTTTCCGGCCACAAAGACTCGATTTTTTCGGGCCATTCGATAAAGCAATAGGCTCCCGAATCCAGATATTCATCCGCGCCCAGATCGTACGCCTCGCTTTCGTTTTTGATCCGGTAGAAGTCGAAGTGGTAAATCAGACCGTTTTTTCCGGCATCATATTCGTTTACAATGGAAAAGGTGGGGCTTTGAACGGTACCCCTGACTCCAAGCCGCTCACAAAGCTGCTTGATCAGGGTGGTTTTTCCAGCCCCCATGTCGCCGTGCAAGAGCCAAACAGGCACTGAACCACCTAGCTGGAGCAATTGCTGGGCCACCGCATCGAGTTGGGTCAAATCGGAACAACGAATAAAAAGGGGTTGGACATTCATAGCACAAAATTAGTGATTTTACCATCAAAAGCCCGGCCTTGCCCGCATCCTTCTTACTTTACGGCTTCACCTACCCGCGCCTTCTCCAAAACCGGGTTGCGTAGTGTTACTTAAATTGCCAGATCAGCTCATATTTCTTGTAGAATTTCTGCTTTAATCCGATGTTTGGTCCAAAAATGTCGTCTCTAACTTGAATACTGGTATTAAAACTCATTGGAAACGACCTTTACTTCGTTGAAATTACCACGTATCAGCAGGTACCTTATCTCATAATTAATACTCAACTACTCATGTCAGAACGTGTTCTCAATGTCGGACTCATCGGTTTTGGTCTATCGGGCCGCTATTTTCATGCTCCCTTTCTGTCGGTCAATCCGCGTTTCAAACTCAAAAAAGTAGTGGAGCGCTCTAAAAACGAAGCCCAGGATTTTGACCCTACCATTGAAAACGCGCGTTCGGTCGATGAACTGCTGGCCGACACTTCCATTGACCTGGTGTTTATATGTACTCCTAATGACACGCATTTTTCGTACGCGATGGACGCGCTGGAAAACGGCAAGCATGTGGTCATAGAAAAACCCTTTGCCAATACCGAAGCCGAAGCAAAACAGCTGTTCGACGTCGCGGAGCGCAACGGGCTTATTGCCACGGCTTACCAGAACCGGCGCTGGGATTCAGATTTTCTGACCATCCAGAAACTGATCCAGGAAGACAAACTTGGAAAAATCGTAGAATACGAAAGTCGATACGACCGCTACCGCCCCGAGGTACTTCCCAATACTTGGAAAGAAAAACAAGCCGAAGGTAGTGGGAATGTCTATAACCTGGGGCCGCATTTGCTCGATCAGGCGTTTGTGTTATTTGGGACGCCCCAAACCGTAACGGCCACCATCCGCAGCGTGCGCGAGCACAGTGATGTGGACGACTATTTCGACATCCATCTGGGCTACGAGGATAAAATGGTCATCATCAAATCGAGCCTGTTGGTGTATGAAAACAGCCTGCGGTACTCGATCCACGGCACCAAGGGTACCTTCATCAAACGGGGGCTTGATGCCCAGGAAGAAACGCTCCGCAAAGACGTACTACCCGACGTGGAGAACTGGGGCGCCGAACCCGAAGACCGCTGGGGTACCCTTTATAGCGATCATTTTACAGGAATCATCCCCAGTGAAGCGGGTGATTACATGGCGTTTTATGATTCGGTGTACGATGCCATTGTGAACGGCCAGGAGTTAGCCGTAAAGCCCGCGGAGATTCTGCGCACTACGCGCGTCATCGACCTGGCTTTCGAAAGCAACGAACGGCAAACTACGATTAGCTACTGAATAGCCTGGGATTAGGTGCTGGATGTAGGACGTTGGATTTTTGACGTTCAGTAATTGACCCTAAAAAATGGGCTGCGCCAGGTGGGCAGCCCATTTTATAGGATGAAAAGAAAGTCAGAAATGTAGGGTACCCTTGAAAAACGTACTTACAAGGCCAATAATTACACCAGTCCCAGCTCTTTGCCAATCGACTGTACCTTATCTTTCAACCCCTCATACACCGCATCGAAATCCTCGTTTTTATCCAGGTTGGCACGAACGCCGACGTAGAATTTTATTTTAGGCTCGGTACCCGATGGGCGGCAGGTAAATTTGGTGCCGTCATTGGTAAAAAATTGGAGTACATTGGACGGCTCGATGCCCATTTTGCCCGATGGGATGCTGAACACGGTACCCTGGCGCATGTCCGTATTGGTGAGGGCCTGGTAGTCGTCCATCCGGATCACCGGCGCCCCGCCCAGGGTCTTGGGTGGATTGGCCCGAAAATCGGCCATCATCTGCTGAATTTCCTCAGCTCCGCTCTTGCCCTTTTTGGTAATCGAAATCAGGCCTTCATAATAGAAGCCATATTGCTTATAGATTTCCATAAGCATATCGAACAGGCTCAGTCCTTTGTCTTTGGCGTAAGCCGTCAGCTCGGCGATGATGGCGCAGGAGGCGATGGCATCCTTATCGCGAACCGCATCGCCGATCAGGTAGCCGTAGCTTTCTTCTCCCCCACCAATGAACTCTTCCAGGCCTTCTTTTTCGCGGATGACCTGGGCAATGTATTTAAAACCCGTCAGCGTATTATAGCACTTCACGCCGAAGCCATCAGCCATATTGTCAATCAGGTCGGTCGTCACAATGGTCTTGCAGACAAACTGATGGCCGGTCAATTTTCCCGCCTCTTTCCAAGCTGACAACAGGTAGTAAATCAGCAGACTGGCCGTCTGATTTCCATTGAGCAGTTGCAGTTCGCCGTGGTGGTTCTTGGCCCCAATTCCCACGCGGTCGGCGTCGGGGTCGGTACCCAGGATCAGGTCGGCGTCAATCTCCCGGGCTTTTTCCAGGGCCAGGCTCATGGCTTCGCTCTCCTCAGGATTGGGGTACACTACCGTCGGAAACTGCCCGTTGCCGTTGGGTTCGGCCTGTTCTTTGATCACGGTCACGTTTTCAAAACCCATCGCGGCCAGGGTACGGGGTACCAGGCTCACCCCCGTGCCATGGATCGGGGTATACACGATTTTGGTATCCTTCTGCCGCTTGATGGCATCTTTTGAAATCGAAAGGGAAAGGATGTGATCGACGTATTTTTTATCAATTTCTTCGCCAATGCTGTGGATCAATTCAGAATTACCCTCAAATTTGATTTGATCCACGGAAGTGATGGCATTGACTTCCTGGATTATATTGTGGTCGTGCGGGGCTACCACCTGCGAGCCATCCACCCAGTAGGCTTTATAGCCATTGTATTCCTTAGGGTTGTGTGAGGCGGTGACCACTACGCCACTATGGCAGTCGAGTTCACGGATGGTGAACGAAAGCTCAGGGGTAGGACGCAGCGACTCGAAGCGGTAGACCGTGATGCCATTGGCCGAAAAAATATCCGCAATAATCTGAGAAAATTCGTCCGACTTGATGCGGGAATCGTAGGCAATGGCCACCCGGATGGTTTCATTGGGAAAGGCTTTGTTGAGGTAGTTGGCCAGCCCCTGCGTGGCCGCTCCCACGGTGTAGCGGTTCATGCGGTTGGAGCCAATGCCGATCAGGCCCCTTAGTCCGCCGGTTCCGAACTCCAGATCCTTGTAGAAAGCGTCGGTCAGCTCGGTATTGCTTCCCTCATCAATCAGTTTTTGAATAGCGGTTTTTGTTTCCTGATCATAATTACCTGTCAGCCAGGAATTGACTTTATCTTCTACGTTTTGTTCCAGTTGTACGGCCATTTTTTAGTTGAAAGTTGAAAGTGGACAATCGACAGTAGCTCCCCGATTCATATCGAATCTTTTGAAAGCCTTCTGTGCTTCGTATTTAAAGTACCCCGCCGGACAATTCTCATCCTTTATCCACCACTAATTTCTCCATTTCCATCCGCGCATCGGCTTTCAGAGCGGCGGCTGATTTGGCCTTGGCCTGCGCCGTTTTCAGAATCAGTTCGGCCACAAGTCCCGTCCAGCCGGTTTGGTGGGCTGCCCCGCATCCCCGGCCGTTGTCGCCATGGAAATATTCGTAGAACAGGATATAATCCCGGAAATGGGGGTCGGTCTGTAGTTTCTCATTGGTACCAAACGCAGCCCGACGGTCGTCTGCATCCTTTTTGAAGAGGCCAATCAACCGATCGGCCATGCCCATGGCTACTTCGTCGATTGTGGTAATATTACCCGAATTGGTAGGGTACTCTACTTCATAATCGTCACCGTAGTAGGCATGAAATTTCATCAGGGAGTCAAAAATCAGGTAGTTCAGCGGAAACCAGATCGGGCCCCGCCAGTTGGAATTGCCACCCATGATGTCGGTCAGGGCTTCGGCCGGCGTGTAGCCTACCTGAAGTACCTCGCCATTGATGTAGAATTTGTAGGGGTTCTCCTCGTGGAATTTGGACATGGCGCGTATGCCGTAATCCGACAGGAACTCCTCCTTGTCCAGCATGCGCTTCATGATCATTTTCATGCGGTGTCCCCGCAGAATGGCCAGCAGACGGTTCTCCCCTTTTCCCGACTCAAACCACCGCGAAATAAGGCGGGCCAGGTCGGGCCGATTGGCCAGAACCCACTCCACGCGGCGCTTGAAGATGGGCATTTTATCCAGCATCTGAGGGTCCAAGATTTCCACGGCAAATAGCGGGATCAGGCCCACAATGGAACGTACCTTCAACAGTATGCTTTGTCCGTTAGGTATGTGGATCACATCGTAGTAGAATTGATCATCCTCGTCCCACAAACTAATGGTGGAGTTTTTGTCGCCCATCGCCTCCATCGCCCCGGCAATGTACAGGAAGTGCTCAAAAAACTTGGAAGCCATATCCTGATACACAGGCTGTTTCAGCGAAATCTCCACCGAAATACGCAGCATATTCAGCGTGTACATGGCCATCCAGCCCGTAGCATCGGCCTGTTCGAGTTTGCCGCCGAAGGGCATGGGCGTAGAGCGGTCGAACACGCCAATGTTGTCCAATCCCAGGAAGCCTCCGCTGAATATGTTGTTTCCGGTGTCGTCTTTCTGGTTGACCCACCAGGTAAAGTTGAGTAGTAGTTTGTGGAATATCTTTTCCAGAAACTCCACATCCCCTACCCCGTCATTCTGTTCACGGTCGATTTCATAGACCTTCCAGGTAGCCCAGGCATGCACCGGAGGATTCACATCCGAGAAATTCCACTCATAGGCCGGAATCTGGCCATTGGGATGCATATAGTATTCACGAAGCAGGATTTCCAGCTGACGCTTGGCAAAATCGGCATCTACCCGGGCCAACGGAATACAGTGGAAGGCCAGATCCCAGGCCGCAAACCACGGGTACTCCCACTTGTCGGGCATCGAAATAAGATTGGCCGCGTACAAGTGCTTCCAGCCCGAATTCCGGCCCCACTTGCGCCCGTAGGCGGGCTCAGGATGCGAGGGGTCGCCTTTCAGCCATTCGTACACGTTGTAGTAGTAAAACTGCTTGCTCCACAACATTCCGGCGTAAGCCTGCCGCTGAATGGCGAGCAGCTCGGGGTCCTTGACATCCTTCTGAATTTCGGCATAAAATTCGTTGGCTTCCCGGATTCGTTTGTCAAACATGTCATCGAAGCCCCCGAAAGGTTCCGAAATGGTGTGATTGACCAGTCGCATCCGGATCGAGATACTTTCGCCTCCCTTGACGATCCGCGAAAACCGACCGGCGGCTTTGGTACCGATATGGTTCGGATTCACGGTAGCGCTCTTGCGGCCACTGATGACATAGTCGTTGATACCGTCCTTAGGATACGCCGTGCTATTGGCTGTCCCGTAGAGTTTTTTGAAATTCGTTTCATTCTCACAAAACAGCAATTCGTCCGTCTTGTCAAGATATAGATTGTATTTGCCGTGCTTCCGGTGGTTCACCTCGATGATTCGGTTGGCCATGCCGTTCATGATGGGCTTGTAGTCGAAGGCAGGGTACCCCCACGACCAGGTGTTCCGAAAGGCAATGGTAGGCAGAATGGTGATCGGAGCGTCCTTATGGCTCCGGTTATGCACGGTCACGCGGATGTAGATATCCTCTTCATCGGCCTTGGCATACTCCATGAAAATGTCGAAATACTCGTCCTTGTCGAATATGCCGGTATCCATGATCTCGAATTCTGGCTCGTTTTTTCCCCGCCGGGCGTTCTCCTGGCGTATTTTTTCGTAGGGAAACAAGGTCTGGGGGTACTTGTAGAGCATCTTCATGTACGAGTGCGTGGGGGTACTATCCAGGTAATAGTACATTTCCTTGACATCCTCGCCATGATTGGCTTCGGTATTGGTAAGGCCGAAGATGCGCTCTTTCAGCATCTTGTCCTTATGGTTCCAGAAAGCAAAGGAAAAACAGATGTGCTGCTTGCTGTCCGAGAGCCCTCCGATCCCCTCCTCGCCCCAGCGATACGCCTTGGACCGGGCCATCTCGTGGGTGATGTAGTTCCAGGCATCACCATTCCGACTGTAATCCTCGCGCACCGTACCCCACTGCCGTTCCGATAGGTAGGGTCCCCACTTCTTCCAGCCTTTGTTTTCTTTTTGGAGGGTAAGTCTTACTTTTTCTGCGCTACTAGCCATATTGTATCGGTGAATTGATCCCGGAGAGTTTGTTTGCCCAAAGTTTTACTCAGTCAGTGGACTTACTAAAAACGAAACAAACTCTTTAAACTTTTGAAGTTCACAAATAAAGAGGTTTTGCGAAGGGATTGTTACTGAATTGGTGAAATAAAGCGTGAACAAATTCTAATCACCCAAAATTGTCCAACTTTCTATGTTTTCGATACCATCCAGAGAAACCACCCGTTTGACTGAATAGTCGACCTTTCCGGCGTAAAAGGCTGTGAGTGAATCACCCTCCCGAGCGGTTTGCACCAGTACAGGGTCACGTTCACGCCCGCACTCCCGGATCACATCCTCCACGTATTCCTTGAACATGAGTTGTACCGGCAACCGGAAATATTCCCCGGAACTGATTTCCAGCACGGGCACGGCTTCATGGGTACCTCCCGCACAAATCAGGCCGAATTCGCGTTGGGCCTGCTTATAACCCGCATCGTTGGCTTTGACCAGCAGCCCCTGCCGGGGCAAAGTCCGCTCGGCGCCCGCCTTTATTTTCTTGTCCAGGGCGGTCAATTGCTGCCGCAAAGTCCAGGTACCTTTACCCGTCCGAATGCGTTCGCGGATGGATTGCCGGATGAAATAGGTAAGCGCCTGCGTCACGTTCAGACCAATCTCAGCCATCTGCTTAAAGATGAGCGAGGTAGGCGACATGCCCGGAATGGTGTTGGGATCGTGAAGCAATACGGTACCCTCAGGGGTCAGGAAACCGTCGATCCGGGCGCAAACGTTGATGCCTAAACGCCCGAACACCGTGGCTATGTTCTGCCGGATTTTTTGATTATTTTCCTGGGATGTATCGACCGGAATGCGTTTCCGGGTAGCCCCAGGCTTATATTTTGAGTTAAAGTCAAAAACCTCTACGACCTTGATCACTTCCGTCGGAGGCAGTGCCAGGGGGGTACCCTCGTCGAGTTGCAGACAACCGCACGAAAACTCCTGTCCGCGTACGAAGGTTTCCAGCAGTACCTGATCTTCAGCATTGCTGCTGGATATGGTGACTCGGTTTTTAACCTGGGCAAAACTATGATCAAGAAGCTCTATCAATGCGTCGGGATGGAAGATTTCCTTACCCTCGACTATTACTGGAAAGCCGATCCCTTCGTCCAGATTGGCCAGGCGCTGCGCCCAATTCTGTTTATCGGTTTTTGTAAGATCCGCCCATTCGTCTGCGGATAATTCCAGTTGGAAAAAGCATTGATTGATGGCCTGCACGAATGAAGAAAAATCATCTTTCTGCACGATGGCTACCCCGATGCTCGATCCCTGGTGCGGAGCTTTCACCACGATCGGGATACCCAGTTCGTTCTTTATTTCTTCGAATACTTCTTCCCGATTCCGGCTTTGCCAATCCGCATACGTAAGTACCCCCATTTTTTTCTGCTGGCCGTTGGCGAGGGCAATCATTTCATTTTGCAGGATTTTGTCGATTCCCACCGCTGAGCCCATTAGCCCCGGACCGCTGTACGGAATGCGGTACCATTCCAGAAGGCCCTGGATGGCTCCATCTTCACAGTCGGGGCCGTGCATGGCTAGAAAAGCAAAGTCGAAATGGTGCTTGAAATCCTGAGGAATGAGAAGTTCGCCTACCTCTGCGGGCAAGTCCGCTGTGGCTAACTCCGGATACGACTCCGCGTAGAGACGGTATCCTTCCTTTTGATAGGTAGCCTGTGGAAAGAAGTCGCGGATTTCTTTTTGATAAAGTACCTCGGTCTGAACCTTGATGAAACGTCCGAAGCTATCCACAAAAATGGGAACGGGCTCAAAAATGGTTTTGTCGAGATGTTCAAAAGCAGTTTTGCCCCCGGCGAAGGAAATCTCGCGCTCGCGGGACGGTCCCCCGAAAAAAATGCCAATGCGCATGGTTTGCGTTGATTAGTAACGAAACCGCAAGATAAGGGGAGATTTTTAATAGAAAAGTGAAACGGGGTCGCCCGGGCGATGGAAATTAATTTCCATCGCCCGGGCGACCCCGTTTCCATCGGTTATTTTCACCTAGACCAGGCTGGGTACATTGACGGCTTCCACGCGTAGTACATTCGGTACAGCCTTGCGAATGGACTCTTCCAGACCGGCGCGGAAGGTCATGGCATTCATGGGACAGGTTTGGCACGATCCCATCAATTCTAGACGGACAATGAGGTCGTCTGTTACTTCAGCCAGCTTCACATTACCACCGTCGGCCTCCAGGTAGGGACGTACGGAGTCAAGCGCGTTTTCGATCAGGCCTTCAATCTTGTTTCTTTCTTCTGTGATCATGGGGTATAAATATGCGCTAAAATGCACTTTTTTCTCTAAAAATCAAACTTTTGACCGATCGGTTCCTTAAACCCGCATCTCCACTACCTTGGTTTTTTCCAGGCCGGCGTTGCGGATCGCCACCTGCTGCGCCAGGGCTTCGGCCGCATCACGAAATGCCTCCGTGCCCACCGATTCGGTATTCATTACCGCCGGGCGGCCTTCGTCGCCCGCTTCGCGGATGCTCTGCACCAGTGGAATCTGCCCCAGGAAAGGTACCTGATAGCGTTCGGCCAACTTCACACCCCCACCCTGTCCGAAGATGTAATACTTGTTGTCGGGTAGTTCGGCGGGCGTAAAGTAGGCCATGTTTTCTATAACGCCCAGAATGGGTACGTTGATCTGCGGCTGCCGGAACATGGCCAGTCCTTTATTGGCGTCGGCCAGGGCTACCTTTTGGGGCGTGGTCACGATCACGGCTCCCGTGACGGGTACTGTCTGGACCAGCGTGAGGTGAATGTCGCTCGTGCCGGGCGGTAGGTCGATCAGCAGATAATCCAATTCGCCCCAGTCGGTATCGCCAAAAAACTGTTTCAGCGCCTGGCTCGCCATCGGGCCCCGCCACACCACGGCGCTATCCGGGGGCGTCAGGAAACCAATGGAAATCATTTTGATGCCGTACTGCCGGATCGGATTGATGTAGTTCTTGCCGTCTTTGGGCGTAATGGTCGGTTGCAGGTCTTCGGCACCAAACATGACGGGGATGGATGGACCGTAAATATCGGCATCAATAATCCCCACTTTGGCACCTGAGCGGTGCAGTGCCAGGGCCAGGTTGGCCGTCACGGTCGATTTACCTACCCCGCCCTTGCCCGAAGCAATGGCAATCACGTTTTTCACGCCCGGAATCACCGAAGCCCCGCTGCGGGTGGAGGTAACGTCGGCCGTGAGATTGACTTTCACATCGATGTCAGAAGAAAGTTGAGTGTGGATTGCCTCCACGCAACTCCTGCGGATGAGCTCTTTGAGCGGACAGGCGGGGGTGGTAAGTACCACCGTAAAACTCACCTGGTTGACACCCACCTCGATGTCCCGAATCATGCCCAGCGTCACCAGGTCTTTTTTCAAATCCGGTTCCTGTACGGTGCTCAGTGCCTGTAAAACCTTCTCTTTATTGATTGTAAATTCTCCCATGGTACTTCTTCTGCGCTACGGACTTTATCTGGTAAGCGATGAGGGTTAAATGTTCCAAAAAGGTAACACGTTTATTTCCTATTGAGTTTTGGTCTGGCCTGGAAATTCACGAAGCTTATCTTCGATTTGTTTCATTTCCGGGGATACAGGCAGGGTTTCGGCCATTTTTTCCAGACGACTTTTTACGTTGATCAAAAGTAGCCGGTAGCTTTCGGTCAACCCGTGCTGGGGCCGGTGCGCCATCATCTTCCGCACTTTGTCCCACTCTTCCAGCCCTTCCCGAACCGATGAGTCCAGGTAGCTTTCCGCAAATTTTTGAAAAATATACTCTTCGGCCCAGGTACTGGGATGAATCAGGTCATCTTCATAAAAACGGTAGTCGCGCAGATCGTCCAGCATCATTTCGTAGCTGGGGAAGTAGCTCACATTCGCATGCTGCTCGGTCAGGCGGTGGCAGAGCAGCCGCAGCACCGATTTGCTGACCTGATTGAGCGGCAGCGTATCGCGGGTATGCCGTACCGGGCTGACGGTTAGGATCACTTTACGGGTATGTTTCAGCGCGCGAAGTACATTGCTCCACAAGTTCAGCAGTTGCTCGTAGCCCAATAGCTCTTTCACAAATTCATTTTGGGGCGTTTTGTGGCAATTGGACACGAGCGACAGGTTCTTCTTATAACGGTACACATAGGCGGTACCAAACGTAACCACCAGTACTTCGGAGGTATTCAAAAAATCCCGGACCCGGGCCAGGGTACCCTTCAATTGCTCTTCCAGGGCTTCGCGACTATCCGCCCAGAAAGTAGAGTGAAAATCATAATGCAGCCAGATTCCGTCGGCGTTCTGGACGTAAAGTTCTTCATTGGGAGGGGTACCTTCCAGTGCCATCGTCAGTAACTTGGCAATAGAATAGGGATTGAATACCGTGCCGAATGGATTGTTCAGGACCGGCAGTTTATACTCGGAGAGTTGACTGCCCAGTACCTCAGCGAAGCAAGATCCCACCGTAAGCACGGGTGTTTGGTAGTCGATTTTCCAGTCCGATGGATTTACAGGTACTTCGGTGCGAATATGTAAGGACTTCATTAACTTTGAATTTAACTTTTCGAACAAACTAGATTCCTATGCGCCCCCTAGCCCTCCTGTTGATTTTCTCCCTGAATGTCTACGCCGCCTGTCAGCAGAAAGAAGGAACCACACCCGCGCCGGCAGTCTCCACTCCGACGCCACCGACTTCTCCCAAGGAATATACATTCAGCGACACGCCCACGTGGCAGGATGAATTCGAGTACAGCGGAAAGCCCGACCCAGCCAAGTGGGGCTATGAGTTGGGCGGCAGTGGATGGGGTAACAACGAACTGCAAAACTACACCAACAATTTGGAAAACGCCCAGGTGAAGGATGGTCATCTCGTAATTACGGCTCGCAAAGAGACCTCCGGCAACCGGCAGTTTTCCTCCGCCCGGCTACTCACAAAAGGCAAAGGCGACTTCCTGTATGGCAAAATCGAGGTAAAAGCCAAGCTTCCGACGGGGGTAGGTACCTGGCCAGCCATCTGGATGCTGGCCTCGGATAGTAACTACGGTACGCAGTACTGGCCCGACAATGGCGAGATCGACATCATGGAACACGTGGGCTTTGACCAAAATAACGTGCATGCTAACATCCACACCAAAGCTTTCAATCATTCCATTGGTACCAATAAAGGAAACAATATCATCGTTCCGACCGCTTCCACGGAATTCCATGTGTACTCCTGTGAGTGGAAGCCCGACTACATGGCTTTCGCGGTGGATGGTAAGGAATACTTTCGGTTTGAACGGAATTCTGGCTACAACTGGACACAATGGCCCTTCGACCGCAAGCAGTTTCTGTTGCTCAATATCGCCGTAGGGGGTAATTGGGGTGGTCAAAAGGGAGTGGACGAAAATATTTTCCCGCAAAGCATGATTGTGGATTATGTGCGGGTATATGAGTTGGTGGAGAAGAAGTGAAATCCTTGTGTTGCAGCACCCATTTGTGAGATTGAGACACGGGGAATAAAGAAGAAGGTAGAAAAAATTGTTCGGCTAAGATAGCTATGCAGGAATTTTTGACAATCAGGCATTTCAGTCAGGAAGCACAGTACATAGAATTACTGAATGTACTGCAAACCCACGATATCCCCTACCTGACCGAAGAGTACCGGCAGCGCATCGACCCGATCAGCATGGTGACTCTGGCTCCCGAATTTATCGTTAAAGTGCAGGCCCACCATTTTTCAAAGGTTTCCGAATTGATGAACGAGCTGGCCGCTCAGGCTGTCCTACACGCCAGTGATGAGCACTATCTGTTTGATTTCAAAGACGAAGAACTTTTCGACATTCTGGCCAGCCCCGATGAGTGGTCGGCTTTCGACTATCAACTGGCCCGGCGGATTCTGGGCGAGCGGGGCATCGAAATTGATGCCAAGATGCTGGACTTACTAAAAAAATCCCGCCTGCAGGAGTTGGCGCAACCCGAAGAGAAACAAACGAATAGCCTGTGGGTAGCCTACTTTTTTGCGATTTTGGGTGGAGTGGTCGGCATCTTCATGGGCTGGCATATGCTGACCGCCCGCAAAACTCTCCCCAATGGCCAACGCATCTACATGTACCAGGCCAGCGACCGTAGGCACGGTCGCTGGATTATGGCATTGGGCCTGGTTATGCTGGTGATTTGGCTTTTATCAAAGCCCCTGGGAGGTAGCCTCTTTTAAACACTCGTACTAATTGGTATAGGGACCACAACTTTTCTACCCGCGCAAGCATGTTCCAAAACGAACAATGCAGACCGCCGAGGGGCCTGCATTGCTTCAAAACCTATATCGCCTATTCTAGGATTTTCCGTTGGTACTATCAGCCTCCGTGGTTTTAGACGCGGTTGTTTTGCGGGTAGCCGGCACGGCGGCCTTCCCGGTAGTGGTCGATGTAGCTGCCGCCGGTTTACGGGCACGGCTAGGACGGGACCGGGGGGCGGGAGTGGGTTTTGAAGGGGCCGGCGGTGCTGCCTGGCCGGTTACTGTCGAAACGGTATCGCTCGCCGATTTGGCCTTTTTCGCGGCAGCCCGAGCGGCATTCTTGTCGGCTTTGGTGGCGTTTTTCTTAGTCTTATTTGCTACTTTCTTTTGTTTGTCTTCGGCTTTTTTCTGTACCTTTTTGGTTGCCTTTCCGGCTTTCTTCTCTTCCTTTTTCACAAGTTTGGCCACTTTCTTCGCAAGCTTCTCGGCCGTTTTCTCAACCGACTTTTTCAATTTTTTCGACTCGGTCGTTAGCGATTTCAGCTTTTCTTCCAGCGTCGAGGCAATTTCAGTCGTTAGTTTCTTGGTTTTTGATTTCATGATGATCGTTTTGGTAGAATGGGACTACTTCGCAAGGAAGCTTTGGGATGAAAAAATCTACAAATACCTACGTATTTTTCCGTAAGAACAAAAATTTCGGGTTATTTTTATGTTAAGTTTTCCTCCACAAATTTCCACAGCACAATCCCGGCCGATACCGATACATTGAACGAATGCTTGGTGCCGAATTGCGGAATTTCCACACACATATCGGTAACGGCCAGCAACTCTTCGCTCACTCCCTCTACTTCATTGCCAAACACAAAGGCGTACTTTGCGGCGTATTTTGGTCGGAATTTATGTAAAGGTACGCTGTCCAGCGTCTGTTCTACCGCCACCAGAATATACCCCTCTTCGCGTAGATTTCGGACCAGCTCCAGGGTGTCATTCACTTTTTGCCAAGCCACCGCCCGCTCGGCCCCCAGAGCGCTTTTGGTAATTTCCCGGTGCGGAGGCGACGGCGTATAGCCACCCAGGTAGATGGTCTCGGCTCGAAAGGCGTCAGCGGTACGAAAAAATGAACCGACGTTGTTGAGGCTACGGATGTTCTCCAGCACAATGACAAAAGGAAACTTTTCGGCCTGCCTGAATTCGTCCACCGAAAGCCGGTTCATCTCTTCCATTGAACGTTTTTGCATGGCAATGGGAGATAGGATCTTGGATTGATGCGTCAAACTCAGGTCAAACCTACGATTTAATCCACACACAAAAAAAACGGCAAATCTATTTTGAAGTCCCCGGAGGTTCCTGTCATGCAGATGATCAGCGAAGGTAGCCGGTATTCATTCATAAAATATCCGTATATTTGCCTTATATCCAATGCATTTTACAACCATGAAAAAACTTCTGGCACTCTTCATTCCAATTGTTTTGGCCGGTGGCATAGTAAGTGCCCAGCCCAATGAAGCCATCCGGGTCAAATCAGGAGAAAAACTTCCTACCGCAGCGAATTACCTGTATCCCAAGTTTGTCTCGGGTGCAGTGCAGCTACGCAATGGGCAAACCCACACGGTGCCACTCAACTACCATTTATTACTTCGGGAAATTCAATTCATCAATCCTACGGGCGATACGCTTTCACTGGCCAATGTCCAGACCGTCCGGCAGATCAACATCAACAATGACGTATTTGCCTATGACCAAAACGGCACCGCTTTGCATGTCATGGCCGATTACGGAGGAGTAAAATTAGCTCTCCACCATTCCCTGCAAGTGGCCAATGTCGACAAAGAGGTAGCTTACGGGCAGTCGTCGAGCCTTTCGTCAGTCAATTCGTACAGTTCGTATCCAACGGGTAGTGGTGCCATTGCCAAGCTGGAAATGAAAGGCGATGTCGTATTCTCCCGCCGCGATTTACTGTACCTTATCAACCAGAACGGCCTTTCGCTGGCTCCCTCCCGAAAAACGGTGCTTAAGCTATACCCAAGGCATAAAGCTGCCATCAACGACTACCTTCAGGAGCATACCGTACGCTACAATGAAGCTGAAGACTTACAAAAACTGCTGGAATTCTGCGCGGGACTGGACTGAACATTATTTCTTGAAATAAGAAATACGTTATCGAATTAATAAAAGTACCCCCCGTTTTGTAAGGTACCTGCCGCTCACATCCCGGAATCGCACCGCGTAGGCATAGCTACCCCCCGGAGCTTTTTGTTCCAAGTAAGTACCATCCCACGCAGAACCGGGATCTTTCGTACTGAAGACCACCGTTCCCCAAGCATTGAAAACCGACAGCTCAAAATCCGAGCTAACCACGCCCTGCACCAGGAATACATCATTGATGCCGTCCCCATTGGGTGAAAACGCATCGGGCATATAAAAAGGCGGCCGGGCCACGCACTGATCCAGGGGTACCGTCAGACATTCTTTTAAAGAATAAAATGTAAAACCGTCGTGTTTGGTAATCAGTTGATAGCACACCGCATTCCCACACACAAACTCCCGGTCTACTAGCGAAGCCTCGCTGCCCAGCGCCGAAATATCCTTCCAAGGTACCCCATCCTTTTGGATCGAAGCCGTACTGCCGGGCGGCTGATCGGGAATTTTCCAGGACAATGTATTGGCATCCGGCTTACCCGAGGCTTCAAAATCAGCCGCGCAGACGGGCCGGGAACGCAGGGGGGCCAGACACGAATCGGCCGGTTGTAGTTGAAAACAGATTTTGTCAGGACGTTCAAGATCAGTCCTTACCTTTTCCTGCTTTTCGCCAAGGATGATGCCCGTTTTTTCGAAAGCTCCCTGTGTATTCCCTTTCAGCAGAATCAGATCCGTGGGTAGCGAATTCTCCACTTTCAGTTCCAATTTCGTCGGGTCCAACATCCGGGCCTCAGTGATCGCAGGCGGATTGAGGGTTTTGGGCGACACAAACGTAATGCGCGTAACAGCTCCCCGGCACTGGCCTGGGGTATGTACCCCCCGTACCCGAATGGTATACGTTTGGGGAGCGGCGTAGGTATAGTTTATTTTTTTTCCATACCCAGGGTACCCCTTGATTTCGGTATCCCCCCAGTCGACCTGGTAGGTAGGATAGTCAGTAGGTTGCCTGGCATCGAATACCAGTTGGACGCCCCCGTTCGCACACGGAATGGCGCGAACCTCGGGAGCCAGGGTATCCATTACCTCCACAGTTCGGCAGGTAACCCATTGGCGGCTATCTTTTTCTGCATACTGCACAATGGTGTAGGTACCAGGCTTGGGGTAGACGTGGACACTATCCGGCGTCAGGCTCTGTGGGGCAATAGGGCCACCCCGGTAATCGAAAAGGGTGCGGATATGAGTCACATCAGGCAAGTCGGAGTGGATTTCCACAGAAAGCGGCAGGCAACCACTGAGCGTAAGAGTAGCTTCCCCGGTCTCGTAGGCACTCAGGCCAGGCAGCGATGCCGGGCACTGCCCCTGGGCGTCCCTGTCCCACAGGCACAAAAAAAGTACCCAACCTACCAAAGAATATACGGAAACCCGACTTTTCATACAATGGTCCTGCGGATTCTGTGCAGGATGGTGGTTTAACAAAGTTCAGCGCTTAGTGTTCATTCTGATTCATCCTGTGGATGTTGCTTTTTTTCGATTTAGCGACAAAAGAATCCGTTATTTATTAAAAAAAATTTAAAAATAGTAGCATATTTGAGTCGTATGACCGTATTATTAACTAACCGGCTCAGTTCTACCTTCTGATTCGTTTAACTTATTCATTCATTTCCAAAAACCTTGTCCAATGAGTACTTCACGCAGAGATATCCTGAAACTAGCGGGTGTGGCCCTGACGGGCAGCACGTTTCCGTCTATCATTGTACCCAACCGTGCCTTTGCGGGTGTCAACAGCGAAACCCTAAAGGTAGGCTTGATCGGCTGTGGAGGCCGGGGCTCCGGCGCCGCCAAGCAAGCCCTGAATGCCGATCCCAATGTAGTACTGCACGCCATGGGTGATATTTTCCGCGATCGCCTCGATATGTCTCTGGACGCCCTCACCAAAGCCGTAGGAGATAAGGTAAAAGTAGACGAGGGCCATAAATTCATTGGCTTCGACGCCTTCCAGAAGGTAATCGACTCGGGTGTGGATGTGGTCATCCTGACAACGCCGCCCCATTTCCGGCCCGAGCATCTGACCGCCGCCGTGAATGCGGGCAAGCACGTGTTCTGCGAGAAACCCGTCGCGGTGGATACCCCCGGTCTGAAAAAAGTACTCGAAGCCGCCAAAATGGCCAAGCAAAAAAACCTTTCGCTGGTCTCGGGCCTGTGCTGGCGTTTTCATGAGCCCAAGCGGGCTACGTTTGGCAAAATTAACGAAGGCGCTATCGGTGATGTGATGGCGATTTACAATACTTACAATACCGAAAACCTGTGGTCATTCCCGCGTCAGCCGGGCTGGACCGATATGGAGTACGTACTCCGTAACTGGACGTACTACACCTGGCTGGCCGGCGACCATATTGTAGAGCAGGCCGTGCACAGCATCGACATGATGTCGTGGGCGCTGGGCGATGTACTGCCCATCAGTGCCGTCGGTACGGGCGGGCGGCAGGTACGCGTCGACCCGCTGTTTGGTAACATCTTCGATCACTTCGCGATTACATATGAGTACCCCAACGGCGTGAAAGGCTTTCACATGTCGCGCCAGCAGATCAACACCGAACGTAGCTACGCGGTGGAAAGCTTTGGTACCAAGGGCAAAGCCATGGTCGATTGCTCGCGCAATGTACACGAAATTGAGGGAGCCAACCCCTGGAAATACAGCGGCAAGGCCAACGACATGTACCAGACCGAGCACGACGAGCTTTTCGCTTCCATCCGCAACAGCAAGCCCATCAACAACGGTGAGTGGATGTCGCAAAGTACCATGCTGGCCATCATGGGCCGTATGGCGGCTTATACCGGCAAAAAAATCACTTGGGAAGATGCCATGAACTCGACGGAGGATCTGGCTGGCGAAGTGAATAGTTTCAGCATGACTCCTCCCGAAGTAGTCGTGGCCAAGCCAGGTATCACGCCCTTCAGCTGATTTGAATGACTGCACTTCAGTCGGATTTTTTATACATTCAATAAGGCTAGCAACCCTAGGCCAGTAGCCAACAGCTTTCTATGGAAAGAAGAGATTTTTTGAAAAATAGCGCATTAGCCGCCTCAGCCATTACACTGGGTGTTACGGCTGGTGCCAATGCTACCAGGGTACCTCCTGCCCGACCCATGATCAAGAAAAGCCTGAAATGGGGCATGGTCAAGGGCGACATGTCCATCATGGACAAGTTCAAAATGTTGAAGGAGATTGGTTACGACGGAGTTGAACTCGACTCGCCCCATACCCTTGACCACAAGGAGATTCTGGCCGCCCGTGACAAAACCGGATTGGAACTGCCCGGCATGGTCAACTCGGTACACTGGAAATCTCCCTTGTCAGATCCTGACCCCAAAACCCGCGCCATCTGCGTGGAATCCATGAAAACCGCGCTGAACGACTGCAAGATGTACGGGGGTACCACGGTACTTCTGGTACCAGGAGTGGTCAATCCGGGCATCAGCTACAAGGATGCCTACGAACGTTCGCAAGCCGAGATTCGGAAAATAATTCCGACGGCCGAGAAAACGGGGGTTAAAATTGCGCTCGAAAACGTCTGGAACAACTTCCTGCTCAGCCCGCTGGAAGCCGCCCGCTATGTGGATGAAATCAACCACCCACTGGTAGGCTGGTATTTCGACGTGGGAAACATCGTACGCTATGGCTGGCCCGAACACTGGATCGAGGTGCTGGGGCCACGTATTATGAAGCTGGACATTAAGGGGTACAGCCGCAAAAAACAGGCGGACGAAGGTATCTGGAAAGGTTTCAATGTGGAGATCATGGAAGATGACTGCAACTGGCCGGAAGTCAATAAAGCACTTGCCAAGATCGGCTACTCGGGTTGGGCTTCCGCCGAAGTAAGTGGCGGGGACCGTGCCCGGCTGGCCGATGTCAGCGAACGCATGGATCGGGTATTTGCGGCGTAATTTTGTCTATTCTTTCCCTTAATTCAACGCTGACAGCCTTTTGAAGGCTGTCAGCGTTTTTTTGTGCGGGTAGACAAGAAGGAATTTATTCTTTGTGATGCTGTAAGGTACCCTTGACCAATTTGACGTCCTTTTTCTAGCCCTTTATTGCAACCAGACTAAAACCCTTATCCGATGAAACACAGTACCCGCAAGGAATTCCTTCAAGACCTATCCCTGTTAGCAGCCGCTTCGCTCATCCCCGGCCTTTCTTTCGCCGAAACTGATCTAGTGAAAAAATCAAAAATGAAGCTGGGCCTGGTCACCTACCTTTGGGCTAAGGATTGGGATGTACCTACCATTATCGAGAACTGCACCAAAACGGGCATCAATGGGGTGGAATTACGCGTGGAACATGCTCACAAAGTGATGCCTGATATTTCAGCAGCCCGCCGCATGGAGGTTAAGAAAATGTTTGCCGATAGCCCCGTTCAAATTGTGGGCATGGGTACCAACGAGCAGTACGATTCGCCCAATCCGGCCAAGCTGAAAGCGAACATGGATCGTACCAAGGAATTCATCAAACTCAGCGCCGACATCGGCGGCACGGGTGTGAAGGTGAAGCCCAACCAGTTTCATAAAGATGTACCCCACGAAAAAACCCTGGAACAAATCGGCCGTTCGCTGAGCGAGCTAGGCCAGTACGCCGCCGACTTTGGCCAGAAAATCCGCCTGGAAGTCCACGGCAATGGTACCCAGGAACTACCTAACATCAAGACGATCATGGACAATTGTCCCAGTCGTAACGCCGCTGTCTGCTGGAACTGTAATCCCGAAGACCTCATCGGGCAAGGGCTCGAATACAACTTCAACCTCGTGAAAGACCGTTTTGGCGATACGGTTCACGTGCGCGAATTGGATTCTTCCGACTACCCCTACCAGAAATTGATGAATCTATTCAAGGATATTAATTACAAAGGCTGGATCCTGCTCGAATGTCGCACCGATCCCAAGGACAAAGTAGCGGCGTTGATGGATCAGAAAAAGATTTTTGAGGGAATGGTGAAGGGGTAGATGTGGTTGTGGTAGGTCCGCCGGAAGCCCGTACCACTTCTACATTACTCCACCAGCCGTTTCAACTCATTCAGCTTCAACAGCGCCTCAATGGGTGAGAGCGTATTGACGTCAATCAGCGAGAGCTTTTCCTTCAACTCCTCCGTGCGCGGGTCGTTCGGTTCGAAGATGCTCAGCTGAAAATTGTTCTTGGGCATTTCCTTTACCTTCTGGTCGCGTTTCTCAGTGAGGTGGTCTTTTTCCAGATGCTGCATAATCTCGCTGGCGCGGAGGACGATCAACTGCGGCATGCCGGCGATCTGAGCTACGTGGATGCCGAAGCTGTGGGCACTACCGCCGGGTTTGAGTTTGCGCAGGAAAATGATCTTGTTATCGACCTCCTTCACCGCCACGTTGAAATTCCTGATGCGGGGAAAATCCTCGGCCAGCTGGTTCAGTTCGTGATAGTGGGTGGCAAAGAGCGTTTTAGCCTTGAAGTTCGGATGCGTGTGCAGGTACTCGGCGATGGCCCAGGCAATGGATACGCCGTCATAGGTACTGGTACCCCGTCCGATTTCGTCCATCAGTACCAGACTGCGGTCGCTGAGGTTGTTGAGTATACTGGCCGTTTCGGTCATCTCGACCATGAAGGTACTCTCGCCCCGGCTCAGGTTATCGCTGGCACCCACGCGCGTAAATACCTTATCCACCAGTCCAATAGTAGCCGCACTAGCCGGTACAAAGCTACCCATCTGGGCCATCAGTACGATCAGAGCCGTTTGCCGCAGCAGTGCCGACTTGCCCGCCATGTTGGGTCCAGTGATGATAATGATCTGCTGGGTTTCGTCGTCCAGGAAAAGGTCGTTGGGTACGTAGCTCTCGCCAAGTGGCAGTTGCTGCTCGATCACGGCGTGGCGACCGTCTTTAATATCCAGTTCCTTGCCTTCGGTAATGACGGGTTTTACGTAATTATTTTTCCGTGCCACCGTGGCAAACGAACCCAGCGCGTCCAGTACCGATACAATGCGGGCGTTCTGCTGAATGGCCGCTACGTACTCGGTCGCGGCCGTCATGAGGTCATTGAAGATCCGCGACTCGATGGCAAAAATCCGGTCTTCGGCGTTCAGAATTTTCTCTTCGTACTCTTTCAGCTCGGGCGTGATGTAGCGCTCGGCGTTGACGAGGGTTTGCTTGCGAATCCAGTTAGAGGGTACCTTGTTCTTATGGGCATTGCTCACCTCCAGGTAATAGCCAAACACCTTATTGAAGGCCACTTTCAACGAACTTATGCCCGTATTGGTAATTTCCCGCTGCTGTACTTTGAGCAAATAATCCTTTCCCTTGAATGCGATCTCATGCAGCTCGTCGAGTTCGGCATCCACGCCGCTTTTGATCATCCCACCCTGGGTACTCAGAATGGGCGCATCTTCCCGCAGCTCGGCTTCAATTTTTTCCAAAAGAAACGAGCAGGGGTTCAACTGATCGGCGTACTTACGAAGGACACTTGACGATTTTTTAGATTTTATATCCGTTTCTTCAACTGCGTGGGCTGGCACAATTGCCCGGCTGCCCAGGAGTTCTTTGATGGGCGCGATTTGCAGCAATGATTTCTTCAATTGCCCCAATTCACGCGGACTGATGCGCCGCACGGCTACCTTGGAAATCAGTCGCTCGAGGTCGCCGATCTGTTTGAGGTGGTTCAGCAGCTGCTCGTGCAAATCCTCCTGTTGCAGCAACAGTTCCACGGTATCGAGCCGCTCCTGGATGGGTGTTTTTTCTTTCAAAGGCAGTACCACCCATTTACGGAGCAGCCGCGCGCCCATCGGAGTCACGGTATGGTCGAGGATTTGGATCAAAGGTACCCCTCCCTCCTGCTGCGGAAAAACCAGTTCGAGGTTGCGAATCGTAAACCGATCGAGCCAGACGTACTTATCCTCTTCCAGGCGCGTGATGCGGCTCACGTGGCCAATTTCTTTATGTTCGGTTTCGAGCAGGTAGTGAATGATGACGCCCGCTGACACGACGCCCAGCGGTAGCAGTTCCACGCCGTAGCCTTTCAGGGTAGTAGTACGGAAGTGCGTAGTGAGTTTTTCGAAGGCAAAGTCATCACCAAAGCACCAGTCTTCCAGCGTGAAGGTGTGGAACTTGTCGCCGAAAAGCTCGACGAATTCTTTCTTGTTTTTCTTGCAAAAAAGTACCTCTGCAGGCGAAAAGCTTTGCAACATCTTGTCGACGTAGCCCGCGTTGCCCTGTGCGGCCAGAAACTCGCCCGTTGAAATATCCAACAGCGAAAGACCCAGTTGATCGTCTTTGCCAAAATGCACCGCCGCCAGGTAATTATTGCGCCGCACATCCAGTACGTTATCGTTGTACGACACGCCGGGTGTTACCAGTTCGGTCACGCCACGCTTAACGATGCCCTTGGCCTCGGCAGGGTTTTCGAGCTGATCGCAGATGGCTACGCGCTCACCCGCCCGTACCAGCTTGGGTAGGTAGGTATCCAGCGAATGATGCGGAAAACCCGCCAGTTCTTCATGCGCCCCGCCGTTGTTGCGGCGGGTAAGGACAATGCCCAGTATCTTGGACGCCCGGATGGCGTCCTCGCCAAATGTTTCGTAAAAATCACCGACCCGGAACAGCAGCAGTGCGCCGGGGTACTTGGCCTTGATTTGGTTGTATTGTTTGTTAAGGGGAGTTTCTCGTTTTGCCGACTTTGCCAAAGGAATTTGTATTTACGGAGTAAGGGCGGAAAGTTCTTCCCGCGTAACTACAAATTTAACGCTTTGGGATGGTTTGGCAAGGGAGAGTTTACCAGTCTTTTAGTAGCAAACACGTGCTGATACAAGGTTTCACTTTTGCGCCATCCTAGTAAACTTCCATGCACGCTCACTTCTGCCCCTCCGGTCGCCGGTACTTATTCGGGGCCGGTGGTTCAGGCTTCAATACAACCTCCTCGGTTTTGAGGAGCCGCATGGCTTCCTCCACGGCTTTGATGAGTTGGGGATCGCGGCCCGCGATGACATCGGCCGGATTCTGCATCACTTCGATGTCGGGTGCGATGCCTTCGCCTTCCACGGCCCAGTTGCCGTTCAGGTCGTAGAAACCGCCGCGCGGGGCTACCATGCGACCGCCATCAATAAACCGCGGCGTATCCCAGGTACCTACCAGACCGCCCCAGGTACGGGTACCTACCAGCGGGCCTACCTTCGCCTGCCGGAAAAGGTAGGGCATCAGGTCACCGCCCGAACCCGCCCGCTCGTTGATAATCATGACTTTCGGTCCCCAAAGGCCCGCAATGGGCGTAGTAAAAGGCTTGTGGTCGCCGGCGTTACTGTTGAAGTACCCCTGCAACTTGCGGCCCAGCACATCCACGATGTAATCCGCCGCCGAGCCACCGCCATTGTTGCGCTCGTCGATGATTGCCCCTTTTTTATCCTGCTGCGCAAAATAGTAGCGATTGAAATACTCGTAACCGCCGCCACCCGTGTTGGGTAGCCACACATAGGCCAGTTTGCCCTCCGACAGCTCGCTGACCTTGCGACGGTTGCCTTCCACCCAGCCGCGCAGCCGCAGTTGCGTTTCGTTCGCAATGGGTACCACCGTCGCCAGGCGTGAGCCGCTGGTGTCGGCCTTTTGGTTCACGCGTACCTTTATCTGCCGATCGGCCAATCCTTCGAAGTAGCTGAAAAAGTTTTCGGCCGTAGTAACAGGCCTCCCGTTCACTTCCAGAATGTAATCCCCTTCACGAACATCGATGCCCGGCCCCGACAAGGGCGACTTCAGACCGGGATTCCAGTTTTCACCTGTGAATATCTTAGTGATGCGGTAGCGGTTTCCATCTGCCACGACGTCAGCTCCGAGCAAACCAATGGGTACATTATCCACTTTGGGCAAATCACCCCCGGAGGTAAACGAGTGGCCCACCGCCACTTCGCCACCCAGAATATCCACGATGTAGTTGAGGTCGGTGCGGTGGCGGACGTGCTGCACCCAGGGCTGGTACCAATTGTACACGGAGTCCCAGGGCGCACCGTGGGTATTGTTCACATACAGGAAATCGCGCTGGTAGCGCCAGCCTTCGCGGAAAATCTGCTCGTATTCGGGCTGCGGCTCTATTTTCATTTTGATGGAAGCCAAATTCACTTTCCCCTCGCCCGCTTTTGCCTTTTCGCCCGCGGTGGGCACGATACTCCAGGTACCCTTGGTATTGTAGAGCAGCTGTTTACGATCGTGCGACACGACGGCTTCCTGCATCCCGGACAGGAATTCCTTGCTTTTCTGGTCCTCAAAGGTGAATTTATGCAGTTTTTGTGTAGGCTCACCCTGGGCGTCTTCGATATAAAAGACCGTACCTTCGGGTCCGGGCAGGAGTTCGACGTAGTTTTTCAGGGGTACGCCCAATGACACGATGCGCTGGTCAATATCCTCCTTATCTATCTTGATTTTTTTGGGCGCAGGCTCATCCTTTTTCTTCTTATCGTCTTTTTTGGCCCCAACGGTCGACCCCGCCTTCCCATCCTCTTTTTCTTCCGGTTTCAACTTTTCCTCATCACTTTTGGGCAGCATGGGCGAAGGTACCCCCTTGGCCAGCACGATGGCGTACAGCCCACGCGTAATGGGGTGTTCGTAAGAAGTCATGTCCAGCCAGGCGGTGTTCAGGCCAAAATCAGTACTGGCCAGAAAGTAGAGGTACTTACCGCTCTCATCCCAGACAGGGGCAATGGCGTCCGACATGCCATCGGTGAGCTGCAGGGTTTCGTCCGTGTCGATGTTGTGGGCCTTGATGACTTTCAAATGGTTGTCCAGCAGCCGGGCGTAGGCAATCCATTTACTATCGGGCGACCATTTCGGGTTCATCGAGCGATTGGGGTGGGCATAGCGTTCGGTGTCGACTTTTTTGGCTTTGCCGCTCGCCAGATTGACGTACCAGAGGTTGTAGTCGGTATCCGTGTAGGCGATGTACTTGCCATCGGGCGACCAGTCGGGCCGGAAAAAGAAGGTAGGGTTGGGTAGATCAATGGCTTTGGGCGGTGTCATACCAGCCTGATCTGTCACCATGAGTTGGTATTCCCCGCTACGATCCGAAAACCAGGCAATTTGCTGTCCGTCCGGTGACCAGATCGGGGAGCGATCTGCTGCCCCTGAAGTTTGGGTAATATTGCGCCAGGTACCGTTTTCTTTGGGAGCCGTAAAAATATCGCCCCGGTACTCGAACAGCATCCGCTGACCCGTGGGAGACAGCGAAACGTTCGCGAGTTCAGAAGCCTTTACGTCCTCCCAGCGCGGCATAGCATAATTGAAATCTCCCTGTACCCTGATGTCCAACTGCCGGGCCTTGCCTGTAGCCGGATCAAGCAGATGCAGGTACCCTCCCTGCTCGTACACGATGCGATCGGGCCCGGCATCCAGACTTTTCACGTCAAAATCGCGGTGAAAGGTAATCTGTTTCAGCGCATTCGTGGCCGGATCAAACGACCAGACGTTATTGGCGTAGTCGCGTTCGGACAGGAAGTAGATCGTATTTTTGTACCAAACCGGATCGGTATGCCGCTCGCGGTCGGGCTGCGGCGTCATTTTAACCGAATGATCTTTCAGATTCATAATCCAGATCGGCTGCGCCTGTCCGCCCCGGTAGTTGCGCCACTCAGAATCCCAGAAGGCGATGCTTTGATAAGCGACCTGTGTGCCATCGGGCGAGAGTTGCCCGGCGTGGGCCTGCGGCACAACCAAGGCCTGCGGAAAAGTACCCTCGGTGGCGCTCACGGTCCAGAACTTGGTCAAAGCCGTAGGGTACCCCTCGCGCCCCGAACGGAACAAGACCGACTTACCATCCGGTGTCCAGCCCTGCACGGCGTCCTCGCCAGGATGCCAGGTCAAGCGGCGGGGTTCGCCGCCGCTGAGGCTCATTACGTACACATCGGTATTGCCGCCGTACTCCGCCGAAAAAGCAAGTGTCTGTCCGTCGGGCGAAAAATGCGGATTAGATTCGGACCCAATGTTGGTAGTCAGGCGACGGGCGTCGCCGCCCTCACGGTCCACGAGCCACAGGTCGTCGGCGTACACGAAGACGATGGATTTCGCGCTAATTGTGGGTTGGCGAAGAAGACGGGTACCCTGGGCGTGTAGGGTTTGGGAGAAAAGGAAAGTAAGTGGAAAGACAAATGTGTAGAATATTTTCATTTTTGAAATCAATTTGGCAATTATTTGTTTATTGAAATCTCATCCAACACTTCTTGAACAAGAGTTTTATATTCAGGACGAATACTAAAATTATCTTTTTCCCATTCGTTATTTGGATATTCATAATGAATCACTTGCCTAAGATAATCTTTCCACTGATGTCCTAATTGCCCTGAAATAAGAGAAAGAAAAGAACCTGCTTGGCTTTCATCCGCAGCTGCCTTCATCTTGACAAACTCTTTCCTCATTTTATCTCTTGTTACTGTTTCATTTTTTAGAAGTACCGGAAGGAAATAGGCACGAATACGCATTGAAGAGTACAAATTCTTCAATAAATATTTTTTTAATTGTATTTTTAATTCAGACTCTTCATAATTACCTGGTTCATTTGACATTTCAATCACATATTTTTTATTATTTACTTTCTCCCTTTCTACCGATTCAGGAATTATTACAGTTCTGGAAAGTAACTCATCCCCACTTTTTGTTTTTGTATAATGGAGGATAATCGCATTTATAGCCAAACTATATTTCTCTGACAACCATTCAATCATCCTATGAAGGGGCTCTTCGATTGCAAAACCTACTAAAAGTAAGCGTTGAGTTTGGTTTACAGCTACTTCCTCAAAATTTGTATCTGGAAACTTTTCAGTCAAGTAGTCACCGAGTTTTTGATTTGTAAATTTTTCGCAAATTTCATTTAGGTAGTTTGGTTCATAGGTAGCAACGTCAGAAGCGTAGTCTATGGCTTGGGCTAAAACTTCTCTGGCAAGCTTATCTCGTTTAAGCTCAATAATGACTAAGTTCCCTGAGCGATCAATACCCAAAAAATCAAGCGGACCAGATTTGGTGTATACTTGTTGTCCAATAATTGCAATTTCATTTCCCAATATCTCAGGATTACTTTTTATCCATTGTTCAAGATCGTCCTTTTCTTTTCTTCCATTTTCTGTCAACGAAGAAGAGACATGAGTAAGCTTACCATCAACTATTTGCCAAGTTTTAATTTCAGTAGCCATAAGCTAATTTAAAATTTCTAACTCACATATGAATATTTTACTTTTCTTTATTTAATATTTCTTTTTCCAAAACTGCCACCATTTTTTATGATGAACCGAATAGTCTCCTACATACACAATTTCGTTTAGAAGCTGGCCATCTTCGGTAAGAAAGATGCTTTTTTTATTCAGGAAATCGTCAGAATTTACTGTTAGCCTATTGGTTTTATAGCCTATGAATGAAACAATTAATGCGTTTTTTTCTTTCAGAAATTTGGGAGGAATGATCAGGTCAAATTCTCCATCTTCGTTTGTGGCGGTTCCTAGCCTTGTACCTTCCAAAAGTATGGTTACGCCAGGTATTGGAAGATGTTCTAATGAATCGACCACCCTTCCCCTGATTACGTTTTTCAAGCTATCGGTTGAATGCTGTTTTGATATAGTTTCATGAATAAGCTCAAAATCAGAGATACGATGTTTAGTCAGCTCCACATTTATCTCACGCTTCATTCCATTTCTGGCCAAGGACTGATTTACTGCTGTTAACAACAGTACCCCAACAAAGAACTTGTAGAATCTGGATTTATTTGACGGATCTGATTTATTTACCAGATACCGGTTTATCTGGCTTTTTTCCAAGCGTCCGCACTGATTACCGCTGGAATTCTTGATAATTGCCAACACCTTATCGTCCGAAAGGTGAGTAAAGTCGACGACATTCTTGGCACAGTTGGCACAGAAACGGCCCGAATCCGTAGGGCGCATCTTGTCCCAGCTTTCAGCACAGGGGTTGTTGATTTTGAGTAAGTAGTTGGATCGCTTCATAGCAAATGGCATTGAGAGTTAAAGATACATGAACCTGGCTCAATTCAAAACTCAGGTAGGTAGTTCATCCTCTACCTGCCTGCCCGCTTCTTCTCCGCCTCGTTCAAATCCACAATCACCCCCATCAACGAAGCATGTACGAATGTCTGCGGGAAATTGTCCAGCATTTCTCCGGTAGCTACGTTACCTTCTTCGGCCAAGTACCCCACACGATGCGATCGGGCCCAGCAGCCAGACTTTTCACGTCAAAATCGCGGTGAAAGGTAATCTGTTTCAGCGCATTCATGGCCGGATCAAGCGACCAGACGTTATTGGCGTAGTCGCGTTCGGACAGGAAGTAGGTCGTGTTTTTGTACCAAACCGGATCAGTATGTCGTTCGCGGTCCAGAACTTAGTCAAAGCCGTGGGGTACCCCTCGCGCCCCGAACGGAACAGGACCGACTTACCATCCGGTGTCCAACCCTGCACGGCGTCTTCGCCGTGATGCCAGGTCAGGCGGCGGGGTTCGCCGCCGCTGAGGCTCATTACGTACACATCGGTATTGCCGCCGTACTCCGCCGAGAAGGCAAGCGTCTGCCCGTCGGGCGAAAAATGAGGGTTGGATTCGGACCCAATGTTGGTCGTCAGGCGATGGGCATCGCCACCCTCGCGGTCCACAAGCCACAGATCATCGGCATAAACGAAGACAATGGGTTTTGCGCTAATTGTGGGTTGGCAGACGAGACGGGTACCCTGGGCGTAGAGGGGTTTGGAAAAGGAAAATGTGAGAATGAGCGAGCGGAGGAGTTTGTATAGTATTTTCATAGGTTTAGACTCTATATGTCATTACCGTTTACCAAACATCGTTTCATCGGAATGGTCCCGAGACACAAAGGTATTGCGTTGGGTCTCAGTCGCAAGCAGACAGGTTCCCATATTTTGCTGGTAATGCTACATCTGATTCTTTGAAAATTTTCATGGAAAAACGAAAAGAATCAAAAGATCGTTATATTGCTATCAAATGATTCCTTATTGAAAGCAAAAAGAACAATACAATGGCTATATCGAAAAACAAGGCAATCTCTGTTGGCTCTAAAGGTACCAAGGCCTCCTATAAACCCGACTCTTCAAAATCAATTTACAATACCAGTAAAGGACTGACAGGAACCAAAGTCAACCGTTCTGCCATTTATGATGGCCCAAGGTTGAAGTTGCCACATGGTCATGGGTTTTCTACTAAAATATCTCCCTTACACCTCATCAACTGTTCGAGACAAGGACTTGACGGCAGCGAAGCTGACCGCATAGCCAGCCTATTGCGTGTGAGCGATAAGGAAATGGCACGATTGCTCAACCAATCGGTGGCTACGTTTCACCGGCGGTCCAAATCCGGTCGCCTCGACGCTGCTACTTCGGAGCGCTTGCTGATGCTGGAACGCCTGGCGGGTCACGGCGGGGCGGTTTTTCAGGATGCTGGCAAATTCACCCGCTGGCTTCGCCGCCCTCTTCGTCTGTTGGGCGACCATGAACCTCTGGACTTGATGGATAGCCCGACAGGTATCCTGCTGGTGGAGGATATGCTGGGGCGCATCGAACATGGGGTGTTTAGCTGATGGCCATCAATCTGTATCGCATTCAGACGGACAGCCACCGCGATACGATTTTAGAAGGAATTGGCGCACAGCTTTGGGGAGGACGCTGGAATGACAAAGGCCGACCGATGGTGTACACCGCTACTACGCCCGAGCTGTGCTTTCTGGAATACATGGTGCATCTGGAAGGTACCCCTCTTTTCGATCTGCCGCCGCTGATTTTGTGCGAAATAGTGGTACCTGACGGCTCGATTACCTTTCTGGATGCTGATGCGCTGCCCGATGGCTGGAACGATCCGCACATTACTCCACCGGGACTGGCGGATTTCGCCGAAGCGCAATTCCGACAGTATGGTACTCTGGGTCTGGGCATCCCCTCAGTGGTGGTTCCACTTTCTCCCTCCCGCAACGTGTTACTCGACCCGCTTCATGCGTTACGAAAAAGCTGCCAGGTAAATTCAATTGTTCCGTATCCGGTTGATCCCCGTTTGCCCGGTGCGTCGGGAAATTTGTGATCTGTAACTAATATCTTGTTATAGTTTATTTGCAATACTTCTTTTTCCAGAATTGCCACCATTTCCTTTCGACAATGGTCAGCCCGCCACCGGAAATTACCATTTGGGCCTTTTGGGGGATTGAAGATAATTCAATTATTTGAGGAAAACTCTCAACCGTAGCGCTGAAAGTGGTATCTCCACTTTGAGGATGAATAACCATGTACCGTATTTCCTGGGTGGTTGCGCTATCCGGTATAAGCAGCTTGAAGTACCCGTCTTCGTCGGTGGTAGCAAGGTGTTTATTTCCCCTTCCCATTGGGTGCACGAATGCATTGAAAACGGGAGCTTTTGTTTCGGCAGAAACGACACGGCCGCTGATCCAGATTTTCTGCGCGTAGTGGGGACTGACTTTCGCTTCTTTTAAGAATTTTTCCTGTTGCGTTGGTGGCTCGACCATGGCTATCGGTTCCCGCACGATCAGTTCCTGCGCCTTGCCCTCGGCAGCAGAAAGCAGGAACAAACTGGCCAAAAGCCGAAAGAACCGGGCTTTGTTCGACGGCTCGGCTTTGCTTACCAGGTACCGATTCATCTGGCTCTCTTCCAAGCGTCCACACAGATTTCCGCTGGACTTTTCGATTATCGCCAGTACCTGATCATCCGAAAGTTGAGTGAAGTCGATCACATTTTTGCCACATGCAGCACAAAAGCGGCCCGAATCCGTAGGGCGCATCTTGTCCCAGCTTTCAGCACAGGGGCTGGCGATTTTGAGTAAGTAGTTGGATCGCTTCATAGCAAATGGCATTGAAGGATAAAGATACATGAACCTGACTCAATTCAAAACTCGAAGGCAGGTTGCTTACATCCGCTTCTTCTCCGCCTCATTCAAATCCACAATAACGCCCATGAGCGAGGCATGAACGAATGTCTGCGGGAAATTGCCCAGCATTTCTCCGGTGGCTACGTTACCTTCTTCGGCCAGGTACCCCAGGTCATTGGCAAATTCCAGGGCAGCATCGATTATCCGCCTGGCTTTTTCCAGCTCATCCAGCATCACGTAGTACTGCGCTACCCAAAGCGACGCGGCCAGAAATACGCCTTCTTTGCGGGAATCGAATAGTTCAAGGCGGCGATGGTAGAGCTCTCCCTCCTTCAGGGTACATTCGATTTCCTGCATGGTAGCTACCATCTCCGGGCTGTTGGGCTCACAGAAAAGCCATACAGGATACAGGGCTGCTGTCACGTCGACGTGTTGCGATCCGGCATAGACTGCGTAAGCACCGCTTCGGGTCAGGCAGTGTTTGTCCACAAACGCGCGGATTTGGCGGGCTGCCTCATTCCACTTATTGGCCTGCTTCTCGGTTTCAGCGTGTACGGCAATAAATTCCAGTGCCTTGGCGGCAATCACCTTACTGGAGGTAAAATGCTGCTCGATGCCCTCTTCCCAAATCCCGTGGTCTTTCTCGTGCCAGTTATCTGCCACAAAATCAGCGATCCGGTGAACTGTTTTCCAATGAGGTTTATCGCCCCTTTTAGCATAAATCAGTTTAGCCGCCAGCAGAACATTGGCATTGGCATCCAGTTGCAGCTGGTGGTTGGCGTCGTTGCCGATTACAACGGGCTTTTCACCTTTATAGCCCCGTAGCGGGATTTTCTCCAAGGGGGGAGCAACCCCCAATCCCAGGTCATAGAACGGGACGAACCGCTTGTCGTGGTTCTTTTCTTTGGCCTTTTCCAGAAATTCCAGAAACTTAACGGCGGGCTCCACCATGCCTACAGCCCGAATATGCGCGCTCGCGATCATAGCTGAATCGCGCAGCCACACGTAGCGGTAATCATAGTTGCGCCCACTGCCGGAGCTTTCGGGCAGAGAGGTGGTAGCTGCAGCCACAATGCCACCGCTAGGAGCGTGGGTCATTAGGCATACAGCCCGGCACGAATTGAGGATATGTTCTGCATACGCGCCTGTGTAGTCGATTATTTTCAACCTCTCCTCCCAGCTATGCAACGTATCGGCAAGGGACTGCCCAATTAGTTCGGAAGTAATGCCTCCCTTATGCTTTCTGGAAGAAGAAAAATGCACCCACCCCACTTCCTGAGGCGGAATCGTGATACGTATTTCATCGCCTGAATACCGAATGGAATGCGAGGACGAGAGGAGGTACACCTTCCGGTCGCCAATGATCAGGAAAGTACTCTCGTCCTGTTTTTCAATCCCAACCTCACCCAACCCATAATTGTCCCGAAATCGGATTCGGTGTGTCACCGGCACGTGAGATTCTGAGATTAGCCGACAAACGCCTTCCAGCGCGTCGTCCTGGTAGGGCATCCAATCGGTAAGTGTAAAGGTGTCAAACTTGGTACGCAGGATGCTGCTGCGGCCCAGGTACCCGCGTTTTTGGAAAACGGATCGTGCCTCAATTTCCCAAAACCCACCTTTCTCGGTATCGAGCAGGGAAGCAAAAAGGGCCGGATTATCGAACCGTGCGGGACAGTACCAGGCTATGGTACCTTTTTTATCCAGTAAGGCGCAGGTACGCTGGTCACCGATGATGCCTAGCTCCCGGATTTCGGGTTGATTGGGTTGGGTCATACCACCTTCGAAATATTGGTCGGCCTTTCGCTTTCCGACTTGCCTGGGCAAATGCTGCCTTATTTAGAATATTAGTTTATCATTTCCTATAACTATAATATTCAACAACCTTCCCCAACAATTCACCTGACATACCCCTAACCAATAAAAAAACGCCCTAATTGAGGGCGTTTTTTATAAGCAAAGAATGGTATGGATCAAGCGTTGAGGATTGAAATTCAGTACGTAAACATCCGGTCGCTATCCACCGCGAGTTCCACCAATTTTTTTGGCATGGCGAACTCGGCGGGCTTGCCCTGAATATCCGCATCGGTCATGCCACGGGCCTTGGCCGACATACCCGATACATAAAAGCGACCGCCTGCTTTCACGATGGCTTCGTAATGCTCTTTCAATTTGCCCGTACCTACCCCTTCCACCTTAGCCATATCCGCATCCCGCAGCAACAGTGCTGCATTGCCCGCCAGGAAAAGGGTTACGGTATGCCCTTCTTCCAGGGCCGTTTTTGCCACTAGAAAAGCAAGGGCCGCGCGAGTAGGGTCTTCGGGGCCGTGGGTTACGTGAATCAGGAATTTCATTTTTTCAGCATTGTTTTGATGGGTTTCGGAAATATCAATTCCCGCCAATGGGAGAAATAGCAGCAATAAGCCGTAAAAAGCTTTCATATTTTAACTGGTTAAAATAGGGCGAGTTATTCCTCTCGAATGAGTGTCTTGATTTGTTCGGCCATTTCAGGGGTCACGTTGACCTGATGTGCGTCGCTGGCGTGCTGGGCGGCCATTTGCAGCACTTCGTTTTCACTCTCGGCTTTGATTACCCCCAGGCAATCGAAACCTACCTCGCGGCAGTGTAGTACTTTCATCGTAGTGATTGGTTTGGATTTGAAAAAGAAAATAATATATAAGCACTTGATTTGGTGATTACTCCGCTTAGGCCAGTACGGCTGCCCGATTCTCCGGTTGGGATAGCAACATACCCGACCAGGCGGTAAAAACTACTGACATCCCTACCGTCAGCCAGGCGGTGGCGGTTTCCAAGCCATTTAAAATAGCCATGGTATGAATGACGATCAGCGCCAGATTGGAGATCAATACGAAAAAGACCAGAGCCTTACGGGCGAATGTGGGACCAGAGTCCCGGGCATATCCTAGCGCTACGGCAATGGCGATCAGGGACGACCCATAGCTCTGACTGAGCATTCGGGTAACCGGATTCATCATGGCTGGGTCGGCGAGGTACTGATTGCCGATGTACTCGGGCATGAAAGCTAAGGTAATGCCGAAGAGCAGGCAGACCGCCGCCACGCAAGTGAAGAGATTTTTGGTGTTCATAGTTGGGAAGGGTTTGAGTGTATGGGTTTGGCTTGAGTACTAAAGGCACTGTTGAAAAATTATGTGTTCCATCGACCAAATAGATAAAAAATTATAGGCTCAAATATCCTTTTCACAGGGGTACCTTACTACGTCATATATATCCTTTTCACCCCGTATTTTTCTGTTTTTCAACAGTCCGCTATCGTTCAGCCTACCTTTCTGACAACGATGTAGCTATTTTTAAGAAAGGAGTGATTCAGCAGGTAAAATTCTTCAACCCTACTCTACTAACCAATACTGATCATTCAGTATATTTAGCCTCATTTTGTCCCGATCTTCCATGAGCAACCCGGCCGCTAATACCCTAAATTTCAGCGCATACAAAAAGGCTTGGCATTTCGATCTCATCGAATCGGATATAGATGAAATAAACGATCTGATCGGGGCGAATCCACTGCTGCACGAAACGCTCCTACTCAGGAATTCAGCCTTAGCTATCAAGGACATCAAGCGGATGTACTATTCCTGCATTCTGGGCGACGTGGAGAAGGTCTGTGGATGGAGTAGGGAGATTTTTCTGAACGGAGGGGTAGATTTCTACGTCTCGCAGATTCCTGTTGCCGAGTTGCGGGGACTGGAGGAAATGACGCGACTCATGAACCAATACATAGTTTCGCTGAATGAAGAACGAGCCAAAAACTTCCGGGCTATCTTCGATTACAAACTGACCCGCTCGGACGGTACAGTCAGCCGAATTATTCAGGAAAGTGTGGCGCTCAAGCGCGATGCGAAGGGGAACATCTTATTTTTCCTGGTGTTGGTTTCGGACATCTCCAGTCTTAAGCGCGACCACCGCCAACACCTGCGGCTTACGGATGGAAAAGAAAACCTGCTGTATGAGGTGGATAATGCGACAGGAAAATGCCGTCCGTTGGAAGAAATCAGTAAGCGCGAGTTAGAAATCATCCGGCTTTCGGGGCAGAATTTGACTAGTCATGCCATCGCCGAAAGGCTATTCATTAGCCCCCATACCGTCAACACACATCGCCAGAAAATGCTCAGAAAATTTGGGATGACGGATACCATGGAACTCATCAACTTCCTGACCATCTACCGACTTCTCTGAGTTAGCCTGAATATATTTACTCTATTTATCCCTTCATTGTGCCCGTCAGTTTTTGGCGCTGATCCGGAAAAGTCTTAACGTGGGCCGAAACGCTGTTCATGAAATCCACCGCCAAGGTATCCCCCTGGAAGGTCAGCGTCAAGGTATCACCATGGATGGCGTCCACGAATTTCTGTTTTAACTGCAACGTGTTATCGTCCAGCCAGGTGGCCGTCCCGGCGATTCGGGACGGAATTTCGAGGCGGGTAGCTACCGGAAAACGCATTTTGTTTTCACCGGGATTCAGTTTCCAATCTTCCCATCCGAACGTGATTTTTTCCATGCCGCCTGGCGTAGCCATTTTCAATACGCAGGAATCCTTATTCAGGCCGACAGATAATTCAGTGATGTTGAAAGAGTTTTTGTTGATCGTGAATACTTTATCGTTGTAGCGGGCCGCCAGCGGTGAGGTTTTCGAGCCTTGAGGTACCGGAAGCGTCAGCTGGCTCAACTCTTTCTTTAAAATCGCCAGCTCAGTGGGTTTTTCGGGCAATTGTCCCTTAGCAAACGCTGGCAGCAGATTTTCGTAGGCAATGTTCATGGATTTCTGCAAATCCCAGCTTTCACTGGTCATGACTAGTACGGCATCCTGCTCGGGCATCACAAAGCAGAACTGCCCATAGGCCCCGTCGCCGCGGTAGAAGCCCGGCTTGCAACGCCAGAACTGGTAGCCGTAGCCCTGCGACCAGTCGCCGTCGCCCTTTTGGGATTCGGTTTGCTTGCTGGTGGCTTCCTCGATCCAGGCTGCAGGAAGTAATTGCTTGCCTTCCCACATCCCCTTTTGCAGATAAAACTGTCCGAACCGGGCAATGTCCTCCGTTTTAACGCGCAGGCCGTAACCCGCCGTGTTGAGCCCCTGCGGGGATTTTTCCCAGTCATAACCCACAATGCCTAGTGGCTTAAACAAGCGGGGTTCCAGGTACTCCTCCAGTGTTTGACCTGTCACACTGTACACGATAGCCCCCAGCATGTAGGTAGCGCCCGTATTGTATAGAAAATGAGAGCCTGGCGCATGGAGAACGGGCTGGGCGAGGAAGGTCTCCACCCACGATTTCCCCTCGGCATTCCGGATGGCTGGCAACGTATCGGCATCATGCCCGGTATTCATTGTCAACAGGTGCTTCACCCGCATGGCTTTTAAATTTTCGCCCGGATCGGCGGGGGCATCCTTGGGGAAGAATTTCAGGACGGGATCATTCACCGTAATTTTCCCTTCGCTCACCAGAAAACCAATGGCCGTGCTCGTAAAACTCTTGGAGAGCGAGTACAGGGTGTGCTTGAATTCTGGAGCAAAAGGTTTCCACCAGCCCTCAGCCACTACGTGCCCATGCCGTACCAGCATAAAGCTGTGCCATTCCAGCCCGGATACCTGAATAGCCTGCAGGAAGTTCAGAATACCGTTGGTGTCCACACCCTGCGATTCGGGAGTAGCCCGGGGTAAGTTTTGGGCAAGGGTACCTTGGAACTCAAAAGAAGAAAGTACACTCAAACCCACCGACCCCAGGCCAGCGAGTTTGACAAAATTCCGGCGGGTGGTTTTCATTTTTCAGTTGAAAGTTGACAATTTTCTTTCATAACAATTCACTTGCATTCAAAGCATTTGAGGAAAGGGTTTATACTTGATGTTCTTTTTAATTGTCCCCGATCAACTTTCCCTTTACCTCGGCACACTCATCTCCACGCCCAACGGCAACGGACTCCCGAACACAGGGGTACCATCGGCCCCAAAGGTGAAGGGCTGCATACGGGGCGCGCGCTTGCCACCGCACCCCTGCCCGGCCTCGGCGTTGGCGTGGTACAGAATCCAATTCTGCTTACCATTGGGCGACTTGAAAAAACTGTTGTGCCCCGCCGCGTGGGTACCCTTCACGTCATCGGCCCAAAAAACGGGCGCCGGGTGCTTTTGCCAGGATTTCGGGCTCATTAGATCGGCATTGGCATCGGCGTACACCATGCCCAGAGCGTAATAGTCAGTCCAGCAGCCACTTGCCGAAAAGATAATATTGACCCGGCCATTGGGGCTTTGCAGATACTGTGGTCCTTCATTCACCAGAACGATCGGCTGGTCGTCAGGACCCGGATGGGTCAACAAACCGTGCTGTTCCCAGGCAAACTTTGGGTCGGAAATACGGATACGGTTGCCCGTGCAAGTCCACGGGTTGCTCATTTTGCATAGGTAGATATCCTGCCGACCGTTCTCCTCGCCTTCCCAGCCCGACCAGGTCAGGTACAGTTGGCCCTTGTGTTCAAACACCGAGCCGTCGATGGCCCACTTGTCCTGCGGAGTTTCCAGCTTGCCTTTGAATGTCCAGGTACCTTCGGTGGGGTCGGGAGAATCATTTTCCAGTACATACAGGCGGTGATTGCGATTCTGCCCATTATCGGCAGCGAAGTAGATGTACCACTTGCCCCGCAGAAAATGCAGCTCGGGTGCCCAGATACTTTTGGAATACATCCCCGTAGCGGGCGGCGTCCATACGGTCACTTTTTCAGCAGAAGGTAACTGAGAGAGGTCTTTGGTTTTCCAGATATTCAGGTCTTTGCCTGTGGTGTGCATGTAATAGTAGTAGCCGTCGTGGTAGATAGACCACGGATCCGCCCCGGCAGGTAGCAAGGGATTCCTGAAGGTTTGGGCGTGGAGGGAGGTAGCTAGAAGTAGGAGGAGTGCTATTTTTTTCATTAAAAGCGATTGATTATGAACAAATTTCCAGGCTCACATCCAATAATGATGGAGGTGAACCTGGAAAAGCCGGCCTATCGCTTTTTCTAATGGTAGGTACCTCTAACGGCCCATCACTCCACTTCCGAATCCTTCGCTTTCTTTTTCAATGCCGTCGGTAAGGGCATACCTAGTAAATCATGATTTGGGCTAAAACCATGGCCGTCTACGTCCACAAATACCGGGTTTGATACCGCGATAGGCAGGGCGGTTTTCATTTTCCCGCCCGTAACCAGCCCCACATTTTCTCCCAGTCCGTACGCCATCACGATGATATGGGCATCGGTTTTGAGGTCAAGAGGTAGGGTACCTTCAAAAACGGTGGGCGTATTTCGGAACATCGCCGGATTGTTTTTTTGATTAAAAATCAGCGAACTATCGGCTTTCCCGTTGACCAGAATCTGCACCGTGTTGACGGGTGCCCAGTTGGCGGTCAATACTTTCACCTGAACCTTGATTTTTCCATCAGCCGCTTTTATTTCTTCACCGGGTAGCGCCCCATTGACGCGCACCTCCATGAAAGGTCCGTCGCTGATGACCACGTGGCCAGCCTTGACCTGCCGCGCTACCTCTTCCGGATCGATTTCTTCCGGCTTATCGTGGGGCACATGTACATAATTGAACATGGACCCACTGGCATGGCCTACCGTATGATTGTCCGAATTGGCGGTACCGAAAATCCGGTAACCACGATTCAGCATCTGCAGCCAGTGGAAGGAGCGGGTATCCGTGTCGCCGCCATTGACGGCCCCCGGTAGGTCGGCCATGGTTTCCCGGATTTCCATTACATCCGTCATGCTTTCGGTGCCAAAACCCTGGTCTATTTCTCCATCCTGATTTTTATCAAAGTACAGCCAGCCGATGTTCGGGTGATTTTGCTGCATGAGCTTAAAGCGGTCCTGATCGTAGTGGTACAAACGGCTCATTTGCACCCGTGGGTCTGCGTCCGTTTTGGGTGCCCCGTAGCCGCGGCCCGGTTTCGGTCGTAGCGGAAAAGCAATCTGATGGTTGATGTCGCCAGGGCCGGGGCGTCCGCTCAATTCAATGCCCGCGGCCGAAGCGATGTAGGGTTGCAAACCTGCCGCCCGGATCACTTCCGTATAGGAACTGATGCGGTTGTGTTCGGTAGCCGGGGCGAACTCGATGCCCGAAGCGGCCAGGTTGATCACCCGGTCCTCGCGGCCTACGTTGGAATCACCACTCCCGGTCGAATGGTTGTGCAGATCGGCTAAGATCCAGTTAGGCGTAGTGAACAAGCGTTTAATCTGAATCGTCAGGGGCTTGGCTTCTCCCCTACTCAGCGTAACCTCGCGCACCTCGGCCTGGTATTCCGGTCCGTGCGACACAATGACCCGGTAGGTACCGGGCGGCAGAGGAACTTCAAAATGGGGAGTATGGCTGTAATACAAATTAAACGCCCCTTCGGTGCGGGTTTCGGGGCCCAGCATCGGGTTCTTGGTACCTTGGGCACCCCGGAATTCCACTTTGACGGGCAGCATTTTTCCGTCGGCACTTTCTACCCGCATCAGAACTTTCGTGGGCGGCTGCATCACCAGCGCAAAGGCTTTGTCTGATGGTATCGTTATCTCCCGGCGCAGGGTATCATGACCGGGCTTGGAGGCTTCTACCTGGTGGCTTCCCACCGGAAGATATAGCCTACCCTGCCCCGTAGCATCCGTAATAGCAGATGATAGTACTGCGTTCTGCGCATCGCGTACTGTCACGAAAGCTCCGTCTACGGCTTGGCCTGTAGTAGTTTTCAGGTTAATGGCAAGCGAGGGATTCTTTTCACCGCTCAACGTCATGTATTGTTTTTGCAAATCCGCCACATCAGTTCCGGTGAGCAGCACGCGCGAAATGGTTAGCTTTTGCCCCGGATTCAATTGAACAGAATCCTCCGCGTACAGAATTTCGTAGCCCAATTTGATAAGATTTTTGCGCCCTACCCTGCCCTCTGTGTAGAGTTCCCGATCCGTGGTAGCAACCCCGTAGGCCGCATGGTACCAGTCGTTTTGCAGATAGGCCAGTCGGCTTTCTCCCTGCGGGGCCGCGTCGTCCACCCGATTATCACAGCGCAACTGATCGTACAGGCGGACGGCCACGGTCTTGCCGGTTTTGTTTTCGTATGTAGTCATCACGCGTAGAAACCCTTCACCGTCGTTCAACGTGTAGGTGGTGGCAGATCCGTAGGGTTCGGCAGCGGTGGGATACCTAATGGCCTGCAACTGCACAGAGGTACCCTTGTCCCGGAGGACGATGATCGTATCGGCAGAAGGAATATCCACCCGCGCGCCCTGCGGATAGTACACTACCAGTTGGTCGTTGTTGACGCGGCGGCTGGTGTAGTCGATCACAGCACCCTGGATGGAGGACACCATCTGATTGGCCTCCCGGTCGGAATACGCCGCGCCGATTACGGCCACCACCCAATCGTTGCGCATGAGCCAGTCGCCTGCCATGCCATCTACTTCTTTCCCACCCGGCAGCAAAGACAAGTTTTTTTCGGTCAGGCGGACAATCTCGCTGCCCTGAGCAGCTCCGACCAAGCTGGAAAACAAGACAACATAGTACCCGAATTTTCTTAGGCACCCTGTTAGCAGCCCGCTTCCAAAGCGTTTTTCAATGATTCTTATTAATGGTAGTGCTTCTTTCCTGTCAAACATTTTCTCTAGGGTCGTATTTTAAAAAACTGATCCTTCGAACTTTTCTTTTTGGGGATCGTCCTCAGCGCTTCGCCCGCCTCGATGGCCAGATCGGCCTCAATGATATCAGCTCCCGAAGCGATGATGGCCAGGTACCCCTTGTCCAGTTCGTTTTTGGCTATTCCCTTTTCCGCATAGGCTTTGTCGATCGTGCGGGAACTGCCCACGATGGCCAGCGTACCCTTCTTGTGCAGATGCTGGAAAATCGTGGCATCCTTCGGCTGCGTGTGCGTAACAAAGGCCACGACGTTCTGCCAGGATACCCCCATCTGCTCAAACCGGTCGGCGGCCTCCCGGTCCGGGATGAACACTTCCATCGCCACCTCAGGATTCAGAGCATACGCAAGTTGGGCGTCCTCAAAGGTATAGGCCATTACTAAAGCATTCGCTTCGGCCCGGTGTTTCGTGATTTCCTGTACCCGTGCTGGCATGGGTACGTCTTTCTGATCCACGATGAGTACCGTTTTCCCCTTCGCCCATTCCAGCGCCTCGCCCAGGGTAGGTATCGGATAGTCTGTCACTCGTCCATCCGGATCTTTCAACCGGAGTTTCCGCAATTCTTCCAGGGTAAAGCCCGATACTTTGCCGTGACCGGTGGTGGTGCGGTCAAGGGTAGGATCGTGCATGAGCACGATGGCGCTGTCTTTGGAGTAGCGCGGATCGATTTCCAGCATAGCCCAGGTACTTCGCAGGGTATTTTCGAAGGTAGCCAGGCAATTTTCGGGGTAACCCGGACGTGGTCCCCCCCGATGCGCGCTCACGAAAGGAATCCGGTCGGGCCGCGATCGGTCGGGGCCATACCGCAGAAAAGTCCGCAACTGACGGGGATTTTTCAGGCTGATTACGTGCAGTCTGGGAGGTTGAGAAAAACCCATAAAGCCGGAGATAACGGCCAGTGCCAACACGAGCAAAAATCGGTATCCCCGGCGAATTAGTTTGCGCATCAGTAATTCGGATTTTGTACCAGTTTCGTGTTGTTCAACTCGGGCAACGGAATAGGCAGCACTTCGTTCTTACCCGCTACAAAACCATCTGACGCCAGCATAGTCGCGGCCCGGCCCGTACGGACCAGATCGTACCAGCGGTGGCCTTCGGTAGCCAGTTCCAGTCGGCGCTCGTTGTAGATATTTGCCAGCGTAGCTTCAACGGGATTCAGGCCCACGCGGGCACGCACGGCATTCAATAAGGTAGCTGCCCGCGTAAGGCTACCGCCCCCCTGTACCAATGCTTCGGCTTCCATAAGGTAAGTATCGGCCAGGCGCATTTCGATGTAATTCTGCGGATAGTTGAGCGCCGAAGGACCGGCTCCTTTGCTTTCAAACACCTTCAACGGCGCGTATTTCTGGATAAAATACCCCGTATCCTCGTAGCCCGGAATGTAGGTGGCTTTCTTAGCTTTCACTAGACTGTCCACATCCGCCACAGTAGCTTTAAAACGAGGGTCATAATGCAGGGCATGGTACAACCCCGGCGTGATGGGGCAGCCGCCCCAGCCCGAGTAGTATTCCGGACCGTTGTAGCTGCGGGGGCCGAACATCTTGCTGGCAATCAACCCTTCCACTTTGGAAGCATCGCCCCAGCCCGAAGCAGCGATGGATGTATGAGGAATCTCGATGATCGCTTCGCTGCTGAATGGGTTATCCGGTTGGAAAATGGTATTAAAATCTTCCAGTAGCTGATACCCATATTTGTTGGTAGTGCCCGGCGTACCATTAACCTGGGCCAACAACTCAGCGGCTTTCGTCCACTTCTTTTCAAACAAATACACCTTGCCCAGCAGCGCCCGCGCCATGCCCGCTGTTACGCGCCCCCCTTCCGTTTCGACAGGTACCTTGTCCGGCAGGTTGGTTTCGGCTACCGCTTCGGTCAGGTCTTTTTCGATCTGGGCATACACGGTTTCCGGCGTGGCCTGCGTCACGTTGTAAATCTCGCTCGTTTCAATGGGCGCGGTAAATAGAGGTACCTTGCCGAACAGGCGCACCAACTCAAAATAGTAATAGCCGCGCAGGAATTTGGCTTCGGCCACGTACCGTTTTTTGACCGCCGCACTCAGGTTGGGTACCTCGCCTTCCAGCTTGGTCAAAATAGTATTAACCCGGGAAATGCCCGTGAAGTTTTTCTGCCAGAAATCAAGCTGCGGACCATTGGCCGGATCGAGCGTGAAGGCATTCATCGTATTTAGGAAGGGTACATCGGATGAGCTACCCCCACCGCCATAACAATCGTCGGAGGCGGCATTCAGGCAGGCAAAGTTGCCGTACTGAACCGTACCTTCCCAGCTCATCGGATCGTAGGCCGCCACCAGACCGTTGAACACTTCTTCGGGATTCTTGTAGTAATTGGTTTCTACCTTCGTGGCTTTGGCATCCACTTCCAGGAAGTTTTCCTGGCAGGAAGTCAACAGGGGTAAGCTGGTCGCTAAAAGTGCCGTATATAAGATTTGTTGCTTCTTCATTTTGGAGTTGATTTAAGGTTAAAAACCAAGATTGAGGCCCAGCAAGAACGAGCGCGACTGCGGATAAATAGCCCGGTCGATACCGTAGCTACTACCCCCGATTTCAGGATCGTAGCCTGTGTATTTCGTGAACGTAATCAGATTATTGCTACTCACGTAGATGCGGGCTTTCTGCAGTCCGACCTTACCCGCGATCGCCTTAGGCAGTGTATAGCCTACCTGCAACGACTTGATCCTGAAATAGTCGCCGCGCTCCAGATGAAAGTCCGACGGATTGGCGAAGTTCTTGTTGGCATCCTTGGTGGTCAGGCGGGGGTAGGTATCCGACGTACCGGGCTCCGTCCAGCGATCGAGCACGCTGGTCTGCCAGTTGGCCGTGGGAATGTCCAGACGGCGCAGGCCCTGGAAAATATCGTTGCCGGCCACGCCCTGTCCGAACACCAGCAGGTCGAAATTTTTCCAAGAAGCATTGGCTGTAAACCCGAACGACCAGTTGGGAATGGGATCACCGATGAAGGTACGGTCGTCCGAGGTAATCTGCCCATCGTTATTAATGTCCGCCCAGCGGAAGTCGCCGGGCTGGGCCGCTGGCTGAATGGGCTTCCCGTCAGGCCCCGTGTAGGCTTCGATTTCCTGTTGATTCTGGAAAATGCCCTGCGTCTGGAATCCGTAAAAAGAGCCGATGGCGTGTCCCACTGCCGTCCGGGTAAGTTCGTAGGTACTGTTCTGCAAAGTGGCTCCACCCTGCAAAAAATCCTTGCCTTCACCCAGGTACTTCACTTCGTTTTTCAGGTACGAAATATTACCCCTCAGATTGAGCTTTACGCCCCCTACCTGCTTGCGGTAGCCGAGTTCCAGTTCGACGCCCCGGTTGCTCATGTCGGCTACGTTGCCGTAGGACGAGCCCGTTGCGCCCACATAGGCGGGGAACGTGACGGTTTGCAGGATGCCCGTCGTCAGTTTGTTATACCAGTCGAAGGTCAGGTTCCAATCCTGGAAAAGCACCATATCCACGCCGAAGTTGAGCTGGCTGGTCTGTTCCCACCGCAGGTCGGGATTGGCCGGTGCGTCAGGGCTGTAGCCAATCAGGTAGTTGTCGTTGCCGAAGGTGAAGTTCCGGCCACCACCCACTGTGGACAGGTACCGGAAATTACCCAGCACGTCGTTGCCGGTAACCCCGTAGGAAGCCCGGAATTTCAGGAAATTGATCGTGTTCTTGATCGTCCAGAAATCTTCCTGCGAAGCGACCCAACCTACCGAGGCGGAGGGGAAGTACCCAAAACGGTTGTTGAACCCGAAGCGCGAAGAACCATCACGGCGCAACACGCCCGTGAACAGGTACTTTTCATTGTAGCTGTAAGTCACCCGGCTGAACAGCGAACTTACCTTATGATTAATTCCCTCGTAGCCGGTGGCGTTGATGTCATTGGCTGAGGTACTGTAATTCATCGAAGCCTCCTTGAATGTATTGACCGGCAGGTTGAAGTACGTCACCGTGAGGCCCGTGGAGTTGTTGTCAAGGTAGGCTCCCTGCCCGACCAGAATGGTAAAGTCGTGCTTTCCCGCGGTACGGCGGTAGGAAGCCGTGTTTTCCAGGTTCCAGTTCACGGTTTTACCATTGAAGCGGGAAAAGGAAGTCTGGGTAGTCAGCTGATTGGAATTCAGGTAGCTCAATGGGGTAAAATTCTCATTGCCATTGTAGGACAGGGTGGTACCTACCGTCGACCGTAATTTCAAGCCTTTCAGCGGCTCTGCCTCCACGAAAACATTCCCCACGATATCGTCCGACCAGTTGTAGTTTCCTCGCACGGTTTGTACAAAAGCCAGTGGATTGGTAACCTGCTGCGCAATGTAATCCGAGATACCGTAGGGGTTGCCCTGCGCATCACGCACCACGGGCTGCGTGGAATAAGGTACCTGGCCTGCTACGGTGGGATCGGTAATCACCGTAGGCGTAATGGGGTCGAGCATGAGGGCCGAACTCAGCGGGCCGCCGAAATTACTGTTGGCATTGACACCACTTTTGTTCCTGATATGCGAATAGCCCAGCGTTTGACCAAAAACCAGCCAATCCTTGATTTTATGCGAGGAATTGAGCCGGATGTTGTACCGCTGAAAACCCGATACCTCCGAGGCCACGATTCCCTGCTGGTCGTAATAGCCAAACGAAGTGTAGAAAGTCGACCGATCGGTGCCACCACTGATGCTGAGTTCGTGATTCTGAATGCGGGCATTGTTATTGAAAATCAGTTTTTGCCAGTCGGTCCCCTTCCCATAGGAGGCCGGATCGGCGAAAGGAGCTTTCTTGCCGTCGTTGACCGCCTGCTCGTTCATCAGGGTAGCGTATTGGGACGCATCCAGCAGATCGAGCTTCTTGGCCGGAGCTTGACCGCCATAGTAGCCACTGTAATTGACCCGAATCCCGCCTGAGGTACCTTTCTTGGTCGTGACCAGGATTACCCCC